>NZ_JBEZVL010000001.1:205230-1134166 GCF_040636975.1 Streptomyces sp. NPDC032198 | reverse complement strand
CGGCGGTGGGGGGGGGGGGGGGGGGGGGGGGGGGGGGGGGCGCCCCCCCCCCCCCCCCCCCCCACCCCCCCCCCCCCCCCCCCCGGGAGGCCTACGCGTCCGCCGCCTGGGCCCGCAGCGCTCGTTCCACGCCTGCGCGGGACTCCGTGATCAGGCGGCGGAGGGCCGCTGACGGGGACGCCGAGGACAGCCAGGCGTCCGTGGCGTCCAGGGTGGCCTGGGAGATCTGGAGCGAGGGGTACAGGCCCACCGCGATCTGCTGCGCCATCTCGTGCGAACGGGAGTCCCACGCCCCCTTCACCGCCGAGAAGAACTTCTCCGCGTACGGCGCGAGAAGTTCCCGCTGGTCCGTCTGGACGAAGCCGCCGATGACGGACTCCTGGATCGCGTTCGGGAGCTTGTCGGACTCCACGACCGACGCCCACGCCTCCGCCTTGGCCTCCGCAGTGGGCCGCGCCGCCCGCGCCGATGCCGCGTGCCGCTCGCCCGCGGCCGTCTTGTCGCGGTCGAGCTCCGCCGTGATCCCGGCCTCGTCGAGCCGGCCCGTCGCCGCGAGCCGGTGCACGAAGGCCCAGCGCAGCTCCGTGTCCACCGCGAGGCCCTCGACCGACTGCTTGCCGGAGACCAGTTCCTCGATCAGGGTCAGCTGGTCCTCCGTGCGCGCCGTCGCGGCGAACGCCCGTGCCCACGCCAGCTGGTGGTCGCTGCCCGGCTCCGCCGAGCGGAGGTGCGCGAGCGTCGCCTCGGTCCAGCGGGCGAGCGCCTCGTCACGCCCGGCGGGAGCCGCGTACAGCTCGAGGGCCAGCTTGACCTGACGGTGCAGGGACTGGACGACCCCGATGTCCGACTCCTTGGCGATGCCGGACAGGACGAGGGAGAGGTACTCCCGCGTGGGGAGTTCCGCGTCCCGCGTCATGTCCCACGCCGACGCCCACGACAGCGCCCGCGGCAGCGACGCCTCGAAGTCACCGATGTGCTCCGTCACGAAGGCCAGGGACTCCGTGTCCATGCGCACCTTCGCGTACGAGAGGTCGTCGTCGTTCAGGAGGATCACGTCCGGGCGCTCGCGGCCCACCAGCGCGTCCACCGCCGTCAGTTCGCCGTCCACGTCCAGCTCGACGCGGTCCGTGCGCAGCAGCTTGCCGCTCTCCTCGTCGAGGTCGTAGAGGCCGATCGCGATCCGGTGCGGGCGCAGCGTCGGTTCACCCTGTGCGCCGGCCGGGAGCGCCGGGGCCTCCTGCTTCACCGCGAACGACGTGATCCTGCCGGAGGTGTCGACGTCGACCACCGGACGCAGGACGTTGATGCCGGCCGTTTCCAGCCACTTCTTCGACCAGGTCTTCAGGTCGCGCCCGCTGGTCTCCTCAAGGGCGCCGAGCAGATCGGACAGGCGCGTGTTGCCGAACGCGTGCGCCTTGAAGTACGCCTGCACGCCCCGGAAGAACTCGTCCATGCCGACGTAGGCGACCAGCTGCTTGAGGACGCTCGCGCCCTTGGCGTACGTGATGCCGTCGAAGTTGACCAGCACGTCGTCGAGGTCGCGGATGTCCGCCATGATCGGGTGCGTGGAGGGCAGCTGGTCCTGGCGGTACGCCCACGTCTTCATGGAGTTGGCGAACGTCGTCCAGGAGTGCGGCCAGCGCGAGTTCTCCGCGTACGCCTGGCAGGCGATGGACGTGTACGTGGCGAACGACTCGTTCAGCCAGAGGTCGTTCCACCACTCCATCGTCACCAGGTCGCCGAACCACATGTGGGCCAGCTCGTGGAGGATGGTTTCCGCGCGCGTCTCGTACGCCGCGTCCGTCACCTTCGAACGGAACACGTACTGGTCGCGGATGGTCACCGCGCCCGCGTTCTCCATCGCGCCCGCGTTGAACTCAGGCACGAAGAGCTGGTCGTACTTGGCGAAGGGGTACGCGTAGTCGAATTTCTCCTGGAACCACGCGAAGCCCTGCCGAGTGACCTCGAAGATCGCGTCCGAGTCGAGGAACTCCGCGAGCGACGGCCGGCAGTAGATGCCGAGCGGAACCGATTGGCCGCCAGGACCCTCGTATGAGCTGTGGACCGAGTGATACGGACCGACGATGAGCGCCGTGATGTACGTCGACATGCGCGGCGTAGGCTCGAAGACCCAGACGTCACCGCTGGGCTCCGGGGTCGGCGAATTCGAGATGACCGTCCAGCCCGACGGCGCCTTCACGGTGAACTGGAACGTTGCCTTCAGGTCGGGCTGCTCGAACGAGGCGAAGACCCGGCGCGCGTCGGGAACCTCGAACTGCGTGTAGAGATAGGCCTGTTGGTCGACCGGGTCGACGAACCGGTGCAGACCCTCACCCGTATTGGTGTAGTCGCAGTCGGCGACCACCTTCAGCTCGTTCGGCCCCGCCTCCAGGTGGCTCAGCGCGATGCGCGAGTCACGGAAGACGGCGGCGACGTCCAGCGCGTGGCCGTTCAGGACGACCTCGTGGACCGCCGGGGCCACCAGGTCGATGAAGGTCTCGGCGTTCGCCTCCGCGGAGTCGAAACGCACGGTGGTCACCGAGCGGTAGGTGCCGCCCTCTTGCGCGCCGGAGAGGTCGAGATCGATCTCGTACGCGTCAACGGCGAGCAGCTTCGCCCGCTGCTGCGCCTCTTCGCGGGTCAGATTGGTGCCGGGCACGCGGTCATCTCCTCAGGTACGACTTGTGACGTTTCCAGCCATCCTTCCACGTGGATCAGCGGGCGTGCCGGGGCATTGTCCGCAGGCCGTCACGCGGCATTGTTCGCGGGCTGCCGTGCCGCTAGCATCCGCGCGTCGACACACGCCCCGGGGGGAGCGTTCATGGATCTTCGACGGCTGCCGCGCCTGTCGCGATTACCCCGATTACCCCGATTACGTGGCGCGGGGTGCGCCGCATGATCGACGTGCTCGTCGCGGGAGCCGGGATCGGCGGGCTCACCACCGCGCTCAGCCTGCATGCGGCGGGCATCGGGGTACGGGTCATCGACGCGGTGGACGCGCTGCGGCCCGTCGGGGTCGGCATCAACCTTCTGCCGCACGCGGTGCGGGAGTTGACGGAGCTCGGCCTCGGCGCCGAGCTGGCCGCCACGGCCGTGCCGACCGCCGAGACGATCCACTTCGACCGGCACGGCAACTACATCTGGGGCGAGCCGCTGGGGCTCGCGCGCGGCCACCACTACCCGCAGTACTCCCTGCACCGCGGCGCCCTGCAGCTCATCCTCCTCGACGCCGTCCGCGACCGTATCGGCGAGAACGCCGTCCAGACCGGTACGGCGTTCGTGCGGTACGCCGAGCCGGAGGGGTCGGGGGCGCTGCGGGTGACCCTGCGGGACGTGCGGCGCGGGCGGGAGTTCGCGGTGCCGGTGCGGGCCCTGATCGGCGCCGACGGCCTGTACTCGGCGGTCCGGGCCCGGCTGCATCCCGGCGAGGGGCCGCCGCTGTGGAACGGCATCCGGATGTGGCGGGGCATCACCGAGTGGGACCCGGTGCTCGGCGGCCGGACGATGGCCTTCGCGGGCAGCAACGCGACCGCCAAGCTCGTCGTCTACCCGATCTCGCGGGAGGCGGAGACGCGGGGGCGCGCGCTGCTCAACTGGGTGGCGGAGGTGCGCTACCCGGTCCATCACCACGGGTCGCCGGGCCCGGTGGACTGGAACCGCGCGGGACGCCTCTCCGACGTCCTGCCGCACTTCTCCGGGTGGCGGATCGGGGACCTGGACGTGCCCGCGCTGCTCGCCGCGACCGGGTCCACGAGCCGGATCCTGGAGTACCCGATGGTGGACAGGGACCCGCTGCCGTGGTGGGGGCGCGGACCCGTGACGCTGCTTGGCGACGCGGCGCATCCGATGTACCCCGTGGGGTCGAGCGGCGGCTCGGAGGCGGTGCTCGACGCACGGGTGCTCGCGCGGTGCGTGGCCCTTGCCGGGGCGGACCGGGTGGCCGGGCTGCGGGCCTATGAGGCGGCGCGGTGGGGTGCCGCCAATGTCGTGGCCCTTGCGAATCGCGCGATGCCGGTGGACGAGGTGCTGCGGACCGTGGCTGAGCGGGCTCCGGAGGGATTCGCGCGGGTGGAGGACGTCTTGACGGGGGAGGAGCTGGCGGGGTTGGGGGAGGGGTATCGGCGTATGCGGGGGGATTGGTAGCAGCGGGTGCGGCGGCGGGCACCGACCAGCCGGTCGTGCGGGCCCTCCCGGCCTCCTCCGCGCCTCCTCCCCGCTCTTCAAGAACCGGCCCGCTGTTCAAGAACCCGAGGAGAGCGACGTCCGGAATCCGCCAGCCCCCGCCCACCCCCACGCGCGACCCTCGATCCATGACCGCAACGACCTACACCCCTCTCCCGATCGACCCCGTCGCCCTCAAGCAGCTCCGCGACACCGACGACGCCGGACGCCCCTGCCTGCCCTACGTGGACGAGGAGGGAGGCGACCCCCTCCGCTGCTGTCTGCGCCCCGTCGCCCCCGGCGAACGCGTCGCCCTCGTCTCGTACGCGCCCCTGCGCCGCTGGGCCGAGCAGACCGGTGCCACCCCCGGTGCCTATGACGAGCAGGGACCCGTCTTCATCCACGCGGACGACTGCGAGGGCCCGGCGCCCAGCGGCGGGCAGTACCCCTTCGCCCGGCCCGGATCCCTGCGCACCCTGCGCCGCTACAGCGCCGAGGGCCGCATCGTCGGGGGCCGCCTCCTTGAGATCCCGGCCCCGGCCACGGAAGGCTTCGACGCCGCCTTCGCGGAGGCCTTCGCCGACCCGGAGGTCGCCCTCGTGCACGTCAGGGCCGTCGAGTACGGCTGCTTCCACTTCGAGGTCCGCCGCCCTTAGCCACGGCTGGGCGATCGCATCGCGGTGGCGTCCGTGCTCGGTGTCCACGCAGGTACGTTCCTCGGTGAACTGGCGGGCTGGCGCTGGGCGTTCGCGGTGATGGGGGCGTTCGCGCTCGCGGTCGCCGGGCTGCTCGCGGCGGTGCTCCCGCCGCTGCCGGCGTCGGCGGCGCTGCGGCTCGGCGCGTTCCCCGGGCTGCTGCGGAACGCGCGGCTGCGGGCCGGGCTCCTGGTGGTGCTTTCCCTGGTGACCGGGCACTTCGCCGCGTACACCTACGTACGCCCCGTCCTGGAGCGGGTGCCCGGCCTGGGCGCCGGGCTGATCAGCGGGCTGCTCCTCGTGTACGGGGTCGCGGGCATCGTCGGCAACTTCACGGGCGGCGCGCTCGCGGCCCGCGACCCGCGCCGGGCGCTGCTCGCCATCTCCGCGAGCCTGGCCGCCGTGGTCCTGCTGCTCGGGCCTGCGGGCGGCTCGCTCCTGGCGTCCGTGGCGCTTCTCGTCGCGTGGGGCCTGGCCTACGGCGGGGTCTCCGTCTCCACCCAGCAGTGGATCCTGGCCGCCGCGCCGCGCGCCCGTGAGGCGGCGTCGGCAGCGGCCTCGCGGCGCTCGCCCTGCTCGTCACCGGGCTTGCGAAAGGGGCGGCCACCGAATAACCGGGACCGCCCCCATCGGCGTACGTATGAGAAGAGCGTCAGCCCTTGAGCTCGGCCGCCACCAGCTCCGCGATCTGCACCGCGTTCAGCGCGGCGCCCTTGCGGAGGTTGTCGTCGGAGATGAAGAAGGCCAGGCCGTTCTCCACCGTCTCGTCGTTGCGGATGCGGCCCACGAAGGCCTCGTCCTTGCCCGCCGCGACCTGCGGGGTCGGGACGTCGGTGAGGATGACGCCCTCGGCCGACGCGAGGAGCTCGGTGGCGCGCTCGGCGCTCAGCGGACGCTCGAAGCGGGCGTTGACCTGGAGGGAGTGACCGGTGAAGACCGGCACGCGGACGCAGGTGCCGGAGACCTTGAGGCCCGGGATCTCCAGGATCTTGCGCGATTCGTTGCGGAGCTTCTGCTCCTCGTCGGTCTCGTTCAGACCGTCGTCGACGATGGAGCCCGCGAGCGGCAGGACGTTGTACGCGATCGGCGCGACGTACTTGTTCGGCGCGGGGAACTCCGTGGCCGAACCGTCGTGCGTCAGCTTCGGCGCGTCGTCGCCGACCTTCTTGACCTGCTCGAAGAGCTCGTCGACACCGGCGAGGCCCGAACCGGACACGGCCTGGTACGTCGCCACGACGAGCGCGGTGAGCCCGGCCTCCTTGTGCAGCGGCTTCAGGACCGGCATGGCGGCCATCGTCGTGCAGTTCGGGTTGGCGATGATGCCCTTGGGGCGGTTCGCGATCGCGTGCGGGTTGACCTCGGAGACGACGAGGGGGACCTCGGGGTCCATCCGCCAGGCGGAGGAGTTGTCGATCACGACGGGGCCCTGCGAGGCGACCTTCTCGGCCAGCGCCTTCGAGGTGGCGCCGCCCGCGGAGAACAGGACGATGTCGAGGCCGCTGTAGTCGGCCGTGGAGGCGTCCTCGACCGTCACACCGTCGAGCTTCGAGCCGGCCGAGCGGGCCGAGGCGAACAGGCGCAGCTCGTCCACCGGGAAGTCCCGCTCGACGAGGATCTTGCGCATGACCGTGCCGACCTGACCGGTGGCTCCGACGATTCCGACCTTCACAGGAACTTCCTCCGTATGTGCATGGGCATAGGCATTGGCCTGTGCGTTCCATCATGCGTCTGTCCACGGCCGCCTTGTCCAATCCATTGTCCGGAGTACGGGATGTCACATTCCCGTCGTCCCCGGCCGAACGTTTCCGGCCGCCCCGCGTCCTAGGGGAAACGTGGGGACGGGAGGGGTGTCTTGCTGCGCGGAATAACGCGACGGGACCGGCGGGACCATGAGGAACGGTCCGATCCGCTCGATGCGGCCCAGGAGGACCGGGTGCGGGCGGTGCTCGCGCTCGGCGGAGTGCCGCACGCCGATCTGCCCGACGGCGTCCAGCAGGTCAGGCTCAAGCTCCTGGAGCGGGCGGCGGACGGGCGCGAGGCGCCTCGTGACGTGTCCGCGTGGGCGGCGGTCGTCGCCTCGAATCTCGCCATGGACTGGCATCGGGCGCGCCGACGGCAGGAGCGGCTCGGGGAGCGGCTCGCCGTGCTGTGGCGGGAGACGACGGACGAGGACGGGGCGGAGTCGCGGGCGCTCTCGATGGCCGTGACCCAGGGCCTGGAGGCGCTGCCCGACACCCAGCGGCAGGTCGTCGTGCTGCGTTTCTACGCCGATCTGCCGGTACGGGCGATAGCGGACGAACTGGGCATTCCGGAGGGCACGGTCAAGAGCAGGCTGCATACGGCGGTACGGGTCCTGCGGACGCGGCTGCACGAGGGTGAGGTGGTGTGAGGGTGGCCAAGGACGAGTACGACGCGCTGATGCTGGCCCTCACGGACGATTCCGTGCCCGGTGGCCCGGGGGCGGACCCGGAGCTCGCGGCGGAGCACGCCGAGGCTGTGGCGGATGTCGCACTGCTGCGGGAGCACATCGGGGTGGTCGGCCGGGCGCTCGCGGCTCCGGAGCCCGGACCGGCAGCGGTGCCGAAGCCGAAGCCAGTGCCGAAGCCGAAGCCGAAGCCGAAGCCCGTACCGGACCGGCGGACCGGCCTACGCCCCGCCGGAGCCCGGCGGCGGCGCGTGACCCTGGCGCTCGGCCTCGCCGCGGCCGCGGCGGCCGTCTCGCTGGTGGGCGGGGCCGCCTGGCTCGCGATGGAGGGCGGGGGCGGGGTCAGCCAGAGCTCCGCCGACTCCGACGCGGCGAAGGGGGCGGCGCCGGGGGCCGGGGACCGGAAGTCCGGGGCCTACGTGCCCTGCGCCCGGCTCATCGTGGAGGGCACGGTGAACCGGGTCGAGTCGGTGCCCGGCGGCGTCCAGGAGCGGATCGTCCTGGACGTGACCCGCTACTACAAGCCGAGCCACGGGGCCGAGCAGGTCACGTTCGTGATGGATGTGGACGTGGACCCGCGCCTTCGCCCCGGCGACCGGACCTTGATCGGCATCCCGAAGGGGGAGGCGTCACCGGACCTCTGGTCCAACAGTGAGGCGGGCGTCGCCAGGGACCGGGCGTTCATCGAGCGGGAGCTGCGACAGGACAAGGGCAAGGACAGGGACAGGGACAAGGACAGGGACAAGGGGAAGGGGGCGGAGAAGGGGGCGGGGATGGCCTGCTGAGTGCGGAAATGCGCTGGGCGTAAGGGTCACTAGGGCCTTATGGTTACTACATGATGACCCAAGTGCCCGCGTCCGAGCCTGACTTCACCCCGCTGGACGACGTCTTCGTCCGCAAGCACATGGGCGTGCCGGACCTCGACGTCACCGACTGGACCCTGGTGGTGGAAGGCCTCGTCGAGCGTCCGCTGCGCCTGGACATGGACGCCCTGCTCGCGCTCGGCACGCACCGGCTGCCCGCCTTCCACGAGTGCTTCGGGAGCCCCTTCGCGCCGGACGTGCCGACGCGGGCGGTGGCGCAGGTGGAGTGGGCCGGGGTGCCGCTCGCCGCGCTCCTTGACCGGGCGGCGCCGCGCGCGGCCGCACGGCACGTCTGGTTCGAGGGCGCGGACACGGGGTCGTTCCACGGGCAGGACGGCCTCACGTACGTCAAGGACCTGCCCCTGGACGTGGCCCGCCGTGATGTCTTCCTCGCGCACCGGATGAACGGGGAGCCGCTCCGTGCCCAGCACGGGTTTCCCCTGCGCGCGGTGGTGCCGCGGATGTTCGGCACGAACTCGGTGAAGTGGCTGACCCGGGTCGTCCTCGCGGACCGCAGGGCGGACAACGTGTTCACCACGCAGTTCTACAACCGCGTCCTGCCGGGGGAGACGTCCCTCAGTCCGGTGCGGGAGGTGGACGTCAGCAGCAAGTGGTTCACGCCGGGCGATGGGGAGGAACTCGCCGCGGGGAACGTGGAGTTGAGCGGCCGGGCGTGGAGTGCGACGGAGGTCGTGGCGGTCGGGATCTCGGTCGACGGGGGCCCTTGGGAGGCGGCCGTGGTGGACCCGCCGGGCGCGGGCCCGACGTGGCAACGCTTCACCCTGACCCGGGAGTTGGCGCCGGGGCCGCATCGGATCCGCTGCCGGGCGAGGGATCTTGCCGGGCGCGTACAGCCGCTCGCGGGGGCGCGTAACGCGGTGCACGAGGTCGGGGTCGAGGTGGTGGGGGACTGACTACCCCCACCACCCCGACCCCGGAGACGGCCGCGACGGCCTAAGAGGCGGCCTAAGAAACGACCTTCTCGATGAGCACGCTGCCCGTGCCGGCCACCGTGCCCCGGCCGTTCAGGAGGGACACCTCGCCGAACAGCTGGCGGCCGTCGGCCGCCGGAGCGTCCGCCGCGACCTGAGCGGTGACCTGGGCCGAAGCGCCGTTCGCCAGCTTCACCGGCGCCGACTCGTCGACCTTCACCGAGCCGAGCGCGGCCGAGAAGAAGACGTCACGGTAGTCGTACGCCGTGGCGCCGGACGGGACGGAGTAGCCCGCCACCTGGATCTCGTACGTGCCCGCGGCGGGCTTGGTCAGGCTGACCGACTCCTCCGAGTCGCCGTCCGCCGACGAACCCACGACCGCGCCGTCCTTCAGGACCGACAGGTCGAGGTCGGCCGCGGTGTCCGCCGTCGAGCCGATGGCGACGTCGAGCCGCTGCGCGCCCTCGGGCACGACCACGGTCGTCTTCTGCGTCTCGCCCTGCTTGATCGTCGGCTTCGCCGCCTTCGCGGAGCCGAGCGGGCCGCCCTTCAACTTGCCGTCAACGGCGGCGAAGTTGTTGGTGACCTTCCAGGAGACGGGGGCCGGAGTGCCGACCTTCGCCTCCGGCACCGTCTGCACGGCGGGGTCGAAGGCGACACCCAGCGCGGAGACGTCCAGCTTGTACGGGTTGTCGAGGAGCGGGGACGTCCTGCGCGACTCGACCTCGATCTCCCAGACGCCCGGCTGCGGCTCCGGGTACGAACGCAGGTCGGGGCGGCAGGTGTTGGCCGGGTTCTCGTAGTTCGCGTAGCAGACGAGCGACGACGTCGAGTCGAGCGGCACGCCGTACGGGTGCACCGCGATGAACCGCGTCTGGCTCTTGTCCTTCAGGCCGCCGAGCGCCATCTCAAGGGACTTGGCGCCCTTCGGCACCGTCACGAAGTACGACGTGGTGCTGTTGCGCTGCACCGCGTCGGACGCCGAGAACGTGTACGCGGGCTTGGCGAGCGGCGCCGAGACGACGACCGTGGACATGATCTGCTGGTCGATGCCCTCGGTGCGCTCGTCGTCGACCGTCAGGATCGCGCTGTGCAGCCCGGCAGACTTGGCCTTCGCCTGCACCTTGACCGTGACCGGCTTGTTCAGGGGCAGCGTCACCGCGCCCTTGCCGAGCAGCTTGAAGGTGTGCTCGTGGTTGTTGACCAGGTCCAGCTCGTGGCGGATGCCGCGGTCCGGGCCCGAGGTACGGGTGATCGTGACGTCGTACGTCCGCTTCTGGCCGGTCTTCAGGCCGCCCTCGCGGTCGTAGATGCCGGTGCCGGGCTTCTTCAGCTCCTGCTCAAGGGCGGTGTCGACCGGGGCCTTCACCGTGTACGTGTGCGCCTTCGCGTCGTCCTCGATGGCGTTCCAGGCGTCCACGACGTCGATCAGGCCGGTGCCCTGCGCGTACGCCTGCTCACCGCTGATGTGGCTCGCGGTCGAGGTCAGCGCCGTGCGCAGCTTCGCCGGGGTGAGGTCGACCTTCTCCCGCTTCGCGGCGGAGAGCAGCAGCGCGGAAGCGCCGGCGGCCTGCGGGGACGCCATCGACGTGCCCTGCAACATCGAGTAACCGGCGGGCAGTTGGTAGCCCGCCTCGGCGACCGGGGCGCCCGGCAGCCAGGTCTGCGTGGTGTTGATGGCCGAGCCCGGCGCGGAGATGATCGGCGCGAAGCCGCCGTCCTCACGCGGGCCGCGCGAGGA
The DNA here is from genome assembly GCF_040636975.1 of Streptomyces sp. NPDC032198. Lineage (NCBI taxonomy): Bacteria > Bacillati > Actinomycetota > Actinomycetes > Kitasatosporales > Streptomycetaceae > Streptomyces > Streptomyces sp. NPDC032198. Next base: position 1,123,349 of record NZ_JBEZVL010000001.1, on the reverse strand, counting down.
GAAGGGCATCATCGCGTACTTCTTCTCCACGGCGGAGCCGTAGTTGGCGGCCCAGGTCTCCTTGGAGATGGCGGCGCCGACCGAGATGACCTTGTCCGCGAGGCCGGGGTCGCCGATGGTGTTCGCGCCGGGGCCCGAGTTGCCCGCGGAGATCACCAGCTGGACGCCGTACTCGTCGATGAGGCGGCCGTAGAGCACGGCACGCGCGTTGTTGCCGTCGTTCAGCGCCGGGAGGCCGCCGATCGACATGTTCACGATGTCGACGCCGCGCTTCGTCACGAGGTCGATCATGCCCTCGGTGAGCGCGACGTTCGTGCAGCCGCCGGTCCAGGTGCAGGCACGCGAGGAGACCAGCTTGGCGCCGGGGGCGGCGCCGTTCATCTTGCCGCCGAACAGGCCGTTGGCCGCGGTGATGCCCGCGACGTGCGTGCCGTGCTCGGACTCGATGACGCCGATGTTGACGAAGTCGGCCTTCTTGCCGACCCAGTCGCCGCCGTACGGGTCGGTCGGCACGTCCTTGCGGATCTCGACGACGAACGGGACGCGCTCGACGACGTCGGTCGCCGGGTCGTCCTTGCCGAAGTAGGCGACCTGGTGGTCGTCCTTGTACGGCTTCATCGTCTCGTCGTCGGTGAAGTCGTTGTTGTCGTTCAGGTCCACGCGAACAGTGCCGGCGGCCGGGTCGTAGAGCACGCCCCAGCTGTCGGTGGTGTCGCCGTCACGGTTGATGTCGCCCTTGGCGTCGCCGCCGGTGGTGGCCGACTCGCGGAACCGGTTGACCTGGAAGGAGCCCGCGGGGGCCTTCCACGTCTCGCCGTCCCAGGTGAAGACGGGTCCGGTGACGGGGTTGGTCATCCGGCGCCAGGTGGCGTCCGCGTCCACGATCGGGTCGGTCGCGGTCACCCAGTCGGTGATCTTCCGCTCGCCCGTGGAGGTCTTCTTGAGCGCGGGGTGACCCAGGTCGATGCCGGAGTCGAGGATGCCGATGGTGGTGCCTCGGCCGTCCGCCTTCGGGTGCTTCTTCACGAAGTCGACGGCGCCCGTCTCGAAGGACGGGTTGTACGGGTTCTTCGCCGGGGTGTCCTTGCCGGGCCCGGCGTACGTCCCCTCGGCCGCCTTCTTCGCGCCCTTGGCCCGGTCGGCAGCGGGCGTCGGGTCGTCGAGCTCGATCTCGTGCCGCAGGTCGATGCCCTGCACGGACGACAGCTTCCCGGCGGCCTCGATGGCGGCCTCGGCTTTCGCGGTGGGCACGGTGGCGCGTACGTAGCCGAGCTTGTCGTACGTCCGGCCGACCGAACCGCCCTTGACGGCGTCGAGCTGGTCCGCGACCTGCTCGGTGGCGCCCGGCGCGGTGGCGACCATCATCGTGACGGTCTTCTCGCCGTCGGCCTGGGCCTCGGCGAGGAGGTCGGCGTCGGCCGAACCCAGTTTGTTGTCGGCGGACTTGGGGGTGGTCCGACCCCCGGGGTCGCCGTCGGCCGCGAGGGCCATGGGTATGGGCCCGGCGGCGGAGAGCGCGGCGGTCAGACCGACGGCTATCGCGAGGCGGGTCGTGCGTCTAGCACTGGATCTGTGCATCAGCATCCCTGTACGTAAAGGTCGAAAAGGTCCGGAATCCGGAACCGGATGACCGCTCAGCTTTACGTAAGTGACTGCTGTTTGGGGAGAGTTGTCGGGCTTCGATCGCCGCGTGACGCAATCCCGCCATACGTCATCGGCGACATAGCGGGTGATTTTCCTCGCCGGGGCGGGCGGCGTTCCCGCGGCGACGTGGGCGCCCGAGTGCCCGCGCACCGGCGGGCGGTGTTTGCGTCCCAGTTGGGCGGGCACGGTTGCCAGCCACACCCTCGATGAGCGCACGCGCCGAAGGAGAAAACGTCTATGACACAGGGCGAACCGGCCATCAGGAACCCCGACAAAGGCTATGTGGCTCTTCTTGGCTGGAGTCTCAACGCGGTGGAAGCCCTGGACCGGTTCGACCGGAGATACGTGGTCGTGGCGCCGGAGTGGGCCGAGGAATACTGCGTCGAGCACGACATCCCCTTCGTGCCGTGGAATTTCGAACGGCTCAACGACCGTTCCATGGAGATCGCCGAGACGCTGAAGAAGGAGGGCGTGGACGTCGCGATCCCCCTCTACGAGGAAACGGTCGAATGGGCGGGGGCGATCAACTCCGTACTCCTCGACAATCCGCGTCTGTACGGTCAGGCCATGCTGCTGCGGGACAAGGCGCTGATGAAGCGCCGCGCACAACTGGGCGGCATCCGGGTCGGAATCTTCGAGGAGGCCCACGACCGGGACGACGTGACCCGCTTCCTCAAGCGCGTCAACCAGACCCTGCTCAAGCTGGACGGCGACCCGAACGACCCGATCCACCTCAAGGCGTTCGACAAGGCGGGATGCCTCGGGCACCGCGTCATCCGCACCCCCGACGAGGTCGACACGATTCCGGACGAGGAGTTCCCGGTCCTCATGGAATCCCACCTCGACGGCTGGGAGTTCGCGGTCGAGGCGTGGGTGCACAACGGCAAGATCAAGTTCCTCAACATCTCCGAGTACGTCACGCTGGGATATTCGGTGTTCGTGCCGGCGACGCCGGAACTTGAGCGGTACCGACCGCAGATCACGGCGCAGATCGAGAAGCTCATCAAGACGTTCGACATCGAGTTCGGCTTCGTGCACCCGGAGTACTTCGTCACCAGCGACGGCGAGATGTACTTCGGCGAGGTCGCCTACCGGCCGCCGGGCTTCAAGGTGTTCGAGCTGCTTGAGCGGGCGTACGGTTTCAATGCCTACCAGGGGCTGGTCCTGGCCTTCGACCCGAAGACGACCGAGGAGGAGATCGACGCCTTCTTCCCGCGCGAGGTCGTCGACGCGTCCGGGGTCGCGGGGTGCTTCGGCGTCTACCCGCGCCGCCGCGTGGTCAGCGAACTGGAAATCCCGGAGGAGACCGAGGACGACGACTACTACGAGTCGCACGACCTCTCCACACCGCTCGAGGAGACCGTCACCAAGAGGACCGCGTTCGGCACCCACTGGGGTCTGCTGTACTTCTTCGGTGAAGACCCGTACCGGATGCGTGACCTGCTGAAGAGGCAGGAAGAGCTCGACTTCTACGTCTGACGACACCGTGGACGCAGGAGGCCAACCCGAGGGAACCCCTTTGAAACCGACCGTCGACGTCAACGGCGGGGCCACGACGCTGGACAAGCGCGTGGCCTCGCTCGACGACGCCATCCAGGCCATGGCCGAAACCCGCGAGTTCGGCAAGCACACGAAGCTGCGGCGGGTCCTGGAAGCCTTGCGGCGGGTGCTCACGCAGCCGGGCGGCGCCGCGGCGGTCCAGGCAAGGGCGCAGGCCCTTGAGGAAGCCGGGCTCTTCCTGGAGACGGACTGGGCGTCACCGGAGATCCTCGTCCCGGCGCTGGTCGGCGGGAGCCTGCACAGCCCGGACGCGGACACCGTCGTCATGGAGGCGGCCAGCGAGCTGCGCATGCTCGCGGTCGCCCGCGGCGACTTCGCGCACCCGACGGTGACCGCCGAGGACGCCCGCCAGTTCCTGTCCCAGGTCCTTGCGAAGAACCTGGAGCTGCTGTTCAGCGCGCCCGGCGAGGCGGAGCGGGCCCAGCAGGGCAGGACCGCACAGCTCGTCCGGGACCTGTTCCGCCGGCTCGGCGACGAGATCGGTTACGACAGTGTCCTGGACGATCTGGTCGACGAGATCTGGCGGATCCTGCGCCAGCGTCCGATCCAGGTGGAGCCGGTGCAGTCCCTGATCACCCGGATCGCGGTCTACCGCAACGACCCGGACGTCGCTCTGGGCGTGTCCTCGGGACAGGGCATCGACCGGCTCATCACGAGCCTGTTCGGGACCACCGAGGCGTGCCGGGACGACCCCGGCGTCGACGTCTTCCGCTCCCGCCTTGAAGCGATGGACGCCGGCGCCCTCCAGTACGAGGCGACGGGGTTCGCGCGGGCGATGCACGACACCGGCCTGGTGTCGCCGTACCACGCGGAACTGCTCCGGTTCCTCCTGCGCGAGAGCGACTACCTCGTCGGCGAGGCGCTCGGTCTCTCCGACACCGGCCGCAACTGCCTGATGCGCTACAGCCAGTTGGTGCACCGGCTGATCGACGTGGCGATCCACCCGCAGACCGCGCAGAGCATCTACGGTCTCGCGCTGCTGCTCGACCGCGGCATCCTCTACGAGCCGCCGGTGGTGCCCGCGCTCTGGCGCCAGCTGGCCCTCGTGCTTTCCCCGGTCGCGCGGGAGCGGCTGACGACGGTCTTCGGCGAGGAGCCGGAGCCGCGGGCGCGGCTGGTCGCGGGGGTGCTCTCGATGCTGGGGCAGCCGCTCGGTGTCGGTCAGGGCGACAACCCCACCTGCCAGTCGGCCCGCGCGCTGTCGATGTGGTCCTACAACGACCCGGACTACCTGCTGCAGATGGTGGTCTGGGCGGCCCGCGACGACGAGGTCCTCATGCACTTCGAGGGGCAGCCGATCTCGTCGAAGGACAGCGCGGGTGGCGTCGCGAGCACGCTGCCGATGGACCTGGACCCCGTGTCGCTGCTCGTGGTGCCCCACCTGGACCGGATCTACGCCGAGATGGGGCGACGCTGCGCCGAGCGGCCGGGGGACCCGCACCGGTGGATCAACCCCGAGTTCCACGGCTGGTGGACGGCCCGCGGGTTCCACATCAACGTCGATGTCGCGACCGGGAACCTGGTCGACCTCGACGCGTTCCTGCGGCAGTTCCACGCCGACTACCACCCGTCCTACAACGGCGAGCAGCCGCTGATCCATCCGCAGCCGGCCGGCGTCGCCGTCACCGACAGCGCGGCCCGCTACGTCGGCTGGCACGCGATCACGATCCTGCGGGTCGCGCCGGACCCGCAGGACGTCATGCGGGTGTACTTCTACAACCCGAACAACGACAGCGGCCAGGACTGGGGCGACGGCGTCGTCGTCTCCACCGCGGGCAACGGCGAGCGGTTCGGCGAGGCCTCGCTGCCGTTCGACCAGTTCGCCTCGCGGCTCTACATCTTCCACGCCGACCCGCTCGAACACGGCGAACCGGAGCGGGTGCCCGCCGAGGACATCGCCGGGATCATCGGCTACATCGAGCGCAGCTGGGGCAACGACCGGCTGCCCGGGGGGACGCTGCAAGCGCTCGAACAGCGGGCCTAGGCCTCGCGGGCCCGTGCGTAATGGCGCGAGGCCTTCGCGCGGTTCCCGCAGGCGGCCATGGAGCACCACCGCCGGGTGCCGTTGCGTGACGTGTCGAAGAAGTGCAGGACGCACGCCTCGTGGGCGCAGGGCCTGATGCGGTCCGGCGCGGTGGCGAGCAGCGTCAGGTAGTCGCGCGCCGCGAGCCAGGCCGCGCCCCACGTCACGTCCTTGAACTCCGGCTCCTCACCCGGCCCTTGGGGGGACAGGGTCGCCCTGATCCGCCCGTGCTCCAGGACCTTGTTGACGCGGGCGATCCCGGCGGCGGCGTGGGGGGCGTCCATGTCGCCTCCGTCCACGACGGAGGCGATCGCGTCGCGCGCCCGCAGCACGTGTTCCAGCGTCGTCGCGTCCGCGCCGAACCGGTCGTCGAGCCCGTTGGCGCCGAGCCAGACGGCAAGGCCCCCGACGTCGGTCAGCAGGTCTTGGCGTACGCCGTCCGCCATCCACCGGGTGTTGAGCAGGTCGAGGGAGAGCGGCTCCCCGACGAGCGGGCGGGGGTCGGTGCGGTCGCGGGGTGCGGCGGCCATGGGGGCTCCCTTCGAGGGTAACCAGTAAAGGGTACGTGACTGGTTGACGCTCCCCAGTCTAACCACTAACGTCACTTTTAACGGTTAACCCGCGTGGGGCGGGCCACCGCCGACAAAGGGGAGAGCCATGACCGCGACCAGCACACTGCGCACCGGCCACATCGGCCTGAACGTCACGGACATCGAGCGCTCGCTCGCCTTCTACCGCGACGTCATCGGCTACGAGGTGCTCGGCGAGGGCAAGGAAGAGGGCCGCAGATTCGCCTTCCTCGGACAGGACGGCACCCTGGCGCTCACGCTCTGGCAGCAGGCGGACGCTGCGTTCGCCCCGAGGAACGCGGGCCTGCACCACCTCGCGATCGAGGTCGACACCATCGACCAGGTCCGCACGCACGAGAGCGCCTTGCGCGCGTACGGGGTGGAGTTCGCCTACGAGGGTGTCGTCCCGCACGGCGAGGGCGCCGCGTCCGGCGGGATCTTCTTCCACGACCCGGACGGCACACGCCTGGAGATCTACGCGGCCTCTGGCGCGGGCGCGGGTTCTGGCGCGGGCGCCTCCGAGCAGGCTCCGGTGCCGGACGCGCCGACCTGCGGCTTCTTCTAGTCTCCGGCCCCGCGGCCCGATGCCGTCCGCGGGTCGTTCGTGGCCGGTCGCGCAGTTCCCCGCGCCCCTTCGGGGCGCTCCCCGCATGGCCCGGCAGGAGTGACATGACCCCGCACGCCCCGTACCACCACGGCTCACGCGCCGTCCAGGATCTCGTCGGCGTACGGGAACTGGCCGACCACGTGGGCCGGTCCATAGGCCCGGGGATCCGCCCCGTCGCCGCCGCCTTCCTCGAACTGCAGCCCATGCTGGTGATCGGCGGGGCGGATCCGGCGGGCGCCGTCTGGGCCTCGCTGCTCACCGGTGCACCCGGGTTCGTGCGGGCCACCGGGCCGCGCCAGATGTCGGTCGCGGGCAGCCCGGGCGAGGGCGACCCCCTCGCGCCCGCCCTCGCCCAGGAGGGCACCCCCGTGGGCACCATCGCCCTGGACCCCCGCACCCGCCGCCGCATGCGCCTGAACGGCAGGGCCCGCCCGACCCCGCGCGGCCTGGCCATCGAGGCCGACCAGGTCTTCTCGAACTGCCCCAAGTACATCCAGAAGCGCGAGCTGCTGCCCGGCGGGCGCTCCGGCGGCCCCTCCACTCCGACGCACGGGGCGGAACTCACCGACGAGCAGCGCACGCTCATCGCCGCCGCCGACACCTTCTTCCTCGCCACCGTCCACGCGCACGGCGCGGACGCCAGCCACCGGGGCGGCAACCCCGGCTTCGTCCACGTCACGTCCCCCACCGAACTCACCTGGCGGGACTACCCCGGCAACTCCATGTTCCTGACCCTCGGCAACCTCGCCACCGACCCCCGCGCCGGGCTCCTCTTCCTCGACTGGACGACCGGCACCACCCTCCAGCTCACCGGCACGGCCCGCACGGACCACGCCGCCGACGGCTCCCGCACCCTCCGCTTCACCCTCACCGAGGCGGTCCTGACCCCCTCCGCGAGCCCCTGGCAGTGGTCCGCCCCCGACTACTCCCCTGCCAATCCCCGCCAAGGGGACTAGCGTCACTCTGTGCACAAAGAGCTCCGGGTGGCGGCCTACGCCGTATGCGTACAGGACGGGCAGCTGCTGCTCGCCCGCTGGGTGGCGGGCGACGGCAGCAAGCGCTGGACGCTGCCCGGCGGCGGGATGGACCACGGCGAGGACCCGTACGACACGGTGATCCGCGAGGCCGACGAGGAGACGGGGTACGTCATCGAGCCCCGCGTGCTGCTCGGCGTCGACTCGCTGCGCCGCCGCTATCCGCGCAAGCTCGGTGCCGTCGCCGACTTCCACGGCCTGCGGATCGTCTACGAGGCGCGGATCACCGGCGGCGAGCTCCGGCACGAGCAGGACGGATCCACCGATCTCGCGGCCTGGCACGCGCTGGACGCCGTCTCCGATCTCGACCGGGTCGGGCTCGTCGACATCGGCCTCGACCTGTGGCGGACCCGGCCGGACGACGGACACCTCGCGGAGCCCGTCTGAGCCTCCGCAGCGCCTTCCCTTCCCCGGAAGATGAACGTGGAGTGACCGCCTCCTCTCGGCCCGGAGAGGGCTGCGTGACCGCGGAGGGTGCCCGATGATCCACGTACGGTGATCGGCGTTGCCCGTTGCGGTCTCGTTAACGTGCAGGTCATCCCGGATGTCAACGATCCAGTACGAGCGGGAATTTCGCGCACTGCGGAGCTGCCCGCGACCACTGCCGACGCGTTTGCAATCGGGGAGACCGCGCCATGTCGCGCATACGCTCTGTCGCCACCGCCGCCCAGTCCGCCACCCACTCCGCCGTCTCCGCCGTGGACCGCCGGGCCTTCCTGGCGACCACCGGAGCCGTCTCCCTCTCCGCGGGCATCGGCTACGCCCTGCGGCCCGGCACCAGCCATGCCGCCGCCAGCGGGCCCGCCCCCGTCGCGCTCTCCCGCCAGGCGCCCGCCGCGCCGCTCGCGCCCTACCGGGGCGGCACCACGCTGGGGGCCGTCGCCACCCCGCGCGGCACGTCCGGCTACCGGCGGCTCGGCGACGGTCCGGCCTGGGACCGCGTGGTCCGCGGTGACCTCGCCGCCGCCAAGAACGGCCGCGAGGGGCGGCGCACCCCGCTCGCCGCGTTCGTCCAGTTCACCGACCTGCACCTGGTCGACGTGCAGCACCCGCTGCGGTACGAGTACCTGCGCGCCCAGACCGCCAGCGCCTGGCGCCCGCAGGAGGCCCTCTCGGTGGCGGGCGCGGTCGCGCTCGTCGAGCGGGTCAACGCACTGCGCGGCGCGCCCGCCACCGGATCGCCGCTGCACTGCGTGGTGACGACGGGCGACAACACGGACAACAACTCCCGCTCCGAGCTCGACTGGTTCCTCAAGACCATGAGCGGCGGGCGCATCACCCCCAACACCGGTGACCCGCGCCGCTACGAAGGCGTCCAGGACAGCGGCCTGAAGCTGTACTGGCACCCGGACGACACCCGCCGCGACGCCGACAAGGCCCTCGGCTTCCCGCAGATCAACGGCTTCCTGGAGGCCGCCCTGCGCGAGGTCAACAGCCCCGGCCTCGGGCTCCCCTGGTTCTCGACCGTGGGCAACCACGACGCGCTGCCCGGCGGCTGCTGGGGCCCCGGAGACTCGTACTTCTCCGAATTCGCCGTGGGCGGACGCAAGTTGATGTCCCTGGACGAGTCGCGCGGTGCCGCCCTGTGGAAGGCCGTGAAGAAGGGCCGCGATCCAAAGGGCGCGCACTTCAAGGAGCTTCTGAAGAGCGAGGCGCGGCGGATGCGTTCGGTCACCCCGGACGAGAGCCGCGCGCCGTTCACCCCCGCCGAGTACGTCAAGGCCCATCTCGACCCGGCGTACAAGGGCCACGGTCCCGCCGGGCACGGCTACACGCAGGAGAACCTCGACGCGGGCACCCAGTACTACTCCTTCCACATCAGCGACGACGTGCTCGGCATCAGCCTGGACTCCACCGACCCCGGCGGGCACTACGAAGGCTCGCTCGGCACCGCCCAGCTGGACTGGCTGGAGCGGGAACTGAAGGCGAACGAGGCGAAGGACGGCGGCGGTTCGTACGTCATCGTCTTCAGCCACCACACCAGCAAGACCATGCACAACCTGCGCCAGGACCCGGACCGCCCGCGCGAGGGCAGGCACGGCGGCGACGAGATCGTCGCGCTCCTGGCCCGCCACCGTTCCGTCCTGGCCTGGGTCAACGGCCACAGCCACAAGAACGACATCACCGCGCACCAGACCCCGCGCGGCTCCCTCTGGGAGATCTCCACGGCCTCGCACATCGACTTCCCGCAGCTGGCCCGCGTGGTGGAGCTGAGCGACAACCACGACGGCACGATCTCCCTCTTCACCACCCTCATCGAATCGTCGGCCCCGCACCGCACGGATTACGCCGATCTCTCCCAGACCGGTCTCGCCGCGCTCTACCGCGAACTGTCCTTCAACGCCCCGGGTGCCAAGCCCGCGCTGGGCGGCGAGCCGGGCGACCGGAACACGGAACTCATCCTCAAGAAGGGCTGAAACCCGCTCAACCCGCGCGAGGCGGTCAACCCCCGCCTCAGTCCCGTGAGTCCCTCCCGCCGACCGCACGTCGTGACCAGAGGTCGTGAACAGAGGTCGTGAACAGAGGGGGAGACATGGCAGCACGCAGGACACGCAGGAGAGGCCTGACGGGGGTGGCCGCAGGGGTGGCCATGACGGTGGCGGCGGGGGCGTTCGCGGCGCCGGCGCTCGCCGGGGAGTCCGGCGGCGGCACCGGGCACGGCGAGCGGCACCGGGCGACCCAGAAGGCGATGGAAGCGGCCCTGAACGAGAACGGCCCCGGGGTGACCGTGCAGGCCAGGGACAGGCAGGGGGCCTGGAACTCCGCCGCGGGCATCGGGAACCTCGAACGGCAGAGCCCGCGCGGCGCCCACGACCGCTACCGCGTGGGCAGCATCACCAAGACGTTCGTCTCGACGGTGCTGCTCCAGCTGGTGGCGGAGAAGAAGCTGAGCCTCGACGACACGGTGGGGCGGTGGCTGCCGGGTGTCGTCGAGGGCCACGGCCACGACGGGGACAGCATCACCGTCCGCCAGCTCCTCAACCACACGAGCGGCATCTTCGACGTGACGGGCGACGCGGGCTTCCAGGACAAGGTGTTCACCGAGAAGTTCCTCGAGCACCGCTACGACACCTGGACCCCCGAACAGGAGGTCGCCATCGCCATGCGCCACCAGCCGGACTTCGCGCCCGGCACCGACTGGAAGTACTCCAACACCAATTACGCCCTCGCCGGGATGATCGTCGAGAAGGTGACGGGCACGTCGTACGCGGACCAGATCCGGCAGCGGATCATCAAGCCGCTCGGCCTGCGTGCCACCAGCGTCCCCGGGACCAATCCGAAGATGCCGCAGCCGAGTTCGCGTGCCTACACCAAGCTGTCCGACGCCCCGGACGCCAAGAACCACGACGTGACGGAGCTCAACCCGTCCGTGGCGGGTCCGGCGGGCGAGATGATCTCCAGCTCGGCGGATCTCAACCGCTTCTACACGGCCCTGCTGCGCGGCAGGCTGCTGCCGAAGAAGCAGCTCGCCGAGATGAAGACGACCGTCGCGAAGGGCGCGGACGACCCCGGCGCGCGGTACGGACTCGGCCTGGAGAGCCGCCGGACGTCCTGCGGCACGGTCGTCTGGGGCCACGGCGGCGACATCCACGGCTCGTCGTCCGGGGCGGTGGCGACCGAGGACGGCCGGCACGCGCTCGCGCTGAACTTCAACGGTCCGGACGGCGACCGTTCCGCGATCATCGACGCGGAGTACTGCGCGAAGTGACGTAGGGCGAAGCCTGGTTGCGTACGTGAGAGGGGGCGGGCCCGCAGCCGCGGGTCCGCCCCCTCTCGCTCCCCTCCTGGCACGCGCTATCTGGGCAGCACGACCACATACGCGGCCGGATCGCGGTCGGTCGACGCCATCAGAGCGGTCCGTACGACGGTCGCCTGCTGTTCGAGCGACTCGCGCAGCTTCTTCGGCGTCAGGTGGACGACGGTGATGCCCAGACGTTCCAAGTGGTCCCGCTTGCGCGCGTATTCGGACCACAGCGCGTCGTCGTCCGGCCGGAACCCCTGCCGGGGCGCCCGGGTGTCCAGCTCCACCGCCACCGCGAGATCGGGCCAGTAGGCGTCGACGCCCCCGAGGTGCGGTCCGCCGGGCAATCGCAGGTCGACGTTCCACAGCGGATCGGGCAGACCGTGCTCGGCGACCATCCGGTACAGCCTGTCCTCGGCGATGGCCCGCCCCTCGGCGAGCAGCGAGTCCACCGCGTCCACGACATGCGGGCGGGTGAGCAGCTTCGCCAGGTTCAACTCCCGCACGATCGCCGCCGGTTCGCAGTGTCCGCCCCGCACCGCCTCGGTGAGCAGCCTGCGCACCGCGCTCGCCTCGGTGAGCCCCGCCACGGCGTCGGCGAGCGCGCGCGGCACGGGAGCCACCGGAACTCCGTTGATCTGTACGGCGGTCGGCAGCGCCTGCGTCCGCACGAGCCGGGTGAAGCCGGTGGAGCGCAGCCGCCGGGTGCGCGGGACGAGGACGTCGATGCGGTCCAGGGAGAGCAGCGGGGGAGCCGACGAGAAGCGGTGCAGGGTCAGCGCCGCGAGTCCCGTGATCAGGGCGTCCGCGTACGGGGCGTGGGGCTCGCCCGCGCCGGGCTGTGCGGGCACGGTCTTCGCCGCCCTGGCCGGCGGCCGCCCGGCGAACAACAGGGCGCCGTGCAGGCGCTCTTCACTGGTAGGCGGGCCCGGGTGCAGCAGGCAGACGCCCGGGAGCAGCTGCTGCCACGGCCCTTCCGGACGGCAGTGGGCGGTGACGTCGGCGGGGGAGATGCCGTGGGCGCGGAGCTGGGCGGTGCTCATGACGCGACGCTGGACGTCCGCGAGGTGACGGAGGGGGCGGGGGGAGAGCGGGGTGTTGTGGTTCATGACCGGGCCATTCCCGCTGCCGGTCCGCCCGCTAACCGCTGTTACAGGCCCGTCGACATAACCGGACAACCCCGCACTAAAGTGCAGACGTTCGACTGCCGAAAAGGTCCGTTTGTGTGCGGTACGGGCGGTGGCCCCTGTGGGTGGTGGGGCACGGGTGGGCGCGAGGTGCTCGCGCCCACCCGCATCACGGCCCTAGGAGGAGGCCGCCGCGTCGCAGGCCTGGGCCCGCAGCGTCCGGGCGAGGTCGTCCCTGGCCTCAAGGACGAGCCGGCGCAGGGCGGGCGCGGCCGACTCGTGCGAGGCGAGCCACAGGTCCGCCGCGTCCAGCGTCCCCTGATCGTCCTGCAGGTGCGGGAACAGACCCTTCACGACGTCCATGCCGATCTGGATGGACCGCTCGGCCCACACCCGCTCGATGGCGGCGAAGTACCGGGGCGCGTACGGAGCGGTCAGCTCACGCTGCGACGCCTGCGCGAACCCCGAGATCGTCGCCCCCACCAGTGCGTTGGACAGGGAGTCGGACTCCACCACGGAGGCCCACGCCTGCGCCTTGACCGCCGCGGAGGGCCGCGCCGCCAGGCACCGCACCTGATGCCGCTTGCCCGAAGCCGTGTCGTCCCGGACCAGCTCGGCGGCGAGCACCCCCTCGTCGGCCAGCCCGTGCGCGGCCAGCGGGGCGAGGAAGGACCAGCGCAGCTCCTGGTCGACGTCCAGGCCGTCGATCTTCGCCGTCCCGGCAAGCAGGCCCTGCAGCAGCTGGAGATCGGCCGCCGACGACGCCACCGCGGCGAAGAACCTCGCCCATGTCAGCTGGTTCTGACTGCCGGGCTCCGCGATCCGCAGCTCCCGCAGCGCGCCCTCGGCGAGCGCGCGCCCGCCCTCCTCGCGCCACTCGGGAGCCGCGTAGAAGGTGAGGGCGGAGTCCGTCCAGGTGTGCAGCATCTGCAGCACGCCGATGTCGCTCTCTCGCCCCGCGAACCGCAGCACGAGACCGATGAAGTCCCGTGCGGGCATGAGCCCGTCCCGGGTGAGGTTCCACAGCGCGGACCAGCACAGCGCGCGGGCCAGGGGATCGGTGATGTCGCCGAGGTGCGTCCGCAGCGTGGCGAGGGAGTTCTCGTCGAAGCGGATCTTGCAGTACGTCAGGTCGTCGTCGTTGACCAGGACGAGGTCGGGGGCTTCCTCGCCGGCCAGCTCGGACACGATGGTGCGCGGCCCGTCGACGTCCAGCTCCGCGCGCGCGTACCGCGTCAGCTCGCCCTCGGGCGTGCGGCGGTACAGGCCCACCGCCACGCGGTGCGGACGCAGTTCGGGGTGCGACTCGGCGGCCTCCTGGACCACGGAGAGCTCGGTGATCCGGCCCTCCGCGTTCAGAATGACCTGCGGCGTCAGGGAGTTGACTCCGGCCGTCTGCAGCCACGACTGCGACCAGGACGCCATGTCGCGCCCGGAGGTCTCCTCAAGGACCGAGAGGAGGTCACCGAGCCGGGTGCTCCCGTACGCGTGCCGCTTGAAGTAGCGCCGGGCGCCGTCCAGGAACGCGTCTCGGCCGACGTAGGCGACGAGCTGCTTCAGGACCGACGCGCCCTTCGCGTACGTGATCCCGTCGAAGTTGAGCTTGGCGTCCTCCAGGTCGCGGATGTCGGCCGTGACCGGGTGTGTGGAGGGCAGCTGGTCGGCGCGGTAGGCCCACGCCTTGCGGTTGTTGGCGAAGGTGATCCAGCCGTTGGTGAAGCGCGTCGCCTCGACCATCGAGAAGGACCCCATGAAGTCGGCGAAGGACTCCTTGAGCCACAGGTCGTCCCACCAGCGCATCGTGACGAGGTCGCCGAACCACATGTGCGCCATCTCGTGCAGGATGACGTTGGCCCGGCGCTCGTACGACGCCTGGGTCACCTTGCCGCGGAAGATGAACTCCTCGCGGAAGGTCACACAGCCGGGGTTCTCCATCGCTCCCAGGTTGTACTCAGGGACGAAGGCCTGGTCGTACTTCCCGAAGGGGTAGGGATAGTCGAAGTTGTCGTGGAAGAAATCAAGCCCCTGCTTCGTGACCAGGAAGACGTCGTCCGCGTCGAAGTGCTTCGCCAGGCCCTTCCTGCACATCGCGCCGAGCGGGATGTCCAGCGTCGTGCCGTCGTCGAAGGTGCGGCTGTAGGAGTCCGTCACGTAGTGGTACGGACCCGCGACGACCGCCGTGATGTACGTCGAGATCGGCTTCGTCTCGGCGAACTTCCATACGCCGTCGACCAGCTCACCTGCGCCGTTCGACCAGGCGGTCCAGCCCTCGGGCGCCCGCACCTCGAACCGGAAGGGTGCCTTCAGGTCGGGCTGCTCGAAGTTGGCGAAGACGCGGCGCGAGTCCGCGGGCTCGTACTGCGTGTAGAGGTAGACCTCGCCGTCCTCCGGGTCGACGAAGCGGTGCATGCCCTCGCCGGTGCGGCTGTAGGCGCACTGGGCGTCCACCACCAGTTCGTTCTCCGCGGCCAGGTCCTCAAGGGTGATCCGGGTGCCGTCGAAGACCTCGGCGGGGTCCAGGTCCTTGCCGTTCAGGGAGAGCGCCGTGACGCTCGGGGCGATCAGGTCGGCGAAGCTCGTGGCGCCGGGTTCGGCCGAGCGGAAGCGCAGGGTGGTGACGGAGCGGAACGTGCGCGGCTCCTGGTCGCTCTCGCCGATCGCGGAGCGCAGGTCGAGAAAGACCTCGTACCCGTCGACGGACAACAGCGCGGCCCTTTCCTGGGCCTCGTCGCGGGAAAGATTCTCACCGGGCACGGGCGGTACTCCCTTGTACTCGCGGATGTATGTCGTGGATCGCACGACCTGTACGAATGTCTACGATCCTCGCATGTGCCCCCAGTGCGCGGTATCGGGGAATGCCCGGGTAGATCACTGACGTTCTTCTGGCCAAGCGTGCACGCATTCCCTAGGGAGAGACATGTCCGAGAACGGCCGGTCCGGCAAGACCCCTGTTGACTTCTGGTTCGACCCGCTGTGCCCGTGGGCCTGGATGACCTCGCGCTGGATGCTCGAGGTGGAGAAGGTCCGCGATGTCGAGGTCCGCTGGCACGTCATGAGCCTCGCGGTACTGAACGAGGACAGGCTCGACGAGCTGCCCGAGGAGTACCGCGACATGCTGGAGACGAAGGCCTGGGGCCCGGTCCGCGTGGTCATCGCCGCCCAGCAGAAGCACGGCGACGAGTACACCGGCAAGCTCTACACGGCCCTTGGCACCCGCTTCCACAACCTCGGTGAGGGCCCGACCCGTGAGGCGGTCGTCGGCGCGCTCAAGGACGTCGGCCTGCCCGAGGAGCTTGCGGACCACATGGACTCCGACACCTATGACACCGAGCTGCGCGCCTCCCACAAGGAGGGCATCGAGAAGGTCGGCCAGGACGTGGGCACGCCCGTCATCGCCGTCCCCGGCGCGGACGGCGAGCAGGTCGCGTTCTTCGGCCCCGTCGTGACCCCCGCGCCCAAGGGCGAGGCGGCGGCCAGGCTCTGGGACGGCACGCTCCTCGTCGCGTCCACGCCGGGCTTCTACGAGATCAAGCGGACGCGCACGCAGGGCCCGATCTTCGACTGATCCCCGCCGGTCGGTCAGTCTGCCCACCGTCCCCCGGGACCCGGCATACCGAAAGGCCCCCGTGAGTCATGTCCTCACGGGGGCCTTTCGTCCATCCGCCCGCCCGCGCGAAGGTTGAGAAGACGATCACGAGACGGGACGTATCAGGGCGTCACGGAGCCAGGAGCAGGCTGTTCACGCGCTGCCTGGCGGCCTCGTAACGCTTCGCCACGTCCTGCCAGTTGACGACCTGCCACATGGCCTCGATGAAGTCGACCTTCTGGTTCTTGTACTGCAGGTAGAAGGCGTGCTCCCAGGCGTCGAAGACCAGGATCGGCGTGGAGCCCTGGCCGACGTTGCCCTGGTGGTCGTAGACCTGCTCGACGATGAGGCGGTTGCTGAGCGGCTCGTAGGCGAGCACGCCCCAGCCCGAACCCTGCGTGGTCGCCGAGGCCTTGGTCAGCTGGGCCTTGAACTTGGCGAAGGAGCCGAAGGACTCGGTGATCGCGTCCGCGAGGTCACCGACACCGTCCGCGGCCAGCGGCTCACCGCCACCGCCGTCCTTCGGGCTGTTCATGTTGTGCCAGTAGATGCTGTGCAGGATGTGGCCGGAGAGGTGGAAGGCCAGGTTCTTCTCCAGGCCGTTGATGGCGCCCCAGGTCTCCTTGTCGCGCGCCTCCTCCAGCTGCTCAAGGGTGTCGTTCGCGCCCTTCACGTACGCCGCGTGGTGCTTGTCGTGGTGCAGCTCGACGATCTGGGGATTGATGACCGGCTCGAGCGCCGCGTAGTCGTACGGAAGTTCAGGAAGCGTGTAAATGGCCATGTCCGAGCCCTCCGACTGCTGCTCTGCTGTAGTGCAACGCTTATTGCAACGTATATGCAAGTGCAGGTTAGCAGCAGGAGTCGGCCGGAGTTGATCAGCCCTTCGTCCTAGGACCGGAGGCCGGGAGAACGCGAGAGGGCCCCGAGTCGGTCGACTCGGGGCCCTCTTGAAGGTCGAACAGGGGGCGCGGCGGCTACTGGACCGCGGCCTTCTTCTCCACCTTCTCCGCCGTCTTCTGGCGGATGAAGCCGATCACCGCGAGCACCAGCGTCAGCGTGCCCGTGGCCAGGAGCTGCTTGCGGGTGTCCGGCTGGTCCGTCATCAGGTAGAAGATGTACGCCATCGCGGCCAGGGCGATCCACGTCAGGAACGGGTACGCCCACATCTTCACGACCAGCTTCTCCGGTTCCTCGCGCTCCGTCCTGCGGCGCAGGATCAGCTGCGAGACGGCGATGAAGATCCAGACGACCAGGATCATCGCGCCGATCATGTTCAGGAGCCAGGGGAAGACGTCGTCGGGGCGCCAGTAGCTGAGCAGCACGCAGACGAAGCCGAAGACCGAGGAGGCGAGGACCGCGAGGCGGGGGACGCCGCTGTAGACGCGGCCGAGCACCTTGGGGCCCTGGCCGCGTGCGATCAGGGAGTACGACATGCGCGACGCGCCGTAGATATTGGCGTTCATCGCGGAGAGCAGGGCGATCAGGACGATGACGTTCATGATCTGGCCTGCGCCGGGGATGCCCAGGTGGTCGAGGGTGGCGACGTACGGGCCCTTCGCCACGACCTCCTTGTTGTCCCAGGGGAGCAGCGTGACGACGACGAGCATCGAGCCCACGTAGAAGAGGGCGATGCGCCACATCGCCGTGCGCACGGCCTTGGTGACGCTCTGGACCGGGTTCTCGGACTCCGCCGCCGCGATCGTGACGGTCTCCAGACCGCCGTACGCGAAGACGGACGCCAGGAGGCCGATGATCAGGCCGTCCGTGCCGTTCGGCATGAATCCACCCTCACCGGTGAGGTTGGCGGTGCCGGGAGCGGAGACGTCCGAGCCGGGCAGGATGCCGAGGATCGCCAGGACGCCGATGCCCAGGAAGAGCGCGATCGCGCCGACCTTGAGGGCGGCGAACCAGAACTCGAACTCGCCGAAGTTCTTCACGGCCGTCAGGTTGGCCCCGCAGAACACCAGCATGAAGAGGGCGACCCAGGCCCACTCGGGGCTGTCGGGGAACCAGCCCACCATGATCTTCGCGGCGCCGATGCCTTCCAGGCCGACCGCGACGCAGAGCAGGAACCAGAAGCCCCAGCCCGCGGTGAAGCCCGCCCACGGGCCGATCGCGCGCTCGGCGTGCACCGAGAAGGAGCCGGACGCCGGGTTCGCCGCCGACATCTCACCGAGCATGCGCATCACGAGCATCACGAGCGCGCCCGATATCGCGTAGGCGAGGACGATCGAAGGGCCGGCCGCGGCGATGCCCGCTCCGGAGCCCACGAAGAGGCCCGCTCCGATGACGCCACCGAGGGCGATCATGGAGAGATGCCGCTGCTTGAGGCCGTGGACGAGCGGCGAATCGACCTTGGGGGCCGCGTCGGGTGATGCGTCGGGTGATGCGCCCTGGGGGGAGGACGTCCGAGACATGGGCGTGCCCTGTTCAGTAGCTGAGACGGGGGAGCGAGCGGCCCACAGTCTGAAGTCCGGCACCGCTGACAGGGAACACCTGACCGCTATACGGACACGACGCTCACACGTTGTGAAGAAGTGGGCACGACATGTTCACGCCCGTTTCATCTGCCCCTGGCGCCTCTCGCGCCACTCCCGCAGCCCCGCGACCAGAAGGACCAGGCCCGTCGCGCCCGCCGACCACAGCAACTGCGGCCGTGCCCCGTCGTCGGTCAGCATCAGGCCGAGCACGGCCGCCATCGCCGCGAGCGCCGCCCACGTCAGGTACGGGAACGCCCACATCCGCAGGACGAGCCGCTCCGGCGCCTCACGCTCGATGCGCCGCCGCAGCCGCAGCTGCGAGACCGCGATCAGGGCCCACACGAACAGCAGCACCGCGCCGACCGCGTTGAGCATGTAGAGGAAGACGGAGTCGGGCCACTTCAGATTGAGCACGACGGACACGAAGCCGAAGGCCACCGACGCGAGGACCGCCCGGCGCGGGACCCCGCCGCCCGACACCTTCAACAGGGCCTTCGGGGCCTCGCCGCGCTCGGCCAGCGAGAAGACCATCCGGGACGAGCCGTAGAGGTTGGCGTTCAGCGCCGAGAGCAGCGCCACGAACACCACGATGTTCATGATCGTGCCGGCGGACGGCACCCCGATCGAATCGAGGACCGTCACATACGGACTGACGCCTGCCTGCTCCGCCGTCCACGGAAGCACCGTCACGATGACGAGCATCGAGCCGACGTAGAAGAAGAGGATGCGGTAGACGGCGCTGCGCACGGCGCGGGCGACCGAGCGCACCGGGTCGTCGGACTCGGCGGCGGCGATCGTCACGACCTCCAGGCCGCCGAAGGCGAAGACCACGGCGAGCACGCCGGACGTCACGCCCTCCCAGCCGTGGGGCAGGAACCCGCCGTGCCCGGTGAGGTTGGTGAGGCCCACGGGATCGCCGGAAGAATCAGACGCAGCCGGGAGCACCCCGAAGATCGCGAGAAGGCCGAGCACCAGGAACGCGACGATCGCGCAGACCTTCAGTGTGGCGAACCAGAACTCGAACTCGCCGAAGTTCTTCACGGCGGCGAGGTTGGCCGCCGTGAACACCAGCATGAAGATCAGCACCCAGGCCCACTGCGGGACGCCCGGCGCCCAGCCGTTGGCGATCTGCGCGGCGCCGGTCGCCTCCACGGCGAGCACGACGACCAGCAGGAACCAGTACAGCCATCCGACGCTGAACCCGGCCCAGCGGCCGAGTGCCCGCTCGGCGTGCACGGAGAAGGACCCGGAGGCGGGCATCGCGGCCGACATCTCGCCGAGCATCCGCATCACGCACATCGCGAGCGCACCGGCGATGAGGTACGAGACGACGATGCCGGGCCCCGCGACGGCGATCCCGGCCCCGGAGCCGACGAAGAGCCCGGCCCCGATGACGCCGCCGAGGCCGAGCATGGTCAGATGCCGCTGCTTGAGGCCGCCGCCGAGGGGTTCGGGCGCGACGGACACACGATCCCCGTCCTGTGGTGCCGGTGCGGCGGGGGGTGCGTCGTGCATGGTGCTCAGGCTGCTCTCAGGATCACTAAGGCTTGGCGGGAACCTACAGTGTCGCCGGGCCGCGGCCCCCCGCGCAAAACGGGCCCACATCGCCGCTCACCTCAGTGACGAGCGTCACGCCCCCCGCGGGGGTACACCCCGCGCTTTGTACAGAGCCCACCACAACTGCACCCGGCGCCTTGTCACCCGTCGCCGGTGATCCCCGCCCCCGCCTGAGATAGCGTCGCGGAGTCCCATCTGCCCGTCCCACACCCCGCGGAGTCCCGATGAGCATCGCCGCCGTCTCTTCCCGTCCCGGCCAGGTCCTCGCGGACCTGCTCCCCGCGTCCCGCGCGAAGGACGCGGCCTTCGTCCTCGGCGGCGCCGCCCTCACCGGCATAGCGGCCCAGATCGCCGTGCCCGTCCCGGGCTCCCCCGTACCGGTGACGGGCCAGACCTTCGCCGCGCTCCTCGTCGGCACCGCGCTCGGCGCCCGCCGCGGCTTCCTCTCCCTCGCCGTGTACGCGCTCGTCGGCATGGCGGGCATGCCCTGGTTCGCCCAGGCGGGCTCCGGCGTCGCCGCGCCGTCCCTCGGCTACGTCCTCGGCATGCTGCTCGCCGCCACCGTGGTCGGCGCCCTCGCCCGCCGCGGCGGCGACCGTTCGGTCCTGCGCACCGCGGGCACGATGGTGCTCGGGTCCGCGATCATCTACGCGGTCGGCGTCCCCTACCTCGCCGCCGCGACCGGCATGTCCCTGACCCAGGCCGTCGCCGCCGGACTGACGCCCTTCCTGATCGGCGACGCCCTCAAGGCCGCGCTCGCGATGGGCGCGCTGCCCACGGCGTGGAAGCTCCTCGACCGCTGAGCGTTCACCGCTGAGCGTTCAACTGACGCCGTAGTTCCGCCTGAAGAGGTTCGCCGGGTCGTACGTGGCCTTCAGCCCGGCGAGCCTCTTGCGCGTCTCCGCGTCGTACAGCCCCTCACCGCGGTCCCCGGCGCCGAAGGCGAAGTTGAGCAGCCGCCCCTCGCCCGCGAGCAGCCCGAACGCCCGCGCCTGCACGGCCCGCACCGCGTCGACATCCGTGCCGTCCAGCGGCGAGAGCACCCGCACCAGCCACCCCGCGTCCCGGTAGGGCACGGCGTTCTCCATGGGCCCCGCGTACTTCGCGAGCGCCCCGCCCAGCTGGTTGATCTGTACGACGTGCATCGAATCGGCGGCCGGACCGGTCAGCGCGAGGAGCTCGCCCGCCGCCGCGACGTCCAGCTCGCGCACCACCACGCTGTCCCCGTAGTAGGAGTGCGGGAAATCCGGGTCGCTGTGAATGATGTGGCTGTCGGTGTACGGCATCTCCCGCACCGAGTCCGACACCACGGGCCCGATCTCCCGCAGCGGCGCCACGAGCCGCTCGCCCTTCTCCTCCGGCCCGGTGTACGCGACCCGCACCGTCACGAGGTACCGGCCCCGCAGATGGGGCGGCAGCTGCGGGATGTCCGGATAGACCAGCGCCGCCACCGACGAGGTCAGCCCGTCCGGCACGGTCCGCGTCCACGCCTCGTAAGCCCGGAGCACGGCCCCCGGATCGACCTCGCGCCCGTCGAACTCGATCGCCCCGCCGTACAACCGCGCCACCGGCACCAGGCCGATCTCCAGGGCCGTCACCACCCCCAGGTTCGCGCCCCCGCCGAGCAGCCCCCAGAAGAGCTCCGGCTCGCTCTGCGCCGTGACGTGCCGCAGGGTGCCGTCCGCCGTGACGACGTCGAGCCACCGGACGTGGTCGGCCGCGTAACCGAACTCCCGCGCCAGGATGCCGAGTCCGCCGCCAAGGGTGTACGAGACGGCGCCCACGCCGGGCGCCGAACCGTTCAGGGGCGCGAGCCCGTGCGCTGCCGCGGCCTCGACGACCTGGCCCCAGCGGACACCCGCGCCGACGGTGACCGTACGCGCGTCGGCATCGATCCGGACGGAGTCCATCCGCCGGGTGCTGATCAGTACGCCGCCCTCCGACGACCCCGGGAGCCCGTGCCCGGTGGCCTGGACCCCGACGGGCAGTTCCGCGTCCGCGGCGTACGAGACGGCGGCGACGACGTCATCGGGGCCGCCGGCCGCGAACACGATCGCGGGCCGCTGCCCGAAGCCGGTCTGGAACCCGGCGATCTCCTCGTCGTACCCGTCGTCGCCGGGCCGGAACACGAGTCGCTGAGCGGTGAAGTCCACGGTGATCCTCCAAGGTGCGCTGTCTGACGTGACAGAGCTTCCCCGGAAAACCTGACATCCGCCGTCAAGTTTTCCGGCCCTTCGGGAACCGCGCGAACTGTGCTGTCATGAAAGGGGACTCGGGGGTGAGCGCCCATGCCGGAGCTTTCAGTGGTCGCGGGCCGCTACCGCCTGCTCGATGTGGTCGGGCAGGGCGGCATGGGGCGCGTGTGGCGCGCCGCCGACGAGCTCCTCGACCGCCGCGTCGCGGTCAAGGAGATGCGGATCGACATGGCGGACGGCCCGGACGCCGAGAACGCCCGCGTCCGCAGGGAACGCGCGCTGCGCGAGGCGCGGGCCAGCGCGCGGATCGACCACCCCGGTGTCGTACGCGTCCACGACGTGGTCGAGGAGGACGGCCGGCTGTGGATCGTCATGGAGCTCGTCGAGGCCCGCTCGCTCGCGCGGTACATCGACGACGAGGGGCCCTTGGACGAGCGCGCGGCGGCACGCGTCGGCCTCGCTCTGCTGGCGGCGCTGCGGAAGGTGCACGAGGCGGGCGTCGTGCACCGTGACATCAAGCCGGAGAACGTACTGATCGGCGCCGGAGGTCCGGCCGGCCGGGTCGTCCTCACCGATTTCGGCATCGCAGCGCTCCAGGACACCGGGCGCCTCACGCAGACGGGACTGCTGGTGGGCTCGCCCGAGTACATGGCGCCCGAGCGGGTCTCCGGGGCCCCGCAGGGCCCGCCGTCCGACCTCTGGTCCCTCGGCGCGACGCTCTGCACGGCGCTGCGCGGCAGCTCGCCCTTCGCCCGCGACGAGGCCCTGACCACGCTGGTTGCGGTCCTGCACGACGCGCCCGAACTGCCGCCCGAACCCAGCGGGTTGCGCCCGCTCCTGGCGGCGCTCCTGGCCAAGGACCCGGCGCGGCGGCCGGACCTGGACGAGGTGGAGGCGGCGCTGCGGGCGGTGCTCACGGCACCACCCCCGCGGCCACCGCGCAAGCCCGCGGGCGATCGGGTCAGGGCCTGGCGGCCGCACGTGCTGACCGCTCTGGTGCTGCTGGTCGCGGCCGCGTTGGCGGCCGTCATGTTCGTCACCGCGCGCGATCCGGGCGGCGCACCACCGCCCGGACCGGCGACGTCTCCACCGACGGTGGCGGGTACGTCGACCACGCCACCGTCCGGCGGCACCGGCTAGGAGCCGATGTGGGTGTCACCGGCGTCGACGGCGTCGGCGTCGATGGCCGTGGCACCCTCGACGGCGTCGCGGGGCCGCACCTTGTCGCGCACGAGCGAGAAGACGACCACGAACGCCGCCGCGAGCAGCGAGAGCAGCACCTGCTTGCGGCCGGCCTCATCGGTCAGCATGTAGATGAGCACGAACGAGATCATCGCGATCGTGACCCAGGTCAGGTACGGGAAGAGCCACATCTTCACGACGAGCTTCTCCGGCTGCTCGCGCAGGATGATCCCGCGCATCCGCAGCTGCGTGAACGCGATCATCAGCCAGACGAAGAGGGCCACCGCGCCCGACGAGTTCAGCAGGAAGTCGAAGACGGTGTCCTTCCACTGGTAGTTGAACCAGACGGCGACGAAGCCGAACACGACGGACCCGAGGATCGCCGCCTGCGGCACACCGCGGGAGTTGGTGCGTGCGAAGGCCTTCGGCGCGTCGCCCCGCTGGCCGAGCGAGAAGGCCATGCGCGACGCGGTGTAGAGACCGGAGTTGAGGCAGGAGAGCACGGCGGTCAGGACGATGACGTTCATGACCTGACCGGCGTGCGGGATGCCGATCGAGTTCAGCGCGGCGACGTACGAACCGTCCTTGACGATCGACTTGTCGTTCCACGGGAGCAGCGTGATGACGACGAAGATCGAGCCCAGGTAGAAGACGCCGATACGCCAGATGACGCTGTTCGTCGCCTTGGTGACGGCGCGCTGCGGGTCCTCGGACTCACCGGCGGCCAGCGTGACGATCTCGGAGCCCATGAACGAGAAGACGACCATGAGGACGCCCGTGAGGATGGCGCCCGCGCCCTTGGGCATGAATCCGCCCGCGTCGGTGAGGTGCGCGAATCCGGCGCCGGGGTTGTCGGAGCCGGGCAGCACGCCGAAGACGGCGAGCAGACCGATGATCACGAACCCGCCGATGGCGACGACCTTGATCCCGGCGAACCAGAACTCGAACTCGCCGTAGGAGCCGACCGAGACGAGGTTCGTCGCGGTGAGCACCACCATCACGATGAGCGCCCAGCCCCACTGCGGGACGGCCGGTATCCATCCGTTGAGGATGACGGCACCGGCGGTGGCCTCCACGGCGAGCACGACAACCCAGAAGAACCAGTACAGCCAGCCGATGGAGAAACCGGCCCAGCGGCCGAGCGCCTGGTCGGCGTAGGTGGAGAAGGAGCCGGAGGCCGGCCGTGCGGCGGCCATCTCGCCCAGCATCCGCATCACGAGGACGACCATCGTCCCGACGAGGGCGTACGAGACGAGGATGGCGGGGCCCGCAGCGGCGATGCCGGAGCTGGAACCGACGAAAAGGCCGGCGCCGATGACGCCACCGATGGCGATCATGGAGAGGTGGCGGTTCTTCAGCCCGGCCTTGAGGCCGTCGCCGGTGTCTCCAGACTGCGAATCCCCAGGATCGACGGGGTTGCGGTCTGCCTTCGCAAGGGAGGGTTGCGAGGTCATGGACGAATCCTTAAGTTCTCGGGTCACGAGCCCCCGCATTCAAACTCAGGGGTGAACGTGACGGAAGTCCCGACTCCGGATCGTTGTATTCCGGCTCATTGGCCCAGACCTGGTGACCGAGGGTGACCAAGGTCCGGCCCCCGGTCGCCGCTACCCGCTCCCCGACGTGCCACACTCGGTCGCATGCGCGTGTACCTCGGCTCGGATCATGCCGGCTACGAACTGAAGAACCACCTGGTCGAGTGGCTCAAGAGCCACGGCCACGAGCCCGTCGACTGCGGGCCCCACATCTATGACGCCCAGGACGACTACCCGCCCTTCTGTCTCCGCGCCGCGGAGAAGACGGCGGCGGACCCCGAGTCGCTCGGCATCGTGATCGGGGGCTCCGGCAACGGGGAGCAGATCGCCGCGAACAAGGTGAAGGGGGTGCGGGCCGCCCTCGCCTGGAGCGAGCAGACGGCCGCGCTCGGGCGTGAGCACAACGACGCGAACGTGGTGTCGATCGGCGGCCGGATGCACACGCGGGAAGAGGCGACGAAGTTCGTCGAGATCTTCCTGACGACGCCGTACTCGGGCGAGGCCCGCCACACCCGGCGGATCGACATGCTGTCGGCCTACGAGACCACGGGCGACCTCCCGCCCATCCCGGACGGCCACCCGCAGCAGTAGGCGTTACTCCCCTACACGATGTCCTCAAACGCCGGACGGGCTGAAAATTCAGCCCGTCCGGCGTTTGAGGACGAACTCGGCGAAGCCGGTGATTCTCCGGTGCGCCGAGGGGCAGTACTGATTGATCCGCACCCCCCTGGGAGGACCCCGTGCCGGAGGGGCACACCATTCACCGGCTGGCTGCCGACCACCGGGAACGGTTCGAGGGCCGCGGCCTTCTCCGCGTCACCAGCCCCCAGGGCAAGTTCTCCGACAGCGCGGCCCTCCTGGACGGGCAGGCGATGGACACCGCGGAGGCCCATGGCAAGCACCTCTTCCTGGGCTTCGCGGACACCGGCTGGATCCACATCCACCTCGGCCTCTTCGGCAAGGTGAACTTCGGCGGGACGGCCAAGGCGAACCCGCCCACGGACACCGTCCGCCTCCGCATCGCCACCAAGGACGCGTACGTCGACCTCCGGGGCCCCACGACCTGCGCGCTCATCACGGACGAGGAGAAGCAGGCGATACACGCCCGCCTCGGCCCGGACCCGCTGCGGACCGGCGACGACCCGGCCGCCGCGTACGCCCGTATCTCCCGCAGCCGCACCACCATCGCCGCGCTCCTCATGGACCAGAAGATCATCGCGGGCGTCGGCAACGTCTACCGTGCCGAGGTCCTCTTCCGGCACGGCATCGACCCGTACACGGCGGGCAAGGACATCAGCCCCGCCCAGTGGACGGCGATGTGGGACGACCTGGTCGCCCTGATGCGCGAGGGCGTGCGCCTGAACCGGATCGACACCGTCAGGCCCGAGCACACACCGGAGGCGATGGGCCGCCCGCCGCGCGTGGACGACCACGGCGGCGAGGTGTACGTGTACCGCAGGGCCACCATGCCCTGCCACATCTGTGGCGGCGAGATCCGCACCGCCGATCTCGCCGCCCGCAACCTCTTCTGGTGCCCCGGCTGCCAGCGAACGGCGTCCTGAGCCCGACGGGCGGCTCGCATAAGATCACCGCTTGACTGAAATGGTCAGTGCAACGTCAGTTCAACGGGGGTCTCATGTTCCACACCAACTGGATAGACGGGCCGATCGGCATCGCGGTCGGCGTACTCTTCGTCGCCGTCTTCCTGCTCCCGTCCCTCATCGCCTTCAACCGGGGTGTGGAGCTCCGCTGGGTGATCCTCCTCATCAACCTCGTCTTCGGCGCCTCGATCATCGGCTGGCTGATCGCCCTGTACCTGGCCACCCGCGAGGTCAAGGCCCCGCTGCCGAAGACCACCTGAGGCCTCCGGTCGCAACCGGCTAGAAGCCGTGCGGCAGCCACGGCGCGACGTCCGAGCCGAACGCCGTCGTCGCCTCGGCCAGCGCGCCCGGCCGCAGCTCCCGCACCCGGCCCGCCGCCGCGAGTGACGCCAGGGACACACCGCCGAGGTAGGCCGAACCCAAGTCCCGTACGGACAGGGCGAGATCGGCGTCGTCGTCGGTGCGCTCGCAGGTCGCGTCCTTCAGATCGCCCGTGAGTCGCCAACGGCCCGCGTTCCAGGGGCAGAAGGCGTCCTCGACGTCCAACACCAGGTTCACCGGCGTCCGGTAGGTGCGTGCCGCCAGGGCGGCCCCCACATCCACCAGCCGTACGTGCAGCGAGTCCCGCACCTGGAGCCGGCAGCGCCGCACGTCCGAGACGAGCTGGAAGACCGCGTCGTCCGTCGGGCGGCTGTGCGCCTCGACCGTCGACGTCAGGTCGATGCCGAAGAGGAACCGCCACAGCGCCGCGCAGGACGCCGGGTCGTCGGCCTCCAGATCGCGCAGCCGGACCGTGCCCGAGGGGCCCGCGACGTCCCAGTCGGGCTTCACCTGGTAGCGCGCGTACCCGACGATCTCGCCGTCGCGCTCGGCGACCACGCACTGCAGTGGCGACGATCCCTGGCGCTCGCTCTCCGGATCGAGCAGCCCGAGCCGCTCCCAGCCGGGCTGCCTGGCCAGCATTCCCGGCCGCTCGCTCACCCGCCGCGCGTACACCGCCTCGCATGCCTCGTGGACGTCGGCGGGCTTGGCGTACCGAAGACGTACGTCATCCGTACCGGCCGGCACCGACAGGCTCACGCGTGCCGTGTCGATCTCGGCCTTCGTCGCGAACGTCGCCGCGCCGTACCCGAACCGTCCGTAGATGACCGGCTCGGAGGCGGTGAGCACGGCCAGGGACTCACCCTTCGCGCGTACGTCGTCGAGCTGGCGCCGCATCATCGACGTCAGGATGCCCCGCCGCCGGTGCGTCGCCGCGACGCTGACCATCGTCACACCGGCCGCGTCCACCAGGGAGCCGCCCGGCACGGAGAGGCGGAAGCTGAACGCTCCCGTCGTCCCGACGCAGGTCGTGCCCTCCCAGGTGCCGAAGAAGCGGTCGAACTCGGTCAGCGCGTTCCAGAGCTCGTGCTCCTCCTTCGCCTCGGCGACGCCGCCGAAGGCGAGCTCCAGGGTCCCGTAGTACTCGTCCCAGTCTTCCTGGCACAACTCCCGCATTTCCGTCGTCATATGCCATGCCTACCAGGGTGAAGCGGACGGAGCGACAGGATTTACGCGAGCTGACAGCATGCCCCTGTCGGGGGACAACAGGCACCTCCCGTGCGAAGTGCCTGGCCCGGTGGATAGGGTCCGGGAGCAATGGCAGGCAGGCGAGCGGAAGCCGAGACGTTTACAGCCCGGATGAAGAAGCGGATCCACCGGGCTCGCATAGGGCTGCGCAAATCCGGGGTCGACTACTTCAGGGGCGACGGCTCGGACTGGGTCGCGCTCGCGGGCCTGCTCGTCACCATCCCGGTGATCACCTTCTTCACCATCGTCAACAACGTGTGGTTCGCGCCCTCCGCGCTCGTCCTGCCCATCGTGGCCGGCGGCCTGCTCCTGCGGCCCTCCAGCCTGCTCGGCCTGTACGCGACGGCCGCCGCCGCGCTCATCGTGGAGTCCGTCCAGCTCGGCCCGTACACACAAGGGCCCTCGCGGGTCACGCCCGGCGTGGTCCTGGTCGTCGCGGCCTGCGGATTCTTCGGGCTGATCATCGCCCAGTTCCGCAGCCGGGTCGGCGTGCCGTGGCGCGGCGGCGGAACGATGCTCTTCGACCTGCGCGAACGCATCCGCGTACAGAGCAAGCTGCCGAAGCTTCCTCGCGGCTGGCACCGGGAGATGGCCCTGCGGCCCGCCGGCGGCCAGTCGTTCTCCGGGGACTTCGTGGTCGCGGCCCGCACGAACGGCGGCCGCACCCTGGAGGTCGTCCTCACGGACGTCTCCGGCAAGGGCATGGACGCGGGCTCCCGCGCCCTGCTCCTGTCGGGAGCCTTCGGCGGACTGCTCGGCTCGCTCCCGCCGCACGCGTTCCTGACCGCGGCCAACGGCTACCTCCTGCGCCAGGACTGGGACGAGGGCTTCGCGACCTCGATCCATCTGGTCCTCGACCTGGAGAGCGGCGACTACGAACTCTTCACGGCGGGCCACCCGCCGGGCCTCCAGCTGAGCGCGGGCAGCGGCCGCTGGGAGCAGAAGGCCGCCGAGGGACCGCTCCTTGGGGTGTACGACGGGGCGCAGTTCGACCCGGTGAAGGGCTCCCTGCGTCCCGGCGACGTCCTGATGCTGTTCACGGACGGACTCGTCGAGACCTCCGAACGCGACATCAGCGAGGGCATCGACCGCCTCACCGGGGAAGCCGACCGCTATGTGGCGGGCGGCTTCCACGGCGCCGCGTGGCATCTGATCGAGGCGGTCGCGAAGGACGTCAACGACGACCGGGCGCTGCTCCTGATCTGCCGGGAGCCGTCAGCGAGCGCCTGACAGCTCGGGCTCCGGCTCCGGTAGGGGATCGCGCCCGCCCGGCAGGATCCGGGCCAGCCACTGCGAGCGTCCCGCCGCCAGCGGTCCGAGCACCGCGAGCAGCAGCACGTACCCGGCGATGAACGGGGAGAGCCGTTCGTCGAGGCCCGCGGTGGCCGCCATGGTCGCCAGGATCAGGGCGAACTCGCCGCGCGCGAGCAGGGTGGTGGAGATGTTCGCCGCGGGGCCCGCCCCGAAGCCGTAGATCCGCGCCGCACCGAGTCCGGCGAGGACGTTCATGAGCAGCGTCACCGCCACGGCGGCGAGCACCGGCCAGAGCACCATGGGCAGGTCGCCCGGGTCGATGGAGAGACCGAAGCCGAAGAAGAAGATCGCCCCGAACGCGTCCCGCAGCGGGTGCACGAGCTTGCGGACGCGCTCGCCGGACGCCGTGCTGCCCACCATCAGACCGACCATGAAGGCGCCGATCGCGTCCGCGACCCCGAACCACTCCGAGACCCCGGCGACGAAGACCGCGGCCCCGAGGAAGGAGATGACGAGCAGCTCGTCGTCCCGGGTGTCCATGAGCCGCCCCACGACCTTCGTGCCGAAGCGCGCCACGAGGGCGAGCAGCAGCAGGAAGCCGAACGCCTTGCCGCCGTCCATGACGGCCGCCGCGAGGCTGTCGGCGCCGGACAGGACGGGTTGCAGCGCCGCGAGGTAGAGCGCCAGGAAGATGTCCTCGACGACGATGATGCCGAGGATCGGCTTGGTCTCCGGGTTGCCGAGCCTGCCGGTGTCGACGAGCACCTTGGTGACGATCGCCGACGACGAGATGCCGAGCACTCCGGCGAGGACCAGAGCCTCGGAGGTGCCCCAGCCGAGGGCGAATCCGAAGCCGAGGCCCGCGCCGACGTTCAGCGCGAGATACGTCCCTCCGGCGAGGGCCATCTTGCGGCCGCCCGTCTTGAGGTCGTCCATGTGGAACTCGAGGCCCAGGTAGAAGAGCAGCAGCACCAGGCCGAGCGCCGAGAGCATCTCCAGGTCGTGGGGGTCGGAGAGCAGGACCACGCCGGGAGTGTGAGGGCCGAGGAGGATCCCGGCCAGGATGAAGAGCGGAATGGTGGGGAGTCCGATGCGGCCGCCCACGCGGGCGAGCACGGCGGCGGCGAGAAAGGCGCCGCCCATGGCTATCAGGGTGTCTGCGTGTCCGATGGGCCCGTTCCTCCTGGTGGTCTGCGACGCACCCACCGCACATGAATGGCAAAGGGAGCGTCAAGAACGCGTCAATAGTTAGCTTACCAAACGATGTGGCGGCGCCCCCGTGGGGCGGATGTGTGGGGCGGACATCCCCTCGCTGCGGGGGATACCCCCACCCCCGATTCGCCGGGGAACCTCATGGTCCACAGAGCCCCCGAATCCGTACGTTCGAGGCATCACCTACGGAAGGCGGAATCGGTCATGGGGCTGCGGCGCAAGAAGCGATCCGAAGCGGGCGAGGGGTCCGGGGGATCCCCCGTGCCGCCGATGCCCCCGATGCCCGGCGAGGCACCCCGCGGCTCCGACCGGGCCGTCGAACTGCGCGGCGTGCGCCGCAGGTACGGCAGGGGCTCCGGCGCCGTGCACGCCCTCAGCGGCATCGACCTCGCCCTGGAGCGCGGCAGCTTCACCGCCGTCATGGGCCCCTCGGGCTCCGGCAAGTCCACCTTCCTGCAGTGCGCGGCCGGACTCGACAGGCCCACCGAGGGCACGGTGCACCTGGGCGGCACGGAGATCACGTCCATGAGCGAGAACAAGCTGACCGCCCTGCGCCGCACCCGCCTCGGCTTCGTCTTCCAGGCGTTCAACCTGCTTCCCTCGCTGACCGTCGAGCAGAACGTCGTCCTGCCGATGCGCCTCGCGGGCCACCGCCCCGACCGCCGCAGGGCCGCCGACCTGCTCCAGCGCGTCGGCCTCGGCGGCGACAAGCACAAGCGCCGCCCCGGCGAGCTCTCCGGTGGGCAGCAGCAGCGCGTCGCGATCGCCCGCGCCCTGGTCACGAACCCGGACGTGATCTTCGCCGATGAGCCGACCGGCGCCCTGGACACCACCACGGCCGCCGAGATCCTCACCCTGCTCCGCTCGGCCGTCGACGGCATGGGCGCCACGGTCGTCATGGTCACCCACGACCCCGCCGCCGCGGCCTACGCGGACCGGGTGCTCTTCCTCGCCGACGGCGCGATCGTGGACCGCCTGGAGAGGGCATCCGCGGCACAGATCGCGGCCCGCATGACGACGCTCACCGCACCGGCGTACGCGACAGCGGCGGCCTAGCCGCACTCGTGCCCCGCCCCTTCACCGACTCCGGAGAACCCTGATGCCCAACGGCCTCGCCCGCGCCGCGATCCGTTTCAAGCCCGCAGCCTTCGTGGGCACGTTCGTCGCCCTGATGATGGCCGCGCTGATCGTGTCCGCCTGCGGCATCCTCCTGGAGACAGGGGTGCGCGCCTCGGTGCCGCCCACCCGGTACGCGGGCGCCCCCGTGGTGGCCGCCGCGTCCCAGACGGCCCACTTCGTCACGGGCAGCGGCGACAGCCGCTCCGAGTCGAACACCCCGCTGCCCGACCGCGCCCGGATCGACGACTCCCTGGTGGCGAAGGCCGGTTCAGTGCCCGGAGCGCGCACCGCCGTCGCGGACGTCACCTTCCCGGTGCAGTCCGGCGGCAAGAGCGTCACCGCGCACGGCTGGGGCTCCACCGCCTTCACCGGCGAGAAGCTGACCGCGGGCCGCGCCCCGCATGCGGGCGAGGTCGTCCTCGCCGCACCCGGCGCGTCCGTCGGCGAGCACACCACGCTGACCACGGCGGACGGACCGCGCGACTTCCGGATCTCCGGCACCGTACGAGGCCAACAGGGCGCGCCCACCGCCTGGTTCACCGACTCCGATGCCGTACGCCTCTCCGGCCACCCGGGCCGCGTCGACGCCATCGCCGTCCTGCCCAAGGACGGCGTCACGGCCGCCGCCCTCACGTCCCAGGTGGCGCACGCCGTCGGCAAGAAGGCCGACGTCCACACCGGTGACGACCGCAGCGAGGCCGAGGGCTCCGAACTCGCCTATGCCCAGGAGATGCTCACCGGTCTCGGCGGCTCCTTCGGCGGGATCGCCGCCCTGGTCGCCATGTTCACCGCCGCCGGCACCGTGGCGCTCTCCGTCGGCCAGCGTGCCCGTGAGTACGCGCTGCTTCGGGCCATCGGCACGACGCCCCGGCAGATCCGCCGCACCATCGCCACGGAGTCCCTGCTCGTCGCGCCCCTCGCGGGAGCGGTCGGCGTGCTGCCCGGAATCGGCCTCGCCCGCTGGTGGTTCGGCCAACTGAAGGACAAGGGTGCGATCCCCGAGGCCCTGGACCTCTCGGTCTCGTTCATCCCGCTCGTCTCGGCCGTCGGCGTCGCCGTGGTCACCGCCCTGGTCTCCGGCTACGCGGCGGCCCGCCGCCCCTCCCGCATCAGGCCGGGCCAGGCGCTGAGCGAATCCTCCGTGGAACGCCTGCGCTTCGGCTGGATCCGTACGCCGCTGGGGATCGCGGCGGCCGTCGGCGGCTGTGTGCTCGCCGGGATCGCCTCCTCCCTGACCGGTGACGACGCGGCCAACGTGGCGCTCGGCATCGTCATGCTGTTCATGCTCGCCGTGGCCCTGCTCGGCCCGCTGGTCGCCCGCGGCTGCGCGGCCCTGTTCGGACTCCCGCTGCGCGGCGCGGGCCCGTCCGCCTCGCTCGCGGCGGCCAACTCCCGTACGAACGCCCGCCGTCTGGCCTCGGCGATCACCCCCATCGTGCTCGCGATGGCGTTCTCATCGACCCTCGTCTTCATGCACACCAGCGAGGAACGGGTGGCGTCCGACCAGCAGCGCGACGGCATCACCGCGGACCACATCGTCTCCGCCTCGGGTGCGGGAGTCACCGCCGACGGGGTGACGAAGGCCGGGCAGGCTCCGGGAGTCACCTCGGCCGTGGGCCTCCTCAAGACCTCCGTCCTGGTGCCGCTGGGCTCGGGCGGCGACCGCTGGCTGGAGTCGGCGTCGACGCAGGGCGTGACGGGCTCGTCCCGTGACCTGGCCAGGGTCCAGGACCTGGGCGTCAGGACGGGCACGATGGCCTCGTTCGGCAAGGGGGAGATCGCCGTCGACGCGAAGCTCGCGGAGTCCGCGCACGTGAAGACCGGCGAGCGCCTCGCCCTGCGCATGCCCGACGGCACGAAGGCGTCTCCCAAGGTGGTGGCCACGTACGACCGGGGTCTTGGCCTCTCCCAGGTCACGCTCCCCGCGGCGGACCTGAAGCAGCACGTGACCTCGTCCTTCTCCTCGGAGATCTGGACGAAGGGCAAGGCCCCGCGAGACCTCAGCGCGCTCGGCGCCCTCCGGGACCGCGACGGCTACGCCACCGCCCAGTCCACGGACCGTGCGGTCAACGCCTGGGCGAACGCGGTGATGGCGGCCGTCCTCGGCGGATTCGCGGCGATCGCCGCGGTCAACACCCTGGTGATGACGGTCCTTGACCGCCGTCGTGAACTCGGCACGCTGCGCCTGATCGGCTCGACCCGGCGCCAGGTGATGGTGATGGTCCGGTGGGAGGCGCTCCTGGTCGCTTGCGCGGGCATCGTGATCGGCTCGGCGATCGCACTGGCCACGCTGGTCCCCATGATGAACGGCCTGACGGGGGAGCCGCCGTACATCCCGCCGCTGCTGTACGGATCGTTCGTGGCGGCGACCCTGGCCCTCGGCCTCGCGGCCACGGCGCTGCCGGCGAGGGCGGCACTGAAGGAGCCGAGGACGTAAGAATGTCCGCATGAACCCCAGCGACACGCTGCCCCTCGCGGAAGTGGAAGCCATCGCCCGCGAGGCGCACGCCACCCAGCGGGACAAGGCGGGCCGCCCCTACACGGAGCATCTGCGGGCCGTGGCGGACGGCGTGCGGTCCCGGGGCGGCTCACCGGAACAGATCGCCGCGGCCTGGCTGCACGACGCGATCGAGGACCACGCCCTGAGCGAGCGGTGGCTGGAGACAGCGGCCCTGACCCCGTACACGAAGGACATCGTCCGGGCCCTGACGAAGCACCCGGGGGAGGAGCCGGAGACGTACGCCCGGCGCATCCTCGCGACCCCCGGTGCCCGCCTGGTCAAGGAGGCGGACCTGGCCCACAACGCGAATCCGGCCCGTCTGGCAGAGCTGGACGGGCCGACCCGCACTCGCCTCACGGCCAAGTACGCCAACATGCGCGCCCTGTTGGGCATCGGGTCACCGGGCTGAACCCCGCCCGGTGACCCGGTGTTGAACCGGCTACGAACATGAACCGGCTACGAAGAGGACTTGGCCCGCTCCCGGGCCAGCGCCGCGGCATCCCGCTTGAACGCCCACTCCATCTTCGGCTCCATGGCGAAGCGGAACATCCGCTGCACCGGAGGCGTACAGAGAAGCGTCACCACAGCCGCGGCCACCAGCGTCACGATCACCTGACCGACCGGCGTGTGCATCCACTCGTAGTTGTCGAACCAGCCCCAGAAACGCGAGCCCTTGGCGAGGAAGCCGTGCAGCAGGTAGCCGTACAGCGTGCCCGCGCCGAGCACCGTGAACCACATCTTCCGGCGCGGAACCCACGCGAAGAAGCACGCGGTCAGGATGGCCGAGCAGCCGAACAGCGCCAGCGTCATCACGACACCGGCCCACCACGGCGCACCCAACTCCTGTGCGCTGTCCCGGCGGTAGAACCAGGCCGACGTCATACGGGGAGCGGCCCAGTACGCGAGGAGCAGCGCGCTCGCGAAGATCGGGATGGAGAGCAGCCGCACCTCACGGCGCCGCACGAGCTGGAAGTGCTCGGGCTTCAAGAAGAGGCCGAGCACGAAGAACGGCAGGAACTGCAGCACGCGCTGCAGATCGAGGTCGTCACCGATGTCCGGCGAGACCGAGGCGAGCACCGCGACACCGAGCGCGAGCGGAATCGGCCAGCGGACCAGTTTCCACAGCGGGGTCGTCAGCCGCCAGACGAAGAGCGCGACCAGGAACCAGGTGAGGTACCAGGGGTCGAGCAGACTGATCGGCTGCGTCGGATCGTTGTCCGCGTAGCGCTTGAAGAGGGTGTACGCCACCTCGAAGATGACGTACGGCACGGCGACGCCGGTCACCAGGCGCTTGAGCCGGTCGGACCGCATGTCGAAGCTGCGTGAGAAGTAGCCGGAGATCAGGATGAACGCCGGCATGTGGAACGTGTAGACGGTCATGTACAGCGCTTCCGCGCTGCGACTCCCGTCGGTCAGCGGCTCCCAGGAGTGCGCCATCGCGACCAGGACGATCGCCAGGTACTTGGCGTTGTCGAAGAACGCGTCGCGCTGCTTTGCGGGTTGACCCGTGGATGCGGGTCTGCCCGTGGGAGCGGAGTGGCCCGTGGGGCCGGAGGGGCTCGTCGAGCCGGGGCGAGCGATGGGGCCGGCCGGGGCGTGGGGAACGGTCGCGGCCATGGTGGACTGGGGGGCGCGGGGGCCTGGAACTCCGTCCGCGGGCACGTGTGCCGGGGGGAGCGGCGCCCGGTGGCGGCCGTGCGGTTGAACCGAGTTCGTCACAGGCCCTCCCACCAAGAGCTCGGTGAGACGATCCTGGACCGCACTGCGCTTGCGGGGATGGTGGCAGCGTGGAACATCTGAGGCACCCTAGCGTCGCTTGTGTGTATTCGTAAAACCCCCAACTCGCCTGTCAGCTCAATCACAGACGGACCAGGGCTATTGAGGTCCGAGTACCCAGAAATCATCGGAGTGGACAGGGGGATTTACCTCCTGTCACGGTCGATTCACCGTCGATACGACAGGATGAATGTCCGGTACGTCACAACTCATCCCCCTTAAACGTTGCATAACGCCCGCAGGCGACTCTGGTGAAATGTCCGATTGATTGGTTCTTTGTGGAACCGATGATGTGCGCCCGGCAACAATTCGAATTTCTGGCGAACGAGTTGTGTGGCGATGGAAACGATCAAGCCGAATTAGTGGCCACGCGCGGGCTTCGAATTGCCGTGCGGGGGTGCGGGGTTCATGTGCCCCAAGGGTGGACGCGCGCGCCGGGTCCACCGCCGGGCGCCGGAGGCCTTGGCCGACGATGTGTCACCTGCCGCATACGGAAGGCGCGTTGGTGGCACGATGGTCCTGGCGGGGGTGTGCGGGGTCGTACCCCCCGGGCCGGGGAGAGACCGACCTAGGGTGTGATCAGTGTGGCCATTTCGCTGTCAGTGGTGTTGCTGTTGGCGATCATCCTCATCGTGCTGATCCGCGGTGGATCGATCAAAGCGGGGCCCGCCATCGTCGCGGTGCTCTTCGGGTTCTTCCTCGCCTCAACCGGAATGGCCCCCTCCATAAACCGCTTCCTCAACCAGGTGGCCGAGACCATCAACTCGATCAGCTTCTGAGCGGCACCCACGGCGGCAGTGCGTACGCGGCTGTGTGCGCACTGCCGTGCAGGTGGGGTCACCCAGAGAGGGCACGGGCGGCGGAACGCGAAAATGCCTCAGGCCCGGTTCCGAGGAACCGGGCCTGAGGCCACAGAGAGCGGGTGACGGGAATCGAACCCGCGTAGCTAGTTTGGAAGACTAGGGCTCTACCATTGAGCTACACCCGCATGGCTCGCGCCGCAGTCCATCCAGGACGCTGCTGGTCAGCGACCGCGGCACGGCAAGCATCGTAGCGGGTCGGACGCCCTCTCCGCACACCCCGTACGTACTCGCGATTAAGCGGGCGCCGCACTGCCTGCGGGCATGTACCCTACGTGTCGCACCGACGGGGTGTGGCGCAGCTTGGTAGCGCGTCCGCTTTGGGAGCGGAAGGCCGTGGGTTCAAATCCCGCCACCCCGACCAGCAAGATCTCCCTCACAAGATCGCATTGTGGGTCGGCTCCCGCTTGCCGTTACTATGCAAGCTGTGTGCCCGTGTGTCTCTGAGCCGGGCTCAATCCCAAGAAGTCAGCCCCAAGGAGACCGAACCGTGAAGAGCGCCGTGGAGACCCTGAACCCGACCCGGGTTCGGCTCACTGTTGAGGTGCCCTTCGAGGAGCTCAAGGAAAGCCTCGACGCGGCCTACAAGAAGATCAACCAGCAGGTCACGGTGAAGGGCTTCCGCAAGGGCAAGATCCCGGCCCGAGTCATCGACCAGCGGTTCGGCCGTGGCGCCGTCCTCGAAGAGGCCGTCAACGACGCGCTCCCGAAGTTCTACACCGAGGCCGTGAACGAGGCCGAGCTCAACGTCCTGGGCCAGCCCGAGGTGGACATCACCGAGCTGAAGGACAACGAGACCCTCAACTTCACCGCTGAGGTCGACATCCGTCCCGCGATCGAGATCCCGGACTACTCGGGCATCGAGGTCGAGGTCGACGCCGTCGAGGTCAGCGACGAAGACGTCGAGAAGGCCGTCGAGGAGCTCCGTGAGCGCTTCGCGTCCACCTCGCCGGTCGAGCGTGCCGCCGAGGATGGCGACGTCGTGACGCTGGACCTGGAGGCCAAGGTCGAGGGCGAGGTCCTGGAGGACGGCGTCGCGTCCGGCGTCTCGTACACGATCGGCTCCGGCGAGCTCCTCGAGGGCATCGACGAGGCCGTGAAGGGCCTGGAGGCCGGTGGCGAGGCCACCTTCACCTCCGAGCTCAAGGGCGGCTCCGCCGCGGGCAAGGAGTCCGAGGTGACCGTCAAGGTCACCCAGGTCGCCGCCCGTGAACTGCCGGAGCTCGACGACGACTTCGCGCAGCTCGCGTCGGAGTTCGACACCCTCGACGAGGTCAAGGCCGACAGCCGCAAGCGCCTCGAGAACATGAAGCAGTACGACCAGGCGACCCAGGCCCAGGAGCGCGTCCTGGAGAAGCTGCTCGAGCTGGTCGAGGTCCCCGTCCCCGAGAAGCTCCTCGCGGACGAGATCGAGACCCGCAAGCACAACCTGGTGAACCACCAGCTCGGCCAGATGGGCCTCGACCTCGCGAAGTACCTGGAGATCCAGGGCAAGACCGAGGAAGAGTTCGACGCCGAGACCAAGGAGCAGGCCGAGAAGGGCATCAAGACGCAGTTCGTCCTCGACGAACTCGTCAACAAGGAGAAGCTGAACGTGAACCAGGAGGAGCTCACCGAGCACCTCATGCGTCGCGCGCAGTCCTCCGGCATGTCCCCCGACCAGTTCGCCCAGGCCGTCGTCGAAGGCGGTCAGGTCCCGATGCTGGTCGGCGAGGTCGCCCGCGGCAAGGCCCTCGCGGTCGTCGTGGAGGCCGCGACGGTCAAGGACACGAACGGCGAGGTCGTGGACCTCGACGACGAGGAGGACGAGACGGCTGCCGCCGAGGGTGAGCAGACCGAGGCGTCCGACTCCGCCGAGGAGAAGACCGAGGCCTGAGCTGCCTCGCTTCACTGAGCGCATGCCGGGCCCCAGGGACACCAGTCCCTGGGGCCCGGTGCTTTAGGGGCGCGGGGAACTGCGCGAGCAACCAGGTACGAGCCGCACCCGCCGTGGGGCACGCCGCGGCAGACGCGCCTGCGGCCCCGGGGCGGGCCGTGCAGTCCCCGCGCCCCTGACGGGGCACCCCGGCGGCCCTGACGAGGCGCCTCGCCAGAACCTGCGCTCACAGCGAACAGTCACCTTTGCGGGATTCCCCGGAGGGGGCTGAGCGTTAGGGTCCATGAATACGAGGGCAGGGGAGTCCCCGAAGCCGCCCCGGAGCGGCGAGCACGCGGGGTCCCTAGCCTCAGAAGAAGACGTGAGACGGCCCGGCGCCGTCGTAAGACGAGCAGGTGGATACGTGACGAATCTGATGCCCTCCGCCGCCGGCGACCCCTCCATCGGTGGTGGCCTCGGCGACCAGGTCTACAACCGGCTGCTCAACGAGCGGATCATCTTCCTCGGCCAGGCCGTGGACGACGACATCGCCAACAAGATCACCGCGCAGCTGCTGCTCCTTGCCGCAGAGCCGGACAAGGACATTTTCCTTTACATCAACAGCCCTGGTGGATCCATCACGGCCGGCATGGCGATCTACGACACCATGCAGTACATCCAGAACGACGTGGTGACGATCGCGATGGGCATGGCGGCCTCGATGGGCCAGTTCCTGCTCAGCGCCGGCACCCCCGGCAAGCGCTTCGCGCTGCCGAACGCCGAGATCCTGATCCACCAGCCCTCCGCGGGACTCGCGGGCTCCGCGTCGGACATCAAGATCCATGCCGAGCGTCTCCTTCTGACCAAGAAGAAGATGGCCGATCTCACCGCGTTCCACACGGGTCAGACCGTCGAGCAGGTCACGCACGACTCGGACCGTGACCGCTGGTTCGACCCGGAAGAGGCCAAGGCGTACGGCCTCATCGACGACATCATGCCCAACGCGGCCAGCATGCCGGGCGGCGGCGGCACCGGAGCCTGAGCCCACCGCTCAGCCCTCCGAAGCCGACACAGCCCACGCTCCTCAGGAGACCTACAGAGATGAAGAACTACCCCGGCAGCGGCCTCTACGAGCGCACCCAGGCCGAGTACAGCGGCGCCTCCGCCGAGTACACCGGCCCCTCCGCCGAATCCCGCTACGTCATCCCGCG
This sequence comes from Streptomyces sp. NPDC032198, assembly GCF_040636975.1. Lineage (NCBI taxonomy): Bacteria > Bacillati > Actinomycetota > Actinomycetes > Kitasatosporales > Streptomycetaceae > Streptomyces > Streptomyces sp. NPDC032198. Next base: position 1,083,554 of record NZ_JBEZVL010000001.1, on the reverse strand, counting down.
CTTCGTCGAGCGCACCTCGCAGGGCGTGCGCGAGTACGACCCGTACGCGAAGCTCTTCGAGGAGCGCGTGATCTTCCTCGGCGTGCAGATCGACGACGCGTCCGCCAACGACGTCATGGCGCAGCTCCTGTGCCTGGAGTCGATGGACCCGGACCGTGACATCTCCATCTACATCAACAGCCCCGGCGGCTCGTTCACGGCCCTCACGGCCATCTACGACACGATCCAGTTCGTGAAGCCGGACGTCTCGACCGTCTGCATGGGCCAGGCCGCCTCGGCCGCCGCCGTGCTCCTCGCGTCGGGTACGCCGGGCAAGCGCATGGCGCTCCCGAACGCCCGTGTACTGATCCACCAGCCCTACAGCGAGACGGGCCGCGGTCAGGTCTCCGACCTGGAGATCGCCGCGAACGAAATCCTCCGGATGCGCGCGCAGCTCGAGGAGATGCTGGCCAAGCACTCCACGACGCCGATCGAGAAGATCCGCGACGACATCGAGCGCGACAAGATCCTCACGGCCGAGGACGCGCTGGCGTACGGCCTGATCGACCAGATCATCTCCACTCGGAAGATGAACAACTCGTCGGTCGTCTGACGCAGGGGCTGTAGCATCTGCCGTTCCCTGGCACGGTTCACGTCAAAGTGAACCGTGCCAAGGGGGGCCCGAACGGGGGGCCGGGCAAGGTACCGTCAGATATGAGGCACCAGGAGTCGCTGAACGTGGCGTCTCCCAGGCGAAGGGGAAGCACCTCGTGGCACGCATCGGTGACGGCGGCGATCTGCTCAAGTGCTCGTTCTGCGGGAAGAGTCAGAAGCAGGTCAAGAAGCTCATCGCAGGTCCCGGTGTGTACATCTGCGATGAGTGCATCGACCTCTGTAACGAGATCATCGAGGAAGAGCTCGCGGAGACGAGCGAGGTGCGCTGGGAGGAACTCCCCAAGCCTCGCGAGATCTACGAGTTCCTCGAGGGGTACGTCGTGGGCCAGGAGCCCGCGAAGAAGGCCCTCTCGGTAGCGGTCTACAACCACTACAAGCGGGTCCAGGCCGGGGAGACCGGCGGCGCACAGGGCCGTGACGACGCGATCGAACTCGCGAAGTCCAACATCCTGCTGCTCGGCCCGACCGGTTCCGGCAAGACGCTGCTCGCGCAGACGCTCGCCCGCATGCTGAACGTCCCGTTCGCCATCGCTGACGCGACGGCGCTCACGGAGGCGGGCTATGTCGGCGAGGACGTCGAGAACATCCTCCTGAAGCTCATCCAGGCCGCTGACTACGACGTCAAGAAGGCCGAGACGGGCATCATCTACATCGACGAGATCGACAAGGTCGCCCGCAAGAGCGAGAACCCTTCGATCACGCGCGATGTCTCGGGAGAAGGCGTCCAGCAGGCCCTGCTCAAGATCCTGGAAGGCACGACGGCTTCGGTGCCCCCGCAGGGCGGCCGCAAGCATCCGCACCAGGAGTTCATCCAGATCGACACGACGAACGTGCTCTTCATCGTGGGCGGCGCCTTCGCCGGCCTCGAGAAGATCATCGAGTCGCGGGCGGGCGCGAAGGGCATCGGCTTCGGCGCCACGATCCACTCCAAGCGCGAGCTGCAGGAGAAGGACCGGTTCGAGGACATCATGCCGGAGGACCTGGTGAAGTTCGGGATGATCCCGGAGTTCATCGGCCGCCTCCCCGTGATCACCTCGGTCCACAACCTGGACCGCGAGGCCCTGCTCCAGATCCTGGTGGAGCCGCGCAACGCACTCGTGAAGCAGTACCAGCGCCTGTTCGAACTCGACGGCGTGGAGCTGGACTTCGAGCGCGAGGCGCTCGAGGCCATCGCCGACCAGGCGATCCTGCGCCAGACCGGCGCGCGCGGCCTGCGCGCCATCATGGAGGAGGTCCTCCAGTCGGTGATGTACGAGGTCCCGTCCCGCAAGGACGTGGCCCGCGTGGTCATCACGGCGGACGTCGTCCACTCGAACGTGAACCCGACCCTGGTGCCGCGTGACGCGCGGGGCCCGGGGACGGGCGAGATGAAGTCCGCGTAGCTTCCAGGACTACGTGACGTACGCGAAAGGGGCGCCCGGCGATTCGATCGCCGGGCGCCCCTCTCATGTGGTGCTGTACCGCGCTGCCGTCAGAGCTTGACGCGGACTTCCTTGCGGAACTTGGCGGTCTTCTCCGCGGCCTCGTCGAGGTCGGCGCTCTTGCCGCCCATCGCGTTCGCCACGTCTGTGGTGATCACGATGCCGAGCGTGCTGTTGTCACCCCAGATGCAGGTGGCCATCGACATCTCGCTCGGGCCCTGGCTGCTGCCGGCCGACGTCGACGAGCCGAAGTCGAGCTTCATCTCCTGGCACTTGAGCACCGCGCCGTCGAGCCCGGCGGGGCTGTACGACTTGGGGCTGCCGACCAGCGTCATCTTCTCGCCGCTGCTGGTGCTGCTGGCGCCTTCCTGGGCGTTCTTCTCCGCCTCGCCGAACATCGCGTCCACGACCTTCTCCGGGTCCGCTATGTCGCCGTAGACGCCGTTGAACTGCAGGATCTTCTGCGACAGCGGGTTGTCCTTGGACCCCGACTGGTACTGGCCCGCTACGTCCTTGGCGTTCTTCACGCCGTGCTTCTCGGCTTCCCTGACGTCGCTGGAGCTCATGCCGCTCTCGGTGGCGCCGTCCTCGCCCTTCTTGTAGTCGGTGAGGACCGTCTCCGGCGTGATCAGCTTGTGCGGCCCGTCGTCCTGGACCCCGGAGCCGCCGCCCGCCACCGACGAGGAACCGCCCTTCTTGCCGCTGCCGCCCTTGTCGTCACCGCCCGCGAGGACGAAGTAGCCACCCACGGCGACCGCGACGACCGCGACCACGGCGGCGACGATGACGCCGGTCTTCTTGCCGCCGCCCTGCGGAGGCGGCGGCGGGACCTGCCCGTAGGGAGCCTGCGGCTGCTGCCCGTACGGGGCCTGCTGCTGGCCGTAAGGACCCGGCTGCTGCGGCGGCACGCCCTGCGGCGGGTAGCCGTAGCCGGGCTGGGGTGCCTGCGGCGGCTGACCGTAGGGGCCGGGCTGCTGAGGCTGCTGGCCGTAGGGGCCCGGCTGCTGGGGCTGCTGGCCGCCGTACGGACCGGGCTGGTTGTAGCTCATGTGCGGGTTCCCCCTGAGTGCGCTTATGTGATCCCGACATCCTGACGGAAGCAGCCCCGGCCGAAGCGACCGGGGCTGCTGTGCGCGACGTCGCGCCCGTCAGGGCGTCAGGCCTTGACGCGGACTTCCTTGCGGAGCTTCGTCGCCGTGTCCGCGGCGTCCCCGAGCGAGGCGCCCTTGCCGGTCATGGCGGACGCCATGTCGACCGGGATCACGATGCCGAGCGTGCTGTTGTCGCCCCAGATGCAGACGGGCATGCGGATGGACTTCGGCCCGGAGCCGCCGCCCTTGACCTCCGTCTCCTGGCACTTGAGGACCGCGCCGTCCGCGTCGAAGCTCTTCGGGCTGCCGATGAGCTTGCCGGTGGAGGTGGAGGCGTCCTCCTTCTCGGACTCCGTCTTCATCTTGTCGAACATCCCGTCGACCACCTTGGACGGGTTGTCGATCTCGCCGTAGACGCCCATGAACTTGATCATCTTCTGCGCCAGCGGGTTGCTCTTGTCGCCCGACTGGTACTCGGCGTCGACGGGCGTGCCGTTCTTGACGCCGTCCTTCTCGGCCCGCTTCATGTCGTCGTCGTTGAAGCCGTCACCGGTCGACGCCTGCTTCTTGTACTCGGAGAGCACCGTCTCGGGCGTGACCAGCTTGTGCGCCCCGTCGTCCGACACCGCCGCGTTGCCCGCCGACGAGGAGCTGTCGTCCTTGCCCGCCGTGAACCACCACACACCGCCGCCGATCGCGACGAGTGCCACGACCGCGCCGATGATGAGGCCGGTCTTCTTGCCGCTGCCGCCCCCCGCGGGCGGAGGCGGCGGGACCTGCCCGTACGGGCCGCCCTGCTGGTTCATGTCGTACGGACCCGGCTGCTGCGGCTGGCTGTAGCCGCCCTGCTGCGGAGGGACGCCCTGCGGCGGCTGCTGGGGGTAGCCGTATCCGGGCTGCGGTGCCTGCGGCTGCTGGCCGTAGGGGCCAGGCTGACCCGGCTGCTGCCCGTACGGACCGGGCTGCTGGGGCTGCTGCCCGCCGTACGGGCCAGGCTGGTTGTAGCTCATCGCGTGGGTTCCCCTCCGAACGCTTATGTGATGCCGACATCCTGACCGACGCCGGAGCGCCATGGGGCACCGGGCCGCAACCGTTACTCAAGAATCCGGTTTCGGGACGGGTCTGTGACACCTCTAAACTGGCCCGGTGACCGAGAACACTCAGCAGCAGAATTCAGCGCCCATCACCGAACTGCCGACCCAGTACGCGCCGGCCGAGGTAGAGGGGACGCTGTACGAGCGCTGGGTAGAACGCGGCTACTTCTCCGCCGACGCGGCGAGCGAGAAGCCCCCGTACACCGTCGTCATCCCGCCGCCGAACGTCACGGGCTCCCTGCACCTGGGCCACGCCTTCGAGCACACGCTCATCGACGCCCTCACCCGCCGCAAGCGCATGCAGGGCTTCGAGACGCTGTGGCAGCCGGGTATGGACCACGCCGGCATCGCCACGCAGAACGTCGTGGAGCGCGAGCTCGCCAAGGAGGGCAAGTCCCGCCACGACCTGGGCCGCGAGGAGTTCATCGAGCGCGTCTGGCAGTGGAAGGACGAGTCCGGCGGCCAGATCTCCGGGCAGATGCGCCGCCTCGGCGACGGCGTCGACTGGTCGCGCGAGCGGTTCACGATGGACGAGGGCCTCTCCCAGTCCGTCCAGACCATCTTCAAGAAGCTCTACGACGACGAGCTGATCTACCGCGCCGAGCGCATCATCAACTGGTGCCCGCGCTGTCTGACGGCGATCTCGGACATCGAGGTCGAGTACCAGGACGACGACGGCGAGCTCGTCTCGATGAAGTACGGCGAGGGTGACGAGACCATCGTCGTCGCCACCACCCGTGCCGAGACGATGCTCGGCGACACCGCCGTCGCGGTCCACCCCGACGACGAGCGCTACAAGCACCTGGTCGGCAAGCAGATCAAGCTGCCGCTGACCGACCGCACGATCCCCGTCGTGGCCGACGAGCACGTCGACCCCGAGTTCGGCACCGGCGCCGTCAAGGTGACCCCGGCGCACGACCCGAACGACTTCGAGATCGGCCAGCGCCACGACCTGCCGAACATCGCGGTCATGGACGAGCACGCGGTCATCACGGTCCCTGGCCCCTTCCAGGGCCTTGACCGCCTGGAGGCCCGCAGCGCCATCGTCGGCGCCCTGCGCGCCGAGGGCCGCATCGTCGCCGAGAAGCGCCCGTACACCCACTCCGTGGGCCACTGCTCGCGCTGCAAGACCACCATCGAGCCGCGCCTGTCGATGCAGTGGTGGGTCAAGGTCGGCCCCCTCGCGAAGGCCGCCGGTGACGCGGTCCGTGACGGCAAGGTCGCCATCCACCCGCAGGAGATGGAGAAGCGCTACTTCGACTGGGTCGACAACCTCCACGACTGGTGCATCTCGCGCCAGCTCTGGTGGGGCCACCGGATTCCCGTCTGGTACGGGCCGAACGGCGAGGTCGTCTGCGTCGGACCCGACGACGAGGCGCCCACCGGCGAGGGCTGGACCCAGGACAGCGACGTCCTGGACACGTGGTTCTCGTCCGGCCTGTGGCCGTTCTCCACGCTCGGCTGGCCCGAGGAGACCGAGAGCCTGGCGAAGTTCTATCCGAACTCCGTCCTGGTCACCGGCTACGACATCCTCTTCTTCTGGGTCGCCCGGATGATGATGTTCGGCCTGTACGCGATGGACGGCACCCCGCCGTTCCACACGATCGTGCTGCACGGCATGGTCCGCGACCAGTTCGGCAAGAAGATGTCGAAGTCCTTCGGCAACGCGGTCAACCCGCTGGACTGGATGGACAAGTACGGGTCGGACGCCGTCCGCTTCACGCTGGCCCGCGGCGCCAACCCCGGCGTCGACGTGCCGATCGGCGAGGACTGGGTCCAGGGCTCGCGGAACTTCGCCAACAAGATCTGGAACGCCACGCGCTTCGCGCTGATGAACGGCGCCACGATCGAGGGCGAACTCCCGCCCGTGGAGCAGCTCTCGGCGACGGACCGCTGGATCCTGTCCCGCCTGAACGCGACGGTCGCCGAGGTCGACGCGTTCTACGACGACTACCAGTTCGCCAAGCTGTCGGACGCCCTCTTCCACTTCGCGTGGGACGAGGTCTTCGACTGGTACGTCGAGCTGTCCAAGACGACGTTCATGGGCGGCGGCGAGGCCGCGAAGGTGTCGGGCCGTGTCCTGGGCGAGGTCCTCGACGTGACGCTGCGCCTGCTCCACCCGATCGTCCCGTTCGTGACGGAGACGCTCTGGACGACCCTCACCGGCCGCGAGTCCCTCGTGATCGCCGAGTGGCCGTCCGCTGTGCTTGTTCCTGGTGCTGACGCACCGGGCGGCTTCCGTGACAGCGGGGCCGAGCGGGAGATCGAGACCCTCCAGCAGGTCATCACCGAGGTCCGCCGCTTCCGCGCCGACCAGGGGCTCCAGCCGGGCCAGAAGGTCCCGGCCCGGCTCTCCCTGGACGGCACGGCGCTCGCCCCGCACGAGGCGGCCATCCGCCAGCTCCTGCGTCTCCAGCCGGAGGGCGAGGGCTTCGCGGCCACCGCCACGCTGCCGGTCTCGGGCGCCACGGTCGCCCTCGACCTGTCCGGCACGATCGACGTCGCGGCGGAGCGCAAGCGCCTCGCCAAGGACCTCGCGGCGGCCGAGAAGGAGAAGGCGCAGGCCACGGCGAAGCTCGGCAACGAAGCGTTCCTGGCGAAGGCGCCGGACAACGTGGTCGACAAGATCCGTGGCCGCCTCACCAAGGCGGACGCCGACATCGCCCGCCTGCAGGCCCAGCTGGACGGCCTTCCGCAGGGCTAGTCGGTCGGGCAGTTCAGCCGGACAGTTCAGTCAGGCAGTGGGGACAGGGCCCATGGGACCGCAGGGTTCCATGGGCCCTGTCGCGTTTTCGGGGGCCGTCTCCTGCCCGGCCTCCGCGTCCTGTTCGGCGATGTGCAGGCCGAGGCGCACCAGCTCCGCCTCGGCGAGCGCGTCGATGATGTCTGGGTCGCCGCCGCGCCAGCCCTCGGCGAGGCTGCCCGCGGTGGCGTCGGGGAGTTCGTACGCGGTCCGCGCCACCTCGTCCAGGGGCCGCAGCAGGGCGCGCAGGGCGAGCAGCTCGCGGCCGTCGTAGCTCGCGGCGAGCTCCTGGGCGGCGGCGGCCTGCCGGATCCAGCGCAGACGGCGGGGGAGCCAGCTGCTGAGCACGAGACCGACGGGTACGAGGAAGACGGCGACGGCGCCCACGATCACCGCGGCGCGCACGGTCACCGGGTCCCCGGCTCCGGCGATGTCCGCGGCGGCCCGCAGCGCGGCGTCGACGCGATCGCCGACCAGGGGCAGGCGGGAGGGGTCGCCGATGGGCGGGGGCGGTGCCTCCGGTGCGGGGCGGGTGAGCAGACAGGCCAGCCGGTAGGCGACGACGGCGGCGCCGGTCCACAGCGCGGTCCAGAGCAGGACCGCGCCGTCCCCGAGGAGCTGGCGGGTCCGTCGGCCGGGGTTCTGGGCATACCACATGGTCTGATTTGACCCCCGGAGAAGGCCTTTCGGGGATCGCCACGCCGACGTGTCACACTTCACGAAATAAAGGTCATAAGTCTGATGATTCGGGCAGAAAGACCTTGGATGATGGATCCATGCACGACCTGCCCGCCGCCCAGGCGATTCGCGGGGCGGCGGCCGCGGGCCGCCGTCACGCCGGGCGCTGGGCGCGTGCGCCCCGGGTGCAGGACGCTCTCACCGCGCTGAGCTGCCTGGCCCTGATGAGCCTGGACATCCCCGGCCTCGCCGAGGCGGACAACTCCCTCAACGGCCCCCTCGCCGCCCTGGTCCTCACTCTCGGCGCCGCCTCCCTGCTGCTGCGCCGTGCCGTGCCCTGGGTGACGTACGCGGTGGCGCTCGCGCTCGTCGGCTGGCTGCACGAGCTGACCCTCGCCCAGTTCGCGCTGTACTCCCTGGGCAGGTACCGGGGCCGTCCCGCCGGTACGTTCGGCGTGCTCGGCTATGTGGCTTTCGCGTACGTGATGTTCACCCTGCCCGGCTGGCCGGTGCACCGCGGGGACAGCCTGAGCTCCTTCCTCAGCCTGGTCGTGCCGATCGGTGTGCTCGCCGCGGGGGTCGGCGTCGCGGCCAACCGCCAGGACCTGGTCCGTGCGCTGCAGGCGCAGCGGGCCGAGACGGACGCGCTGCACGCGGTCCAGCGGGAGCGGTCCCGTATCGCGCGGGACGTGCACGACTTCGTGGGCCGCGAGCTGACGCTGCTGAGTGTGCGCTCGCAGGTGCTCGCGCGGCGGGCCTCGGGAGGCGACTTCGAGGACGGCTTCGAGGAGCTCTCGGAGACGGCGCGGTCGGCGCACCGGATGCTGAACGAGATCATCGTGCGGCGGGGCGTGGACGGGGCGCCCACGCCGGGTCTCGACGCGCTGCCCGAACTGGCCGAGCGCAGTGAGCGCGCGGGCACGCCGGTCGACCTCCTGGTCGACGGGTCCACCCACCGCCTCTCGCCCCTCCGCCAGGCCGCCGTGCACCGCGTGGTGCAGGAGTGTCTGACGAACGCGGCGAAGCATGCGCCCGGGGAGCGGGTGGATGTGCGGGTGCGGGTGGCCGGCGGGCACCTTCGGGTGAGCGTGCGCAACGCGCTGCCCGGGGCGGGCCCTTCCTCGTCACCCGTCTCCGCCGGGACCGGCACCGCGGGGATGGCCGAGCGGGTCCGCACGGTGGGCGGCAGCTTCTGGGCGGGGCCCCGGGCAGGGTCCTACGAGGTCCTGGCGACGCTCCCGGCGGGCGACTTGGCCTGAGCCTGGACTTGCCCGGCGGGGAGCTTGGCCTGAAGCCGGACGCTTGCCCGGCGGGGAGCTGGCCTGAAGCCGGACGCTTGCCGGGCGGCGCCGCCTGCACGCACAAGCTCTCCCACCCATCCGCCCGTTCACCCCGCAGCGCCAGCCTTCACGAACGGGCCTTTCTCTCCCACCCGCCCGTTCATCCCGCAGCGCCAGCCTCCACGAACAGGCCTTTCCCACCCACCCGCCCGTTCACCCCGCAGCGCCAGCCTCCACGAACGGGCCTTTCCCTCCCACCCGCCTGATTGCCCCGCGGTGAGGGGGGCGGACACGGTGGGTGGGCAGCCGGCAGCCCCCGCGGGCGGCACCGCCCGCCCGCCAAAGCCCTACGCCGCAGACATCACCCGCTCCAGCCCGTCGAAGTCCTCCACGCACTTGCCGCATCCCATCGCCACACTGTCCAGCGGATCGTCCGCCACGAACACCGGGATCCCCGTGGCTGATGCCATGCGCAGGTCGAGGGCGGGGAGCAGTGCGCCGCCGCCCGTCAGGACGATGCCGTGTTCCATGACGTCGCCGGACAGCTCCGGCGGGCACTCCTCCAGCGTCGTCCGCACCGCCGCGATGATCGCCTCCACCGGCTCGTCCAGCGCCGCCCGCACCTCACGCACCGTCAGTTCCACCGTCTTGGGAAGCCCCCGCACCTTCTCCCGTCCGCGCACGGTGAACGTCCGGGACTCCAGCGCGTCGTCCCCCGGCACCGGCCACGCCGAGCCGATCGCGACCTTGATGTCCTCGGCGGTGCGCTCGCCGATGAGGAGACCGTGCTCCTTGCGCACGAAAGTCGTGATCGCCTCGTCCAGGCGGTCACCGCCCACCCGCAGCGACTGTGCCGTGACGATCCCGCCCAGCGAGATCACGGCGACCTCGGTCGTGCCGCCGCCGATGTCGACCACCATCGAACCCCGCGGCTCCGCCACCGGAAGCCCCGCCCCGATCGCCGCGGCCATCGGCTCCTCCACCAGGTGCACGGCGCGGGCCCCCGCCCGCTGCGCCGCGTGCACGATGGCCCGCCGTTCGACCTGCGTGACGCCGCTCGGTACGCAGATCACCATCCGCGTCCGGGGGCGGCGCCCGGGCACGGCCTTGCGCACGAAGTGCCGGATCATCTCCTCGGCGGCTTCGTAGTCACTGATCACGCCGTCCCGCAGGGGGCGGATCGCGGTGATGGAGCCCGGAGTACGGCCGATCGTCTCCTTGGCCTCCGTGCCGACGGCGAGGGCGGTCCGCGCGCCCTCCTTGACGGCGACCACGGACGGCTCGTTGAGCACGATCCCCTGGCCGCGGACGTAGAGAAGGGTGTTCGCTGTGCCGAGGTCGATACCTATGTCCATGATCGCCAAGTTTGCCCGTCCACTGACCGGATCGGCGGGACCAAAGTCCCGAATCGGGCGGGACCAAAGTCCCCGGACGGCGGTGCGCAGGTCCCGACGGCGGCTGTCGTACCCCGTCCGTAGACTGGCGTACGTGAGTGACCTCCCCCCGCCTGACAGCGAGCACCCCGACCGCGACCACAGCGACGACCGTTTCGAAGAGATCGTCGAAGCCGAGACCGACCGTGACCCCGACCTCGCCGTGATCGAGGCGGGCAGCCGCACCCTGCGCACCCAGGCGGGCCCGCCCCAGAGCGACATCCCCTCCCGCCCCACCGACCCGGAGATCGACAAGGCGCTGCGCGAGGTCGAGACCGAGCTCGCGGGCCGCTGGGGAGAGACGAAGCTGGAGCCCTCCGTCAGCCGGATCTCCGCCCTGATGGACGTCCTGGGCGAGCCTCAGCGCGCGTACCCCTCGATCCACATCACCGGCACGAACGGCAAGACGTCCACGGCCCGCATGATCGAGGCCCTGTTCAGCGCCTTCGAGCTGCGCACGGGGCGTTACACCTCGCCGCACGTCCAGTCGATCACCGAGCGGATCAGCCTGGACGGCGCCCCCGTCGAGGCCGAGCGCTTCGTGGAGACGTACAACGACATCAAGCCGTACGTGGAGATGGTCGACGCCAAGGAGGAGTACAGGCTCTCCTTCTTCGAGGTGCTCACGGGCATGGCGTACGCGGCCTTCGCGGACGCCCCCGTGGACGTCGCCGTCGTCGAGGTCGGCATGGGCGGCAGCTGGGACGCGACGAACGTGATCGACGGCTCGGTCGCCGTGGTCACGCCCATCGACCTGGACCACACCGACCGCCTGGGCGGCACGCCGGGCGAGATCGCCGCCGAGAAGGCCGGGATCATCAAGCCGGACGCGACGGTGATCCTCGCCCAGCAGCCGGTGGACGCGGCGCAGGTGCTCCTGAAGAAGGCCGTGGAGGTCGACGCGACCGTGGCCCGCGAGGGCCTGGAGTTCGGCATCGTCTCCCGCTCGATGGCGGTCGGCGGCCAGCTCCTGACCCTGCGTGGCCTCGGCGGGGAGTACGAGGAGATCTTCCTGCCCCTGCACGGCGCCTACCAGGCGCACAACGCGGCCGTCGCGCTCGCCGCGGTGGAGGCGTTCTTCGGTATCGGCTCGCAGCACACGAACACCCTGGACATCGACACCATCCGCAAGGCCTTCGCCTCGGTCTCCTCGCCGGGCCGCCTGGAGGTCGTGCGCACCTCGCCGACCGTCGTCCTGGATGCCGCACACAATCCGGCGGGCGCCCGCGCCACCGCCGAGGCGATCAGCGAGGTCTTCGACTTCAGCCGCCTGATCGGCGTGGTCGGGGCGAGCGAGGGCAAGGACATGAAGGGGCTGCTCGAAGCCTTCGAGCCGATCTTCGCCGAGGTCGTCATCACCCAGAACTCCAGCCACCGGGCGATGGACGCGGACACGCTGGCCGGGCTCGCCGTCGAGGTCTTCGGCGACGACCGCGTCCAGGTCGAGCCGCGCCTGCCGGACGCCCTGGAGGCCGCGATCACCCTCGCCGAGGAAGAGGGCGAGTACGCGGGCGGTGGCGTCCTGGTCACCGGCTCCGTCATCACGGTCGGCGAGGCCCGACTGCTCCTGGGGAGGGGCTGACTCCTGTGCGTACGCTCTGCGCTTCGACGCTGATCGGCGAGTTCTTCGTCATCGGCTTCGCCGGTCTGGTCGCCATGAAGGACCCGGACCTGTCGATGGGCACGGTCTGGACGGTCTGCGGCATCGCGATGCTGTTCAGCGTCCTGCTGTGCGGCATGATCACCAGGCCCGGCGGGGTCCAGCTCGGCTGGGCGCTGCAGATCGCGCTCATCGCGAGCGGCTTCGTCGTGCCGATCATGTTCTTCATGGGGGCGCTGTTCGCCGTGCTGTGGTGGGCGTCCCTGCACTTCGGGCGGAAGATCGACGAGGCGAAGGCCAGGTTCGCGGCGCAGGCGGAGGCCGGGGCGGGGGCCTAGCCCTTCGGCCGGGGCGGGCGCCGGGCGGCCACCGGCCGGGAGCGCTTCCGGGGTCGGAGGTAACGCGGTGTAGTGGGTGCCGGTATCGTGCCGGTCAACCCACACGCTCGTAGAAAAAATGCTTGGAGCCGCACATGACCCAGCGCACTCTCGTCCTGCTCAAGCCCGACACCGTCCGTCGTGGCCTGATCGGCGAGATCATCGGCCGCATCGAGCGCAAGGCGGGCTGGACGATCTCCGCGCTCGAGCTGCGCTCGCTCGACCAGGAGACGCTGGAGCAGCACTACGGCGAGCACAAGGGCAAGCCCTTCTACGAGCCGCTGGTCGACTTCATGTCCTCGGGTCCGGTCGTCGCGCTCGTCGTCGAGGGTGAGCGTGTCATCGAGGGCGTGCGCGCCCTCGCGGGTCCGACCGACCCGATCGCCGCGGCGCCCGGCTCCATCCGGGGCGACTTCGGCACCATCGTGCGGGAGAACCTGATCCACGCCTCGGACTCCGAGGAGTCCGCCGAGCGCGAGCTGAAGATTTTCTTCCCGAGCGCCGTCTGACGTCCGTATGCAGAGACGCGCGTAAAGAGTTCCGTAAAGACTTCTGACGCCTAGTCAGCAGGGCACCGCCCTGACCAGGGGTGGCCGGGAAAACCGGCCGCCCCTTGGCATATGCGCCCCCATTGGGGGAACCCGTGCCTCCGATGGCACGTCTCCAAGGGCGAGGCGGCGCATCATCTGCTGACAATGGCGAAGACCCTAGCGCCGTGTTCGTGCAGGCGAGACTACGATGGAAGCCTCCACGCCACACAGCACCCACCACGCCTACCTAAAAAGCCATCAGAAGCTCCAGGGAAGGCCAGACGCATCCTCATGGGGAACAACATGTCGTTCATCGGCCGTGACATGGCTGTCGACCTCGGGACCGCCAACACGCTGGTGTACGTCAGGGGTCGCGGGATCGTTCTCAACGAACCGTCCGTGGTCGCGATCAACACCAACACCGGTGGCATCCTCGCTGTCGGCGCCGAAGCCAAGAAGATGATCGGTCGCACGCCGGGCAACATCGTTGCCGTGCGACCGCTGAAGGACGGCGTCATCGCCGACTTCGAGATCACCGAGCGGATGCTCCGCTACTTCATCCTGAAGATCCACAAGCGGCGGTACCTCGCCCGCCCGCGTGTCGTCGTCTGTGTGCCCTCCGGCATCACCGGAGTCGAGCGCCGTGCCGTCATCGAGGCCTCTTCGCAGGCCGGCGCGCGCCAGGTGCACATCATCGAGGAGCCCATGGCCGCGGCCATCGGTTCCGGCCTGCCGGTCCACGAGGCCACGGGCAACATGGTGGTCGACATCGGCGGCGGCACCACCGAGGTCGCCGTCATCTCGCTCGGCGGAATCGTCACGGCACAGTCGATCCGTGTCGCGGGCGACGAGCTGGACAACGCGATCATCCAGCACATCAAGAAGGAGTACTCCCTCCTCCTCGGCGAGCGCACGGCCGAGCAGATCAAGATCACCATCGGTTCGGCGTACGACATGGACGCCGACGAGCACACCGAGATCCGCGGCAGGGACCTGGTTTCCGGGCTGCCCAAGACCGTCGTCATCTCCGCCGCCGAGGTCCGCAAGGCCATCGAGGAGCCGGTCAACGCGATCGTGGACGCGGTCAAGACGACCCTCGACAAGTGCCCGCCGGAACTTTCCGGTGACGTGATGGACCGCGGCATCGTTCTCACGGGAGGCGGCGCCCTGCTGCGCGGCCTCGACGAGCGTCTCCGCCGCGAGACGGGCATGCCGATCCACATCGCCGAGGACCCGCTGGACAGCGTGGCGCTCGGCTCCGGCAAGTGCGTCGAGGAGTTCGAGGCGCTCCAGCAGGTCCTCGACGCATCACCGCGCCGTTGAGGGTGGCGCGAACCCGCTGAAAGGGTGTCCGCCGTACGAGTGCCTGTCACCTCGTGCGGCGGATCGTTGATATAGAGGGCTTTGAAGGGCACGCGCAGTTGCCCGGACATAAGTGAATGCTCAGAATTCCAAAGATTTCCAACTGAGGAAGGCACGGCCGCCGCACGTGAGGGACACACGAGAGAGCCGGCTGCTCCTGGTGCTGCTGATCGCCATCGCGTTCGCTTTGATCACGGTGGACATCCGTGGTGGCGAGGACTCGCCGGTCGACGGTGCCCGCCAGGCCGCCGCCACGGTCTTCGGCCCGGTCGAGGACGGCGTGTCGTCCGCCGTCGACCCGATCGGCAACGCCATCGGCGCGGTCCGGGACTCGGGCGACCGGCATGACCGGATCGCCGAACTCGAGCGTCAGAACGCGACGTTGAAGGCGAAGCTCGGCAGCGACGACCGCAACCGCAGTCAGGTCAGACAGCTGGACAGCATGCTCAAGAAGGCCGGCGCCGGTCAGTACGGCATCAAGGGCGCCGAAGTCATCGGCATAGGAGCGGCCCAGGGCTTCTCCTGGACCGTCACCATCGACGCGGGCGCCAACGACGGACTCAAGCGCGACATGACCGTCCTGAACGGCGACGGCCTGGTCGGCCGCGTCACCACGGTCGGTCCGAGCACCGCGACCGTCCTGCTCGCCAACGACCCCGACTTCACCGTCGGCACCCGCATGGAGAAGACCGACGAGCTCGGCTTCGCCACCGGACAGGGCGACCGCCCGCTCTCGGTGCAGATGCTCAACGGCAAGGCCAAGGTCAAGAAGGGCGACCGCCTGGTCACCTTCGGCTCGCAGGCCGACAAGCCGTTCGTGCCGGGTGTGCCGGTCGGCGAGGTCGTCCGCGTCGACCCGTCGGGCGGTGACCTGACGCGCAACATCTACATCAAGCCGTACGTCGGCTTCACCAAGCTGGACATCGTCGGAGTCGTCGTCGAAGCGCCCCGCGAGGACCCGCGCGACACGGTCCTGCCGAAGAAGCCCGCCAAGCCGAAGCCGACCCCGACGGTGACCGTGACGGCCACCCCGTCAGGACAGGCCCCGGCCGACGGCGCCGACAACGGCAACGAGCAGTAGGAGCCCCCGGACTTATGCGCTTCAACCGAATCCTGCTCTCCACCACCCTGGTCGTCGTCGCCCTGGTCATCCAGGTCAGCGTCCTGGCCCGGCTGCAACTGCCGGGCGCGGTCCCGGACCTGGTGCTCCTCACGGTGCTCGGCCTCGCCCTGGTCTACGGCCACGTGGGCGGCGCCCTCGTCGGCTTCGGCGCCGGACTCCTCGCCGACCTGGCCCCGCCGGCCGACCACGCGGCCGGGCGGTACGCCCTGGTCCTGTGCGTCGTCGGCTACCTCGCGGGCCTGGCCAAGCCGGAGACCGGGCGGCTCAGGTCGGCCACCGGGCCGCTCGTCGTGGTCGTCGGCGCCGCCATCGGTTCGACCCTGCTGTACGCGGGCGTGGGCGCCCTCGTCGGGGACACCGCCGCCCGCCACGTGGGCCTGGGCGGGCTCCTCTTCACGGCCGCCCTGTACGACCTGCTGCTCGCGCCGTTCACGGTGCCGCTGATCATCGCGCTGGCCCGCAGAGCCGAGAACGACCCGCTGGGGGAGACCTCACCGGCCAACAAGGCCACGGACGTCGCGTCCGGCTGGCTCTCCTCCGGCACCGGCCTGCGCATCGGCAACCAGCGCGGCGGCATGCGGATGAAGGCGGCCAAGGCCCGTGTCGCGCGCGCCGGACGCATCAAGGGGGTCAAGCGCCTGTGACCGCAGCGCGGCTGACTCCGTACACGACCGGCGGCACACACAGGCCGGTCGTGTACACGTACCACTCGTACACACACTGAGAGGGGGAGGAACAGCAGTGACCAACATCCCCGAGACCGGGCGGACCCCAAGAGTCCAGATCCGTCTCATCGTCATCCAGATCCTCGTGCTCTCCCTCCTCCTCACCCTCGGCGGCCGCCTCTGGTACCTCCAGATCCGCAACGGTGAGGAGTACGCCGAGGAAGCCTCGGGCAACCACGTCCAGCAGGTCGTCCAGCCCGCCGTACGCGGCTCGATCCTGGACGCGCGCGGCGTGCCGATCGCCGACAACGAGACCCGTCTGGTCGTCTCCGCGTCCCGCACGGACCTGATGAAGATGAAGGACGACGGCAAGGCGGCCCTCGCCAAGCTCGCCGACGTCCTCGGCATGAGCGCCAAGGACGTCTCCGACAAGGTCAGGCTCTGCGACTCCAAGACCCCGCAGCCCTGCTGGAACGGCTCGCCCTACCAGCCGATCCCGATCACGGACGAGGCCTCGCCCAAGCAGGCCCTCCAGATCCGCGAGCGCGCCGAGGACTTCCCCGGCATCACCGCCGAGCCGACCGCCGTCCGCCGCTACGCCGCACCCGGCAAGTCCAACACCGCCCAGGTGCTCGGCTACCTCTCGCCCGTCACCGACGAAGAGATCACCAAGGCGGAGCACACCGACTCGCCGTTCCTGCGCTCCGACCAGGTCGGCCGCTCCGGCCTTGAGCGGACCTACGACGCGCAACTGCGCGGCAAGGCCGGCGTCACCCGCTACGAGGTCGACAACCTCGGCCGGGTCATCGGCAAGGCCAAGGACGACCCGGCCCAGCCCGGCGCGAACGTCGTCACCAGCATCGACGCGCGCGTGCAGGCCCTGTCCGAGTACTGGCTGAACGACGCGATGAAGAAGGCCCGCACGGAGTTCGACAAGAACACCGGCGAGAACTACAAGGCCGACGCGGGCGCCGTCGTCGTCATGGAGAACAAGACCGGACGCATCGTCTCCATGGCGTCCAACCCGACCTACGACCCGAACGCCTGGGTCGGCGGCATCTCCGGCAAGGACTACGCGCAGCTCACCGGCAAGAAGTCCAACTACCCGCTCCTGAACCGTGCCATCCAGGGCCAGGCGGCCCCAGGATCGATCTTCAAGGTCATCCCGACGGCGGCGGCGGTCAACGCGGGCTACGACTTCAACGGGCGCTACCCCTGCCCCAGCTCGTACTCCATCGGCGGCCAGACCTTCAAGAACTTCGAGTCCAAGGGCCACGGCAGCATCACGCTGGGCCAGGCCCTGGAGGTCTCCTGCGACACCGTCTTCTACAAGCTCTCGCACGACCAGTGGGCCAAGGACGGCGGCAACAAGCCGAAGAAGGACGCCAAGGACTGGTTCTACAAGACGGCCCACCAGTTCGGCCTCGGCAAGGAGACCGGCATCGACCTGCCGAACGAGGTCACGGGCCGCGTCCCGGACCGCCAGTGGAAGAAGGACTACTGGAAGTCCAACAAGGACGGCTGGTGCAAGCAGGGCAAGAAGGGCGGCGACTACGCGGAGCAGATCGCGTACGAGAACTGCCTCGAAGGCATGAAGATGCGCGCCGGTGACTCCGTCAACTACTCCATCGGACAGGGCGACACCCTCGTCACCCCGATACAGATGGCCACGATCTACTCCGCCATCGCCAACGGCGGCACCCTGCACGACCCCACCGTCGGCAAGGCGATCGTCAGCGCCGACGGCAAGCAGGTCCAGGAGATCAAGCCGAAGTCGCACGGCAAGCTGCCCATGACCCAGAAGACGCGCGACGACATAGACGGTGCCCTCGCCGACGTCGCCACCAAGGGAACGGCCGCCTGGCGGTTCGGTGGCTGGCCGCAGGACAAGATCCCGATGCACGCCAAGACGGGTACGGCCGAGGTCTACGGCAAGCAGACCACCTCGTGGTTCGCGACGTACACCAAGGACTACTCGATCGTGATGACGATCTCCCAGGGTGGTACGGGTTCCGGAGCGTCGGGCCCCGCCGTCCGCAAGATCTACGACGGCATCTACGGCCTGGACGACAGCGGCAAGCAGAACCTGAAGAAGGCCCTGCTGCCCCAGCCGCAGAAGAACCTGCCGAAGATCGAGACCGACGGTTCGATCGACTCGCCCAAGATCAAGCCGTACAAGCCGGAGGCCCCCAAGCCGCCGCAGGAACAACAGGAACTGGCGGGCGCGCCCGCGAACGGGAGGCGCGACTAGTGGCCGGCAACCATGGCTTCTCCGTCTCCGGCTACGGGCCCGAGCGCTCGTCCATGTCGGCCCGGCTGTTCGCCCGCGACTCGCTGGTGCGCCGGATGGACTGGCCGATACTGCTCTGTGCGCTCGCGCTCTCCGCGATCGGCTCCGCGCTCGTCTACTCGGCGACCCGCAACCGCACCGAGCTCGTCGGCGACGACCCTTACTCCTTCCTGTTCAAGCACGTCCTGAACACCGGTATCGGCATCGCGCTGATGGCGGGCACGGTGTGGCTCGGCCACCGGACGCTGCGCACGGCCGTGCCGATCCTCTACGGCATCTCCGTCTTCCTCGTCCTGCTCGTCCTCACTCCGCTCGGCGCGACGATCAACGGCGCGCACGCCTGGATCGTGGTCGGCGGCGGCTTCTCGCTGCAGCCCTCCGAGTTCGTGAAGATCACGATCATCCTGGGCATGGCGATGCTGCTCGCGGCACGGGTGGACGCGGGCGACCGCGACCACCCCGACCACCGCACGGTCCTGCAGGCCCTCGGCCTGGCCGCCGTACCGATAATGATCGTGCTCCTCATGCCCGACCTCGGGTCGGTCATGGTGATGGCGATGATCGTGCTCGGCGTGCTGCTCGCCTCGGGCGCCTCCAACCGCTGGGTCTTCGGACTCCTCGGCACGGGCGCGGCCGGCGCGGTCGCCGTCTGGCAGCTCGGCATCCTGGACGACTACCAGATCGCCCGTTTCGCGGCCTTCGCCAACCCCGCCCTCGACCCGGCGGGCGTCGGCTACAACACCAACCAGGCACGCATCGCGATCGGCTCCGGCGGGCTCTCGGGCACCGGCCTCTTCAAGGGGTCGCAGACCACGGGCCAGTTCGTGCCCGAGCAGCAGACGGACTTCGTGTTCACCGTCGCGGGCGAGGAGCTCGGCTTCGCGGGCGCGGGCCTCATCCTCGTCCTGCTCGGCGTCCTGCTCTGGCGCGCCTGCCGCATCGCCCGCGAGACGACCGAGCTGTACGGCACGATCGTCGCCGCCGGGATCATCGCCTGGTTCGCCTTCCAGGCCTTCGAGAACATCGGCATGACGCTCGGCATCATGCCGGTGGCCGGTCTGCCACTGCCCTTCGTCTCGTACGGAGGTTCATCGATGTTCGCCGTCTGGGTCGCTGTCGGCCTGCTGCAGTCGATCAAGGTGCAGCGACCGATGTCGGCGTAGGCCGGTTGCGGGTCTGCCCTTGGCCTGGGATCGCGTCTAGATTCGGGTCATGGCGGAGACACAGCGCGAGATCGAGCGTAAGTACGACGTCGAGGCGGACGCGGCGCTGCCTGACCTGACCGGGG
This sequence comes from Streptomyces sp. NPDC032198, assembly GCF_040636975.1. Lineage (NCBI taxonomy): Bacteria > Bacillati > Actinomycetota > Actinomycetes > Kitasatosporales > Streptomycetaceae > Streptomyces > Streptomyces sp. NPDC032198. Next base: position 1,063,925 of record NZ_JBEZVL010000001.1, on the reverse strand, counting down.
TCGCCGGGGTGGCCGACGTCGTCGACAAGGGCGTCGTCGAACTGGACGCCGTCTATCACGACACGACCGACCAACTCCTGCTCTCCGACTCGATCACGCTGCGCCGCCGCACGGGCGGCGCGGACGAGGGCTGGCACCTGAAGCTGCCGGTGTCCCTCGCGCAGGGCGTGCGGGACGAGATCCGGGCCCCGCTCTCGGACACGGTGCCGCCCGAGCTGTCCGGGCTCGTGCGGTCCCGGGTGCGCGATGCCGGACTCGTGCCCGTCATGCGCCTGTTGACCGCGCGGGACCTGCGCCACCTCCTCGACGGCAAGGGCGCGCTCCTCGCCGAGCTGAGCATCGACCGGGTCAGGGCCGAGCGGCTCACGGAGGGCGGCGGCACCGCCGAGTGGGCCGAGATCGAGGTGGAGCTGGCGGACGGCGCGGACCCCGCGCTGCTCGACCGGGTCGAGAAGAAGCTGAAGAAGCTGGGCGTCCAGCGGTCGTCCTCCGCCTCGAAACTGGCCAGGGCGCAGGCGGACACGGCGCTGAGCGAGACCCGGGAGCGGCTCGCGGAGGGCACGTTGAAGCCTGCCAAGGCCAAGAAGGGGAAGGCGGATGAGCAGTACATCGTCATCCAGCCGAAGGACTCCGCTGTGCGACCTGACCCCGTCACCGCTGCCGACCACGTCCTCGCCTACGTCCGCACCCAGCGCGACGCCCTCGTCGCCCTCGACCCCGACGTCCGCCGCGACCTGCCGGACTCCGTGCATCAGATGCGGGTCGCCACGCGCCGGATGCGCAGCGCGTTCCGCTCGTACCGGAAACTCCTCGACCGTGCCGTCACCGACCCGATCGGGGACGAGCTGAAGTGGCTCGCGGGCGAGCTCGGGGTCGACCGCGACCAGGAGGTCCTCGCCGAGCGGCTCACGCACCGCGTGGACGCCGTGCCGGGGACCCTGCTCCTGGGTCCGGTACGGGCCCGCCTGCAGATCTGGGGTGTCGCCCGCGCCGGTGACGCCCGGAGCCGGACCGTCGCCGCGCTCGAAGGAAAGCGCTATGTGCAGCTCCTGAACTCCGTCGACGCACTGCTCGCCGACCCCCCGCTGCGCAAGGCCGCCACCGCGTCCCCGGACAAGGCCCTCCCCAAGGCCGTACGGAAGGACTACGCCCGCCTGGAGGCCCGCATCGAGCACGCCCTCGCACTGGAGCCGGGGGAGGAGCGGGACGTGGCGATGCACAACGCGCGCAAGGCCGCGAAGCGTGCCCGGTACGCGGGCGAGGCTGCCAAGCCCGCGCTCGGCAAGCCCGCCAAGCGGTTCGCGAAACGGGTGAAGGCCGTCCAGAAGGTACTCGGCGACCACCAGGACAGCGTCGTCGCGCGCGAGGCGTTGCGGAACCTGGCCATACAGGCCCAAGCGGCGGGCGAGACCGCCTTCACCTGGGGACTTCTGTACGGCCGGGAGGAGGCGGCAGCGGCGGACCGGGAACGGGAGCTGCCGGAGGTGTGGGCGAAGGCATCCAAGGCGAAACTGCGGTCGGCGCTGGGCAGCTGAGCGGCGGGGTACGCTTGATGGTCACCCCTGCCAGATCATGAGAACCCTGCCGAAAGACGCTGTGATGCCTGTCGAGTCCGTCTTCCCACGCCTGGAAGCGCTTCTCCCGCACGTCCAGAAGCCCATCCAGTACGTCGGCGGAGAGCTCAACTCCACCGTCAAGGACTGGGACGCGTGTGACGTCCGCTGGGCGCTCATGTACCCCGACGCGTACGAGGTCGGGCTGCCCAACCAGGGCGTCATGATCCTCTACGAGGTACTGAACGAGCGTGAGGGCGTCCTCGCCGAGCGCACGTACAGCGTCTGGCCCGACCTCGAAGAGCTGATGCGGGAGCACGAGGTCCCGCAGTTCACCGTGGACAGCCACCGCCCCGTCAGCGCCTTCGACGTGTTCGGCCTCAGCTTCTCCACGGAGCTCGGGTACACGAACATGCTCACGGCCCTGGACCTCGCGGGCATCCCGCTGGAGTCCAAGGACCGCACGGTCGACCACCCGATCGTCCTCGCCGGAGGCCACGCGGCCTTCAACCCCGAGCCGATCGCGGAGTTCATCGACTGCGCGGTCATCGGCGACGGCGAGCAGGCCGTGCTCGACATGACCGCGATCATCCGCGAGTGGAAGGCCGAGGGCCGCCCCGGCGGCCGCGAGGAAGTCCTCTTCCGGCTCGCGCGGACCGGCTCGGTCTACGTCCCCGGGTTCTACGACGTCGAGTACCTCCCGGACGGCCGGATCGGCCGCGTCGTACCGAACAAGTCCGGTGTCCCGTGGCGCGTGTCCAAGCACACCGTCATGGACCTGGACGAGTGGCCCTACCCCAAGCAGCCCCTCGTGCCGCTCGCGGAGACCGTCCACGAGCGCATGTCCGTGGAGATCTTCCGCGGCTGCACCCGAGGCTGCCGCTTCTGCCAGGCCGGCATGATCACGCGCCCCGTGCGGGAGCGAAGCATCACCGGCATCGGCGACATGGTCGAGAAGGGCCTCAAGGCGACCGGCTTCGAGGAGGTCGGCCTGCTCTCGCTGTCCTCCGCGGACCACACCGAGATCGCGGACGTCGCCAAGGGCCTCGCGGACCGGTACGAGGAAGACAAGATCGGCCTCTCCCTGCCGTCGACCCGCGTCGACGCCTTCAACATCGACCTCGCGAACGAGCTGACGAGGAACGGCCGCCGTTCGGGCCTCACCTTCGCCCCCGAGGGCGGCAGCGAGCGGATGCGCAAGGTCATCAACAAGATGGTCTCCGAAGAGGACCTGATCCGCACCGTCGCGACCGCGTACGGCAACGGCTGGCGCCAGGTGAAGCTCTACTTCATGCTCGGCCTGCCCACCGAGACCGACGAGGACGTCCTGCAGATCGCGGACATGGCGGCGAACGTCATCGCCAAGGGCCGCGAGGTCGCGGGCAACGACATCCGCTGCACGGTCTCCATCGGCGGCTTCGTGCCCAAGCCGCACACGCCCTTCCAGTGGGCCCCGCAGCTGTCGGCCGAGGAGACGGACGCCCGCCTCACGAAGCTGCGCGACAAGATCCGCGGCGACAAGAAGTACGGCCGCTCGATCGGCTTCCGCTACCACGACGGCAAGCCCGGCATCGTCGAGGGCCTGCTCTCGCGCGGTGACCGCCGCATCGGCTCCGTCATCCGCGCCGTCTACGAGGACGGCGGCCGCTTCGACGGCTGGCGCGAGCACTTCAGCTACGACCGCTGGATGGCCTGCGCCGAGAAGACGCTGCCCGCCTTCGGCGTGGACGTCGACTGGTACACGACGCGTGAGCGCACGTACGAGGAGGTCCTGCCCTGGGACCACCTGGACTCCGGTCTCGACAAGGACTGGCTCTGGGACGACTGGCAGGACTCGCTCGACGAGACCGAGGTCGAGGACTGCCGCTGGACCCCGTGCTTCGACTGCGGCGTCTGCCCGCAGATGCAGACCGAGATCCAGATCGGCCCGACCGGCAAGAAGCTCCTCCCGCTGTCGGTAGTGAAGTAAGTGACGCGGCGAGCGCCGGTGGACGGGGCGGGTGTTCCCCGCCTTGCCCCGCCTTCCGGCCTCGTGCATCTCTCCTTCATCGCCGCGATGGAGGAGTTCCGCGCCGAGGGCCGCGGCGGCCGTGACGACGACACGACGCTCGGCCGCACCCTGCGGGACTACGGCGAGAAGTGGCACGACCCGGTGGTCTTCGAGCGGTACGTGACCGAGGTCGTCACCGCCACCCACCCGGCCGAGCCGCTCTCCGTGCCGGTGACGACCCTCTGGTACGTGGACGGAGCCGACTACTTCGGCCGTCTCGCCATCCGGCACAACGTCAACACGCGCTTCCTGCGCGAGTACGGCGGCCACATCGGCTACGACGTACGGCCCACCGCCCGCCGACGCGGCCACGCCACGGCGATGCTGATCGGTTCCCTGCCCCACGCCCGCGAACTGGGCCTGGAATCGGTCCTGGTCACCTGCGATACCGACAACACCGGTTCGCGCAAGGTGATCGAGGGCGCGGGCGGCGTCTTCGAGGACGAACGCGGCGGAAAGCTGCGTTACTGGATCCCGACCGCCGCCTGACGAACCAGCACCCGCCACTGACGCGTCTAGGACGGCATGGACCTGGAAAAGCGGCCCCCGCTCGACGAGCGCGCGCCCGAGCCCGAGCAGCGGCTCACCGCACCTCAACCGCAGGCCGACGGCTGTCTCGCCGTGGCGATCCGCATTCCGGTGCGGATCGTGGTGCTCGTGCTCGTCGTCCCGGTGCGCCTGGTGTGGGACGCCCTCGCCGTGTGCGGCCGCTTTCTGTACTTCAGGGCCCTGCGGCCCGTGGGGCGCGCGTTCGCCTGGGTGGGGCGGACGCTGATCATGACGCCGCTGATGTGGCTGCTCAAGGCGGTGTTCGTGTGGCCATGGGTGGCGCTGTGGCGTTATGTGGCCGTGCCGGTCGGCAAGGGACTGGCGTGGCTGGGGCGCGTGCTGATCGTGATCCCCGCCACCTGGCTGTACGCATCCGTCCTCACGCCGCTCGGCCACGGCATCGCCTGGCTGGCGCAGGGCACCACCTTCGCCGCGATGTGGCTGCTCAAGGCGGTGTTCGTATGGCCGTGGGTGGGGCTGTGGCGTTATGTGGCCGTCCCCGCCGGCAAGGGCCTCGCATGGCTCGGTCGCATGCTGATCGTGATCCCCGCCGGCTGGCTGTACGCGTCCGCGCTCACGCCGCTCGGCCACGGCATCGCCTGGATGTGCAGGGCCATCGGGCACGGCACGGTCTGGCTGGGACGGACGCTCGTCGTGATCCCCGCCGTATGGCTGTACGCGTCCGTCCTGACGCCGGTCGGGCACGCGATCGCCTGGCTGGCCAGGGGAATCGGCGCGGGCATCTCCTGGACGGCGCGGGGGATCGGCTCCGGGGCCATGTGGCTGCTGCGGGGGATCGGGACGGTGCTCGCCACCCTGGGGCGCTGGATCTTCGTCGTGCCCGCCGTCGCCCTGTGGCGCTGGGTCCTCGCTCCCGTCGGGCGGGCCATCGCGGTCGTCGCGCACGAGATCGGTGCCGCGCTCGGACACGCCTGGCGCATCGCCGGGTACGTCTCGCTCGCCGTGGGCCGCTTCCTGGGCAGGCTCCTGCGGTGGCTCTTCGTCGACCCGGTGCGCTGGGTGTACCGCGCGGTCCTCACTCCTGTGGGGCACGCGGTACGTGACGGGATCTGGCGCCCGGCGGCCCGGGCGGTCAAGGAGGCGGGGCGCGCCACCCGGCAGGCCCTGGCCGCCGCCCGCCAGAGCGTGCGGGACGCCCGTGCCGACGTACGGCGCATGCTGTTCGGCGCGCCGAAGGAGCGGGTCCCCGTGGCGGCGGCCCCGAGGGAGCCCGCGCCGGTGCCGGTGGCCCGGCGGGAACCTGACACGGCGGGGACACGTACTCTAGGTAGCAGTACGACCGCACTCACGAAGGACTAGAACACTGGGCAAGCGACAGCCCGAAGGCCCGCCGCCCGCTCCCGCGGTGCAGCGCATCCGACTGCGCTACACCAAGCGCGGCCGCCTCCGGTTCACCAGCCACCGTGACTTCCAGCGCGCCTTCGAGCGGGCGCTGCGCCGCGCCGAGGTACCCATGGCGTACTCGGCGGGCTTCACGCCGCACCCGAAGGTGTCGTACGCCAATGCCGCACCCACCGGCACGGGCAGCGAGGCCGAGTACCTGGAGATCGCGCTCACCGAGGCGCGTGACCCCGACAAACTGCGCGAGCTGCTTAACGAGTCGATGCCCACCGGCCTCGACATCGTGGACGCCGTCGAGGCCCGTACGTCAGGGCTCGCCGACCGGCTCACCGCGTCCATCTGGGAGCTGCGCCTGAACGGCGTGGAGCCTGCGGACGCGGAGCGCGCCGCCGAGGCCTTCCGGGCCGCGGAGGTGGTCGAGGTCCAGCGCCGCGCGAAGAACGGCATGCGGACCTTCGACGCCCGCGCGGCCGTCGTGAGTCTTGAGACGCTCGCTCCCGGCGAGGCGCTCAGCCACGACGCTGATAGGCCGACCGACCAGCCCTGTGCGATACTGCGGCTGGTTGTTCGGCACTTGACACCTGCCGTGCGACCCGACGACGTCCTGTCCGGTCTCCGAGTTGTGGCCGACCTGGCGCCGCCGGTCCCCGCAGCGGTGACCAGGCTGGCGCAGGGGCTTCTTGACGACGAGACCGGCACGGTGACCGACCCGCTCGCGCCCGACCGCGAGGCAGCCACGCCCCCGTCTGAGAATGACGGGGCCGCCGCAGCCGCCGCGAAGACGCCGGCGCAGGAAGGTCCCGCGTAGGGACTGATGTCGTAGCGCCGCCCTGGTACTCGGGAGCCACCTGGGTCGGGCAGCGCACTGACCGAGACTTTCGCCAGGCCGTCCGCATTTGGGCGTACGGAACCGGCGAGACAGACACATAGAGCTCCCGTGCGGCGCCCACGCCCCCGGATGGCGGCCCCGCGTAGCTGAGCGAGGGCCGCGGACATCACCGGACCAGGCGCGGCGCCCGGGAGCGTGACGGGAGAACCGCCCGCATGCATGAGCCGAACGAACCCACCGAGGGCTCGGACAACAACACACCCAGCGACACCTTGCCGCCGCGCCGCAGGCGCCGTGCGGCGTCGCGCCCCGCGGGCCCGCCCGTGGGGGCCACCGAGGGCAGCGAGGGCACAGCGCCGGCCATACCGGCCACCCCCGCCGCCGAGCCCGCAGCGGCCGTGGCCCCGGAGCCCGCAGCGGCCGAGGAAGCCGCTCCCGCGCCGCGCCGCCGCCGTGCCACCCGCCGTGCCTCGGCTCCGGCCGGTGCGCCGCAGGGTGCCGAGACGCCCGCCGAGGCGCCGGCCGCCGAGCCCGCCCCGGCCGAGGCCGAGCCCGAAGAGACCGCTCCCGCGCCGCGCCGCCGCCGTGCCACCCGCCGCGCCTCCGCGCCCGCCGGTGCGCCGCAGGCCGCCGAGGCCGCCCCCGAGACGCCGGTGGTCGCCGAGCCCGCCGTGCAGGAGCCCGCCGCCGAAGCCGCGCCCGAGGCGCAGCCGGAGTCCGGCGATGCCGCTCCGCGCCGTGCCCGCCGCCGCGCGACCCGTGGCTCGTCCGCGCCCGCCGCCGAGACGCAGGCCGCCGAGCAGGCCCCCGCCGCCGAGCCGAAGGCGGACACCGCGCCTGCCGCGGCCAAGCAGACCCCCGAAGCGGAACCCGCCGAAGAGGACGCGCCCACCGGCCGCCGTCCCCGCCGTGCCACCCGCAAGGCCGCCGCCGGATTCTCGGCGCCCGCCCCGACGCGGGCCCGCAAGGCGCGCGGCGGTGACTCCGACGAGGACTCCGGGCGCAAGCCGCGCCCCGCCGTCGCCGTCTTCCAGGCGCCGGTGTTCGCCGCGCCGATGTTCCAGACTCCGGAGAGCGCTGCCGCCGCTGCCGCGGCCGAAGCGGCCGACGAGCCCGCCGAAGAGGTCGAGGCCGAGGTCGAGCCCGTGGCCGCCACCCCCGTGGTGGAGGAGGAGACGGGCCCGCGCCGGCGCCGTCGCCGCGGCCGTGCCTCCGACGAGCAGCCCGCCGCCGAGCGTGAGCCGGCCAAGGCCGCTCCGCAGCCCGCCGAGGCAGAGGTCCCCGAAGCCGAGGAGGCCGAGGACACCGCCGAGGACGTCGACAGCAACGACAGCCGCGACAGCCACGACACAGACGAGTCGGACGACTCCGGTGAGCGTCACGGCCGCCGTCGCCGTCGTGGTGGCCGTCGCCGCCGCCGTGGTGAGTCCGCCGACGACTCCGGTGACCAGCAGGACTCCGACAACGAGTCCGACACGGACGCCGCCGCAGAGCGGGGCCAGTCCGCCGACGCGGCCGAGCAGGGCGACGAGGACGCCGACGACAACGGCTCGGGCTCCGGCTCGAGCAGCAGCCGTCGCCGTCGTCGCCGCCGCCGTCGCGCCGGTGACTCCGGTGAGGCCGAGAGCACCGTGGACGGCGACCCGGAGCGTACGGTCGTCAAGGTCCGTGAGCCGCGCAAGAAGGAAGAGCGCGAGCTCGGCACCGGCGTCGACGAGGTCACGTCCATCAAGGGCTCGACCCGCCTGGAGGCCAAGAAGCAGCGCCGCCGCGAGGGCCGCGAGCAGGGCCGCCGCCGCGTCCCGATCATCACCGAGGCCGAGTTCCTGGCCCGCCGCGAGGCCGTCGAGCGCGTGATGGTCGTCCGCCAGAACGGCGAGCGCACCCAGATCGGCGTCCTCGAGGACAACGTGCTCGTCGAGCACTACGTCAACAAGGAGCAGGCCACCTCGTACGTCGGCAACGTCTACCTGGGCAAGGTCCAGAACGTGCTGCCGTCCATGGAGGCCGCCTTCATCGACATCGGCAAGGGCCGCAACGCGGTCCTGTACGCCGGTGAGGTCAACTTCGAGGCGCTCGGGATGGCCAACGGCCCCCGCCGCATCGAGTCGGCCCTCAAGTCAGGACAGTCGGTCCTCGTGCAGGTCACGAAGGACCCGATCGGCCACAAGGGCGCCCGCCTCACCAGCCAGGTCTCGCTGCCCGGCCGCTACCTGGTCTACGTGCCCGAGGGCTCGATGACCGGCATCAGCCGCAAGCTGCCCGACACCGAGCGCGCGCGTCTGAAGACCATCCTCAAGAAGATCGTCCCCGAGGACGCGGGCGTCATCGTGCGCACCGCCGCCGAGGGCGCGAGCGAGGACGAGCTGCGCCGTGACGTCGAGCGTCTGCAGCAGCAGTGGGAAGAGATCCAGAAGAAGGCGAAGAACGGCGGCGCCGCGCCGACGCTGCTCTACGGCGAGCCGGACATGACCGTCCGTGTCGTCCGCGACATCTTCAACGAGGACTTCTCGAAGGTCATCGTCAGCGGCGAGGACGCCTGGGAGACCATCCACGGATACGTCTCGCACGTCGCCCCCGACCTGGCCGACCGCCTCCAGCGCTGGACCTCCGAGGTCGACGTCTTCGCGACGTACCGCATCGACGAGCAGCTGATGAAGGCCCTGGACCGCAAGGTCTGGCTGCCCAGCGGCGGCTCGCTGGTGATCGACAAGACCGAGGCGATGATCGTCGTCGACGTCAACACCGGGAAGTTCACCGGCCAGGGCGGCAACCTCGAAGAGACCGTCACGAAGAACAACCTGGAGGCGGCCGAGGAGATCGTGCGTCAGCTGCGGCTGCGTGACCTCGGCGGCATCGTCGTCATCGACTTCATCGACATGGTCCTGGAGCAGAACCGGGACCTGGTGCTGCGGCGCCTCCTGGAGTGCCTGGGCCGCGACCGTACGAAGCACCAGGTCGCCGAGGTCACCTCGCTGGGTCTCGTGCAGATGACCCGCAAGCGCGTCGGCCAGGGCCTCCTGGAGTCCTTCTCCGAGACCTGCGTCCACTGCAACGGCCGCGGTGTCATCGTGCACATGGAGCAGCCGACCTCCGCCGGTGGCGGCGGCAAGCGCAAGAAGCGCGGTCGCGGCGGCTCGGAGCAGGGCCAGGAGCACACGCACGAGCACGACCACGAGGCGCTCGACATCACGGACGAGGTCGAGACCGAGTTCGAGACCGAGGCCGAGGTCGCCGCGGAGGCGGCCGCCCCGGTGGCGCTTCCCGAGCCCGAGTTCGTGCCGGACGAGGAGCTGTACAGCAGCGCCTCCGAGGCCGAGGCCGCGGCGTCCCGCGGTGGCCGTTCGCGCCGCAGGGCGACCCGTCGGGCCTCGGCTCCGGCCGGCGCCCCCAAGGCGGAGCCGGCTCCCAAGGAGGAGGCCGCGCCCAAGGCGGAGAAGCGGGGCAGGTCCCGCTCTGCCAGGGCCGAGGCTCCTGAGGTCGAGGCCCCGGTGGCCGAGGCCCCGGTCGTCGAGACCCCCGCCGCCGCCGAGGACCCGGTCGTCGAGGTGGCCCACGAGGCGCCCGCGGACGACGCGGCCCCCAAGGGGCGCACGCGCCGTCGTGCGACCCGCAAGGCGACGTCGCCCGCCGGCTCGCCGAAGACGGACCGGACCGCCGAGCCGGAAGCCGCCGAGATGATCGTCGCCGAGACGCCCAAGGCGGAGCCCGTCGCAGAGCCGGTCGCTGCCGAGCCGGTGGCCTCCTCCGACACAGCCGACGCAGCCCCGGCCCGTCCGCGCCGCCGTGCGGTCCGCAAGGCGACCGCGCCGACCGCGTCGGAGGATGCGGCCGTCCTGGTCGTCCCGTCGGCCGAGAAGGCCGCTCAGGCCCCTGAGAAGGCCGACGCGGACGCCGAGGCTCCCGCCGAGGAAGCCGCTCCGGCCAAGAAGACGGCGCGTAAGACCGCCGTCAAGAAGGCGCCCGCGAAGAAGGCGGCCGCCAAGAAGACCGCGGCCAAGAAGACGGCCGCAAAGAAGACGACGGCCAAGAAGGCGTCGAAGACGACGAAGAAGACCGCCGCGGCGGAGCAGGCACCGGCCGGTGTCAAGGCTTCCGCGGCCGAAGAGGGCTGACCTCCTTCTTTGTAGTCCGTACATATGACCGGATGCCCCCGGCATGGTGATTTCTCCATGCCGGGGGCATCCGGCGGTTGGAACGCGGTGAAGTACCTGTAAAACTCATGCGGTTGGTGAAGGAGCACACGGGCGTGGTGTCTGGGGAGACGCCCCGTTCGTGTCAGGGAGGGGATGGACGATGGCGCACGGTCGCCTGAGAGGCACGGGTCGTCACCGTGCCGCAAAAGAGATCAAGGGCGGCCGGCAGGCCGTCGCGCTGGCCACGGTCCTGTCGGCGGCGGGCATCCAGTCCGTGAGCGCCGTGGGGACGGCGGCGGCCGACGGGGAGCCGCCCCTGGTGGAGGCGCCGATCTTCAACGATCCGCTGGGCACTCCCGAGCAGCAGTACGCGATCCGGACGCGGCTCATCGAGCTGACGAACGCCGCGGTGCCCGGCTCGACCATCAAGGTCGCCGTCTACCACGTGTGGGAGGCCTCGGTCGTCGACGCGCTCGTGCAGGCCAAGCAGCGCGGTGTGCACGTACAGATGGTCCTGGACGAGACCAGCAGGAGTGACCGCCCGACGAACACCTCGTACAGCAGGCTCGCGGCGGAGCTGGGTACCGACAAGAGCAAGTCGTCCTTCGTGACGCTCTGCCCGACGGGCAAGTCCTGCCTGGGCGACCCCAGGTACGGCAAGTCGATCATGCACAACAAGTTCTGGCTGTTCTCGCAGGTCGAGGGCGCCAGGGATGTCGTCGTGCAGACCACGTCGAACTCGACGCCCTCCGCGCACACGAAGTTCTACAACGACGCGCTGCAGCTCCCGAACAACCCGACGATGTACCAGGCGTACGCCGACTACTTCGCGGACATGACGCGCAAGGACTGGCGGAACTGGGACTACCGCACGGTGAGCGACGGCCTCTACAAGGCGTACTTCTTCCCGCGCTCCGGCACGGTCAACGAGACCGACACCATGTACTCGGTCCTGAACAACGTGCAGTGCAACTACAGGGACGCGGCCGGGGTGGCCCGGCACACGAACGTCCGCGCCTCGATCTTCAAGATCACCCGGAAGCAGATCGCCGACAAGCTCGTCTCGCTCAAGAAGGCGGGCTGCACGGTCAGCATCGTCTACGCCGAGACCGACAGCGCCAAGAGCCAGGGCGGCACCCCCGGCACCTGGGAGGCGCTGCACAAGCCCGGCGGCCCGACCCTGCGCTGCTTCAACGACGACCGGGACCCGCTGCACCCCGGCACCAAGCTCGTGACGCCCTACATCATCCACTCGAAGTACCTGCTCATCGACGGCATGTACGACGGGAAGCCGAACAAGATCTCCTTCACCGGGTCGCAGAACTACACGGCGCCCGCGCTGCGCGAGAACGACGAGGCGATCGTGAAGGTCGACGACGACTCGGTGCACGACGCGTACCGCGGTCACTTCGACCGGATGCGGACCATCGCCTGGCCGGGCAAGGCCGACAGCACCGATCTGTGCAAGGGCGTCAAGCCGCTGCCGCCGGACGGTGAGAAGCCGGTTTGACCCTTGTGGCCCAGCCCCGTAATCTTGAGCGTCGGCGTGTCAATAGACACGCTCAACCCCTGTAAACCTAATTTCCTTCCGGCGCCTGGCGCCCGGGAGAGGCCGACCGTGCAAACGGCCGGCTGGACTGCGGGGGTCCCGTTCCGAGCGAGAGAGAGTTCCGCGTGTACGCCATCGTGCGCAGCGGTGGTCGCCAGCACAAGGTTGCTGTCGACGACATCGTTGAGGTTGACAAGATTCCCACCGCCAAGGTTGGCGACACGGTCGAGCTCTCGACCCTGCTCGTTGTCGACGGCGAAGCCGTCACCAGCGACCCGTGGGTGCTTGCCGGCATCAAGGTCACGGCCGAGGTCGTGGACCACCACAAGGGCGTCAAGATCGACATCCTTCGGTACAAGAACAAGACCGGCTACCGCCGTCGCCAGGGTCACCGCCAGCAGTACACGGCGATCAAGGTCACCGGTATCCCCACGGCTGCGAAGTAAGGGACTGAGACATGGCACACAAGAAGGGCGCATCGTCCACTCGGAACGGGCGCGACTCCAATGCTCAGCGGCTCGGCGTGAAGCGCTTCGGCGGTCAGACCGTCAACGCCGGTGAGATCCTGGTCCGCCAGCGTGGCACCCACTTCCACCCCGGCTCGAGCGTCGGCCGTGGCAAGGACGACACGCTGTTCGCGCTGGCTGCCGGTGCGGTCGAGTTCGGCACCCACCGCGGCCGCAAGGTCGTGAACATCGTTCCGGTCGCCTGAATCAGGCTTCCGTAGAACAGGTTCTTCGCGAGGGCGGACCTCACTTCCCTGTCGGGAAGCGGGTCCGCCCTTCGCGTGTTACACCTAGGGGCATTTCGCCCCTGACATCCCGTAAGTTTCTGGAGGCACATCCCATGACCACCTTCGTGGACCGCGTCGAGCTGCACGTCGCCGCGGGTGCCGGAGGCCACGGCTGTGCCTCCGTCCACCGTGAGAAGTTCAAGCCGCTCGGCGGCCCCGACGGCGGCAACGGCGGCCGTGGCGGTGACGTGATCCTGGTGGTCGACCAGTCGGTCACGACGCTGCTCGACTACCACCACTCCCCGCACCGCAAGGCCACCAACGGCGCCCCCGGCGCCGGTGACAACCGCTCCGGCAAGGACGGCCAGGACCTCGTCCTGCCCGTGCCGGACGGCACCGTCATCCTCGACAAGCAGGGCAACGTCCTCGCCGACCTCGTCGGCCAGGGCACGACCTACGTCGCCTCGCAGGGCGGCCGTGGCGGCCTCGGCAACGCGGCGCTCGCCTCGGCCCGCCGCAAGGCGCCCGGCTTCGCGCTGCTCGGTGAGCCGGGCGATGCCGGCGACGTCGTCCTGGAGCTCAAGACCGTCGCGGACGTCGCGCTCGTCGGCTACCCGAGTGCGGGCAAGTCCTCGCTGATCTCGGTTCTCAGCGCCGCCAAGCCGAAGATCGCGGACTACCCCTTCACGACGCTCGTCCCCAACCTCGGTGTGGTGACGGCCGGTTCGACCGTCTACACCATCGCCGACGTGCCCGGTCTGATCCCGGGCGCGAGCCAGGGCAAGGGCCTCGGCCTGGAGTTCCTGCGGCACGTCGAGCGCTGCAGCGTCCTGGTGCACGTCCTGGACACGGCGACGCTGGAGTCCGACCGCGACCCCGTCTCCGACCTCGACATCATCGAGGACGAGCTGCGGGAGTACGGCGCGGGCCTGGAGAACCGTCCGCGCGTCGTCGTCCTCAACAAGATCGACGTACCGGACGGACAGGACCTCGCGGACCTCGTCCGGCCCGACCTGGAGGCCCGCGGCTACCGCGTCTTCGAGGTGTCGGCCGTGGCGCACAAGGGCCTCAAGGAGCTGTCCTTCGCGCTCGCCGAGGTAGTGGGCGCCGCGCGTGCCGCGAAGCCGAAGGAAGAGGCGACCCGCGTCGTCATCCGTCCCAAGGCCGTGGACGACGCGGGCTTCACCGTCAAGCTCGGCGACGACGGCATCTACCGCGTGCGCGGCGAGAAGCCGGAGCGCTGGGTCCGTCAGACGGACTTCAACAACGACGAGGCCGTCGGCTACCTCGCGGACCGTCTCAACCGCCTCGGCGTCGAGGACGCGCTCATGAAGGCGGGCGCGGGCAGCGGCGACGGCGTCGCCATCGGCCCCGAGGAGAACGCGGTCGTCTTCGACTGGGAGCCCTCGGTGATGGCCGGTGCGGAGATGCTGGGCCGCCGCGGCGAGGACCACCGCCTGGAGGAGCCCCGTCCCGCGGCTCAGCGTCGCCGGGAGCGGGACAGCGAGCGGGACGAGGCGGAGAAGGCGTACGACGACTTCGAGCCGTTCTAGGCGGGGGCGCCCAGAGCAGTGCAGTACTGAGAAGGCCCCCGGAGCTTCGGCTCCGGGGGCCTTCTCTTGTTCGTACGCCGTGCGGGTGCGTGGGGCTTGTCGCGCAGTTCCCCGCGCCCCTTACGGGGCTTTATGCAGTGACCGAGTCCTCTGCGCCGTTCTGTTCGGCCGGGTCGGACTCCATTTCTTCTGCCGCGTCCTCGGCCGCGCGCTGGCCGGGGATTTCCGCGTCGATGCGGGTGGCCATGCGGATGCGGCGTTCGTCGGCCTTGGCCGAGAGCGCGAGGGCCGCCGCGTTGAAGCGGACCAGCGAGGGCGGGTCCGAGGGGCCCAGGAGGTGCTCCTTGAGGGCCGCGCGGGCCTCGGCGTGGGTGTCCTTCTCCGGGGAGCGGACGGCCTCCAGGAGGGCCGGGACGCCGTCGGCGGTCGGGGAGAGGATCGTAGCCGCGCTCACCGTCGGGAAGCCCGCGCGGAAGTCCGCCTCGGACATGCCGGACGTGTTGGCGACCGCGTACGGCTTCTCGCTCGTCAGCCAGTCGGAGACGACCGAGGAGACGTCGCTGATCAGCAGGTCCGCCTGGTTGAAGCAGGAGAAGATCGCGGGGCGCGCGGTGGTGATGATCTGGTGCTCCCACTCGGGGAACGACGCCCAGTACGCGGCCTCCCAGGCCGCCGTCGCCTCGGCGACGGCCGTCTGCTGGTCGCCGTCCGGCGTGCCCTGGAGCATCATGCGCTCCATCTCGTCCACGCTCTTGCGGAACGCCGTCGAGGTCAGCTGGTCCAGCTCGGCGGTGCGGCGCGACAGTTCGGCCAGGGCATCCTGGCCGGGACGCTCGCCCGAACGCTTGACGGCGGCCTCGCGGATCATCGTCTTGATGCGCTCGTTGGCGGCGCCCGCGCGCGGGTCCTGCGAACCGGTCATCGGGTGCGGCTTGTAGATGAGCCGGACGCCGGGGTCGGCGAGGAGGTGCCGGACGATGTTCTCGCCCGCGAGGGTCACCGACGTGTTGCCGGGGTTGCCGTCCCAGCCCTCCCAGGTGGGGGCGTACAGCACGGTCGTGAACGGGCCCGTGGGGGCGCCCGTGGACCGCAGGATCGGGGACAGCTGGGGGCGGCCGACCTCGACCACGTCCTTGTCGTCCACGCCGACGTCGGCGGCCTGGTAGCGGTCGCGCGCCGCGGGGCCCGCCACCCACACCTCGTCGTACGCCTTCGCGTACGGGTTGCAGGAGGACAGCTTGTCGCTCTCGCCGTGGTTGATGAAGGCGTGCTTGATCGTCGGGATGCGCAGGACCTGCGAGGTCTTCGCGGCGTTCGCCGGGTGCAGCATCATCTTCAGCGTCGAGGTCTCCAGGGAGAACATCGTCGCGACCTTCGGGAAGCAGATGATCGGGACGTCCGTCGCGTCGATCTTCTGCACCATGAACCGCTCACGCAGCACGATCAGCGGCTTGCCGTCGAGCTTGGAGAGCGTGGAGAGCCACATGTTCGCCTGGTACGCGGACGTGGCGCCGCCGGAGAAGTACATGGCGACGGACGGCTGGTACTCGGCCAGCCAGTTGTCCAGCCACTCCATGACCTTCTCGTCGTTCTTCGCACGCTTCTTGGGCAGCAGCCACGTGGCGAGGTAGATCGCGCCGAGGCCCATCAGGGCGATGGAGATGCCGAGGCCGATGCCGCCCCAGTACGCGTCCGTGGTGCCCGCGGTGGCCATCAGGCCTGCCGTGGCGGGGATCGAGAACGTGAGCAGGCGGTGGGCCTGGCGGCGCGAGAGGATCCGCGGCGGGGCCTTGGTCAGGTGCAGCGCGGACGTGTCGATGTTGCGCGTGACGATCGGCAGCTGGCGGCGGCGGCGCACCAGTATGGCGGTGGCCTGGCAGCCGAAGTGCAGGAAGTAGAAGGCAAGCAGCGAGATGGTCAGCGGCGACTGCTCGGCGAGCGGCTCGATGCCGTCGATGCGCAGCAGGCCGACCAGGATCAGCATGTCGCGCAGGAGCTGCCTGACGGTGACATCGAACCGGATCTTGCCAAGGAGGGAGAGGAGCCCCGGCTGCTTGTACTGCAGATAGACGTCGAGCGCGAGGTTCGCCGCCGATGCGGCGATGAACACCGGTACGTACGGGACCAGCGCGCTGACGAGCTGGGCCGTGAAGAGCGCGAACATCGCGAACAGCGCGGTGAGCTGCACGATGCGGCGGGGTGCGAGTCCGGCAGAGGGCACGGGCTTGGGCTCCTGGCGGGGGATCGGATGGGGGTGATGGGGGGAAGGCAGGGAAGTCGACCACTGACCGTATGACGTGCGGTGGTCCTGTAGCAATCTTCCGTGACGACAATCACCGGATAAAGGGGCAAAGGTACTGAACCATCGGGCGAGGAATCACCTCGGGGGAGTCTTCGGTCCGTCCCTCGAAATGGATGGGCGGACCACGTGCTCACTCGCGTAGATTGCTGGTCCGGCAGGGATCCGGCAGGGATCGGGATCTTCGGGATCATTGGGGAAGCACGTGGCTGGGGCAAGGCAGGGCATCGCAGAGGCCCACAGGATCGTCGTCAAGGTCGGGTCCTCGTCCCTGACCACCGCGTCCGGGGGCCTGGACGCGGACCGCGTCGACGCCCTCGTCGACGTGCTGGCCAAGAGCCGCAGCGGCGGCGAGCGCGAGGTCGTGCTCGTCTCGTCCGGTGCCATCGCCGCCGGGCTCTCGCCGCTGGGCCTGCGCAGGCGCCCCAAGGACCTGGCGAGGCAGCAGGCGGCCGCCAGCGTCGGCCAGGGGCTTCTGGTGGCCCGCTACACCGCTTCCTTCGCGCGCTACGGCGTACGCGTCGGGCAGGTGCTCCTGACCTCCGACGACATGGCACGGCGTGCCCACCACCGCAACGCCTCCCGCACCCTCGACCAGCTCCTGGCGATGGGCGCGCTGCCCGTCGTGAACGAGAACGACACGGTGGCGACGGACGAGATCCGCTTCGGTGACAACGACCGGCTGGCCGCCCTCGTCGCCCACCTCGTCCACGCCGACCTCCTCGTCCTGCTCTCCGACGTGGACGGCCTCTACGACGGCGACCCGGCCAAGCCCGGCACCTCCCGGATCTCCGAGGTGACGGGCCCCGCCGACATAGCGCACGTCCAGATCGGCAGCGCGGGCAAGGCGGGCGTCGGCACCGGCGGCATGGTCACCAAGGTCGAGGCCGCGCGGATCGCCGCGGCGGCCGGGATCCCGGTGGTCCTGACCTCCGCGAGCCAGGCCGCCGACGCCCTCGCGGGCCGCGACACCGGCACGTACTTCCACCGCACGGGCCGCCGCACCGGCGACCGGCTCCTCTGGCTCCAGCACGCCTCCGAGCCGCAAGGCGCGCTCACGCTCGACGAAGGGGCGGTGCGCGCGGTCGTCGAGGGGCGCAAATCGCTGCTGCCCGCCGGCATCGCGGCGGTCGAGGGCGACTTCGCCGCGGGCGACCCGGTCGAGCTGCGGGACACCGCGGGGCGGGCCGTGGCGCGCGGTCTGGTGAACTTCGACGCCAAGGAGCTCCCGCAGCTCCTCGGCCGTTCCACGCGGGATCTCGCGCGGGAGCTCGGACCGGCGTACGAACGGGAAGTGGTGCACCGGGACGACCTGGCGCTGCTGCACGACTAGCTCCGCGCGCCCCGGCCGAAAACAGCCGCGAACGCCGTGCGACGACCGGCCCCTGCGAGGTGAAACTCCCCAAAACCGCCCCGCGGAGGCGCTTGGCCTGCTCAACTTTGTTCCAGACACTTCCGCACGACCATTGCGTATCCGCACCACCATTGCGTAGAGGAGGCCGTCGTGAGACGAGTGCGCCCGGGGGCTCCGTCCCGCGCGCCGGCCGAGCGGTCCCTGACCAGCGTTGCCGCGGGGGCGACGTACACCGGTGACACGCAAGCGGCGGGCGAGACGGACGAGAGTCAGGAGGGCGAGACGGTGGACGCGCCCCGTCTGTGGCACGTCACCCTGAGTGTCTCGGGGAGCGAAGCCCCGCTGAAAGAGGTCAGGCGTGGCCTCGAACAGCTCGCTCACGACCACCCCTTTCTGCTGACCAGCAGGTATGCGCCCGACCACGCGGAGATCCGGTACTGGGAAGAGGCCCGCGACCTGCACGACGCGGCCGCCGTCGCGCTCCGGCTCTGGGGCGAGCACCGGCAGAGCGCGCAGCTCCCGCCCTGGGAGATCGTGGGGCTCGAGGTCATCGACCGCGACACGTACCACCAGCGCATCGCGGAGGGGTACGGTCCGCTCCCGGCGACCCCGGTGGGCGTGCACCCTTTTTGAGCCGTCGTGAGCACGGTGGTCTCGGCTGCTGAAACAGCGGGTGGACCCCGGCCGCCGCCTATTACGCTGCGGGCATGACGTCCCTCACCCCTCCGTTCTCGGGCCTGCCGTACGACAACCTCTCGCCCGTCGCCCAGGCCGCCTACCGCGCCCGTGGCGCCGCCGCGACGCTCGCGCCGCTGCCGCGTGCCGCCAAGGATGACGCGCTCCTGGCGATCGCCGACGCCCTTGAGGTGCGCACCGCCGAGATCATCGAGGCGAACGGCAAGGACACCGCCCGTGCCCGCGAGGCGGGGACGAGCGAGTCCATCGTCGACCGTCTGACGCTCACCCCGGAGCGGGTCCGCGCCATCGCCGCCGACGTGCGCGAGGTGGCGGGCCTGCCCGACCCCGTCGGCGAGGTCGTCCGCGGCTCGACCCTGCCGAACGGCATCGACCTGCGCCAGGTCCGCGTCCCGCTGGGCGTCGTCGGGATCATCTATGAAGCCCGCCCGAACGTCACCGTGGACGCCGCCGCCCTCTGCCTGAAGTCCGGCAACGCGGTCCTCCTGCGGGGCTCGTCGTCGGCGTACGAATCGAACACCGCGCTCGCCCGGGTCCTTCGCGACGCCGTCCACGGGGCCGGCCTGCCCGCCGACGCCGTCCAGCTCGTGCCGGGCGAGAACCGCGACTCCGTACGCGAGCTGATGCGCGCCCGCGGCCTCGTCGACGTCCTCATCCCGCGCGGCGGCGCCTCGCTGATCAAGACCGTCGTCGAGGAGTCCACCGTCCCGGTCATCGAGACCGGCACCGGCAACTGCCACGTCTACGTGGACGCCGAGGCCGACATCGACATGGCCGTCGACATCCTCATCAACTCCAAGGCCCAGCGCCCCAGCGTCTGCAACGCCGCCGAGACGCTCCTGGTGCACGCGGACATCGCCGACGCCTTCCTGCCGCGCGCCCTGGACGCCCTCGCCGAGGCCGGGGTCACCGTGCACGCCGACGAGCGGGTCATCGGGTACGTAGAGGGCACAGGCGGGTCCAAGGCCACCGTCGTGCCCGCGACCACGGAGGACTGGGAGACCGAGTACCTGTCGTACGACATCGCGGCGGGCATCGTCGACTCCCTGGAGCAGGCCGTCGAGCACATCCGCCTGTGGACCTCCGGTCACACCGAGGCGATCGTCACCACCTCGCAGCGTGCAGCGCGCCGCTTCACCCAGCTCGTGGATTCCACCACGGTAGCCGTGAACGCCTCCACGCGCTTCACGGACGGCAGCCAGTTCGGCTTCGGCGCCGAGATCGGCATCTCCACGCAGAAGCTGCACGCCCGGGGCCCGATGGGGCTTCCCGAGCTGACGTCGACGAAGTACATCGTCACCGGCGACGGCCACACCCGCTGAGGCCGCGGAGTCGGAGAGCGGCGGCCTAATTCCCTTACCGTCTGCCCAGATTGCCCCTTCCGGGGCTACGCTGGAAGGGTGCCGGAGGACGTGGGGGGCACGCCGTCGTTTCCGGACGGCTGGGAGCCCGACGACGACCACGACCGCGGGGGTGCGGACGAAGAGTTCGCCTCCGTGGTCTTCGACGAGGCCTTCGTCAAGGCCGCCGAGATACATGAACCCAGCGCGGTGGAGCGGCTGTTGGCCGCCGCCCAGGCGCGGGCCGAGGCCTCCGAGGCCGAGAGCCGCCGGGCCCGCACCCGGGGCTCGGGCCGTGACGCGGCGGACGACGACTTCTACGACGAGGGCTTCGGCCCGGACGGCGGCGAGTTCGGCCACGACGCGGACCTCGACGACGTGTACGACCGGGAGTTCACCGAGGACGGGTACGGCCGGCAGGGCTATGGCGGCCGCAACCGCTGGCACCGCCCGGTCGCCTGGATGCTCGCCCTACTGATGGGCATCGGCATGGTGGCGCTCGCCTTCACCGCCGTCTACCGCGGTGCGTCGACGGGCCGCCAGGACCCTTCCCCGCCGCCGGCGTCCACGGAGCCGTCCGCGTCCGCCGAGTACGGCCCGCCGCCGGTGTCCGCGACGCCCCGCACCCCGTGAGAAGTTGTCAGAACTTGTCGCGTACCAGGGCGTTTACCTGACCGCGCGGAGACCTACCCTGAAGGTATGGGCGGGCCAGGAGAACCACCTGAGGGGACACCCGAGGGTGCTCCCGCCGGTGGTGAGGACGAGTACCGATCCGTCGTGTTCGACGAGTCGTTCGTCCGCGCCGCGCGGCTCCAGGAGTATTCCGCGCAGGAGCGCATGAGTGACCACACCCATGCGGTGCGCCGCCGTCCGGCGCGCCACCGGCATCTGTCCAAACAGGCCGTGATCCTCGTCGTGCTGATCGCCGTCGCCTTCGGCACCGCGATCTACATGGGCGTACGCCACCCGTACCAGGACCCGGTCGCCCAGCGCCCCGAGCCGCTGCGGATGACGGTCATCCCGCTCGCCCCGCCGGAACCCGTGCCCGGCGCCGAGAAGGCGGCCGAGCTGTACGAGCACAGTCCGGCCGCGCAGTTCCGGGTGGGCGCTTCGGGCATCAGCCTCCCCGCCGCGCACCGGACCTCGCACTTCTCGGACGGTCAGGTGATGACCGCGCTGACCACCGCCAAGGACTACCTCGTCGAGTCGTCGCTCGACCCGGACGTCCTCACCGGCGGTGCTGTGCGTTCCACGAGGATTCTGCTCGATCCGCGGCAGCTCGACCAGTTCGACGAGAGCTTCGCCCACCCGGCGGCCGACGGGCGGCACGCGCCCACCGGCTGGCTGGTGCGGTTCGACCCGACGAGGACGGCCCTCGCCTCGCCCGGCATCCGCGTCCACGGCACGCTGCACGCCACCGAGACGGACAAGAACACCCTTGAGGTGTCCTCGGACCACACCTTCGTCTACGCGCTGCGGCCGGCCGGCAAGGGCGAGCACGTCAAGGCCTCGCTGTTCACCGTCCGCCGCGAGCTGCAGTTCCGCTTCGACCGCGACGACCTGCGGATGCGCCAGGCCGAGCTGCTCGTCTCGTACACGCAGGCAGGCCCGCTCGCCTGCTCCGCCGACGCCGCCAACCAGCTGCGGCCGCTGCTCGCCGGACAGAAGGCGAAGGCGGGCGGCCCCGCGGGCACCGACCCGTACGCGACGGGCGATGCCACGGCGCTCTGTGGCTCGCTCTCGGCGGCCGCCCAGCCTTCGCTCTGATCCTGCGGGTCCTGCGGGTCCTGCGGGTCCTGCGGGTCCTGCGGGTCCTGCGGGTCCCAGGGGCCCTGACCGGCTTCGGGGGTTACCCGGCCTCGTCGGTCGGCGGGTCGTCGTTCCGGCCGCCGCCCTGCTTCCCGCCCTGTCCGCCCTGCTGACCGCCCTGCCCGGTGAACTTTCCGCGCAGCTTGCCGCCCAGGTCGCCCGCGCCGCCCGCGATGTCGGTGACCAGCTTCATCAGCGGGTCCTTGCTGTTGCGGACGTCGTCCGTGTAGCTGGAGGCCGACTGGCGGAAGGAGTCCGACACCGAGGTGTCCTTGTCCTCGTCGCGGCGGGGGTAGTGGCCATCCATGATCCGCTGGTAGTCGCGGGTCTCGGCCCACTTCTTCAGCTCGGCCGCGCGCACGGTGGTGAAGGGGTGCGTACGCGGCAGGACGTTCAGGATCTTCAGGACCGAGTCGCGCAGGTCGCCCCCGGCCTCGTACTCCTTGGCCTGCTCCAGGAACGCGTCCACGTTCATCTCGTGCAGGTGGTTGCCGCCCGCGATCTTCATCAGGCCGCGCATCGACGCCTTGAGGTCCTGGCCCACCAGGAGCCCCGCCCGGTCCGCCGACAGCTCGGACTTGCGGAACCACTCGCGCAGGGCGGTCACGATCGCCATGATCGCCACGTTGCCGAGGGGGATCCAGGCGACCTTGAGCGCGAGGTTGGTGAGGAAGAGCAATATCGTCCGGTACACCGAATGGCCGGAGAGGGCGTGGCCCACCTCGTGACCGACGACCGCGCGCATCTCCTCCTCGTCGAGCAGCTCGACGAGACCCGTGGTCACCACGATGATCGGCTCGTCCAGGCCGATGCACATCGCGTTCGGGTTCGGGTCCTGGTTCACATACATCGGCGGGACCTTCTCCAGGTCCAGGATGTAACAGGCGTCGCGCAGCATGGTGTTGAGGTGCGCGAACTGTGCGTCGGAGACCCGTACGGAGTCCGAGAGGAACAGGAGACGCAGGCTCCGCTCGGGGAGCAGCCCGCTGAGTGCCTTGAAGACGGTGTCGAAGCCGCTGAGCCTGCGCAGGGCCACCAGGGCCGAGCGGTCGGCCGGGTGTTCGTACGCCCGTGACGAGATGCCGGGGAAGCGCCTGCGCTGCCTGCCCGGCACGTTCTCGTGGCCACCGCCCTGCCGGCCGTGGTCGTTGTCGTCGGTCATTGCCCCATCCCCCATGCTCGTCCAGTCATGCCCCCGAGGTGGGCCCCAGCCTAGGCGGAGATACCGTGACAGGGCAGCACAGCGAATGGAGTCGCCCGTCATGCCCGTCATGGAGCACAGCGCCGCAGCCCACCACTGGGTCACGGAGGCGGCCGCGCTGGCCGCGAAGGAGCAGGGGGCGGGCAATCTGCTCCGCGTCGTGCTGATCGTCATGGTCGTCGGCTGCGTGCTCGTGGCGTGGTTCCTGCTGCGCGGTTACCGCCAGGGTGCGGACGCCGAGCGCGGGAGCGGCGACGCCGAGAGCACCGGCAAGGCTGCCGAGCCGGATGCCGCGCCGGATGCGGCGCCGAATGCCGAGCCGGATGCCGCGCCCCGTGAAGGCCGTGCCGGTGAGGGCGACGAGAACGACCGCGCGGACCGCAACAGCTGAGTCGACGTGAGCTCTGCCGGTGCCCCCGCATACGATGGCCCGGAAGTCTTTGTCCCGCCCACCTCCGGATAGGTCCTGCCGACGATGAGCCTCCACAGCACCGCCTCCCAGCTGGTCACTCTCGCCTCCGAGGGTGAGCACGGCGGCAGGCACGAAAGCCTCAGCCCTCTCATCACCGGTGGTGGCGCGTTCGTCGTGCTGCTGCTGCTCCTGTGGATCACCACCCGCTTCAACCGCGACCGCTGACCGGTCTCACGGAACGGACGGCTGAAACAGAGCCCGTCGACCGGGCCGGTAGGGTCTGCACGCATGGGAGAGCAGGACATGCCTACCGGTCCCGGTACCGGCCCGGCCAGCAAGGGGAAACGCCGCCTGGGCGTCATGGGCGGAACGTTTGACCCGATCCACCACGGACACCTCGTGGCGGCCCAGGAGGTCGCCGCGCAGTTCCACCTCGACGAGGTGGTGTTCGTGCCGACCGGGCAGCCCTGGCAGAAGAGCGACAAGGTGGTGTCCCCGGCCGAGGACCGTTATCTGATGACGGTCATCGCGACGGCCGAGAACCCGCAGTTCTCGGTGAGCCGCATCGACATCGACCGCGGCGGACCGACCTACACGACGGACACGCTGCGCGATCTGCGCACGCTCAATCCCGACACCGACCTCTTCTTCATCACGGGCGCCGACGCCCTCGGCCAGATCCTCACCTGGCGCTACACCGAAGAGCTGTTCTCCCTGGCGCACTTCATCGGGGTCACCCGGCCCGGCCATACGCTGGCCGACCCGGGCCTGCCGGAGGGTGGCGTCTCGCTGGTGGAGGTCCCGGCCCTCGCCATCTCGTCCACGGACTGCCGTGCGCGGGTCGCGAAGGGGGACCCCGTCTGGTACCTGGTGCCGGACGGTGTGGTGCGTTATATCGACAAGCGAGAGCTGTACCGCGGCGATTGAGCCGAGAGGGGCACCGGTGAACGACCGACAGTACGACCCGTATGCGGGCGGCGACCCGTATGCGGGCGAGTACGCGGCTGATCAGTACCAGGTCGTCGGGTACGACGAGTATGGACAGCCGGTGTACCAGCAGGTGCAGCCCTCGGCTTCGTACGACCAGTACGGGGTTCAGGCCCAGCAGCAAGCGCAGCAGCAGCAACAACAGCAGCAACAACAGCAGCAGCCGCAGGGCTACGGGTACGACCCGTACGCGACGGGGCAGCAGGCTCCTGTCCCGGCGTACGACCCCTCGTACGACACCGGCTCGTACGGCTCCGGTTCCTACGACTCCGCTTCGTACGGGACGTACGACCAGCAGCAAGCCCACCAGCAGCCTCAGCAGGCCCACCAGCAGCCCCAGCAGCAGGCAGCCCAGGCCCAGCAGACGCAGACCGGCTGGATCCCGCAGCAGTCGCGGCAGCCGGAACCGGAACCCGAGGCGGAGCCCGAGCTCCGGCGCCCGCAGGAGCGCGAGCGCGATCCCGCGTACGAGACCCAGCAGTTCTCCTTCATCGAGGAGCCGGACGAAGAGTCCGAAGACGTCATCGACTGGCTGAAG
Organism: Streptomyces sp. NPDC032198; assembly: GCF_040636975.1. Classification (NCBI taxonomy): domain Bacteria; kingdom Bacillati; phylum Actinomycetota; class Actinomycetes; order Kitasatosporales; family Streptomycetaceae; genus Streptomyces; species Streptomyces sp. NPDC032198. The sequence continues at coordinate 1,038,975 of NZ_JBEZVL010000001.1, read as the reverse complement.
TTCACCGAGAGCCGCACCGAGCGGCGCGAGGAGGCCAAGCGGCGCGGGCGTTCGAGGGTCGTCGCCCTCGTCGTGGTGCTCGCGCTCGTGATCGCGGGCGGCGTCGGCTACCTCTGGTACGCGGGCAAGCTGCCGGGCCTCTCGGACGACGCGTCCGGCGGCGGCGACGCGGCGGCCGGCCCGCAGAACCGCGACGTGATCGTCGTCCACCTGCACAACACCAAGGGCGGCGGCACGTCCACCGCGCTCCTGGTGAACAACACCACCACCAAGCGCGGCGCCACCGTCCTGCTGCCCAACTCCCTCTCCGTGACGGACGACGAGGGCGCGGGGACGACGCTCGGCAAGTCGGTCGACGACGACGGTTCGACCGGTACCCGCGAGTCGATCGACAGCCTGCTCGGCACGCAGGTCGAGGGCACCTGGCGCCTCGACACCCCCTACCTGAACAACCTCGTCGAGCTGGTCGGCAACATCGACATCGACACGGACGCCAATGTTCCGGACCCCAAGGCCAAGAAGGGCGAGGCGCCACTCGTCAAGAAGGGCGAGCAGCAGACCCTGAGCGGCCCGATGGCCGTCGCGTACGCCACCTACCGCGCGACCGGCGAGTCCGAGACGGCCCAGCTGGCCCGGTTCGGGCAGGTCATGCAGGGCGTCCTGCGGAAGCTGTCGTCCGACCCGCAGGCCGCGACGACCACCGTGCAGTCGCTGGCCCAGATCCTGGACCCGTCCCTCAAGGAGAAGGACCTCGGCGCCTTCCTCGCCAAGCTCGCCGACCGTGCGAAGGGCGGCGACTACGCCACGCAGCTCCTCCCGGTGCAGCAGGACGGGACGCTGTCGGAGAAGGCCGGCGCGAGCGTGGTCAAGAACGTCCTGGGCGGCGCGGTCAAGAACCCGGACAAGGACGCGGCCGTACGGGTCGGAGTCAAGAACGCGTCCGGCAGCAAGGGCGCCGGGCAGGAAGCGCGCATCTCGCTGGTCAACGGCGGCTACACCTTCGTGGACGGCGGCGCGGGCTCCGGAGCCCAGGCCGCATCGCAGGTCACGTACGCCGACGCGGACAAGAAGACGCAGGCCACCGAGGTCGCCAAGACCCTCGGCCTGCCGGCCGGCGCGGTCCGCAAGGGCAAGACCGCACCGAACGCGGATGTGTCGGTCGTCCTCGGCCAGGACTACAAGGCGGGCTGACGCGCGGGCCCCGGCCGGGAGCCTTTCCGGCCGGGGTGACGCAGCAGACAGGGTGATCGAGCGATCGCCGGGGGTGGTGTCGGCGGTCCGTGAGACCCTTGGGGTGTCTTGACCACCTGAAGGAAAGCTCAACTGTGACCGCCACGGACCGCTCCATCGAGCTCATCAAGGTCGCCGCGCAATCGGCCGCCGACAAGCTCGCGCACGACATCATCGCGTACGACGTCAGTGACGTGCTGTCGATCACCGACGCCTTCCTGCTCGCCTCCGCGCCCAACGACCGCCAGGTCAAGTCGATCGTCGACGAGATCGAGGAGCGGCTCAGCAAGGAGCTCGGCGTCAAGCCGGTGCGCCGCGAGGGCGACCGCGAAGCCCGCTGGGTCCTCCTGGACTACGTGGACATCGTGGTGCACGTCCAGCACAGCGAGGAGCGTGTCTTCTACGCCCTCGAGCGCCTGTGGAAGGACTGCCCCGAGATCGAGCTGCCCGCGGACGCCGTCGCGACCCGCGGCAAGGCCGCCGAGCACGCCGAGCAGCGCGCCGCGGAGGAGGCAGCCGACCTGGACGGTGAGCTTCGGTGACCAGCCCCGGCTGCCGGATCATCCTGTGGCGGCACGGCCAGACGGCCTGGAACCTGGAACGCCGCTTCCAGGGCTCCACGGACATCGAGCTGACCGACACGGGTGTCGCGCAGGCCAGGCGCGCCGCCCGGCTGCTCGCCTCGCTGAAGCCGGACGCCATCGTGGCGTCCGACCTCAAGCGGGCGGCGGCCACCGCGAACGAACTCGCGACCCTCACCGGCCTGCCCGTCCAGCACGAGCAGGGTCTCCAGGAGACATACGCCGGTGAGTGGCAGGGCCTGACGCACGACGAGATCATCGCGCGCTTCGGCGACCAGTACGCCGCGTGGAAGCGCGGCGAACCGGTGCGCCGGGGCGGCGGCGAGCTCGAGACCGAGGTCGCCGACCGGGCCGCGCCGATCGTGCTGCGCCATGCCGAGAAGCTGCCGGAGAACGGCACGCTCGTGGTGGTCAGCCACGGCGGCACGATCCGCACGACCATCGGCCGTCTCCTCGGCCTGGAGTCGTACCACTGGGAGGGCCTCGGCGGGCTCTCCAACTGCTGCTGGTCCGTGCTCGGCCAGGGCGCGCGGGGCTGGCGCCTGCTCGAGCACAACGCCGGCACCCTGCCGGAGCCGGTGCTCGGCGACGACGATTAGCCCTGCACCGGGACGGGTGCGAGAGCGGTGCCAGAGCCGCTGGTGGGAGGGCCCGGAAGGGCCCGTCACCCGGATTTCACATTCCGGCCCGGCGCAGGCTAAAGTTCTTCTTGTTCGCCCGCCGAGCGGGACCGAACATCATGCGGCTCCGCCGCATGGCACACGGGGCTATAGCTCAGTTGGTAGAGCGCCTGCATGGCATGCAGGAGGTCAGGAGTTCAATTCTCCTTAGCTCCACAATCCGGATCCCGTCCTCATCAGAGGGCGGGATCCTTCCGTTTCCGCCGGTCTGAGCGCACGGAGCTCGGCGGCGCGCAGACGGCTCTCCTCGTCGTCCGGGGTATACGCGACGATCCGGCACTCCGGCATGCCGTTGATGGACAGCGAGACCGACGTCATCCGCAGCTCGCCGACCGCCTCGTGCCGGAACGTCTTCACGCGCGGCCCCGGCGGCGCCACGACGCCGCTCTCCCACAGCTCGGCGAAGTGCGCGCTGGCGGCGGACAGGCGGCCTATGAACTCCTCCCAGGCGGGCTCGCCCACATGCCGTCCGTACGAACCGCGCAGCGTGGCCACCATCACCGGCAGCTCCTCGTCGCGGAAGACCAGCGGGCAGACCGGGTCCGGCGCGATGAACAGCGTCCACAACACGTTCGGCACCCCGAAGGCCTCCAGCTGCGGGACGAAGAACAGGTCCCGGTAGGCGGGGTTGGTGGCGAGGATGTCGTACCGCTCGTTGTAGACCACCGCCGGGTGCGGGTCGAGCGCGTCGATAATGCCCTGGATCTCCGGGCCGACGGCCGCGGGGGACGCGGTCCTGCGGTCCGGCTCGTACGGCACCTCGGCCAGGTGGTACAGGTGCTCGCGCTCCGCCTTGTCGAGACGGAGCGTGCGCGCCACGGCGTCCAGGACCTGAGCCGAGGCGTTGATCGGACGGCCCTGCTCCAGCCACGTGTACCAGGTGACGCCGACTCCGGAGAGCTGGGCGACCTCCTCGCGGCGCAGGCCGGGCGTGCGGCGGCGCAGGCCCGGCGGCATGCCTACGTCGGCCGGTGTCACCCTGGCCCTGCGGCCGCGCAGGAAGGCGGCGAGCTCCGGCCGCCGTCGCTGAGTCGTCCCCATCGTCGTCACATCCCCCATCGTCGGCCCTCGCCCCGAGCCTTGCCAGGTGCTGCCAGTACCAGCATCAGCGGGCTCTCGTTACCCGTACCAACTCGCCGCCACGCTCGGTGTCATGACAACCACCACCCCGTCCACCGCGGCGGATCCCGCCGGTTCGAGTCCCACAACCAGTAAAGCCCCCGGCACTGACAATCGCCCCGGGCGGCTGCTCGCCGTCGTCATCGCCGCGCAGTTCATGGCGCTGCTGGACGTCTTCATCGTCAATGTCGCCGCGCCGACCATCCGCACCGAACTGCACGCGTCGGGCGCCGGGTTGCAGTTGGTGATCGCCGGTTACACCATCACGTACGCCGTGCTCCTGATCACCGGTGCGCGGCTCGGTGACCGCCTCGGGCACCGTCGCGTCTACCTCATGGGCCTCGCGGTGTTCACCGTCGCCTCGCTCGCCTGCGGACTCAGCCAGGGCACGGGCGAGTTGATCGCCTTCCGGCTGTTGCAGGGCGCGGGTTCGGCGCTGCTCATCCCGCAGGTGCTCAGCCTGATCCAGCGCAACTTCACCGGCGAGGAGCGCACGAAGGCGCTCGGCGCGTACGCGGCCGTGCTCGCCGTCGGTGCCGCCGCGGGGCAGGTGCTCGGCGGGGTCCTGGTCAGCGCCGACCTCTTCGGCACGGGATGGCGTCCGGTGTTCCTGGTGAACGTGCCGGTGGGCGTGGTCCTGCTGATCATGGCGCGGCGCGTGCTGCCGCGTGACGCCGGGAAGCCGGGAGCCGGGCGTGGGCTCGATCTGCCGGGGCTCGTCCTGCTCGGTGCCGCTGTGTCGCTGCTCACCGTGCCGCTGGTGCTCGGCCAGCAGGAGGACTGGCCGCTGTGGTCCTGGCTCTCGCTGGCTTCCGCCGCGGTGTTCTTCGCCGTCTTCTGCGCGTACGAGTCCCGGCTCGCCCGCGGCGGCGGTGCCCCGCTCATCGCGCCGAGGGTCCTGCGCATCCCCGGCATGGGCCTCGCGGTCTTCCGGATCGCCGCGGTGATGGGGGTCAACGCGGGCTTCCTGTTCGTGCTCACGCTGCACATCCAGGGCGGACTCGGCTACAGCGCGCTGCGGGCCGGTCTGACGTTCGCGCCGACCGCGGTGGTCTTCGGCGTGGTCGGCCTGACGTGGCGCCGCTGGCCCGCGGCGCTCCAACGGGCGCTGATCCCCGGTGGGTTCGCGCTCACCGCCGTCGCGTCGGCCTGCGTGGGCCTGCTGCTCCGGGACGGCGGAGAAGGCGGACCGTGGCTGTATGTGGCCTTCGTGGCCATCGGTGCGGGTCTCTCCCTGGGGTTCAGCCCGACCCTCACCCGGGCGCTCTCCACGGTGCGTCCCGAGGACGCGGCGGACGCCAGCGGCCTCCTGTCGACGGTCGCTCAGCTCGGCCAGCTGATCGGCGTCGCCTGTTATGGCGCACTTTTTCTCAACCGGCTTGAGTCACAAGGGGCTCCGGGGGCGTATTCATCCGCAGACGCCCTTCTGGTGTGCACATACGCCCTGGCCGGGGCGGCCGCACTGGGCGCCGTGTCCGGACTGGTACGAGTGCGTCGCTGACCGGGTCGCTCAGGCCGTGGCAGAATCGGACAGCCGGAAGGGGACCGCACCAGACCACCGAATGTGACCCGACGGGAGGGAGAGCGATGCCTGCGAGCATCCTCGATGGGGCCGACGGCCCCATCGCCGTGGCCGCGTCGCGACGCGCTGCCTCTCCCTTCGCGGCGATCGCCGACCTCACCTGTCCGTCCTGCGGTTCGTCCCATGTCGCCCAAGTGCTCGGCGACAACGGCGGTGTCTCGTACGTGTGCACGGCCTGCGGCCGCAGCTGGAGCTGATCGATGGGTGCACACAGGCGGAAGTGCGACTGGTGCGGCAGTGGTACGCCGATCGTCCGCGACATGGAACCGGTCAACCCGGACTATCAGTACTGGTGCGAGGAGTGTGCGCGGGCGCTGATCATAAAGGGCGACCCCATCGAGACGTACCGCGAACTCGAAGGGGAGCCGATCTATGGCCGGCTGCTCGACGAACACTGCACGCTCAAGCGCTTCTATTCCTTCGCCACGGCTTGATCCACTGCCCTGCTCCTTGCGCCAGGAACGCGAAAGCGGTCCCTACGTAGAGGGCGGACAGCGTCATCTCGCCATAATTCTGGCCGAGTTCCAGCCGTCCCACCCCATGGGGAACCCACCACAGAGCGTACGAACAGAAGACGAGGACCACGGCGCCGGTGGCCGCCCACCGGGCCCGGCCGCCCCGGCGCACCGCCTCCGTCCACACGAGCAGAGCCATCGGCACGCACCACACCCAGTGGTGCGACCACGACACCGGGCTGACCAGCAGCGCCGTCGCCGCGCAGCTCACCGCCGCCCGTGCGCGCTCCCCGCGCAGCGCCGCGCGCACCGCGACCGCGAGGCCGAGCACGCCGGCCGCCGTCGCGGTCACCGCCCACCAGACGCCGGGCTCCGCGGTGTGCAGGAGCCGGGCGAGCACCCCGCGCAGTGACTGGTTCGCGGTGTCCTCGGGGAGCCCGACACGGCCCGCCTCGAAGACCATCCGGCTCCAGAAGCGCCGGGAGTCGTACGGCAGGAGGGCCGCCGCGAGCAGCGTCGCACCGGCGAACGAGACGGCCGCCACGCACGCGTGGCGCACGGGTTCCTGCCAGCGCCCGCGCCGGACGGCCTCGGCGGCACCGGTGAGCAGCAAGAACACCGCGAAGAGCGCGGGAGTGAGCTTGATCGCCGCCGCGATGCCGATGCCCAGGCCCGACCAACGCCGGCCGGGGTGCCGGGACAGATCCCACAGGACCAGGACGGCGAGCAGCAGATTGATCTGGCCGTACCGCAGGGTCGTCCACACCGGTTCCGCCCAGACCGCGAGCGCGGACACCCACAGTGCGGTCTCCACGCGCGCGTGCCCCGCGCCCGGGACGGGCCCGACGAGCCGGAGGGAGAGGTGCGCGAAGGCCACCAGGAGGAGCAGGTTTCCCAGCGTCGCCAGCGTGCGCATGTCCGCCGTGTCCAGGAGCGTCAGCGGCGTGAACAGGAGGGCGGCGAACGGCGGGTACGTGGTGGGCAGATGAGCCTCGGTGGTGCGCAGCGCGTAGAGGTCGCCGCCCGCGCGCACGGTCTCGCCCTCGGCGCGGTAGACCATCAAGTCGATCATCGAGACGTCCGCGGCACGCTGCGCGAGCCAGAAGGCCGTGAAGGAGAGCAGGCACGCTGCGGCGGCGAGGGGCACGCGGCGGCGGGCGCCGACAAGCGCGATCACGGTCACGAAGGCTGACAGTACCGCCCGTATCCGTACAGACCGGAAACGATTTGGTGGAGCACGGGGATGACCGTGTAATGTTTACGAAGTCGCCGGGGGAACCGGGCGGACAAGCAAGGGGCTATAGCTCAGTTGGTAGAGCGCCTGCATGGCATGCAGGAGGTCAGGAGTTCAATTCTCCTTAGCTCCACAGCAGATGAGAGCGGGCCACCCGGATCGGGTGGCCCGCTTTCGTGTGTCCTCTAGGCGACTGTTTCCGGGCGGCTCACTGTCGTCCGCTGCCGAGCGCCCTGCGGCCACGGCCGCGGCCCGGCGGCAGCGCGAGCGGCAGTGCCGTGCGCGGCGAGGGCACGGACGGGTCCTCCTCGACGCGCAGCGCGAGCGCGGGGCAGCGGCGTACGGCACGTGCGGCACGCGCTTCGGAGTACCGCGGTACGGACGCTTCCGCCACACCGGGGAAGCCGTCGGGGCCCAGCTGGATCAGCTCGGGGATGATGTCCGCGCACAGCCCGTGGCCCTGGCAGAGCGTCCAGTCGACGGCGAGCCTGCGGCCACTGGGGGCCTCCGCCTGCGGCAGCTCCTCCTGGAGGGGCAGCACGCCCTCCACGGGACGGCCGCAGCCGCCGCCGAGGACGTGCGCGGCGAGGTCGTCCGTGAACGCCGAGATGGTGGACTCGATGAACGCCGCCGTGCCGTCCGGGTGCTTGCAGGCGCCGCGTCGCTTCACGGCCCGTGTCACCTCGCGCAGCGCCTCCAGGGCGGTGGGTCCGCCACCGTCCAGGACGTCCGCGAGGCCGCGGGCCGCCGCGGGGAGGCCCAGGTAGCAGGGGCCGCACTGACCGGCGCTCTCGGAGGCCAGCCAGTTCGCCACGTGCAGCGCCTCACCGAGCGGGCAGGTGCCGGGGCCGATCGGCAGGATCGCGCCCGCGCCCAGCGCGCCGCCGCAGGCCTCCAGGGAGGCGCGTGAGACGACCGCGTCATGAGCGGTGACCGCGTCGAGCCACTTGCCGTGATAGCCGCCCGTCAGGACGCCCTGGGGGAGCGGCGGGGCACCGGCCAGCTGCAGGACGTACCGCAGGGGCACCCCCGTGGGGACCTCGACCACCATGGGTCTGGCGACGGCTCCGGAGACGGTGAGCAGCACCGTGCCCGGCTCCTCCCGCAGACCGGTGCGGCAGTAGCGGTCGGGGCCGATCCGGGCGGCGACCGCGAGCTGGGCGAAGGTCTCCGCGTTGGACAGCAGGGTGGGCGCGCCGCCCACCCCGGACTCGGAGGTGCGCACCTTGCGTCCCGGCGGCATGGGCGGGCCGCCGTCCGCCGAGCGCACCAGGGCCGACGACTCACCGGTCACCATGCGCACCGGATTGCGCTGCACGCGCGCGCGGATGCTCGATCCGCGACGGTTGGTCAGGCCGCGCTCGGCGAGCGCCGCGAGCATCGAGGACTCCGTGGAGTCCCGGGTCACGCCCACGACGAGCGTGCGGGCGCCCAGGGCCTCGGCGGCAAGGAGCGCGCCGTCGAGGATGAGGTGCGGGGCCCGGTTGATCAGGACGGTGTCCTTGCGGCAGGCGGGTTCGTCCTCGCTGCCGTTGACGACGACCACGGGGCGCACCCCGCGGCGTATCGCCGCGTCGGCGACCGAGCGCAGCTTCTTGGCGAAGGGGAAGCCCGCGCCGCCCCTGCCGCGCAGCGAGATCGCCTCGGAGAGGGTGGCGAGGGACTCGCCCGCCATGGGTTCGAGCGGGCCGTGCACCTTCAGGTGCATCGCCAGATCGAGGCGCTCGACCAGGTCGAAGCCCGAGGTCAGGAGCGGAAGCCCGACGACACGGACTTCGGGGACGTCGGGCAGCGACGCGTTCACTTGGGTCCTCCGGTGGCGGCGTTCCAGGGCTCGCCCGAACTCGGCGCCTGGAAGGTGTGGGGCAGCGGCTCAGTGGCGGGGCCGCTGTCGTACGGGGCTTGGTACGGGGCCTCGTACGGGGGATGAGGGACCTCGCCGTACGGCGGGTCGTACGCGGTGTCGTGGGAGCGGTAGGCGGTGTCCTCGGAGCCGTACGCCTGGGAGTGGGTGTCGTACGAGGTGTCCCTGTGGTACGAGGCGTCGTACGGGATGTGAGGAGCCTCGGCCGGGGGCGGCGGGGACGGGGCCGGCCAGCGGGGCGGCGGTGGGTCGGTGCTGGACACGACCTCCGTGGGCTGGTTGGTGGAGGCGAGGACGCGGTAGGCCGCCGCGATGCCGACCACCGGGGCGGCGGGGTCGGACTCGGATTCGGGGGCACGGCCGGGAGCGGCGGCCGTGCCGGGGAGCGGCGATTCGGCGGTGTCCCGGCGGGCGGGCTCCCTGCCGCCCAGCCTGCGCTCCGGTTCGAGGACGGCCAGGATCCGGGCGGCCACCTTTCGCTTGATCGGGAGAGGGGAGGCGCGCAGCGCGACCGCACCCGCGACGGCGACCAGGCAGAGGCTGTACAGGACGATCACGTACGGCTTCGGGGCGCGTCCCGCGTACAGGCCGTGGATCAGTGCCGAACACCAGGCGGGGTAGGCGAGCATGTGCAGCGCCCGCCAGCGCGACGCGACCTGGGCCGGGGAGGCGAAGGCGCTGCGCAGGGCCCCGGTGACGCCGGTGACCACCATGAGGAGCCCGGCGAGCGAACCGAGGCCGATCAGCCCGTCGCTGCCCGAGAAGCCGAGCCCGAAGGGGATGAGGGCGCCGACCGGCGACACGTGGTCGAGCGTGAGCTTGACGGTGACGTGGAGCAGCAGGAAACCGATGGAGGCGACGGCGGTGGCCCGGTGCACGGCCTGGGCGAGCAGTCGCTGACGGGAGTGCAGGAAGATCCGGTCGGTGGCGACCAGGCCCCAGACGACGGCGGCGGTCAGGGAGACCAGGGACAGGACGCCGGTGGTGAAGTCGAGCGCGGCGCGGAAGGCGTCGCTCCCGAGGATCACGAGCAGGGGTATGAGCAGCAGTGCGGCGGTCGTCAGGACTCCGCGCGTGGTTCTGCTCGGTTCGGGGAAGGCTGCGAACGAACGGCTCTTGCGGCTTGAACGGTTGGAGCGGTTGGTGCGGCTCTGACGATGCGGATTCAGAGGGTTCATGGGGGCGACTCCGAAATGGCTCGATCGCCGCATGCTAAGTGGCCGCATACCAGTGAGTACGAGGTTTGAGTTATTGCGTCGTTATCTAAAAGCGATGCGATCTTGGTGTTGCCCCGATAGAGGTCGGTACGCGGGGTAACCCTTGGCCAAAGGTCAGGTTCCGCGTCTCCGGGAGACTCCGGAGCGGCCGTGGGCGGCACGGTGGAACCTCGTCGCGGGCCGCGCGGGCGCTGCGGTACCCTGACGCCATGCGTGCCGTACGCCTTCTGCTTAGCGGGCCGCGCTGATCAGTCCCGACCGCCGGAAAATCGCGGTCGGCATCGGCGCGGCGTCCCCTCCTGTGTGAGGGGCTTTTTCATTTGGCCAGGACGGTCATTTCCGCAGGCAGAGACGATCGATGGAGCTTTGAGAATCATGAGCGAGACGAATTCTGCTGCCGCCTCCGAGGTGGCCGCACCGCACCGCTACACGGCCGCCCTGGCCGCCGAGATCGAGGCACGCTGGCAGGACTTCTGGGACGCCGACGGCACGTACGAGGCGCCCAACCCGAGCGGTGACCTGGCGGCGGACGGCGACGCGCAGGCCGCGCTGGTCGCCAAGCCCAAGCAGTTCATCATGGACATGTTCCCGTACCCCTCCGGCGCGGGCCTGCACGTCGGCCACCCGCTGGGATACATCGCCACCGACGTCTACGCGCGCTTCCGGCGCATGACGGGCCACAACGTCCTGCACACCCTGGGCTTCGACGCCTTCGGCCTGCCCGCCGAGCAGTACGCCGTACAGACGGGCACGCACCCCCGGGTCTCCACCGAGGCCAACATCGAGAACATGAAGTCGCAGCTGCGCGGTCTGGGCCTGGGCCACGACAAGCGCCGCTCCTTCGCGACGATCGACCCGGACTACTACAAGTGGACCCAGTGGATCTTCGTACAGATCTTCAACTCCTGGTATGACGCCGACGCCCAGAAGGCCCGCCCCATCGCCGACCTGGTCGCCCAGTTCGACAGCGGTGAGCGCGCCGTTCCCGGCACCACGCGCGCGTGGAGCGAACTGGACGCCGCCGAGCGCGCGGAGGTCCTGAGCCAGTACCGCCTGGCGTACGCCTCCGACGCCCCCGTCAACTGGTGTCCCGGCCTGGGCACCGTCCTGGCGAACGAGGAGGTCACCGCCGACGGACGCTCCGAGCGCGGCAACTTCCCCGTCTTCAAGGCCAAGCTGCGCCAGTGGAACATGCGCATCACCGCCTACGCGGACCGCCTGCTCGACGACCTGGACGCACTGGACTGGCCCGAGGCCATCAAGCTGCAGCAGCGCAACTGGATCGGCCGCTCCGAGGGCGCCCGCGTCGACTTCCCCGTCGGCTCCGAGGACGGCGACGCGATCACCGTCTTCACCACCCGCCAGGACACCCTGTTCGGCGCCACCTACATGGTCCTGGCGCCCGAGCACGAACTGGTCGACAAGCTCGTCCCCGACGCCTGGCCCGAGGGCACCCACGAGACGTGGACCGGCGGGCACGCCACCCCGGCCGAGGCCGTCGCCAAGTACCGCGCGTTCGCCGCTTCCAAGTCCGACGTGGAGCGCCAGGCCGACGCCAAGGAGAAGACCGGCGTCTTCACCGGCGTCTACGCCACCAACCCGGTCAGCGGCGAGCAGGTCCCGGTCTTCATCGCCGACTACGTACTGATGGGCTACGGCACCGGCGCGATCATGGCCGTCCCGGCGCACGACAGCCGTGACTTCGCCTTCGCGCGCGCCTTCCACCTGCCGATGCGCTGCGTGGTCGAGCCGTCCGACGGCCGCGGCACCGACACGTCGACGTGGGACGACGCCTTCTCCTCCTACGAGGCGAAGCTGGTCAACTCCGCGAACGCGGAGATCTCGCTGGACGGCATGGATGTCGCCGGCGCCAAGGCCCGCATCACCGGCTGGCTGGCCACGCGCGGCATCGGCGAGGGCACCGTCAACTTCCGCCTGCGCGACTGGCTGTTCAGCCGCCAGCGCTACTGGGGCGAGCCCTTCCCGATCGTCTACGACGAGGACGGCATCGCCCACTCGCTGCCCGAGTCGATGCTGCCCCTGGAACTGCCGGAGGTCGACGACTACTCCCCGCGCACCTTCGAGCCGGACGACGCGGACACCTCCCCGGAGACGCCGCTGTCCCGCAACGAGGACTGGGTCAACGTCACCCTGGACCTGGGCGACGGCCCCAAGAAGTACCGCCGCGAGACCAACACCATGCCCAACTGGGCCGGTTCCTGCTGGTACGAGCTGCGCTACCTGGACCCGCACAACGACCGGCAACTGGTCGACCCCGCCGTCGAGCAGTACTGGATGGGCCCGCGCGAGGGCCAGCCGACCGGCGGCGTCGACCTGTACGTGGGCGGCGCCGAGCACGCCGTGCTGCACCTGCTGTACGCCCGCTTCTGGTCGAAGGTGCTGTTCGACCTGGGGCACATCTCGTCCGCCGAGCCGTTCCACAAGCTGTTCAACCAGGGCATGATCCAGGCCTACGTCTACCGCGACAGCCGTGGCTTCCCGGTCCAGGCGACCGAGGTCGAGGAGCGCGACGGCCAGTACTTCTTCGAGGGCGAGCCGGTCAAGCGCGAGCTGGGCAAGATGGGCAAGTCCCTGAAGAACGCCGTCACTCCGGACGAGATCTGCGAGGAGTACGGCGCGGACACCCTGCGCCTGTACGAGATGGCGATGGGCCCGCTGGACGTCTCGCGCCCGTGGGACACGCGCGCGGTGGTCGGCCAGTACCGCCTGCTGCAGCGGATGTGGCGGCTGATCGTCGACGAGTCGACCGGTGAGGTCACCGTCACGGACGTCGCGGAGTCCGACATCGCCGAGGGCACGCTGCGCGCCCTGCACAAGGCGATCGACGGCGTCCGCCAGGACCTGGACGGCATGCGGTTCAACACCGCCATCGCCAAGATCACCGAGCTGAACAACTACCTGACCAAGGAAGGCGGCACGCTGCCGCGCTCGGTCGCCGAGCGCCTGGTGCTGCTGATCGCTCCGCTGGCCCCGCACGTCGGCGAGGAGCTGTGGCGCAAGCTGGGCCACACCGACTCGGTCGTCCACCGGGACTTCCCCGTGGCCGACCCGGCGTACGTCGTCGACGAGACCGTGACCTGCGTCGTGCAGATCAAGGGCAAGGTCAGGGCGCGTCTGGAGGTCTCCCCGTCGATCTCGGACGAGGAGCTGGAGAAGGTGGCCATGGGTGACGAGAGGGTGCTGACCGCGCTGGACGGCGCCGGCATCCGCAAGATCATCGTGCGGGCGCCGAAGCTGGTGAACATCGTTCCGGCCTAGAGCCGCGCAGGGGGCATGAGGGTAGTCCCCTACGGGCAGGTTGGGGGTTCCGCTGGAACCCTCCGCCTGCCCTTTGCGTTTACCGTGGAAGGGCCGGTGCGGAACTCGCCGCAGGACCTGGGAGGAGCGTCATGGAAGCCGTGATCGCGATCGTGGCGCTGCTCGTGCTGTTCGTCGCCTTTGGTGCGTACATGACGGTGAAGGCGATCGGCGCCGCCAAGCGCGGAGTGGACCGCACGATCTCGCAGGCCCGCCGGACGGTGGAGGACACGACGCTCCGGGCCAAGAGCTTCGGACAGATCGGCGCCGCGGGCGAACTGGCCCAGCTGCGGCTCTCGTTGCGCACGTCGATGCGGGCCACGCAGGAGACGCTGCAGGCCGGTGTCGCCGAGGACGCCTCGTTGAAGGAGTCCCTGGGGCTCTTCGAGCGGCTGAGCGCGCACGGGCACGAGCTGGACGACGAACTCCGGCGCCTCGAGCGCGAGCCGGACAAGGCGGCCATGGCCGGGCGGCTCCCCGCGCTGCGGGAGCGCACCGAGCAGGTCATCAAGGCGGCGGACTCACTGCGGTGGAGTGCGCGGGACCGGGCCCGCCGGTTCGCGGACGACGACCTGGACTCGCTGAGCACCCAGATCGACATCGAGGCGGGCGCCCTGCGGCACTGGACGAAGGAGCCGTCGCCCACGCAGACACCCGCCGCGTGGCCCGAGCCCGAGCCGGCGGCGGACGCGGCGGGCGGGAGTGCCGAGCAGACGTGGAGGGAACCCTCGGAACCGTCGGAGACCTCGGGCCCGGAGTCGGCGAGGCCCGCCATAACGCCGCCGACGCCGCGGCCCGCTTATCCCTGGGAGAAGCAGGCCAGGCCCGAGAGCACGACGTGACGGCACGGGTGACCTGGCACGGCCGGGAGCGCGACTGGCAGACTGACCCGCTGGGGGCCGGGCTGCCGTCGTCGGGTCCAGGCAGGTAATCTCCACCGCATGTCCCGTCATGTCGCGATCGTCACGGATTCAACGGCCTATCTGCCGCAGCGGACGATGGAACGGCACGGCATCACGTCGGTACCCCTGACCGTGGTCCTCGGTGACCAGGCGCTCGAAGAGGGCACGGAGATCTCCGCCCGCTCGCTGGCCCTGGCACTGCAGAAACGGCGTTCCGTCACCACGTCGCGGCCCAGCCCGGAAGTCTTCGCGGAGACCTACCGCAAGGTCGCCGAATCGGGTGCGACGGCCATCGTCTCGCTGCATCTGTCCGCCGAGTTCTCGGGCACGTACGACGCAGCGGCCCTCGCCGCGAAGGACGCGCCGGTGCCGGTGCGGGTGGTGGACACCGGAATGGTCGCGATGGCCCTCGGCTTCTGCGCGCTCGCGGCGGCCGAGGCCGCCGAGTCGGGTGGCTCGGTGGACGAGGCGGTGACCGCGGCGGAGAAGAGAGCCGCGAACACATCCGCGTACTTCTACGTCGACACCCTGGACTATCTGCGCCGTGGCGGCCGGATCGGCGCCGCGCAGGCCTTGCTGGGCTCGGCCCTTGCCGTGAAGCCGCTGCTCCAACTGGACGGCGGGCGCATCGAGATGCTGGAGAAGGTGCGGACGGCGTCCAAGGCGATCGCCCGCCTCGAGGAGATCGTGGTCGAGCGCGCCGGGTCGCACCGCGTCGACATCGCGGTGCATCACCTGGCGGCCCCGGAACGCGCGACCACCCTCGCGGACCGCCTCAGGGACCGGGTGCCGGGCCTCGCGGAGCTGCACGTCAGCGAGGTCGGCGCGGTGATCGGGGCGCATACGGGGCCGGGGTTGTTGGGGGCTGTGGTTTCGCCCTGGTGATGTGCGGGGCGGGGCGGTGAGGTGTGGGGCCGGTGGGGCGGGCGGTTGCGGGGTGGGGTGTGTGGGTGACGGAGTTATCCACAACTGCCGGGTAATCCACGGGAATTGACCAAGATCAACACGGTGGGGCCGCAGTGCCTAGCGTCGTTGGCATGGCACTTCGATCACTTTCAAGGACACCTGCCGCGACGAGCGGACCGGGCCGAGCCCCCGCGTCCGACGGCCGCGCTCCGGCTGGCCGCCGCGCTTCGGGCGGCCCTACTTCTCCTGCTCCTGACGGCCGTGCGCGATACCGCCGGACCCGAAGGCGAGCGGTGTCCCGGCGGGGACATGCTTCGGCGGAGGCGCGGGCACGGGCGTTGCGGCAACGCGCGGAGTCACTTTTTGCTGCGGGGGAGGTTCCGGGCGCTGGGGTTGGCCCGGGTCCGGTCCCTGGCCTCGGCCCCGGTCCAAGCACTGGCCCAGAACCTGGTCCAAGCGCCGGCCCAGAACCTGAACCAAGCGCCGGCCCAGACCCCGGGCAACGCTCTGGTCCAGAGCCTGGACCAGACCCCGGCCCAAGAGCCAGCCCAGAGCCAAGCCCACCGCGGCGGGGAGTGCGGGGGCAGTTGGAGGCCTCGCGGCGTTCACAGGGTGTGCGCGAGCGTGGGCGTGGGCGTGAGCCCGAGTGTGGGCCTGGGCGCGGGCCCGAGCCTGGGCCGATGCGGAAGCCGGGGTGGGCGTCGGAGCCGAGGTTGCAGCCGCATGCCACGCCGCAGTTGCAGACCCAGGCCCTGCGGTGGCGGCAGCCGGTGCTGGAGGGCCTGGGGCGACAGCAGCCGGAGGCCGCGGCGGCGCCGCAGGCGGGGCGGCAGGGTGTGGGCCGGCGTGAGTCGGTGCCGGGGAGTGTGGGGTGGCCGCAGGGTGTGTCGGTGCCGGAGGGGGTGCGGTCGTCTCGGTCGGCCTTGCGGCAGCCGGAGGCGGTAACGCTTCCGCAAGCCGTGCGGCAACCTCGGGCGGTGTCGGCGCCGGAAGGGGTGCAGTCCTCCCGGCCCGTGTCGCGGCAGCCGGGAGTGGTGACGCTTTCGGAGGCTGTGCGGGAGTCTCGGTCCGGGGCGGGGCCCGAGGTTGAGAGGGCGCCGCAGGCGGGGCGGCAGTCTCGGTCCGGGGCGGGGCCCGGGGTTGGGATGGTGCCGCAGGAAGAGCGCCAAGGTGGGCCGGGGCGTCCGGCGGTGGGGCGAGGGCGGGGTGTATGGGAGCCGGGGGGTACGGGGTCGGCCTGGGCGGGGGCGCGGCAGGCGGAGGCTGTGGCGGTGCGGGGACTGTCGGAGGCTCGGGCGGGCGCACCGGGTGATGGTCAGGCACAGCCGTCGGGCGGGGGTGCGTTGGTGTCGCCCCTGCGAGGGCGGGTGGGGCTGGCTTTGCGGGAGCGGTTGCCGGTGTGGCTGCAGCTGCGGTGCGGGCTCGAGCGGCGGAGTCTCGTGGCGCTCCTCGTGGTCCTTGCCGTCGCGGCGGTGTTCGCCGCCCAGCACTTCTGGGCCGGGCGGGCACAGCCGGTGCGGGCGCCGGACGTGGTCGGGGCGGCGCCCGATCGGGGCGGGGAGCCGTCTCCGTCGCCGGGGGCCCCGCCTCCTCCGGAGGGTGGTGGCAGACCGGTCGCCGGTGCGGGCGGCGGTGAGATCGTCGTGGACATCAGCGGCAAGGTCCGCAGCCCCGGAATTCTGCGGATGCCCGCAGGTTCCAGGGTCGCCGACGCGCTGAAGGCCGCAGGGGGAGTACGCCGCGGTGCTGACACGGACGGCCTCAACCGTGCCCGTCTGCTCATCGACGGCGAGCAGGTGGTCGTGGGCGCTCCGGTGACGGAACCGGCAGCACCGGCGGCGCCTGGCGTGGGGGCGGCCGAGGGAGCGGCCGAGGGGGCGACAGGAGCGGGCCCCGCCGCGCCAATCGGCCTCAGCACGGCTACTGCCGAGCAACTCGACGAACTGCCGGGCGTCGGCCCCGTGCTGGCCCAGCACATCATCGACTACCGCACGGAGCACGGCGGTTTCCGCTCGGTGGATGAACTCCGCGAGGTCAATGGCATCGGCGACAAACGCTATGCCGACCTGCAGAATCTCGTGCGGCCATGAGGGCGCGGAGTGAGCCGGTCGACGGGCGAGGAGCTCCAACGGCCCCGGGGCACCCCGCCGTGCACGTCCCGCCCGGCCTTCGGTCAGCGGAAGGCGAGCCTCGCCCGGAGGGTCCGCTGGACCTGCGGCTCGTGCCGCCCGCCCTCGCGGCGTGGGGGACCGCGGCCGTGGCGCTGGATGCTCCGCCCCGGTGGGTGATCGCGGCCGTGGTGGTCTGCGTGACGGTGGCCGGTGCCCTGTTGGTGACATGGACGGTGCGGGGGCGACCGGCAGGTGAGGGCCCTAGGAATGCCGAGGCGCCCCCGGAGCATGGAGGGTGGCGGCGGGACGCGGCAGCGCCAGGTGATGGCGGAAGGCGGCGGCAGCCCTGGCGGCGGGTCTCCGCGGCGGCCATCCTCCTCTGCGCCGCGGCGGGCGCTACCTCCGCGGCACTGCACGGGGCAGACCTGCACCGGGGCCCCGTCCCTGCCCTGGCACGTCAGTACGCCGAAGCAGAGGTCGAGTTGGAGGTCACGTCCGATCCCCGGCTGACGCGGCCCCGCGTCTCGGGGGCTCATGCCGTGCCGCCTTCCGTCATGGTGGACGCGGAGATCGTCCGGGTCAGGTCGGCGGACGGAAGTATCTCCGTGACCCGCACCCCGGTCCTGGTCTTCGCCGATAGCGGGGGCGGGGAGGGGAGCGGCGAGGGTGGGAGCTCCGCCGGGCACTGGTCCAGAGGCCGGTGGCTCGCGCTTCTGCCGTCGACCAGGCTTCGCGTGCAGGCGAGCCTCGCGCCGCCCTTGCCACGGGGCGACCGCGTCGCGGCGGTGCTGCGGGTCTCCGGAGAGCCGGCGCCCCGGGTGATCGAGGGGCCGTCGGGGCCGCAGCGCCTGGCGGGGCGGCTGCGGGGCGGGTTGCGGGAGGCCACGGACGGTTCGCCGCCCGATGCCCGGGAGTTGCTGCCCGGGCTGGTGGTCGGGGACACCTCGCGCGTGCGGCCCGAGCTGGAAGAGGCCTTCAAAGCGACCGACCTGACACACCTCCTTGCCGTGAGCGGTGCCAACCTCACGATCGTGCTCGCCCTGCTCATCGGCCCACCGGGCCTTGCTCAGCGTGCCGAACGGCGGGGTATCGCGCCGCGGTTGGGGATCCCGCTGCGGGCGACGGCGTTGATCGGCGGGGCGCTCACCCTCGGCTTCGTCATCGTGTGCCGACCGGACCCGAGCGTGCTGCGGGCAGCGGCCTGCGGGGCGATCGCGCTGCTGGCCATCGGCACCGGGCGGCGCCGGTCGCTGATCCCGGCGCTGGCCGCCGCCGTACTGCTGCTGGTTCTGTACGACCCGTGGCTGGCCCGTAGCCCCGGCTTCCTGCTCTCCGTGCTCGCCACTGGAGCTCTGCTCACCCTCGCCCCGAGGTGGAGTGCCGCCCTGCAAAGACGCCGGGTTCCGCCGCGCCTGGCCGAGGCGTTGGCCGCCGCGGCTGCCGCGCAGGCGGTGTGCGCGCCGGTCGTTGTCGTCCTTGCGGCACGGGTGAGCCTGGTGGCGGTGCCGTGCAACCTCCTCGCGGAGGTGGCCGTCGCGCCCGCCACGGTCCTCGGCTTCGCCACGCTTGCGACCGCGCCGTGGGCGATGCCGGTCGCCAAGGCTCTGGCATGGTGCGCGAGTTGGCCGGCCGGGTGGATCGCGGACATCGCCCGCGCGGGCGCGGCCCTGCCCGGCAGTGGGGTCGACTGGCCCGGCGGTTGGCGTGGGGGTCTGCTGCTGGCCCTCGCCACGGTCGGCGTGGTGCTGGTCGGCCGCAGGCTTGTCAGACATCCCTGGCTCAGCGCGGCCTGCGCCCTGCTGCTCCTCCTCGCGGTCGTGCAGCCGCCGCCCCTCACCCGGGTGATCGCGGGCTGGCCTCCGCCGGGGTGGCGGTTCGCGATGTGTGACGTGGGCCAGGGGGACGCCACGGTGCTCGCTGCCGGTGAGGGGGCGGGAGTGGTCGTCGACGCGGGGCCCGACCCGGTGCTCGTGGACCGCTGTCTGAGCTCGCTCGGCGTGACTCGCGTACCGCTGGTGCTGCTGACCCACTTCCATGCCGATCACGTGGCGGGCCTGCCGGGTGTGCTGCGGGGGCGTTCGGGCGGGGCGATCCAGACGACGGGGTTTCAAGAGCCCTACGAGCAGGCTCGCTTCGTACGGGAGCAGGCGGCAGCCCACGGGATCCCGGTGAGCCGTGCCGTGGCGGGGGAGCGGCGCCGTGCGAGTGCCGGAGCCCTCGACTGGCAGGTGCTCTGGCCCACGGCGGACGGCTCGGGCCTGCTGCCGACCCCCGATGGTCCGAACGACGCCAGCGTGACCCTGCTCGTCCGGGCCATGGGGGTGACCCTGCTCCTGCTCGGTGATCTCGAACCGCCCGCGCAACGGGCCCTGGCGCGCACCCCGGCCGTGGCGGCGCTGCCACCCGTGGACGTGCTCAAGGTCGCTCACCACGGCTCGGCATATCAGGACCCCGGCCTGCTGCGCCGGGCCGCACCTCGCCTAGCTCTCATCAGCTGCGGTCGGGACAACACATATGGCCACCCGGCACCCCGCACGGTCGCGGCGCTGCGGGCCGGGGGAGCGGAGGTCCTTCGGACGGATACGGACGGCTCGATCGCGGTCGTGGGCCCGCCGGACGAATCGGCGACCAGACCACCGAGCGGGGCGGCTCCGGCTTTGCAGGTAGCCACGCGACCGCCGTAGGGGCCGGGGGCCGGTTCTCCCCGAAGTCCTTCAGGTGTCAAAACGCCACCCAGGGTGACCAATTCGGGTAGTCGCGACAGTTCAAGTGCTAACGCAGGATTTCAGTGAAGTGGGTTCGTGTTGCATCGAATGCCGCAACGGTGATCGAATGCCTCTTCGGTACAGGAGTTGTCAAGGTGCACGGGGGTTGTCGCAGATGTTCGGCCGTTGGCTGGGAGACCGTACGAACCGAGGCGGTGGGGCCGGGCGGATCGCGGTCGGCCAAGCGGCACGGGCCGGGCGGGGCGGAGGGCCCATGTCCGCCGTGGCCGTTCCGCCCAGTGCGGGAGTGCTCAGCTGCCGGGTGCTCGACCCGGTCAATGAGCCCGTGCGGCACGCGGAATTCGCGGTCAGTGACGCCATGGGGCGCAAGGTCGTCGGTGGGGGACTGGATCCGTACGGTTCGTTCGTCGCGACCGTTCCGGCCGGTGACTACCGCCTGGCGGTCTCGGCGGAAGGGTTCACTCCGTACCGGGCGAACGCCACGGTCGGGGAGAGCGCGCACGCCTCGCTCGGCGACGTCATGCTCCAGATAGCCCCGCCCCCGGCGCTGCCCGAGCCCGGTGACTGGGAGCTCGATCCGCTGCACTCCTCGGTCGCCTTCACCGCGAGGCACATCGGTCTTGCGCGTATTCATGGGCGGTTCAACAGTTTCGCGGGCGCCATACGGCTGGGGGAGCGCATGGAGGAGTCCGCGATGCACGTCGTCATCGACGCGGCCTCCATCGACACCGCCGTGAAGATGCGCGACGACCATCTGCGGTCCGGGGACTTCCTCGACGTGGAGCGCTTCCCGACGATGGAGTTCTACAGCGACCGCTTCGTACACAAGGGCGGCAGCCGCTGGGCGATCTCGGGCGGTCTGACGCTGCACGGGGTGACGCGCACGGTGACGCTGGAGACGGAGTACCTCGGGGTGGGCCACGGTCTGGAGGGGGAGACCCGTGTGGCCTGCCGCGCCTCCACCGAGCTGCATCGTGACGACTTCACGATCAACTGGCAGACGATGCTCGCCCGCGGCATCGCGGCGGTCGGACCCAGCATCTCGATCGACCTCGACATCCAGGTCCTGCCCAAGAGCTGACTCCGGCCCCGTCGAGGCGCGGCCTAGGGAGCCTCCAGCCAGCCCTCGTGCTCCGCCGCGAGTTCGTCGAGCGCCGCCCGGTCCAGGCGCCGCTCGGGGTCCTCGACCACGACCAGCCACTGGGCGTCCTCGGCGTCGTCCTCGCCGGCCAGGGCGTCACGGACGAGCTGGGGCTGCTCGCGCACGCCGAAACGGTCGGGGAGTTCTTCGGCCACTTCCTCCGCGGCATCGCGGTCGGGCAGCACCAGGACATGTCGTACGTCGGTCACCCGGCCATTCTCCGATACGGGGCGAGCCGCTCGGGAACCGGCTGCGGTGGAGGGCGTGGGTGGACGGGCAGCGGGTGGAGGGGCCGCGGTGGACCTGTCGCACCGGACGGGCTGTACGGGGTCGGCTGTCAGTGGCGCGTGGGATGCTTGACCGCGATGGCCAGGAAGACAGATACCGCCGACCCGCTCGCCCCTCTCACGCTCGCCGTGGGCCAGGAGGACCTCCTCCTGGACCGCGCCGTGCAGCAGGTGGTGGCCGCCGCACGTGCCTCGGACGCCGACACGGACGTGCGCGACCTCACCTCCGACCAGTTGCAGCCCGGCACGCTCGCCGAGCTGACCAGCCCCTCGCTCTTCGCCGAGCGCAAGGTCGTGATCGTACGCAACGCGCAGGATCTGTCGGCCGACACGATCAAGGACGTGAAGGGGTATCTCGCGTCGCCGGCCGAGGAGATCACCCTCGTCCTGCTGCACGCGGGCGGCGCCAAGGGCAAGGGGCTGCTCGACGCCGCCCGCAAGGCGGGGGCCCGTGAGGTCGCCTGCCCCAAGATGACCAAGGCCGCGGACCGGCTCTCGTTCGTGCGGAGCGAGTTCCGCGCCCTGGGCCGTTCGGCCACGCCCGAGGCGTGCCAGGCCCTCGTCGACTCGATCGGCAGCGATCTGCGGGAGCTCGCGTCGGCGGTGTCCCAGCTGGTGGCGGACGTCGAGGGCACGATCGACGAGGCCGTCGTCGGCCGCTATTACACGGGCCGCGCCGAGGCCTCCAGCTTCACCGTGGCCGACCGTGCGGTGGAGGGGCGGGCCGCCGAAGCGCTTGAGGCGTTGCGCTGGTCCCTGTCGACCGGTGTCGCTCCCGTCCTGCTGACCAGCGCCCTCGCGCAGGCCGTCCGGGCGATCGGCAAGCTCTCCTCCGCGCGGGGCGGGCGGCCCGCCGACCTCGCCCGCGAACTGGGCATGCCGCCCTGGAAGATCGACCGGGTCCGGCAGCAGATGCGGGGATGGACGCCGGACGGCGTGGCCGCCGCGCTCACCGCTGTCGCGGCGGCCGACGCCGGGGTCAAGGGAGGCGGAGATGACCCGGAGTACGCCTTGGAGAAGGCCGTGGTCGCCGTCGCCCGCGCGGCAAGGGCCCGCCGAGGCTGACCTGAGCAACGGCTCGAACCGGCGTCTGGTCTGACCGTCTGGTCTGGCCGCCCGGGATGGGTGTCTGTGCCGGGGATGGCTGCTGCGGGAGGGGCGGCGCGGGATTCCCGTGCCGGCCGCGAGTGCTGGCCGCCTGCGCGGGACGCGTCGGCCGCCGGTGCCGGAGCCTGTGCCAGACACCTGCGCTGGGGCACCCGCGCCGGAGTCCGTGCCGGACGCCCAGGCCAGAGCACCCGCCCCGGCCGCCTGCGCTGGTCGCGTCGGCTGCCCGCGCCGGACGCCCCCGCAGGAGCGCCAGCGCCGAGGGAAACCTCTGCCGCTACCCCCGGGGGGGGCGTCGCCCAGACTCAGCTCAGACGCCCGAGTAGGAGTGTTTGCCGCCGAAGAGGAAGTTCACGCCGTAGTAGTTGAACAGGTAGCAGCTGAAGGCGATCAGGGCGAGGTAGGCGGCCTTGCGGCCCTTCCAGCCTGCCGTCGCGCGGGCGTGGAGGTAGCAGGCGTAGGCGACCCAGGTGATGAAGGACCAGACCTCCTTGGGGTCCCAGCCCCAGTAGCGGCCCCACGCGTCGCCCGCCCAGATCGCGCCCGCGACGATCGCGAACGTCCACAGGGGGAAGACGGCGGCGTTCACGCGGTAGGCGAACCGGTCGAGGCTGACCGCGGCGGGCAGCCGCTCCATGACGGAGGTCGCGAAGCGGCCGGGCCGGCCGCCCCCGGCGAGCTTGCTCTCGTACGAGTCGCGGAAGAGGAAGACGAGGTTGGACACCGCGCCGAGGTAGAGGACCGCGCCGCAGAAGATCGCGGTGGAGACGTGGATCCACAGCCAGTAGGAGTGCAGGGCCGGGACCAGGGGGGCGCTGTCGGTGTAGAGCCAGGTGACCGCGATACCCAGGTCGAGCAGGACGGTCGTGACCAGGGGCAGGCCGATCCACCGCACGTCCTTCTTCGCCAGGAGCAGGGCGAGGTAGACGCCGACGGCCACGGTGGAGAACGTGATGCTGAACTCGTACATGTTGCCCCACGGCGCCCGCTGCACCGAGAGGGCGCGGCTGAGCACGCCGCCGACCTCGGTGAGGAAGGCGAGCACGGTGAGGGACACGGCGATCCGGCCGTAGAGGTCGCCCTTCTCGTCCCCGCCGTGCGCACCGGGCCCGTCCTCGACGTCGCGCGCGTCGGTCGTGGAGCGCCCGATCACCTTCGGCCGGTCCAGTACGGCCGTACCACCGCTCGCCTGCGCCTGGCCCGCCCCCGCGGTCCCACGTCCGGCCCCCGCCCCGTTGTCGGCGACGAGCGCGGCGGCCGTGCGGCCGACCTTGCTGCGGCTGCCGAAAATCCATTCGGTGATATGGGCGAGGAAGGCCAACGTGTAGACAGCCATTGACGAATAGATCAGCACATTGCTGATGTGCGCCAAGTTCTCGTTGGCGGCGGCCAGATTCACTTCTCTGCCCCTTTGAAGGATTCAGACTGCGAGCCGGGCGCGGTCCACGCCCGGGAAGCAGCCTAGCCGCCGCGCCCTTCCCGACGGCATCCGGGGCCCGTGGCCGCAAAGGGCAATGTCACCCCGCCTTGGGCCAGTTGGCCCGCCACAGAGACCAGGGCGCAACACGATGCGGGCGTAGGGGGCTAGGGGACCAGGTCGCTTGTGGGCTTGGGGTGGAACTCTTGGGTGGGGCCGCTGCCTTCGGGTGTCGGGGGAGTCGAAGCCGTTGGTTTGGGCGGAGGTTGACGGCCACTCAGGGGCCATGATTGAATCGATCAAGTTGTATTCCGTACCCATTGATTTCTGCCTGATTCTGCGGATCTCCTCTTGATTTCCGTGTGATTCAAGCCACTTCAGGGGTGCCATTCACAGGGAACCCTCAAAGCGGGGGCCGGGGTTCCGTGTTCGCATGGTGAGAAGCAGGGGGCCTCCGTTCTGTCTCGGAGGGGATTCGGCCGCGTACGGCCGTCACTTTATGCACGCAGAACTGATCCTGGCGGATCTGCACACGTCTCTCGACTCTCCGGTCATCGAATCGATGAACTTCCTCAACGAGATCGCGCAGCGTTTCCCCGAGGCACTCTCGATGGCGGCGGGGCGGCCGTACGAAGGATTCTTCGACACCGCGGACATGCACCGTCATCTCCGCGTCTTCGAGGAGCATCTCCTTGCGGAGAATGACGGGGACGTGCCCCGGACGCGCCGCACCCTCCTGCAGTACGGCAGGACCAAGGGGATC
This sequence comes from Streptomyces sp. NPDC032198, assembly GCF_040636975.1. Lineage (NCBI taxonomy): Bacteria > Bacillati > Actinomycetota > Actinomycetes > Kitasatosporales > Streptomycetaceae > Streptomyces > Streptomyces sp. NPDC032198. The sequence continues at coordinate 1,014,335 of NZ_JBEZVL010000001.1, read as the reverse complement.
ATTCACGGCCTCATCGCCAAGAATCTCTCCGTCGACGAGAACATCGACGTCGACCCGGAGAGCGTGGTCGTCACGGTCGGCTGCCAGGAGGCACTCTTCCTCACGCTGCGCGCGCTGCGCCGCGGCGAGGAGGACGTCCTGCTGGCCCCGATGCCCTGTTATGTGGGGGCGACGGGGGCGGCCGAACTGGCGGATATGCGGGTACTTCCCGTCAAGGAGAGCGCCGACGGCATCGACCTGGACGATCTCGTCCGGGTCGCCGAGGAGGCCAAGGCGGCCGGATTGCGGCCGCGTGCCTGTTATGTCGTGGCCGATTTCGCCAATCCCTCCGGCGCCAGTCTCAGCCGTGACACCAGGGAGGCCTTGCTCCGGCTGGCCGCCGAGCATGACTTCCTCATCCTGGAGGACAATCCCTACGGGATATTTCAGGCCACCGGCATCGAGCCGCTTCCCACGCTCAAGTCCCTCGACCGGGACAGGCGGGTCGTCTATCTCGGTTCCTTCGCCAAGACGGGCCTTCCGGGTGCGCGGATCGGATTCGTGGTCGCCGACCAGCAGGTGGCGACGGCGGACGGCCGGTCCGTACTCTTCGCCGACCAGCTGGCGAAGATCAAGAGCATGCTCACGGTAAACACCTCACCGGTGGCCCAGGCGGTGATCGGCGGGAAACTCCTGGAGAACGACTACAGCCTGCGTGCGGCGAACGTACGGGAAACGGAGCTGTACCAGGGGAACCTCCGGCATCTGCTCAAGGAACTCGAGCGGAACTTCCCGGCGGGGAGCCGTCCCGAGGTGACCTGGAATACGCCGGCCGGCGGGTTCTTCGTCGTCGTCACGGTTCCTTTCCCGGTCGACGACGAACTCCTCGAGCATTCCGCGCGCCGACACCGGGTCCTGTGGACTCCCATGCACCACTTCTATGGCGACGGTCGGCCGCGCTGGCAGATCCGCCTGTCCTTCAGCTATCTGTCCCCGGCGGACATCACGGTCGGCGTCGACCGTCTCGCGGAGTTCATTCGCGAGCAGGCCGGCTGACGTCTGAGACCGAGAAAGCCCGGTTCGCTTTTCCTGCCCCGTACCACTTGCCTCACTTTTCCCGGAATCCGTCGAAGCCGTCGCATCCGCCGGTCGGATTCCCCTGCCCGAAAACTTGCCCGAAAACTTCCGTTCGGCATGCATGAAGAAAGAAGACCATGAGACCTTTTGATGAACTCGGAATTGACCACGTCGGCTTCTCGGTGGGTGATATCGACGCCGCCACCGCATTCTTCACGGAGAGCTATGGGCTGAGCGTCTACGCCCGCTCCACGTCCCCGGCCGCCGAGACCGGTGCCGCCGAGACCCGCGCCGCCGTGGGCCGGCACGGCATCCGCTTCGTGCTGACCGACGCACAGGGGGCCGACCACGCGGCAGCGGCCTACGTGGAGCGGCATGGTGACGGCGTGTCAGACATCGCGCTGAGCACGCCGGACGCCACGGCCGCCTTCGAGGAGGCGGTGCGCCGGGGTGCCCGGCCGGTCGCCGCCCCGCAGGAGCACGACGGTGTCGTCACCGCGTCCATATCCGCGTTCGGCGACGTGACCCACACGTTCGTGCAGCGCCCCACAGGCGCGCCCACCCACACGCTGCCCGGCCTGACGCCGGTGGACGGAACCCCCGACGCCGACGGGAATCAGTCCGGTTCCACCGCCGCTGGACTGCACACCATCGATCACTTCGCCGTGTGCCTGGAGCCCGGCCAGCTCGTGCCCACGGTCGAGTTCTACGAGAGCGTCCTCGACTTCGAGATGGTCTTCACCGAGCGCATCGTCGTCGGCGGCCAGGCCATGGACTCCAAGGTGGTCCAGAGCCGCTCCGGCGCCGTGACGCTCACCCTGATCGAGCCGGACACCTCCCGCGATCCGGGCCAGATCGACAAGTTCGTCAAGGAGCACGGCGGCGCGGGCGTCCAGCACATCGCGTTCGCGACGGACGACATCGTGCGCGACGTGACCCTGCTCGGCGGTTCCGGTCTCGCCTTCCTCAAGACGCCGTCGACGTACTACGACCTCGTGCCGGAGCGCCTCAGCCTGCTGCGCCACTCGGTCGACCAGCTCCGCTCGCTCAACATCCTGGTCGACGAGGACCAGGACGGGCAGCTGCTGCAGATCTTCACGAAGTCGGTCCACCCGCGCGGCACCCTGTTCTTCGAGGTCATCGAGCGGCTCGGCGCGCGCACGTTCGGCAGCGGCAACATCAAGGCCCTCTACACCGCGGTCGAGATGGAGATGGAGCGGGCGCAGCAGGACGGCGGCCGGTGACTCCGCTCTGCATCGCCGATGTGGCACGCCTCGCGGCCGAACGACTCCCGCAGGGCGTACGGGACTTCGTCGACGGCGGCAGCGGTGACGAGTCCACCCAGGCCACCAACCGGACCGCGCTCGACGGGGTCCGGCTGCTGCCCAGGGTCCTGGGCGGCACGGCCGAGGCCGACACCTCCGCGAAGCTGCTCGCCACCACGGCGGGGATGCCGGTGGCGGTGGCGCCGATGGCGTACCAGCGGCTGCTGCACCCGGAGGGCGAACTCGCGGCGGCGCGTGCCGCCCGGGACGCCCAAGTGCCCTACATCATCAGTACGTTGAGCAGCTTCACGCTGGAGGAGATCGCCTCGGTCGGCGGCCCCGTCTGGTTCCAGCTGTACTGGGTGCACGACCGCGACGTGGTGCTCGACCTGGTCCGCAGGGCGGAGGAAGCGGGGTGCGAGGCACTCGTCGTCACCGTCGACGTGCCGCACATGGGCCGCAGGCTGCGTGACGTGCGCAATGGCTTCTCGCTGCCGTCCGACGTGGTCGCGGCGAACCTCGGCCCGGCCCCGGTCTCCGCCGCGCACACGCGGCAGGCCGGAAGCTCGGCGGTGGCCACCCACACCGCCCTGGCGTTCGATCCGGCGATCGGCTGGGACGACCTGGCGTGGCTGCGGGAACGGACGAAGCTCCCGCTGGTCCTCAAGGGAATCCTGGATCCGCGGGACGCCGAACGCGCCGTGGATCTCGGTGCCGACGGGGTGATCGTCTCCAACCACGGCGGCCGGCAGTTCGCGGCGGCCGTGCCGAGCGTCACCGCGCTGCCCGGGGTGCTTGAAGCGGTCGGCGGCCGGTGCTCGGTGCTGTTCGACAGCGGCGTACGCACCGGCATGGACGTCCTGCGTGCCGTGGCGCTCGGTGCCGACGGGGTGCTGTGCGGCAGGCCCGTGCTCTGGGGTCTTGCCGCCGACGGCGAGGCCGGGGTGCGGCTCGTGCTCGACCTGCTGCGCACCGAACTGCGGGAGGCGCTGCTGCTGTCCGGCTGCCCCGACCTCGCGGCGGCCCGCGAGCTGCGCACCGTTCACCTCTGACACGGCCCGAGTCGCCACTGACGCGGCCCGAGCCTCTGAGACACCCCGAGTCTCTGATGCGGCCCGAGTCTCTGAGACGGCCCGAGCCTCTGAGACGGCCCGAGTCTCTGACGCGGCCCGAGGGCCACGCCCGCCACGGCCTCCCCGGCCCGGCGGACGTGGCCCTCGGTATCAGGCCCGGACGTCCTCAGACCTCCGCACCCTCAAGCCGCAGCAACCAGCGGAAAGAGCCCCATGTCCGCCGCGGCCTTGAGGTAGTCCGCCCCAGCGGTGCCGCCCGTTCCCGGCACCCGCCCGATGATCTTCATCGTGACGCCCCAGTGCGTGCGCTTCATCCCGCGCCAGTTCGTGTCCAGACGCACCATGGCGTCCTGCAGCCGACGCGCGTCCTGCGTGGCCCAGCCCGCCGCCCGGTGCAGGAACTGCTCCTGCAGCGTGGCGTCGAGGGCGAAGAGCGGGCCCTTCTCCGGCCGGTGCGTCTCGCCCTCGCGCTTGGCGCTCACCGTCTCGACCAGCTGGTAGGGCCGCGACTGGATGGCGCTCGCGCCGTGGGTGTGGTCCCGGATCACGGCGAACGACTCCGGAGGCATCGTGGTCAGTACCCGGTAGAGCGGCCCGGTGGAGCCGGAGAGACGGGCCGCCGCCGCCTCCAGGGCGGCTGCCGCGTCGGCCGGGCGGTCCGTGCGGACGGCTTCGACCGCCGTCGTCAGCGCACGGGCCGTCAGCGTGAACAGCCGCTCGAACAACTGGATGGAGCGCAGGAACATCTGCTCGTCGTGCAGCGTCGTGACCGGGAGCAGCGCTATCTCCACGGCCGTGAGCAGCGCGGGCGGCGCCTCGGCCCGGATGGCGGCCACCGCGTCCCGCGCGGCGTCCGCGGCGCGCTCGTCGTCGGGGCCGCCGAGCGCGCCGCGCAGCGTCTCCAGCGGCGCGGTGTCCGACAGGCCCCGCGGGGCGTAGTCGGCGAGCCGTGCCAGGGCCTGCCACACGGCCGTGGTCCGGGTGCGCTGGCGGGGGTCCGTCCCTTCCGCCGCGAGCGCGTCCGTCTCGCGGGTCACGAGATCGGCGAGCAGGACCGCCATCAGCCGGTCGTCCGCCGCGTCGGCCGCCTCCGGTGTGCCGTCCGCCGTCCACTGGGCCACTCCCAGTACGTCGTTCCCGGCGTACGAGACGTAGTTCATCGGCCGGTCGGTGAAGGTCAGCGGCAGCCAGCGGTCGAACACCCAGGCGTCCGGGGACGACCAGGGGCGCGCGCGGCCCGAGCACTCGACGCCGAGCCCGGCCCCGCGCAGGGCGGCGACCAGTTCGGTGGACACGGCGAGCTTGCCCACCCGCCGGTAGTAGTCGACGACCTCGCGGTACGGGAAGCCGCCGAAGTCGGTGCGGCCGGGCCCGAGCGCCCGGTGCGACCAGGCGGTCACCGCGTCGTGGGCCTGCCGCAGGGCCCGGTTGTGATCGCGAACGGTGCCGCGGCCGAGGGCCGCCCCACCGACGCCGGTCTTCTCCTGTTCGAGGTGCTCAGCGGATCCCCCCACCGAAGCCTTCTCGGTCATATACACGCTCTCACCAATTCCCCGGGTCGCTAGACCCGTTCGGCGTTCATGGAGTTCATGGAGTTCACGGACCGCATGTCATCGACCAGGCTCTTGGGACGCATGTCCGTCCAGTTCCGCTCGATGTGGTCCAGGCACGCCTGGCGGGTGTCCTCGCCGTGCACCCGCTCCCAGCCGGCCGGTACGTCGGCGAAGGCCGGCCACAGGGAGTGCTGGCCCTCGGAGTTGACCAGGACCAGGTAGCTGCCGTTGTCGTCCTCGAAGGGGTTGGTCGTCATGCTGTTTCTTCTCCTTGTCGTCGACCGGACATCCGGTCGTTGAGTACCTGGGCGATCACGTCCAGCGCGGCCGGGGTGGTCATCTCCAGGTGTGTGCAGTCCACTTCGTACTCGTGGATCTCTCCCGTCACATGGGAGTCCCACGCCTTGACGGCGTAGGGGTGCGACCCGTCCGCCCGTCCGGAGCGGAAGGCCAGGACGTCGCCCCGGAACACGCCGGGCTCGAACTCCCCGGCGATCCGACGGTTGTTGGCGGCGACTCGGCTGAAGGCCGCGATCCCGGCTTCTCCGATGCCGGCCAGCGGGCTGTCCTGCTCGCGCAGCAGCTCGGCGATCTCCGCCGCGGTCAGGGTCCTGTCAGGGACGCCCCCCACAGCGGCCGGGCCGAGCGCGGCCGTGAGCACGGCGAGGATCTCCTGCTCCAGGTCGCTCTCCAGCTCGCTCCCCAGGTCGCTCTCCCGGTCGCCCTGCGTCCCGAACGTCTCCTCCGCCCGCGCGGGGTAGGAGTCGAGCAGCGCGAGCAGTTCGACCTCCTCGCCCTCGCCCTGCAGCCGGGTGGCGATCTCGTGGGCGACCAGGCCGCCGAACGACCAGCCGGCCAGGCGGTACGGGCCCTTCGGGCGGACCGCGCGGATCTGGGCCACGTAGTCCGCGGCCATCTCCGGCAGGTCGGCCGCGCACTGCTCGTCGGCGTTCAGGCCGCGGGCCTGGAGCGCGTACACGGGGGTGTCCCGGCCCAGGCGCGTGATGAACCCGGAGTAGCACCAGCCGATGCCGACCACCGGGTGCACGAGGAAGTACGGGGTGCTGCCGCGCTGCCCGGCACGCAGCCGCAGCGGGGTGGCGAACGGGTCGTCGGCCTCGTGCAGCCGCCGGGTGAGTCCGGCGACGGTCGGCGCCTCGAAGATGCTGCGGATCGAAGTGGCGGTGCCCAGCTCGGCACGGACGCGGTTGACCAGCCGGGTGGCGAGCAGCGAGTGGCCGCCGAGCTCGAAGAAGTCGTCGTCGATGCCGACGGACTCCAGGCCGAGCACCTCCGCGAACAGCCCGCACAGCACCTCTTCCTGCGGGGTGCGTGCCGCGCGCCCGCCGGTCCCGCGGCCCGCCGTCACGTCGGGTGCGGGGAGCGCCTTGCGGTCCAGCTTGGCGTTCGGGGTGAGCGGCAGGGCGGGCAGCGTGACGACGACCGAGGGGACCATGTAGTCCGGCAGCCGGCCACGGACGTGCGCCCGCAGCGACTCGGAAAGCCCCTCGGAGGCGTCCGGGGCGTCCGAGGCCTCCGAGGCCTCGGGCTCCACGCCCGGCGCGGACTCCCCGGCAGAGGCCCGCACCACGTACCCGACGAGCCGCTTGTCACCGGGCCGGTCCTCGCGGACCACCACCGCGGCCTGGGCCACCCGCGCGTCGGCGACCAGCGCCGTCTCGATCTCGCCCAGCTCGATGCGGTGTCCGCGTACCTTCACCTGGTGGTCGGTGCGGCCGAGGTACTCCAGGTCGCCGTCCGGGGTCCAGCGAGCCAGGTCACCGGTGCGGTACATCCGCGCCCCGGGGGCCCCGTGCGGGTCCGCCACGAAGCGTCCCGCGGTGAGCGCGGGACGGTCCAGATAGCCCCGGGCAAGCCCCTCGCCCGCCAGATACAGCTCCCCGGCCACGCCGGGAAGGACGGGGCGCAGGGCGCCGTCGAGCACGTAGGCCCGGGTGTTGAGGATCGGGCGGCCGATACGGGGCGCACCCTGTACGGGGCCTTCGATCGCGGCGGACGTCGACCACACCGTGGTCTCGGTGGGCCCGTAGAGGTTGGTGACCTCCGCGCCGGTCTCCCGCATCCGCGCGGCGAGTGTCGCGGGCAGCGCCTCGCCGCCCACCAGCATGCGCAGGCCCGCGACGGCGTCCGCCTGCTCGGACAGCAGGGAGTGCCAGAGCGTCGGCGTCGCCTGCATGATCGTCGCCCCGCTGCGCCGGACCAGGCCGGCGAGCTCGGCGGGGTCGAGCACCGCGTCCCGGTCGGCCACGACCACGCTCGCCCCGGTGAGCAGCGGCAGCTGGAGCTCCAGTACGTGGATGTCGAACGCGACCGTGGTCACCGCGAGCATCCGGTCCGCGGTGCCCAGCGGGAACGTGCCGCCCATCGCGGTGAGGAAGTTGAGCAGCGCCCGGTGCGGTACCACGACGCCCTTGGGCGCGCCCGTGGAACCCGAGGTGAAGATCGCGTACGCCGGGTGCGCGGGCCGCAGCGGCGCGGTGCGTTCGGCGTCGGTCAGGTCATGCTCGTCCCGCGCCGCCAGGTCCGCACGCAGCTCCGGGTCGTCGAGGCAGAGCGTCACCTGCCCCTCGGGCAGCCGGTGCCGGTCGACCAGCGTGGTCAGGACGGCGGGCGGACCGGCCTCGGCGAGGATCGCCGCGACCCGCTCGCGCGGATGCCCGAGGTCCACCGGGAGGTAGGCGGCGCCCGCCTTCTGGACGGCCAGCAGGGCGACGACCAGCTGCGGGGAGCGGGGCAGCGCGAGGGCGACGAGCGTCTCGGGGCCCGCGCCACGCTCCACCAGGAGGCGCGCCAGACGGTTGGCCCGCGCGTTCAGTCCGGCGTACGTGATGACCTCGCCGTCCTGCCACAGTGCCGCCGCGTCGGGCGTACGCCGCACCTGCTCCTCGAAGAGCCGGGGCCAGCACCGCTCGTCGAGCACGGCCGCGGTGTCGTTCCACTCCTCGACGACGCGCTGCCGCTCGGCGGCTTCGAGCACGTCCACGCGGCCGACCGGCAGTCCGGGCGTGGCCACGGCGGCCCGCAGCACCCGGCGCAGCCGCCCGGCCCAGCCGAGCACCGCCTCGCGGGTGAACAGGTCGGGCCGGTAGGTGAGCCGGAACCGGAGCCGGTCGCCGGGCAGCACGGTGAGCGTCAGCGGGTAGTGGGCGGCGCCCTGGCCCTCCGTGCCGGCGATCTCCAGGCCCTGGTAGGCGGGCTTGCCGTCGCCGGAAGGGGCGGGGTAGTTCTCGAAGACGTAGAGCGTGTCGAAGAGTTCGCCGCCCGTCCCGGCGAGCTGCTGGATCTCGCCGAGCCCCATGTACTCGTACGCGGCGAGGGACGAACGCTCGGTCTGCAGGCCCGCCATCGTGTCCGCGAGGGACCGACCCGGGGCGAGACGCACCCGTACCGGCACGGTGTTGGCGAAGAGACCGATCATCGACTCGACGCCGGGAAGCTCCGGCGGCCGGCCCGACACCGTCGCGCCGAAGACGACGTCGTCGCTGCCGGTGAGCGCGCCGAGCACCTGCGCCCAGGCGCCCTGCACCACCGAGTTGAGGGTGAGGCCGCCGCGCCGGGCGAACTCGGCGAGCACCGCGGTCAGTTCCGCGTCCAGCTCGGCCTCGGCCTCCTCGGGCAGCACGGTCTCGCGGCCCGCGCCGGGCGGGCCGAGCAGGGTCGGGCCCGCCAGGTCCGCGAGGTGCCGCTGCCAGGCCGCGGTGGCCTCCGTGCGGTCGCGGCCCGCCAGCCAGCGCAGATAGTCGCGGTAGGGCTGGACGGGCGGCAGGGTGTGGTCGCCGCCGTCCTGGGCGTACATGGTGAACAGTTCGTGCAGCATCAGCGGCACCGACCAGCCGTCGAGCAGGATGTGATGGCTCGTCAGTACGAACCGGTGCTCGGCCGGGCCGAGCCGGATCAGGCGGCAGCGGATCAGCGGGGGCTTCTTGAGGTCGAAGCGGGTCGCGCGGTCGTCGGCGAGGGCTTCGGCGAGCCGTTCCGCCCGGTCGGCCGCGGGCAGCTCCGTGAGGTCGAGCTCGCTCCACGGCACCGGCACCCGTTCGAGGACGACCTGCACCGATTCGCCGTTGCGGCGCTGGCGGAACGCGCCGCGCAGGTTGCCGTGCCGGCGCAGCAGTCCGTCGGCGGCCCGGCGCAGGGCCCCGGCGTCCAGGTCCCCGCGCAGGTCGAAGACGAACTGCAAGTGGTAGACGTCCGCGCCCTGTTCGTCGTACATCGCGTGGAACAGGAAGCCCTCCTGGAGGGCCGTCAGCGGCAGCACGTCCTCAATGCGTGCCGGAGCGCGCCTCGCACCCGATTCGCGCTTCATCCCTGGTCCCCGTCCTCGTCGATGTCACTGGAGTCGTCGAAATCGAAGAAATCGTCGAAGGCGAACTCGTCCTCGAACGCCTCGATCTCGTCCTGGTCGAGGCTGACCAGGTCGAAGTCGGATGCCGTCGCGCCACCCGCGTCGGCCCGCTCCACATGCCGGGCCATCGCGGTCAGCGCACGCACCCAGGCGTCCGCGAACGCGGCCACCTCCGCCTCGGTCAGCAGACCTTCCGGCCAGGTCCACGTGGCGCGCAGCTCGGGTCCTTCCGGTCCGGGCCGCGTCATGGCGTTGACCGCGAGCGGGTTGCGCAGCGGCATCGCCGTGCCCGGCGGGATGCCCGCGCCGTCGTCCCGCGTGGCCTCGGGCGCCAGACCCCAGTCGGCGGCCTGTCCCGAACCGTCGAACCGGCCCAGGTAGTTGAAGCCGACCTGCGGGGCGGGCAGGGCAGCCATCGCCGGTGCCGTCTCCGCGTTCAGATACCGCAGGAGGCCGTGGCCGAGACCCTGTGAGGGCACGGTCCGCAGCTGCTCCTTGGCGCGCTTGAGCACGTCCGACACGGCTGACCCCGCCTGCCACAGGTCGTCCCAGTCGACGGTGCCCGGCTCGATGCGTACGGGGTGGACGCTCGTGAACCAGCCGAGGGTGCGGGACAGGTCGAGCCCGTCCATCAGGTCCTCGTGCCGGCCGTGACCCTCGACCTCCACGAGCACCGCACCGCCGCCGGAGCCGCCGGACCCGCCGGAGCCGTCAGCGCCATCGGAGCCGTCAGTGCCGTCGCGGTCGGCCAGCAACGCCAGGGCCAGGGCGGTCAGGAGCACGTCGTTGACGCCCGCGTTGTAGGCGGCGGGCACCCGGGTCAGCACGGCGTCCGTCACCGACGCGGGCACCGCGACCGTGAGCGCACGCGCCGTGGCGGTGGTGTCCCGCGCCGGGTCGAGCTCCCGTGAGCCGATGCGCCGCTCCGGCCGGTCGTACAGCCCCGTCCAGTAGGCGAGCTCGGCGGTGCGGGACGGCTTCGCCGACTCCTCCGTCAGGAGGTTCGCCCAGCGTCGGAACGACGTGCCGACCCCTTCGAGCCGAGGCGCCGCCCCGGCCGCGACGGCAGCCCATGCCGTGCTCAGGTCGTGCAGCAGCACCCGCCAGGACACACCGTCAACCGCGAGGTGATGCAACGTCAGAAGCAGTCGCCCTGAAGCCGTTTCGCCCGCGTCGAACCAGACGGCCTGGAACAGCACGCCGTCCTCCGGCGAGAGCCGCTCACCCGCGGCGGTCGCCTCCTTGGCCATCAGCGCACGGGCCGACTCCTCGTCCATGCCCGTCGTGTCGACACGGCGCAACTGCTCGGCCGCCGACACCGCGCCCGTGGGCCGCACCCGCAGGCGCCAGTCGGCGTCCATGACTTCCAGGCGCAGGACGTCGTGCCGGTCCACCGCCGCCTGAAGAGTCGCGGCCAGGCCCGTCTCGGTCAGGTCGGCAGGGACCTGGAGGAGCACCGACTGGAGCAGTCCGTCCAGGCCGCCGCCGCGTGCGCGCAGATCGTGCATGACCGGGGTGAGCGGCACATCGCCGACACCGTCGTCGGCGGCCACCGCGGTGTCCGTCTCCGTCAACTCACCCGCCACCGACGCGAGTTCCGCCAGTGTTCGGGTGCGGAAGACGTCCTTCGGGGCCAGGGCGAGACCCGCCGAGCGGGCCCGGCTCGCCAGCTGGATGGAGCCGATGCTGTCCCCGCCGAGCTCGAAGAAGTTGTCCTGGACGCCCACCTGCTCCAGACCGAGCACCTCGGCGACCAGGCGGCACACCAGGACCTCCCGCTCCGTGCGCGGGGCGGCGGCGGACCCGGTCCGGTACACGGGAGCGGGCAGCGCGGCCCGGTCCAGCTTCCCGTTGGGGGTCAGCGGCAGCTCGTCCAGGGGCACCACGGCCGAAGGGACCATGTAGTCGGGCAGCAAGTCCCCTACGTGGGCTCGCAGTTCCGCCGGGTCGACGCTCTGGTCCGCCGCGACGACGTAGGCGACGAGTCGCTTGTCCCCTGGGCGGTCCTCGCGGACGACGACGGCGCTCTGCGCGACCGAGGGGTGGCGGGTGAGCGCCGCCTCGACCTCGCCCGGCTCGATGCGGAACCCGCGCACCTTGACCTGGTCGTCGGCACGGCCCGCGAATTCGAGCGTGCCGTCGTGCAGCCAGCGCGCCAGGTCGCCCGTCCGGTACATGCGGCCACCCGCCGGACCGTACGGATCGGCGACGAACCGCTCGCCGGTGAGCGCGGCGCGGTCGAGATACCCGCGCGCCAGGCCCGCGCCCGCGATGTACAGCTCACCGACGGCACCCACCGGAACCGGCGCGAGCGACGCGTCGAGCACGTACGTACGGGTGTTGGCCATCGGGCGGCCGATCGGCAGCCGGTCGCCGAGAGCGTCCGCGGCGGTCACCAGATGCGTCGTGGCGCACAGGGTGATCTCCGTGGGCCCGTACAGATGGCGCACGGCCACGTGCGGGGCGGCGCGCAGCACGCTCTCGACCGCCGCGACCGACACCACGTCGCCGCCGGTGAGGATCTCCCTGACGCCGCCGAGCGCGTCGCCCAGATCGTCCGCGACGACCCGGAAGAGCCCCGCCGTGAAGTGGACACCGGTGATGCCCTCCTCGACGATCAGCCGCTTGAGCTCGGCGACGTCCGGCTCGCCCGGGGGCGCGAGGACGACCCGTGCGCCGGACAGGAGCGGCACCCACAGCTCGTAGTCGGAGATGTCGAAGGCGTACGGGGCGTGCATCAGCACGTGCTCGTGACGGCCCCCCTCCGCCCAGGACGGGTCAAGGGCGAGCTCCAGGAGCGAGCGGTGGGAGATCGCGATGCCCTTGGGCTCCCCGGTGGAACCGGAGGTGTGCATGACGTACGCGAGCGCGTCCGTCCGCCCCGGGATCCGGGGCGCGTGCTCCGCGACCCCGCCCTCCTCGGCGAGCACGACGCGCGCCGCGTTCTCCGGCACGCCCCGCTCCCGCCACGCACGGTCGGTGACCAGGACCCGGGCGCCGGAGCCGCGCAGCACGTCACGCATGCGCTCGTCCGGGTAGCTCTCGTGCAGCGGGGCGTAGGCCGCGCCCGCCTTGAGCACGGCGAGCAGGGCGACCACGAGGTCCGCGGACCGCTCCATGAGCACGGCGACGCGGTCCTCGGGGCGCACACCGAGGTCCACCAGGTGGTGGGCGAGGCCGTTGGCCCGCCGGTCCAGTTCGGCGTACGTCAGTTGCCGGGCGCCGGAGGTGATCGCCACGGCGTCCGGCCGCAGCCGGGCCTGCTCGGCGAACGTCTCGTGGGCCGTCGAGCCGAGCCCCGGAACGGCCACCTGGGTGTCGTTCCACTCGACCACGGTCCGGTGCCGCTCCTCCGGGCCGAGGATGTCGACAAGACCGACCGGGACGTCCGGGTCGGCGACGACCGCCCGCAGCAGCCGCTCAAGACGGCCCGCGATCAGGCCCGCGCTCTCGTGGTCGAAGAGATCGGTGCTGTATTCGAGCATCCCGCGGACTCCGGCGGCGCTCTGTCCGTCCGTGCCCTCCCGCAGGCTCAGCGACAGGTCGAACTTGGCGACGCCGATGTCGACCGGCTCGGCCCCGATGGTGAGGCCGGGCAGTTCGAGGGCTGTCTCCGGGGTGTTCTGGAAGGCGAGGAGCACCTGGAAGAGGGGGTGGCGGGAGCGGGAGCGTGTGGGGTTGACGAGTTCGACGAGGCGCTCGAAGGGGATGTCCTGGTGGGCGTAGGCGTCGAGGTCGGTGGTGCGGACGCGGGAGACGAGGTCCCGGAAGGTGGGCTGTCCGGAGACGTCGGTGCGCAGGACGAGGGTGTTGGTGAAGAAGCCGATGAGGTGATCAAGCGCCTCATCGGTGCGTCCGGCGATGGGGCTGCCGATGGGGATGTCGTCTCCGGCGCCGAGCCGGTTGAGCAGGGCGGCGAGCGCGGCCTGTACGACCATGAAGACGGATGAGGAGGACTCGCGCGCGAACTCCACCAGCCGCTGGTGCAGTTCGGCGTCCCACTCCACCGCCACGCGGCCACCTCGGTGGCTCGACTCGGTGGGGCGCGGCCGGTCCGTCGGCAGCTCCAGTTCTTCGGGTAGGGCGGCGAGGTTGTTGCGCCAGTAGTCGAGCTGGGCGTGCGCCAGGCTGCCGGACTCGTCCTCGTCGCCGAGGAGTTGGCGCTGCCAGAGGGCGTAGTCGGCGTACTGGACGGGCAGCGGCTGCCAACCGGGTTCGCCACCTTCGAGGCGGGCGGCGTAGGCCGTGCCGAGGTCGGCGGCCAGCGGGCCCATGGACCAGCCGTCGCCCGCGATGTGGTGCAGCGAGATGAGCAGTACGTGATCGGCCTCGTCCAGCGTGAACAGGCTCGCCCGCACCGGTATCTCGGAGGACAGGTCGAAGCCCGCCCCCGCCGCCGCGTGCAGCAGACCCGGGAGCTCCCGCTCGTCGGTGCGCGTGACGGACAGGGTGAAGTCCGCCTCCGCCGGAGCGAGGATCCGCTGCTCCGCGTGCCCGTCGGACTCGGTGAAGACCGTGCGCAGGGATTCGTGCCGGGCGACCACATCGCCGAGCGCGGCCTGGAGAGCTTCGCGGTCCACGGTGCCGGTGAGGCGCAGCACCACAGGCATGTTGTAGAGGGCGTCCGCGTCGTGCAGTCGGCTCAGCATCCACAGGCGGTGCTGGGCGAAGGACAGCGGCAGCGGCTCCGGGCGCTCCTGCGGCTCCAGCGCGGGGCGGGCCGCCTCGGCGCCGGTCGACACGGCGGCGAGACCCACCACTGTCGGCGCCTCGAACAGGGTGGCGAGCGGCAGCTCGATGCCCAGGACGGAGCGGACCCGGCTGACCAGTCGCGTGGCGAGCAGCGAATGGCCGCCCAGCTCGAAGAAGTTGTCGTCGATGCCGACCCTGGTGAGACCGAGGACCTCGGCGAAGAGCCCGCAGAGGACCTCCTCACGCGGGGTTCGCGGAGCGCGGCCCGAGATCACCGCGTCGTAGTCCGGGGCAGGCAGCGCCTCGCGGTGCACCTTGCCGGTGGGGGAGAGCGGGATCGCGTCCATGGTGACGACGGCGGCCGGGACCATGTATTCGGGCAGGGTGGCGGCTACGTGGGCGCGGAGTTCGGCGGGGTCGATGTCCTGGCCGGGGTCCGTGGGAACCACGTATGCGACGAGGCGTTTGTCGCCGGGGCGGTCTTCGCGTACGACGACGGCGGCGTGGGAGACCGTGGCGTGGCGGTCGAGGACGGCGGCTATCTCGCCGGGTTCGATGCGGAAGCCGCGGACCTTGACCTGGTCGTCCGCGCGGCCCAGGTATTCGAGTTCGCCGTCCGTGTTCCAGCGCACGAGGTCGCCGGTGCGGTACATGCGCTCGCCGGGCTCCCCGAACGGGCAGGCCACGAAACGCTCACCCGTCAGGCCCGGACGGCCCAGATAACCGCGGGCGAGACCGTCGCCCGCCAGATACAGCTCACCCACGACCCCGGCGGGCACCGGGCGCAGACCCGAACCCAGCACGTACACGCGGGTGTTGGCGATGGGCCGGCCGATCGGCGCGGACACGGCTCCCGTCAGCGGGGCGCTCAGCGTGGCGCACACGGTCGACTCGGTCGGGCCGTACGCGTTGAGCATCCGCCGCCCGGCCGACCAGCGGGCCGTCACCTCGGGCGGGCAGGCCTCGCCGCCGGTGATCAGACCGCGCAGCGTGGGTACGCGCTCCGGGTCCAGGGTGGCGACGAAGGCGGGCGGCAGCATGGCGTGCGTGACGCGTTCCTCTGCCATGAGTCGCACCACGGCGTCCCCGATGACCTGCTCGGGGCGCGGCACGACCAGAGCCGCACCGCCCAGCAGCGTCATGGCCAGCTCGCACGCCGAAGCGTCGAAGCTGAGCGAGGCGAACTGCAGCACCCTCGACGCGCCGTCCACGCCGAGCGACTCCTGGTGGGAGAGCGCGAGGCTCGCCAGGCCGTGGTGCGTGACCAGGACACCCTTGGGCGTACCGGTGGAGCCCGACGTGTACACGATGTACGCCGGGTGGTCGGTCCGCAGCGTGAACTTCCGCTCGGCATCGGCCAGGGCGACCGCGGGGAAGGCGGCGAGCCGGGCGGCGGCCTCGGGCCCGTCGAGGTGCCAGCGCGGCACGGAGTCCGGGACGCGCCGACCGGCGTCGCCCACGGTCAGCAGGCCCATGGGCGCGGCATCCGCGCACATGTAGGCGGCGCGCTCGGCCGGGTAGTCCGGGTCGATGTTCAGGTACGCGGCGCCCGCCTTGACCACTGCGAGGACGGCCACGACGAGGTCCGCCGAGCGCGGGATGGCGAGGGCCACCACCGATTCGGGCCCGACGCCACGGCTGACCAGCAGCCGGGCCAGTCGGTTCGCCCGTGCGTCGAGTTCGGCGTAGCTGAGGGTGGTGCCGTCGTGGATGACGGCGGCGGCGTCCGGGGTGCGGGCCACCTGGGCCTCGAACAGGGCCGGCAGGGTGCCGTGCTCGACCGGGGTCGCGGTGTCGTTCCACCCGGCGAGGACCTGCTGCCGCTCGTCGGCGCCGAGCAGCTCGACCCGGCTGACCGGGACGTCCGGCTCGGTGACCACGGCACGCAGGAGGGTTTCCAGGCGGCGCGCGAGACCGGCGGCGGTGATGGCGTCAAAGAGGTCACCGCTGAACTCAAGGAGCCCGTGCAGGCCACCGGTCTCCGCACGCTCGCGCAAGCTGAACACCAGGTCGAACTTGGCGACACCGGTGTCCACCGGCTCGGCCCCGATGGTGAGGCCGGGCAGTTCGACGACCGTCTCCGAGGTGTTCTGGAAAGCCAGCATCACCTGGAAGAGGGGGTGGCGGGAGCGGGAGCGTGTGGGGTTGACGAGTTCGACGAGGCGCTCGAAGGGGATGTCTTGGTGGGCGTAGGCGTCGAGGTCGGTGGTGCGGACGCGGGAGACGAGGTCCCGGAAGGTGGGCTGTCCCGAGACGTCGGTGCGCAGGACGAGGGTGTTGGTGAAGAACCCGATGAGGTCGTCGAGGGCTTCGTCGGTACGTCCGGCGATGGGGCTGCCGATGGGGATGTCGTCCCCGGCGCCGAGTCGGTTGAGCAGGGCGGCGAGTGCGGCCTGTACGACCATGAAGACCGACGAGGAGGACTCGCGCGCGAACTCCACGACCCGCTGGTGCAGTTCGGCGTCCCAGTCGAGCGGAATCATGCCGCCGTCGTGGCTGGCCACCGCGGGACGGGGCCGGTCGGTGGGCAGGTCGAGCTCTTCGGGGAGGGCGGCGAGGTTCGTGCGCCAGTAGTCGAGCTGGGCGTGCGCCAGGCTGCCGGACTCGTCCTCGTCGCCGAGGAGTTGGCGCTGCCAGAGGGCGTAGTCGGCGTACTGGACGGGCAGCGGCTGCCAGGCAGGGCCTTCGCCTTCGGCGCGGGCGGCGTAGGCCGTGCCGAGGTCGGCGGCCAGCGGGCCCATGGACCAGCCGTCGCCCGCGATGTGATGCAGGACCAGCGAGAGCACGTGCTCGTCCTCGCCCGCCGCGAACAGGGCCGCACGCACCGGCAGTTCGCGCGACAGGTCGAAGCCCGCCGTCATCTCCTGGCGCAGCGCGGAACGCAGCTCCGCCTCATCGGAGACGGTGACCTGCTGGATGGGAACGTACGCGGCTTCGACGCCGAGGACGGTCTGGTGGGCTTCGCCGTCGGTGTCCGGGAAGACCGTGCGCAGGGATTCATGCCGGGCGACGACGTCGCCGAGCGCGGCCTGCAGCGCCTCGCGGTCGAGCCGGCCGGTGAGACGCAGGGCGAGCGGCATGTTGTAGAGCGCGCCCGCGCTCTCCAGGCGGTTGAGGAACCACAGGCGGCGCTGGGCGAACGACAGCGGTACGGCTTCGGGGCGCGGCTGGCGGGTGAGCGCCGGTCGTGCCGCATCCGCCTGAGTGGCCGCCGTGGCGAGTCCGGCGACGGTGGGGGTCTCGAAGAGTGCGCCCAGGGAGAGTTCGATGCCCAGGACGGAGCGGACCCGGCTGACCAGTCGCGTGGCGAGCAGCGAATGGCCGCCCAGGTCGAAGAAGTTGTCGTCGATGCCGACGTGCTGGATGCCCAGGACTTCGGCGAAGAGTCCGCAGAGGACTTCCTCGCGGGGGGTGCGCGGGGCACGGCCCGCCACTACCGCTCCGAAGTCGGGGGCGGGCAGGGCACGCCGGTCCAGCTTCCCGTTCGGGGTCAGCGGCAGGGCATCCATGGTGACGACGGCGGCCGGGACCATGTATTCGGGCAGGGTGGCGGCTACGTGGGCGCGGAGTTCGGCGGGGTCGATGTCCTGGCCGGGGTGCGCCGGGACCACGTATGCGACGAGGCGTTTGTCGCCGGGGCGGTCTTCGCGTACGACGACGGCGGCGTGGGAGACCGTGGCGTGGCGGTCGAGGACGGCGGCTATCTCGCCGGGTTCGATGCGGAAGCCGCGGACCTTGACCTGGTCGTCCGCGCGGCCCAGGTATTCGAGTTCGCCGTCCGTGTTCCAGCGCACGAGGTCGCCGGTGCGGTACATGCGCTCGCCGGGCTCCCCGAACGGGCAGGCCACGAAACGCTCACCGGTCAGACCCGGACGCCCCAGATAACCGCGCGCCACACCGTGTCCGGCGACGTACAGCTCGCCGGGCACTCCGGCCGGTACGGGCAGCAGGCCCGAACCGAGCACGTACAGACGGGTGTTGGCGAGCGGGCGGCCGATCGGCAGCGGGCCGGAAGCAAGGCCGGATGTGAGGCCGGATGCCGGATCCGTGCCGGGGGCGATCCGGTGCTCGGTGCAGCTCACGGTCGTCTCGGTCGGACCGTAGACGTTCCGCACGGTCACCTCGGGGTGCGCGGAGCGCCAGCTGTCCAGGGCCTCGGCGGTCAGCGCCTCACCCGCCAGCAGCAGGTCGCCGGTCGGTGACGCGTGCCCGGGGAGGGCTTCGAGCAGCGGCAGGTGGCTGGGCGTGCCCTTGAGCAGGGTCGGCGCGGTGGCCGGGAGACCGGCCTCGTCGAGACTGCCCACGCACACGGAGCCGCCGACGGTCAGCGGCGTCAGGAGCGCGGTGACCGTCATGTCGAAGGACACCGAGGAGTGCAGCAGCGCGGATCCGCCCGCGCTCGGGTAGCTGCGGCCCGCCCACTCCAGGTAGTCGACGAGGTTGCGCTGCTCCACGACGACGCCCTTGGGGACGCCGGTGGACCCCGAGGTGTAGATGACGTACGCGGGGTGGTGCGGCCGCAGCGGACGGGTCCGCCGCTCGTCGTCCGGGTTCTCGGCCACGGGCGGCACGAGGTCGCAGAAGAGCCGCGGCAGCCCGGACGATTCAACGCCGAGCTCTGCATCCGCGGCGAACTCCGCGCGCCCCGCGACCGTTTCCTCCGTCGTCAGGAGCAGCGCGGGAGCGGAGTCCCGCAGCATGTGCGCGATGCGGTCGGCCGGGTAGTCGCAGTCGACCGGCAGATAGGCGGCACCGGCCTTGAGCACGCCGAGCAGCCCGGCGAGAAGCCGCGGCGACGGGCGCATGGCCACCGCCACCAGGTCCTCGGGGCCCACGCCCCGCTCGGTGAGCTGCCGGGCCACACCGTTGGCGAGCGCGTTGAGCCCGGCGTAGCTGAGAGTGGTGCCGTCGTGGATGACGGCGGCGGCGTCCGGGGTGCGGGCGGCCTGGGCCTCGAAGAGGGCCGGGAGGGTGTCGTGCGCGACCGGGGCGGCGGTGTCGTTCCAGTCGGTCAGGATGCGGTGCCGCTCGTCGGCGTCGAGGAGTTCGACCCGGCTGACCGGGCGGTCCGGGTCCGTCAGGAGGGCGCGCAGGACGTGATCGAGGCGTGCGGTGAGCGCGGCCGCGGTCTCGTGGTCGAAGAGATCGCCGTTGTACTCCAGCGTGCCGCCGATGCCCGCAGGGCCCTGCTCCCCGTGCCGTTCCTGCACGTTGATCGACAGGTCGAACTTGGCGACACCGACGTCGACCCCCTCGATCCCGACTGCGAGACCGGGCAGTTCGAGGGACGCCTCAGGAGTGTTCTGGAAGGCGAGGAGCACCTGGAAGAGGGGGTGGCGGGAGCGGGAGCGTGTGGGGTTGACGAGTTCGACGAGGCGCTCGAAGGGGATGTCCTGGTGGGCATAGGCGTCGAGGTCGGTGGACCGGACGCGGGAGACCAGCTCCCGGAAGGTGGGCTGACCGGAGACGTCGGTGCGCAGGACGAGGGTGTTGGTGAAGAAGCCGATGAGGTGATCAAGCGCCTCGTCGGTGCGTCCGGCGATGGGGCTGCCGATCGGAATGTCGTCCCCGGCGCCGAGCCGGTTCAACAGTGTCGCGAGCGCGGCCTGCACCACCATGAAGACCGACGAGGAGGACTCGCGCGCGAACGCCACCAGCCGCTGGTGCAGTTCGGCGTCCCACTCCACCGCCACGCGGCCACCTCGGTGGCTCGACTCGGTGGGGCGCGGCCGGTCCGTCGGGAGGTTCAGCTCGTCCGGAAGCCCCGCGAGCCGGTCACGCCAGTAGTCGAGTTGGGCGTGCGCCAGGCTGCCGGACTCGTCCTCGTCGCCGAGGAGTTGGCGCTGCCAGAGGGCGTAGTCGGCGTACTGGACGGGCAGCGGCTGCCAACCCGGTTCGCCACCTTCGAGGCGTGCCGCGTAGGCCGTGCCGAGGTCGGCGGCCAGCGGGCCCATGGACCAGCCGTCGCCCGCGATGTGGTGCAGGACCAGCGAGAGCACGTGCTCGGTCGCGCTGAGCCTGAACAGGCTTGCGCGTACGGGGATGTGGGACGACAGGTCGAAGCCCGCCCCGGCAGCCGCGCTCAGCAGGCCCGGAAGCTCCCGCTCGTCGGTCTCGGTCACCGGCAGCGGCACCGGGACGGAGCCCAGGACGCTCTGGTGGGCTTCGCCGTCGACGTCCGGGAAGACCGTGCGCAGCGACTCGTGCCGGGCGACGACGTCGCCGAGCGCGGCCTGAAGCGCGTCGTGGTCCAGGGTTCCGGTGAGGCGCAGGGCGAGCGGCATGTTGTAGAGCGCGCCCGCGCTCTCCAGGCGGTTGAGGAACCACAGCCGCTGCTGCGAGAAGGAGAGCGGCACCGCGTCCGGACGCGACTGCCGCGTCAGCGCGGGCCGTGCCGCGTCCGCCTGTGCGGCGGCCGTGGCGAGTCCGGCGACGGTGGGGGTCTCGAAGAGTGCGCCCAGGGAGAGTTCGATGCCCAGGACGGAGCGGACGCGGCTGACCAGTCGCGTGGCCAGGAGCGAATGGCCGCCCAGGTCGAAGAAGTTGTCGTCGATGCCGACCTGCTGGACGCCGAGGACTTCGGCGAAGAGTCCGCAGAGGACTTCCTCGCGGGGGGTCCGCGGGGCACGGCCCGCCACTACCGCTCCGAAGTCGGGGGCGGGCAGCGCACGCCGGTCCAGCTTCCCGTTCGGGGTCAGCGGCAGGGCGTCCAAGGCCACGATGACGGCCGGGACCATGTACTCCGGCAGCGCCGCCGCGACCTGGGCGCGCAGCTCCGCCGCGTCCACCTCATGGCCGGGGTCCGCCGGAACGACGTACGCGACGAGCTGACCGGGGCGGTCCGCCCGCGTCATCACGACCGCCTGGGCGACCGTCGGCCGCGCCGTCAGGACGGACTCGATCTCGCCGAGCTCGATGCGGTGGCCGCGGACCTTGACCTGGTCGTCCGCACGGCCCAGGTACTCCAGTTCACCGGAGGCGTTCCAGCGCACGAGGTCACCGGAGCGGTACATGCGCTCGCCCGGCTCCCCGAACGGGCAGGCCACGAAACGCTCACCCGTCAGACCCGGACGCCCCAGATATCCGCGCGCCACACCCTCGCCCGCGAGATAGAGCTCACCCACGACACCCACCGGCACCGGCCGCAGCCGCGCGTCCAGGACGTAGGCGCGCATGTTCGTGACCGGCCGGCCGATCGGCGGCCTGGCGTCGCCGGACAGTGGCCCGCTCAGCGTCGCGCAGACGGTGATCTCCGTCGGGCCGTAGGCATTGATCATTCGGCGGCCAGGGGACCAGCGGGCCACCAGCTCGCCGGAGGACGCCTCACCGCCCACCAGGAGCGTGCGCACCGTGGGCAGGTCCGACGGCGCGAGGACGTCCAGTACCGACGGCGGAAGCAGCAGATGCGTCACCTCGTGCTCGGCGGCGAGCGCCACCAGCGGGGCGCCGGGCCGCAGCCTGTCGGGCGAGGCGAGGACCAGGGTGGCGCCGGAGAGCAGCGCCATGGACAGCTCCCAGAACGCCGCGTCGAAGCTGAGCGAGGCGAACTGGAGGACCCGGTCGCCGGGGCCGAGGTCGAGGAGGTTGCCGCGGGCGTCGAGCAGGCTCGCCACGCCCCTGTGGGTGCAGACGACTCCCTTGGGGCGGCCGCTGGATCCCGAGGTGTAGATGATGTAGGCCGCGTGGGAGAGCGTGAGCGGGCCGTGCCGCTCGGCGTCCGTCACGTTCATCTCGGACAGGACGTCGGAGTACACACCGGAGAGAACATCAGCACCGATGAGCCCGGCCGTCGCCTCCTCCGCCGCCGTCCACTCCTCGGCCGTCCAGTGCGCCGTGCCCGCGGGCAGCCCGCCCGAGAGGGCCGCCGTGGTGAGCGTCAGCCGGGGCGCTCCGTCGGTGAGCAGGTACGCGATGCGGTCGGCCGGGTATGCCGGGTCGACGGGCAGATACGCGGCACCGGACTTGAGTACGGCGAGGACCGCGACGACCAGCTCCGCCGAGCGCGGCAGCATCAGGGCCACCGTGTCCTCGGGGCCGATGCCGCGCGCGATGAGCATGCGGGCGAGCCGGTTGGCACGCCGGTTCAGCTCGCCGTACGAGAGGCTGGTGCCACCGAACGGACCACTGCCGTCGGAGGGACCCGTCCCGTCGAAGACGACGGCGGGCGCGTCCGGCGACTCGGCGGCCCGTGCCTCGAAGAGCGCGGGCACGGTCAGCCGGGGCACATCCCGCCGGGTGTCGTTGAACTCGCCCGCGAGCCGGGTGCGTTCGGCGTCCGTGAGCAGCTCGATGTCGCCGATGCCCCGCTCGGGCGAGGCGACCGCGGCGCTCAGCAGCCGCACGAGCCTGCCCACCAGCAGCTCGACACTGCCCCGGTCGAACAGGTCGGTGCTGTACTCGATGAAGCCCTCTAGCCCGGCGGGCGCGCCGGACGCGTCCCGGGTCTCGGTCAGGCTCAGCGAGAGGTCGAACTTGGACCCGCCGGGGTGGACGGCGTACCGGTCGAGGTCGATGCCGGGCAGCTCCATGCCGGCTTCCGGGGTGTTCTGCAGCGCGAGCAGGATCTGCACCAGCGGCTGCCGGCTCGCGGAACGGGTCGGGTTGAGCACCTCGACGAGCCGGTCGAACGGCAGGTCCTGATGGGCGTACGCCTCCAGATCGGCGGCCCTGACCCGGTCCACGAGGTCGCCGAAGCCGGGGTTCCCCGAGGTGTCGGTGCGCAGGACCAGGGTGTTGACGAAGAACCCGACGAGGTCGTCGAGGGCTTCGTCCGTGCGGCCCGCGACCGGGCTGCCGACGGGGATGTCGTCGCCCGCGCCCAACCGGCTGAGCAGCGCGGCGAGTCCGGCCTGGAGCACCATGTACAGCGTGGCCCCGCGGCCCGCCGCCAGGTCCGCGAGCGCCCGGTGCAGTTCCGCGCCGAGGGCCACGGGCAGCGCCGCGCCCTCGTGGCCGGTCACCGCGGGGCGTGGCCGGTCGGTGGGCAGGTCGAGTTCCTCCGGCAGGGCGGCGAGCGCCGTGCGCCAGTACGCGAGCTGCCGGTGGGCCAGGCTGTCCGGGTCGGTCTCGTCGCCGAGGAGCTCGCGCTGCCACAGGCTGTAGTCGGCGTACTGGACGGGCAGTGGCCGCCAGCCGGGCTCGCCGCCGTCGAGACGTGCCGCGTAGGCCGTGCCGAGGTCGCGTGCCAGCGGGGCCATCGACCATTCGTCGCCCGCGATGTGGTGCAGCACGAGCGCCAGCACGTGCTCCCGCTCGCCGAGCCTGAACAGGGTGGCGCGCAGCGGTATCTCGCGGGACAGGTCGAAGTCCGTGCGCGCCGCGTCGTCCAGGAGGCCGGAGAGCCGCGCCTCGTCCGTCTCCGTCACCGGGAGGGGTACGGCGGGGGAGGCGAGCACGGTCTGGCGTGCGGCGCCGTCGGTCTCCGGGAAGACGGTGCGCAGCGACTCGTGCCGGGCGACGACGTCACCCAGGGCGGCGCGCAGCGCCTCGCGGTCGAGGTCGCCGCGCAGCCGCAGGGCGAGCGGCATGTTGTACGTCGACCCGCCGCCCTCGACCTGGTGCAGGAACCACAGCCGCTGCTGGGCGAAGGAGAGCGGGACCGCTTCGGGCCTGGGCATCGGCACCAGCGCCGGGCGGACGGCGGCGCTCGCCGCGGGGTCCGCGGCGAGCGCGGCGGCGAGGCCTGCCACGGTCGGCGACTCGAAGAGGGTGCTCAGCTGGATCTCGGCGCCGAGTTCGGCCCGTACCCGCACGGCGAGGCGGGTGGCGAGCAGCGAGTGGCCGCCGAGGTCGAAGAAGTTGTCGTCGATGCCGGGCTGCTGGACACCGAGGACCTCGGCGAACAGGCCGCAGAGGATCTCCTCGTGCGCGGTACGCGGCGCACGTCCCGCCGAGGCGGCGTCGAACCGGGGCGCGGGCAGCGCACGCTGGTTGAGCTTGCCGTTCGGCGTGAGCGGCAGGGAGTCCACGGCGACCACGGCCGCGGGCACCATGTACGAGGGGACGGACTCGCCCGCGTACGAGCGCAGTTCGGACGGGTCGAAGCCGCCGTCACGCGGCACCACATAGGCGACGAGCCGCTTGTCGCCGGGGCGGTCTTCGCGCGCCACGACCGCGACCTGGGCGACCCGCGGATGGCGGGAGAGGGCGGCCTCGACCTCGCCGAGCTCGATCCGGAACCCGCGGATCTTCACCTGGTGGTCGGCGCGCCCCTCGTGGACGAGGAGGCCGTCGGACGTCCAGTGGGCCAGGTCGCCGGTGCGGTACATCCGGCTGCCCGCCGGGCCGAAGGGGCAGGCGACGAACCGGTCGGCGGTCAGCGAGGGGCGGCCGAGGTAGCCGCGGGCCAGCCCCGGACCGGCCACGTACAGCTCCCCGACGGCGCCGGGCGGCACCGGCCGCAGACCGGCGTCCAGCACATAGGCGCGCAGGTCCGGCAGGGCGGGGCCGACGGTGCTTCCGCTGTCGGCGGCGGCCGAGGCGCGGGTGAGGGCGTGCTGGGTGACGTGCACGGTGGTCTCGGTGATGCCGTACATGTTGACGAGCGTCGGCCGGTCCTCGGGGTGGCGGTCGTACCACTCGCCGAGCCTGCCCGGGACCAGTGCCTCGCCGCCGAAGATGACGTAACGCAGGGCCAGCCGGCTGTCGGGGCGCCGTTGGTCGGCCTCGATGAGCTGGTAGAACGCCGACGGGGTCTGGTTGAGCACCGTGACCCGCTCGTCGGCGAGCAGGTCGAGGAAGGCCTCGGGCGAGCGCGAGACGGTGTGCGGCACGACCACCAGACGGCCGCCGTACAGCAGCGCGCCCCACAGCTCCCACACCGAAAAGTCGAAGGCGTAGGAGTGGAAGAGCGTCCAGACGTCCCGCTCGCCGAAGCCGTATTGCTCCTCGGTGGCCGAGAGCAGCCGGGTGACGTTGCGGTGGGTGTTCACCACACCCTTCGGCTTGCCCGTCGAACCGGACGTGAAGATCACGTACGCCGGGTGATCGGCCCGCAGCGGCGCGGCCCTGTCGGCGTCGGTGGGGTCGCTCGCGGGGTGCCCCGACACGTCCCGTACGGCCTCCACGGTGTCGAGCACCAGGACGGGCCGGGCCTCGGCGAGGACGGCGTCGATCCGGGCGGCGGGCGCGTCCGGGTCGACCGGCAGATATCCGGCGCCGGACTTGAGCACGGCGAGGACGGCCACGACCAGCTCGACGGAGCGCGGCAGGACGAGCCCGACGAGCCGCTCGGGACCGGCCCCGCGGGCGATCAGCCGGTGGGCGAGCCGGTTGGCCCGCTCGTTCAGCTCGCGGTAGGTCAGCCGCTCGCCCTCGTGCACCAGGGCGGTGGCGTCGGGGGTGCGCCGGACCTGCGCCTCGAACCAGTCGGGGAGCGTCCCGGCGTCCAGATCGTGGGCGGTTCCGTTCCACTCCGTGAGCACGCGGGCGCGCTCGTCCGGCGCCATGACGTCCAGGGTGCCGATGGGCCGTGCGGGATCGGCGGTCAGCGCCCGCAGATACGCGACGAACCGCTGCCCGTGGCCGGTGATGGCCTCGGCGTCGTACGCGGCGACGTTGCCGGTGATCCGGACGCCGATGCCGTCGTCGCCGGAGCCGCCCTCGAAGATGATGACGAGGTCGTCGACGGGCCCGCTGGGCATGCCGTGCACGGAGGCCACGCAGGGCCCGAACCGCAGCCCCTCCTCCAGCGGGAGGAAGTTGATGGAGGGGCCGAACATGCGGCGGGAGAGGCCGCCGAGGCCGAGGTCCTTGCGGAGGTCCTCGCCGCGGTAGCGCTGGTGGCGCAGCAGGCCGCGCATCTCCTGGCCGACGTGGCGCTGCAGGTCGCCGAACGACATGTCGGGCCGCACGGCGATCCGCAGCGGGAGCACGTTCGAGGCCATGCCGGGGGTCTCCCGGGTGACCGGCGTGAGGCGGCCGGTCACGGGAAAGCCGAGAACGACGTCATCGGTGTGGGTGAAGTGCCGCAGATAGGCCGCGGCGGCTGCGGTCAGGGTGACCTGCCAGGTCGAGCGCGCCTCCCGGGCGAGCCGTTTGATTTCCGCGAAATAGTCGGCTTCCAGCCATGAGCCATGGCTCTTCGACTCGGCCCACAGCCCGGTGGCCCGGTCGGGCAGGTTCAGGATGTCGGGGTCGTCACCGAACTTTTCCAGCCAGTAGTCGCGGTCCCTGCCGCTGCGCTCGCCCTCGGCGTACTTCATGTCCTCGTCGAGGAACTCGGAGAGCGGGGAGAAAGGCGTCGCGGGTATCCCGTGACCGTCTTCCGTGAGCGCGGTATAACACGTCGAGACACGCTGCACGAGGAGATTGAAGGCATAGGCGTCGCACACGATGTGGTGCGTCCGCATGTACCAGAAGAATCGGTCGGGTCCGACCTTGAACAGCATTTGTTTGAACAGTGGACCATTCAGTAGATCAATGGGCTGTTCGAGGTCCGCCTGCATGGCCGCGAATGCCGTGGCGCCGGGGTCGTCGTCCGAGGTCAGGTCGGCGTGGGGGAGGGGCCAGTCGCGGTCGGACCGCAGGTACTGCCGGGGGACGCCGTCCGTCTCGCCGAACGTGACGTGCAGCGCCTCGGCCTCGTCGACCGCCTGGCGAAGGGCTTTCTCGAAGAGCGCCTCGTCGAGCGCGCCGCGAATCTCCACATAGCCGTTGACGTTGTAGAGAAGGCTGTCCGGAGCCAGCTCCTGGGCGAACCAGACGCGCTCCTGGGCTACCGACAAAGGATTGCTTGCGGACTGCGGCCCGTCGAACACTCTGAGAATCCCCCACGCGTCAGCAGGGGGCTATGCGGAATCGCCTCTGGCCCCCCGGTGTACGGGAGTTCACCCCGCCCGCACACACTTTCCAAAGTCGAACAAGATCGAATGCTAGCACCATGCGACGACATGTCAGTTTCCCGAAGGGCTTTCCGGGGGTCTTCTGTCGCCTTCATCACAAGCGGCAGTGCGACGGGGTGGAAGCGGTCTGAATTTCCCGTTACCGGAATGCAAAATTCCACGAATGCCATGCGAAAAGCCCCGCCTCGCCGTCCTGGGGAAGGACGGGAGACGGGGCTTCCGGTTCAAGCTGGGTGGATCCACACCCGCGTGGCGAACGCAGGTCGCGTGCGGATCCGGGGTGCCGGTCAGGAGCGGAAGAGAGGGCCCGCTGAGTCCTTCCCGGCGTTCAAATCAAGTGAGCGGCCGCGGACGGCGCTCGGTCAGGGGTTCAGCCCTGGAGGGTCGCAACCTTCGAAGCAAGCGCCGACTTCTTGTTGGCGGCCTGGTTCTTGTGGATGACACCCTTGGAGACGGCCTTGTCGAGCTGACGCGAAGCCTCACGCGTCGCCTCGACGGCCTTCTGGGTGTCGCCTGCGGCAACGGCCTCGCGGGCCTTGCGGATCGCGGTCTTCAGAGAAGACTTGACCGCCTTGTTGCGCTGACGCGCCTTCTCGTTGGTCTTGATCCGCTTGATCTGGGACTTGATGTTCGCCACGAAAGAGCCTTTTCAGGTTCAGGTACTGCAGAGGTACTGCAGATGAGTTTCTTTGACACGTGCCTCGGCGCCGAGAGGGCAAGGAGACACAGCGGCCCAGATTACCAGCCGCGCCCCGGGCGGCCCAATCCGGGCCCGGCCCCCCACCCTGACCGGCCCACACCGGGCCCAGTGCCTCACCCGTGGGACCATGGAACCTACGTATAGATCCGACCCGAGGCGACAGGCGCCTCAAGAGACAGGACCCTGCGTGCCCGCGATCCCTAAAAACGTGCCCGAGCCGAGCCGTACCGACCCGGCTCTGATCCGCAATTTCTGCATCATCGCGCACATCGACCACGGCAAGTCCACGCTCGCCGACCGGATGCTCCAGCTGACCGGTGTGGTCGACCAGCGACAGATGCGTGCTCAGTACCTCGACCGCATGGACATCGAGCGCGAGCGCGGCATCACGATCAAGTCCCAGGCGGTGCGTCTGCCCTGGGCCCCCTCCGAGGGCCCCGACCAGAGCAAGACCCACGTCCTCAACATGATCGACACCCCGGGGCACGTGGACTTCACGTACGAGGTGTCGCGCTCGCTGGCGGCCTGTGAGGGCACGGTCCTCCTCGTCGACGCCGCGCAGGGCATCGAGGCTCAGACTCTCGCCAACCTCTACCTGGCGATGGAGAACGACCTCAAGATCGTTCCGGTCCTCAACAAGATCGACCTGCCGGCCGCACAGCCGGAGAAGTTCTCCGAGGAACTCGCCAACCTCATCGGCTGCGACCCGGACGACGTGCTGAAGGTCTCCGCGAAGACCGGCATGGGCGTCGAGGCGCTGCTCGACAAGGTCGTCGCCGAGGTCCCGCCGCCGGTCGGCGTCGCCGACGCGCCCGCGCGAGCGATGATCTTCGACTCGGTGTACGACTCCTACCGAGGCGTGGTGACGTACGTCCGAGTCGTCGACGGCCAACTCAACAAGCGTGAGCGGATCCGGATGATGTCCACCGGCGCCACCCACGAGCTTCTTGAGATCGGCGTCTCATCCCCCGAGATGACCCCGGCCGACGGCATCGGCGTCGGCGAGGTGGGCTACATCATCACCGGCGTGAAGGACGTCCGTCAGTCCAAGGTCGGTGACACGATCACCTCCCTGAACAAGGGCGCGACCGAGGCCCTGGGCGGCTACAAGGACCCGAAGCCGATGGTCTTCTCGGGTCTCTATCCGCTGGACGGCTCGGAGTACCCCGACCTGCGTGAGGCCCTCGACAAGCTGCAGCTCAACGACGCCGCGCTGGTGTACGAGCCGGAGACCTCGGCGGCCCTCGGCTTCGGCTTCCGCGTCGGCTTCCTGGGCCTGCTGCACCTCGACGTGATCCGTGAGCGCCTGGAGCGCGAGTTCGGGCTCGACCTGATCGCCACCGCCCCCAACGTGGTCTACCGCGTGAACATGGAGGACGGCACCGAGCACACGGTCACCAACCCGAGCGAGTTCCCCGAGGGCAAGATCGACCAGGTCTTCGAGCCCGTCGTACGCGCCACGGTCCTCGCCCCGAGCGAGTTCATCGGCTCGATCATGGAGCTGTGCCAGACCCGGCGCGGCACCCTGCTCGGCATGGACTACCTCTCCGAGGACCGCGTGGAGATCCGCTACACGCTGCCGCTCGCCGAGATCGTCTTCGACTTCTTCGACCAGCTCAAGTCCAAGACGCGCGGTTACGCGTCCCTGGACTACGAGCCCACCGGCGAGCAGGCCGCCCAGCTCGTCAAGGTCGACATCCTGCTGCACGGCGACAAGGTCGACGCCTTCTCCGCCGTCACCCACAAGGACGCCGCGTACGCGTACGGCGTGCGTCTGGTGGCCAAGCTGCGCGAGCTCATCCCGCGCCAGGCCTTCGAGGTGCCCATCCAGGCGGCGATCGGCTCCCGGGTCATCTCCCGCGAGACCATCCGCGCGATCCGCAAGGACGTCCTCGCCAAGTGCTACGGCGGTGACATCTCCCGTAAGCGCAAGCTGCTCGAGAAGCAGAAGGAGGGCAAGAAGCGCATGAAGATGGTCGGCTCCGTCGAGGTGCCGCAGGAAGCCTTCATCGCGGTGCTCTCCAGCGACGACAGCGGTGCGGGCAAGGCCAAGAAGTAGCCCACACCCCGGCCGCCGCACCGTCCGGCACGGGCGTCACAGGGGCATCCCAGCGGGTCCGTCGCGCTCTTGCGCGGCGGACCCGTTCTTGTATGAAGTGACAGGCAGATGCCCCTTACGTGGCGGGCTTCAGCGCTCTACTCTGATCACTGCTCGTAGGTTACTCGCAAGTTAAACAAGACCAGCAGCCGCCAGCCAGTCGCCGCATTGTCGCGGGTCCGGAGGATGTCGTGAGCGACACACAGACCTTGATCGAGAACCGTCCGCCGTCCGTGGCCCATCTCTTCCTGGAGCGCGTGGCGGCCACGCCCGACGCGGAGGCCTACCGCTATCCGGTGCCGGCCGCATCGGGCGAGGGGCCGGACGACTGGAAGTCGCTGAGCTGGGGGCAGGCCGCCGAGAGGGTCTACGCCATCGCGGCGGGCCTGATCGAGCTCGGCCTCGCCCCCGAGGACCGGGTGGCGCTCGCCTCGTCCACGCGGGTCGAATGGATCCTCGCCGACCTCGGCATCCTCTGCGCGGGCGCGGCCACCACCACGGTGTACCCGCAGACCAACGCCGAGGAGTCCACCTACATCCTGGCCGACTCCGACAGCCGGGTCCTGATCGCCGAGAACGCCGAGCAGCTCGCCAAGGCGCGCGAGAAGCGGGCCGAGCTGCCCGAGCTGCGGCACGTCGTGGTCATCGACGCCGAGGGCGCCGGGCCCGCGGAGGGCGACCCCGAAGGCTGGGTGCTCACCCTCGCCGACCTGGAGGCGCGCGGCGCCGCCCATCTGGAGAAGAACCCGGAGGCGGTCAAGGAGCGGATCGCGGCGATCACCAAGGACCAGCTCGCCACGATCATCTACACCTCCGGCACCACGGGCCGCCCCAAGGGCGTGCGCCTGCCGCAGGACAACTGGTCGTACATGGCCAAGGCCATCGCCTCGACCGGTCTTCTCGGCCCGGACGACGTGCAGTACCTGTGGCTGCCGCTCGCGCACGTCTTCGGCAAGGTGCTGACCTCCGGGCAGATCGAGCTCGGGCACGTCACCGCCGTCGACGGCCGCGTCGACAAGATCATCGAGAACCTGCCGGTGGTGCAGCCGACGTACATGGCCGCCGTGCCGCGCATCTTCGAGAAGGTCTACAACGGGGTCGCGGCCAAGGCACGGGCCGGCGGCGGCGCCAAGTACAAGATCTTCCTGTGGGCCGCCGACGTCTCCCGCGAGTACGCGAAGGTCAGCCAGGACAACTTCCGCAGGACCGGCACCGCCTCGGTGCCCTTCGGGCTCGGCGCCAAGCACAAGGTCGCCGACGCGCTCGTCTACTCCAAGCTGCGGGAGGCCTTCGGCGGTCGGCTGCGCGCCGCCGTCTCCGGCTCGGCCGCGCTCGCTCCCGAGATCGGCTACTTCTTCGCCGGCGCGGGCATCCACATCCTGGAGGGTTACGGCCTCACCGAGTCCTCCGCGGCCTCCTTCGTCAACCCCGGCGAGGCCTACCGCACCGGCACCGTCGGCAAGCCGCTGCCCGGCACCGAGGTCCGGATCGCGGACGACGGCGAGATCCTGCTGCGCGGCCCCGGCATCATGGAGGGCTACCACGGGCTCGCCGAGAAGACGGCCGAGGTCCTGGAGTCCGACGGGTGGTTCCACACCGGGGACATCGGCGAGCTCTCCGCGGACGGCTATCTGCGGATCACCGACCGCAAGAAGGACCTGATCAAGACCTCCGGCGGCAAGTACATCGCGCCTGCCGAGGTCGAGGGCCAGTTCAAGGCAGTCTGCCCGTACGTCTCCAACATCCTGGTGCACGGCGCCGACCGGAACTTCTGCACCGCTCTGATCGCGCTCGACGAGCCGTCCATCATGGCGTGGGCCAAGGACAACGGTCTGGACGGCAAGAGCTACGCCGACGTGGTCGCGGCCCCGGCGACGGTCGCACTCGTCGAGGGCTATGTGAAGGAGCTGAACGAAGGCCTCCAGCGCTGGCAGACCGTCAAGAAGTTCAAGCTGCTGCCCCGCGACCTGGACATCGAGCACGGCGAACTGACGCCGAGCCTGAAGCTGAAGCGCCCCGTCGTCGAGCGCGAGTACCAGCACCTGATCGACGAGATGTACGCGGGTTCGCGCGAGGCCTGAGCCCGGACTCCCGTGCGCGGGCGGGGCACTGTCTGCCCGGTTCTTACTCGGGCCGGTTCCTCAGACGCCACCCCGCCCGCGCCGCATCTCTCTCACCAGCTCCTCCATGTGCGTCACGTGGTGGCGCAGTTCGAGCACGTCCTTGAGACTGCTGGCCGCCATGTGCGTCTCGATGGCCGAGAGGCGGGCCGCCAGCTCCTCGAACTGCTGCTGCTCGCGCGCCAGGATCTTCTCCAACTGCTGGTTCTTGCGGTGCAGTTCGAGGAAGACGGTGACCTTGGCGCGCAGCACCCAGGGGTCGAACGGCTTGGTCATGTAGTCCGCGGCACCCGTCGCATAGCCCCGGAAGGCGTAGCCCGCGTCGTTGTCGGTGCCCGTCAGGAAGATGATGGGCACGTCCTTGGTCTGGTCGAGTCGCTTGATGTTCGACGCGGTCTCGAAGCCGTCCATCCCCGGCATGCGTACGTCCAGGAGGATCACGGCGAAACGTTGGCGCAGAAGGGCCTTCATGGCCTCCTCGCCCGAACGGGCGCGCACCAGTGGTTCGTTGAGGGACCCCAGGACGGCTTCGAGTGCCATCAGGTTGTCCTCCATGTCATCGACAAGAAGGATGCTCGCGCGGTTGTCGGTCATGACCTCTGTGCTCATGGTGACAGTGCCTCACTCGGCCGTCGGCGGAACAGCGGCCTCCCCGGGAGTGCCTGCCGGTTCCGGTGCAACGGTCGTATCTGCTGTGGTGGGCGTGCCCGGCTCCGCGGTGTCCGCGCCGTCGGGGGACAGGAGCGCGCAGGCGACGGTGAGCAGCTGGTCCACGTCCACGGGTTTGGGTACGTAGTCGTTGGCGCCCTGTTCGATGGCCTTCTCGCGGTCGCCGGGCATCGCCTTGGCGGTCAGCGCGATGATGGGAAGGCCGGTCCAGCGCGGGGTGCGGCGGATGGCGGCGATGGTTTCGTAGCCGTCCATCTCCGGCATCATGATGTCCATCAGGATGAGGTCGGTGTCGGGGTTGCGCTCCAGGGTCTCGATGCCTTCGCGGCCGTTCTCCGCGTAGAGGACGGGCATGCCGACGCGGCTCAGTACGTGGGTGAGCGCGAAGACGTTGCGGATGTCGTCGTCCACGATCAGGACGCGTCGCCCACGCAATATGCGGCCCGCCGCACCTTCCCGGTACTCCTCCAGCTTGGTCGGTGTCGGCCAGCTGTCGTTCTGTTCGTGGAAGGTGTGCGGGGACATGGTGACCCCCTCTTCGTGCGGCTCGGGCGTCGTGAGCGACCTGGTCGCCGCGTACGCCGCCGCCGCGGGTCCGTGGCCGGGGTGCACCACGGGGACGTAGAGCGTGAAGGTGGAGCCCTGGCCCGGGTTGCTCTCCGCGGTGATGCGGCCGCCGAGGAGCCCGGCGATCTCGCGGCTGATGGAGAGGCCCAGGCCGGTGCCGCCGTACTTGCGGTTGGTGGTGCCGTCGGCCTGCTGGAACGCCTCGAAGATGGCCGGCAGCTGGTCGGGCGGGATGCCGATGCCGGTGTCCGTGACGGCGAAGCAGAGCCGGTCGCCGCCGTCGTGGAGCCGCCGGTCGCCCGTGTTCTTGACGCGGCTCACGCGCAGCTCGACCCGGCCGCTCGCGGTGAACTTGACCGCGTTCGACAGGAGGTTGCGCAGGATCTGCTGGAGCCGCTGCTCGTCCGAGAACATCTCGCGCGGCACGTCCTCGCCGACCGACACCTCGAAGGCGAGCCCGCGGTCCAGGGTGAGCGGGCGGAACGTCGCGTGGACGTAGTCGAGGACCTTGATGAGGGGGAGCTTCTTGGGACGGACGTCCATCCGGCCCGCCTCGATCTTCGACAGGTCGAGGATGTCGTTGATGAGCTGGAGCAGGTCGGACCCCGAGCGGTGGATCGTCGTCGCGAACTGCACCTCCTGGTCGGAGAGATGGCTGTCGGGGTTGTCCGAGAGCAGCCTCGCCAGGATGAGCAGGGAGTTCAGCGGCGTGCGCAGCTCGTGCGACATGTTCGCGAGGAACTCCGACTTGTACTGCGAGGAGGTGGCGAGCAGCGCCGCCTTCTCCTCCAGCTCGGCGTTCGAACGCTGCAACTCCGCCTGCTGGAGCTGCAGTTCGTCCGAGCGGTCCTGGAGCTGCGTGGCGAGCCGCTGGGACTCGCTGAGCAGTGACTCCGTACGGGAGTTGGCGATGATCGTGTTGATCGCGACGCCGATGGTGCTGACGAACTGGTCGAAGAACGCCAGGTGCACGTCCGAGAAGCGGGAGAACGTGGCCAGCTCGATGACGCCGAGCAGCTTGTCCTCGAAGAGGATCGGGATGATCACCAGGCTGGCCGGGGCGGAGTCCCCGAGCCCCGAAGTGATCTTGATGTAGTCGGGCGGCACCTCGTCCACCAGGATCCGCTTCTTCTCCAGGGCCGCCTGGCGCACCAGGCCGTGCGCGGGCATGGCACCCGTGTCGACGACCGAGCCCTGCGCGGAGCCGTACCCGGCGATGAAAGCGAGCCCCTTGACCGGGGGAGTCTGCAGCGTCGTGGTGTCCCCGGCCTCCGGGTCAGCCAGGAAGAAGGCGCCGTACTGCGCGTTCACCAGCGGGGTCAGCTCGCGCAGGATCAGGTCGGCGACCTCCATCAGATCACGGTGGCCCTGCATCAGACCCGCGAGACGGGCGAGGTTCGACTCCAGCCAGTCCTTGGCGCGGGTGGTCTCACGGAGGTTGGAGACCATGACGTTGATGTTGTTCTTGAGCTCGGAGACCTCACCGCGGGTCTCGACCGTGATAGAGCGGGTCATGTCGCCCTGGGCCACGGCCGATGCCACCTCGGCGATCGCGCGGACCTGGGTGGTGAGGTTCAGGGCGAGCTCGTTCACGTTCGTCGTCAGGCGCTTCCACGTGCCGTAGACGCCCTCGACCCGCGCCTGGCCGCCCAGTTGGCCCTCGGAGCCGACCTCGCGGGCCACGCGGGTGACCTCCGAGGAGAACGAGGACAGCGTGTCCACCATGGTGTTGATGGTGGTCTTCAGCTCCAGGATCTCGCCGCGCGCGTCCACGTCGATCTTCTTGGAGAGGTCGCCCTGCGCCACCGCCGTCGCGACCTGCGCGATGTTGCGGACCTGGCCCGTGAGGTTGTCGGCCATGTAGTTGACGTTGTCGGTGAGGTCCTTCCACACGCCCGACACACCGAGCACCTGGGCCCGCCCGCCGAGCCGGCCGTCCGTGCCGACCTCACGGGCCACCCGGGTCACCTCGTCCGCGAAGGCCCGCAGCTGCTCCACCATCGTGTTGACGGTGTCCTTCAGCTCCAGGATCTCGCCGCGCGCCGTCACCGTGATCATCTTGGACAGGTCGCCGTTGGCGACGGCCGTGGTGACCTGGGCGATGTTCCTCACCTGAGAGGTGAGGTTCAGCGCCATGAAGTTGACGTTGTCGGTGAGGTCCTTCCAGACGCCGGAGACACCGCGCACCTGGGCCTGCCCGCCGAGGTTGCCCTCCGTGCCCACCTCACGGGCCACCCGGGTGACCTCGTCGGCGAACGCGGAGAGCTGGTCCACCATCGTGTTGATGGTCGACTTCAGTTCGAGGATCTCGCCCTTCGCCTCGACCGTGATCTTCTTGCCCAGGTCGCCCTGGGCGACGGCCGTCGACACGAGGGCGATGTTCCGTACCTGGGAGGTGAGGTTGTCCGCCATGAAGTTGACGTTGTCGGTGAGGTCCTTCCACACGCCGGACACGCCGCGCACCTGAGCGCGACCGCCCAGATTTCCCTCCGTGCCGACTTCGCGCGCCACACGCGTGACTTCATCGGCGAAGGCGGACAGCTGGTCCACCATCGTGTTCACCGTCGACTTCAGCTCCAGGATCTCGCCCCGGGCGTCAACGGTGATCTTCTGGCTCAGGTCGCCGTTGGCGACGGCCGTGGTGACCTGGGCGATGTTCCGCACCTGAGAGGTGAGGTTCGATGCCATGAAGTTGACGTTGTCGGTGAGGTCCTTCCAGACGCCCGACACACCACGGGCCTGCGCCCGGCCGCCCAACTGGCCCTCCGTGCCGACCTCACGGGCGACACGGGTGACCTCGGCCGCGAACGCGGAGAGCTGGTCGACCATCGTGTTGACGGTCAGCTTCAGTTCGAGCAGTTCGCCCGTCGCCTCGACCGTGACGGTCCGGGTCAGGTCGCCCTGCGCCACCGCCGTCGTCACCAGGGCGATGTCGCGCACCTGGGCGGTGAGCCGGGAGGCCATCGTGTTGACGGCCTCCGTCACGTCACGCCAACTGCCCGACAGACCGCGCACCTTGGCGCGCCCGCCGAGCCGTCCCTCCGTGCCCACCTCGCGGGCGACCCGGGTGACCTCGCCCGTGAAGAGCGACAGCTGGTCGACCATCGTGTTCACCGCACGGCCCAGACGCCGCAGGTCTCCCCGCAGCTCGCGGGAGCCGTCGTGCAGGTCCACCCGCTGGGTGAGGTCGCCGCCCGCGACCGCGTTCAGTACACGTGTCGCGTTGGCCGCCGGGGCGACCAGCGAGTCGAGCAGGGAGTTGGCGTCCGTCACGCGCGTGGCCCAGCTGCCTTGTCCCGGGCTCGCGGTGAACCGCTCGTCGAGATGGCCGTGCCGGATGATCTCCCGGCGTACGCGCGTGAGTTCACTGTCGAAGTGCAGCGAACGGTCCAGCATCTCGTTGAACACCGCGTGCAGCTCGGCGACCAGGCCGTGGCCACTCACCGTCACCTTGGTGAAGTCACCGTCACGCGCCGCCCGCATGGCGGACAGCAGGATACGCAGATCGGAGGTCGCTTCCGGGGCGTTCTCCGCGATGTTTTCTGATGCCGCGTCCGGATCGTTCCCGGTGCACGACTGTGGTGTCGAAGCTGGTTTCGGTGCCGGAATCCGACCGTAACCGAGCGCGGGCATAGCACTGTTCTCACTCATAGCGGCCCACTTCAGTAACTCGGTGCTTATGGGCGTGGCCAGTCTGTCACTCTGTCCGTGTCGCCTGAGGCGTATTCGACCGAACTGCTCAGGAGCCGAAACGTGGGGTCCATTCCGATGCAACGGGAGACCACTTTCCGTGCGTCCGCCCAGCCGGGGTACCAGCCCGGCCCGCCGGCGGTGGTGTGCACATCGCTGCCCGGAAACCCGTTGGCGCCCGCCGCCGCACGCAGGTTCGTGCGCGCCGCGCTCGCCGACTGGGTCGAGCTCGCCGTGCCCGCGGCCGCGGGTGTCACCGACCGCCTGGCGGACGATGCCGTGCTGCTGGTCAGCGAACTGGTCACGAACGCCGTCGTGCACGCGGGCACCACGGTCGAGCTGTTGTGCCGGCTCGACGAGGCGGGCCTGGGGGAGAGCACCGACACCCTGGTCATCGAGGTCTCCGACCATCACCCCGCCCGCGCGGTCCGCAGCGAGCCCACGCCCCAGCCGCCCGGCACGCCCGAGTACGGCCGCGGCCTCCAGCTCGTCGCGACCCTCTCCGACTCCTGGGGCATCACCTACCGCACCGGCACCAAGGCTGTCTGGGCTCGCCTCCCGGTCGGCGGCGTGCAGGCAGGCCAGGAGATCGAGTCGTACGCGAGTGAACAGGCGATGCAGCGAGGGCTGCGCACCGCCGAGATCCTCGCCCCGCTGCCGAGACGGATCACGCACGACACGGAGTGGGTCAACCGCGGCGCGCTCACCTTCCTCGCCGAGGCGTCCGACCTGCTCGCCGGGCAGTTCGACGAGGACCTGGTGGCCGCACTCGCCGGTCAGCTGCTCGTGCCGCGGCTCGCGGACTGGTGCGCGGTATGGCTCGACGACGAGTCGGAGGCCGCGCCGCGCGGCGCCGTGAGCGGCGGCCCCGGCTCCCGGCTCGCCCGCGTCTGGCACACCAGCGAGCAGCGCATGGAGGAACTGCGGCGCAGCCTGGAGAAGGACCCGCCCCTGCTGCCCGAATCGGCCGGCTCCGGCGCCGTCCCCGTGAAGTGGCCCGGCGAGGCCCTGGCCGACGAGGGCGGCACGGCCCTGGCGTACCGCCTCACGGCGGGCGGTCGCGCGCTGGGCACGCTCATCATCGGGCGGGCCGGGATGATGCGCTTCGCCGACGAGGTCACCGGCCTCATCGAGGACTTCAGCCGACGGGTCGCCCTGGCCATCAGCGCGGCGCGGCGCTATCAGCGCCAGGCCACCATCAGCCAGGTCCTGCAGCGCGGACTCCTTCCGAGCTCCGTCGCGGACATCCCCGGCGTGCAGAGCGGCGTCGTGTACGAGCCGCGGGACAAGGGCGGGCCCGGCGGCGACTTCTACGACGTGTTCCAGGCGGGCAAGGGCCGCTGGTGCTTCGCCCTCGGCGACGTTCAGGGCAAGGGCGTCGAGGCGGCCGTCGTGATCGGCCTCGCCCGGCCGTGGCTGCGCCTGCTCGCCCGCGAGGGGTACGAGGTCGCGGAGGTGCTCGACCGCCTCAACCAGCTCCTCCTCGACGACGCGACGGAGGCGGCGGACGCGGCGGCGGCGGTGGTCGCGGCGGCGGGCGGCCAGATCGTGCCGCCGGACGGGGCCACCTCCCGCTTCCTCTCCCTCCTCTACGGCGAGCTGGTCCCCATGGACGACGGCGGCGTCCGCTGCACGGTGGCCAGCGCGGGACACCCGCTGCCGCTGCTGCTCTCCCCGGACGGCACGGTCCGGGCTGCGGCCTCGCCCCAGCTGCTGCTCGGGGTCATCGACGACGCGACGTACGCGAGCGAGAGCTTCGACCTGCGCACGGGGGACACGCTGCTCTGCGTCACCGACGGGGTGACCGAGCGCCGCACCGGGCAGCTGATGTTCGACGACGGCGACGGTCTCGCGAAGGCCCTCGCGAGCTGCGCGGGCCTCGACGCGTCGCTGATCGCGGAGCGGATCAAGAGGATGGTGCACGAATTCTCGGAGCGGCCGCCGGACGACGACATGGCGGTCCTGGTCCTTCAGGCGCAGTAGGCGGGCGGATCCGGTGCGCGGTGCGGGGTTTCTCCGCGGTGCCGGGTTCCTCCGCGGTGCGGGGTTTCTCCGAGGTGCGGGACAATCGAAGGTATGCCTTCCGCACTGCCCGATGGTGAGCCCATGCCCGAGGACGGGTCCCTGCCCGCGTCCGCCCTCGCGGGTGCGGGGACACGTCCGCTCGGCTTCTACCTCCACGTCCCGTATTGCGCCACGCGCTGCGGCTACTGCGACTTCAACACGTACACCGCGACCGAGCTGCGCGGCTCCGGCGGCGTGCTCGCCTCGCGCGACAATTACGCGGACACCCTGATCGACGAGGTACGGCTCGCGCGCAAGACCCTGGGCGACGACCCGCGCCCGGTGCAGACGGTCTTCGTCGGGGGCGGTACGCCGACGCTCCTGGCCGCAGCCGACCTCGTGCGCATGCTGGGAGCGGTCCGGGAGGAGTTCGGGCTCGCGGACGACGCGGAGATCACCACCGAGGCGAACCCGGAGTCCGTCGATCCGGCCTACCTGAGCGAACTGCGGGCCGGTGGCTTCAACCGCGTCTCCTTCGGGATGCAGAGCGCGAAGCAGCACGTACTGAAGGTGCTGGACCGTACGCACACCCCCGGCCGGCCCGAGGCATGCGTGGCCGAGGCGCGGGCGGCGGGCTTCGACCACGTCAACCTGGACCTCATCTACGGCACGCCGGGCGAGACGGACGACGACTGGCGGGCCACCCTCGACGCGGCGATCGGCGCCGGGCCCGACCACGTCAGCGCCTACGCCCTGATCGTTGAGGAGGGCACGCAGCTCGCGCGCAGGATCCGGCGCGGCGAGGTGCCGATGACGGACGACGACGTGCACGCCGACCGGTATCTGATCGCCGACGAGGTGCTCGGGGGCGCGGGATTCTCCTGGTACGAGGTGTCGAACTGGGCCACGTCCGATGCCGGGCGGTGCCTGCACAACGAGTTGTACTGGCGCGGGGCCGACTGGTGGGGGGCCGGGCCGGGGGCCCACAGCCACGTGGGGGGCGTGCGGTGGTGGAACGTCAAGCATCCCGGGGCGTACGCGGGCGCCCTCGCCGCCGGCCGGTCGCCCGGGGCCGGGCGGGAGGTTCTCGCCGCGGAGGACCGGCGGGTGGAACGGATCCTGCTGGAGCTGCGGCTCCTCGAGGGGTGCCCGTTGTCCCTGCTCCACCCCGCGGGCCTCGCGGCTTCCCGCCGGGCGCTCGCCGATGGGCTTCTTGAGGCGGGGCCCTACGAGGAGGGGCGTGCCGTGCTGACCCTGCGGGGGCGGTTGCTGGCGGATGCGGTGGTGCGGGACCTG
The DNA here is from genome assembly GCF_040636975.1 of Streptomyces sp. NPDC032198. Lineage (NCBI taxonomy): Bacteria > Bacillati > Actinomycetota > Actinomycetes > Kitasatosporales > Streptomycetaceae > Streptomyces > Streptomyces sp. NPDC032198. The sequence continues at coordinate 974,344 of NZ_JBEZVL010000001.1, read as the reverse complement.
GTGGACTGACCGCAGAATCACCGGCTCCGCCGAGTTCGTCCTCAAACGCCGGACGGGCTGACATAGCCGCGCAGCGGCGGCGCAGTCCGGCCCCGCAGGCGTCGGCGGCGGTCTAGGACTCGGTCCCCGTGACGAAGTCGATCAACTCCTCCACGCGGCCCAGAAGCGCCGGTTCAAGATCGCGGTAGCTGCGCACCGAGCCCAGGATCCGCTGCCAGGCCGCGCCAGTGTTGGGCGGCCAGCCCAGGGCCTCGCAGACGCCCGTCTTCCAGTCGAGCCCCCGCGGCACGCGCGGCCACGCGGCGATCCCCACCGAGGACGGCTTCACCGCCTCCCACACGTCGATGTAGGGGTGCCCCACCACCAGCGCCGACGAAGAACTCACCTGCGCCGCGATCCTCGACTCCTTCGAACCGGGCACCAGGTGGTCCACCAGGACGCCGAGTCGCGCGTCGGGGCCGGGGGAGAACTCCTCGACGATCGCCGGGAGGTCGTCGATGCCCTCCAGGTACTCGACGACCACGCCCTCGATCCGCAGGTCGTCGCCCCACACCCGCTCGACGAGCTCCGCGTCGTGGCGGCCCTCCACGTAGATCCGCCCCGCGCGGGCGACCCGGGCCCGCGCACCCGGCACGGCCACCGAGCCGGAAGCGGTGCGCGAAGGACGTACCGGCGAGGAGGCGGCGGACGGGCGGACCAGCGTCACCGTCCGGCCCTCCAGGGCGAAGGCACCCGGAGTCATCGGGAAGACGCGGTGCTTGCCGAAGCGGTCCTCCAGGGTCACCGTCGGACCCTCCGCCGTCTTCTCGCAGCGAATCACCGCCCCGCAGAAGCCGGTGCTCAGCTCCTCCACCACGAGGTCCGCCTCCGCGGCGACCTCCGGGACGGGCTTCGGCTTCTTCCAGGGCGGGGTCAGGTCCGCGGAGTACTGGCGCATTTTCCCGACGATAGGAAGAAGTGGGGGGAGGCTCGCTACGACACGCCGAAGCGGGCCGCCAGTGTGGCCCGTTGCGCACGGACAAATGCCGCATCGACCACCGCACCGTGCCCCGGCACGTACAGCGCGTCCTCCCCGCCCAGGTCGAGCAGCCGGTCGAGCGCGGCAGGCCACCGCTTCGGGACCGCGTCATCACCGGCCTGCGGTTCACCCGACTCCTCGACCAGGTCGCCGCAGAAGACGATCTCCGGGGAGTCCGCCGTGCCGGGGACCAGGACCGCCAGGTCGTGGCCCGTGTGTCCCGGGCCGACGTTCGCGAGCAGCACCTGCACGCCGCCGCCCAGGTCGAGCGTCCACTCCCCGCACACCGTGTGGTGCGGGTGGACGAGCAGGTCGGCGGCCTCCGCCGCCGCGTCCGGCGCGACCCCGTGCCGCACCGCGGACTCGCGCAGCTCGTCGCGGCCCTTCGCGAGCAGCGCGTCGAGGCCCACCGCGCCGTACACCTCCACGCCCGCGAACGCCGCGGCGCCGAGCACATGGTCGAAGTGCGGGTGCGTCAGGGCGAGATGAGTGACCCGGCGGCCCCCGCCGAGGATGCCGCGCGCCTGGGTGCGCAGCTCCGCCCCCTCGCGCAGCGTCGCCCCCGCCTCGATCATCAGCGCCGATTCACCGCCGACGACAAGCCCCGCCGTACAGTCCCAGACCGGGAGGCGCCGCCGTCCCACATGCGGCGCGAGCCGCTCCCACCCTGCCTCGTCCCAAGCCGGCGTCACGTTCATAAGGCGACGCTAGCGCTGTGCGGGCGGCTCGGCAGCCGCCCGCTCACCCGCCGGACCGAGACCGGGGGTCCGGCCCTTGCCGGGGCCGTACCTCGCGGCCGTACACTGGGCGCGGTGCAAGGCTGGCACTCACCCGCGGGGAGTGCCAGGCGGACCACGGGGCAGACAGGTTTCAGGGCGAAAAGGTGGAGGTGTTGCGCGGATGCTCAGTGAACGCAGGCTCGAGGTGCTGCGCGCCATCGTCCATGACTACGTCGGCACCGAGGAGCCCGTCGGCTCCAAGGCGCTCACCGAGCGGCACAGTCTCGGTGTCTCACCGGCCACGGTCCGCAACGACATGGCGGCGCTGGAGGAGGAAGGGTTCATCGCCCAGCCTCATACGAGTGCCGGGCGCATCCCGACCGACAAGGGGTACCGCCTCTTCGTCGACCGGCTCGCGGGCGTCAAGCCGATGGCGGCGCCGGAGCGCAGGGCCATCCAGAACTTCCTCGACGGCGCCGTCGACCTCGACGACGTCGTGGCGCGCACGGTGCGGCTGCTCGCGCAGCTGACCCGGCAGGTCGCGGTCGTGCAGTATCCGTCGCTCACGCGGTCGACGGTGCGGCACGTGGAGCTGCTCTCACTGGCTCCGGCCCGTCTGATGCTCGTCCTGATCACGGACACGGGCCGGGTCGAGCAGCGCATGATCGACTGCCCCGCCCCGTTCGGCGAGACCTCGCTCGCGGATCTGCGGGCGCGGCTCAACAGCAGGGTCGCGGGCCGCCGCTTCGCGGACGTGCCGCAGCTCGTGCAGGACATGACGGAGTCCTTCGACGCGGAGGACCGGGGCACCGTGGCGACGGTGCTCTCCACACTCCTCGAAACCTTGGTCGAGGAGACCGAGGAGCGGCTGATGATCGGCGGAACGGCCAATCTCACCCGCTTCGGACATGACTTTCCCCTCACCATCAGGCCCGTCCTGGAGGCTCTTGAGGAGCAGGTCGTCCTGCTCAAGTTGCTTGGCGAGGCGACGGATTCGGGCATGACCGTACGGATCGGTCACGAGAACGCCCATGAGGGACTCAGCTCTACGTCCGTGGTCTCCGTCGGCTACGGTTCGGGCAGCGAGGCAGTAGCCAAACTCGGCGTGGTCGGCCCGACCCGCATGGACTATCCGGGAACGATGGGAGCAGTACGCGCAGTGGCACGTTACGTCGGACAGATCCTGGCGGAGTCGTAAGTGGCCACGGACTACTACGCCGTACTAGGCGTGCGCCGCGACGCTTCCCAGGACGAAATCAAGAAGGCCTTCCGGAGGCTTGCGCGAGAGCTTCACCCGGACGTGAATCCGGATCCGAAGACTCAGGAGCGCTTCAAGGAGATCAACGCCGCGTACGAGGTGTTGTCGGACCCGCAGAAGAAGCAGGTCTACGACCTCGGCGGTGACCCGCTGTCCCAGGCGGGCGGCGGCGGTGCGGGCGGTTTCGGGGCCGGTGGCTTCGGCAACTTCTCGGACATCATGGACGCGTTCTTCGGGACGGCGTCGCAGCGTGGCCCCCGGTCGCGCACGCGCCGTGGCCAGGACGCCATGATCCGGCTCGAGATCGACCTGGACGAGGCGGCCTTCGGGACCACCAAGGACATACAGGTCGACACGGCGGTCGTATGTACGACCTGCAGCGGTGAAGGTGCCGCGCCGGGGACATCCGCTCAAACGTGTGACATGTGCCGCGGTCGCGGCGAGGTGTCGCAGGTCACGCGGTCGTTCCTCGGCCAGGTCATGACTTCGCGGCCGTGCCCGCAGTGTCAGGGCTTCGGCACGGTCGTGCCCACCCCCTGCCCCGAGTGCGCCGGCGACGGCCGCATCCGGTCGCGGCGGACGCTCACCGTGAAGATCCCCGCCGGTGTCGACAACGGCACGCGGATCCAGCTCGCGGGCGAGGGCGAGGTCGGCCCCGGCGGCGGCCCCGCGGGCGACCTGTACGTGGAGATCCACGAGCTGCCGCACGCCGTGTTCCAGCGGCGCGGGGACGACCTGCACTGCACGGTCACCATCCCCATGACGGCCGCGGCTCTGGGCACCAAGGTGCCCCTGGAGACGCTGGACGGCCTGGAGGAGGTCGACATCCGGCCGGGCACGCAGTCCGGCCAGTCGGTGCCGCTGCACGGCAGGGGCATCACGCACCTGCGGGGCGGCGGTCGCGGTGACCTCATCGTGCACGTCGAGGTCCTCACGCCGAGCAAGCTGGACGCGGAGCAGGAGCGGGTCCTCCGGGAGCTCGCGGTGCTGCGCGGCGAGGAGCGGCCCACCGGGCAGTTCCAGCCGGGGCAGCAGGGTCTGTTCTCGCGCCTGAAGGACGCGTTCAACGGTCGCTGAGATTCCGGTGCTCCGGTGCCGGAGGGTTTGCCCTCCGGCACCGGAGCATTGTCGATTTCTGCGGGGTGTCGGGTGGGTGGGCGGGAAAGTCTGTAGCCCGCGGCAGGCGCCCGCGGGCCCGCTGTGAGGCGCGATTCGGCCCCCCGGCCAGGTCATGGCACGATGCGTTCATGTCCTCCGCACTGACCGATCTCTGCCGCCTTCCGATCGTGCAGGCCCCCATGGCGGGCGGCGCTTCGTGCCCTCAGCTCGCCGCGGCCGTCTGCGAGGCCGGGGGGCTCGGATTCCTCGCCGCCGGGTACAAAACGGCCGACGGGATGTACCAGGAGATCAAACAGCTGCGGGGGCTCACGAGCCGGCCGTTCGGCGTGAACCTCTTCATGCCGCAGCCCGAGTACGCCGATGCCGCCGCCGTCGACGTCTACCGCAACCAGCTCGCCGGAGAGGCCGCCTGGTACGAGACGCAGCTCGGCGACCCGGACAGCGGCCGCGACGACGGCTACGACGCCAAGCTCGCGATCCTCGTCGAGGACCCGGTGCCGCTGGTGTCGTTCACCTTCGGCTGCCCCACCCGTGACGTCTTCGACGCCTTCGCACGGGTCGGCACGATCACCGTCGCCACCGTCACCTCGCCCGAAGAGGCGCAGACCGCCCAGTGGTCGGGCGCCGACGCCGTGTGCGTGCAGGGCATCGAGGCGGGCGGCCACCAGGGCACCCACCGCGACAACCCCGAGACGGACGGCGCCGGGCTCGGCCTCCTCTCGCTCATCGCGCAGGTGCGCGACACCGTGCAGATCCCGGTCGTCGCGGCCGGAGGCCTGATGCGCGGCTCGCAGATCGCCGCGGTGCTCGCGGCCGGCGCGGACGCCGCGCAGCTCGGCACGGCCTTCCTGGTCTGCCCCGAGTCGGGCGCCAACGTCCTGCACAAGCAGGCCATGACCAACCCGCTGTTCACCCGCACCGAACTGACCCGGGCCTTCTCGGGACGCCCCGCGCGGGGCCTGGTCAACCGCTTCATGCGCGAGCACGGGCCGTACGCCCCCGCCGCCTACCCCCAGATCCACCACCTCACCAGCGGCCTGCGCAAGGCCGCCGCCAAGGCCGGTGACGCGCAGGGCATGGCGCTGTGGGCGGGCCAGGGCCACCGCATGGCGCGGGAACTGCCCGCCGGGCAGCTCGTGGAGGTCCTCGCGGCCGAACTGGCCGAGGCGAAGGACGCGTTGGCGGCCGGCGGGCAGCAGGGGACCCAGCCCGGGAGCCAGGCGTGACCGCGCCCGTTTTCGTTGTCGAGACCTTCGGGACCTTCGAGAACACTGCCGCGGGCGGCGGACGCTTCGTGCTCGACGGTCCCGAAGGGCGCCACGCCGTCTCCGTGAAGCGGCTGCACGCCGGTGAGGACATCGTCCTGACCGACGGGGCCGGACGCTGGGCCGACTGCGTGGTCCTTGACACCGAGGGCAAGGACCGGCTGATCCTGCGGATGGACTCCGTACGGGAAGAGGCGCCGCAGGAGCCCCGGATCACCGTCGTACAGGCGCTGCCCAAGGGCGACCGCGGTGAACTCGCCGTCGAGACCATGACGGAGACCGGCGTCGACGCGATCGTGCCCTGGTCCGCGTCGCGCTGCATCACGCAGTGGAAGGGCGAGCGCGGGCTCAAGGCGCTCGGCAAGTGGCGTGCCACGGCGCGCGAGGCGGGCAAGCAGTCCCGCCGGGTGCGCTTCCCCGAGGTCGCGGACGCCCTGTCCACCAAGCAGGTGGCGGCGCTGCTGGGCACCGCCGACCTCGCCGCGGTCCTGCACGAGGAAGGCAGCGAACCGCTGGCCACGGCGGACCTTCCGGCGGCCGGGCACATCGTCCTGGTGGTCGGCCCCGAGGGCGGCGTCTCCCCGGACGAGCTCGCGGCGTTCGCGGACGCGGGCGCGAAACCGTACCGCCTGGGGCGTAGCGTGTTGCGTACGTCGACCGCGGGGACGGCGGCGGCCGCACTGCTCCTGGGGCGCACGGGCCGCTGGTCCTGAACCCCCGCTCCGGGTGAGGGAGATGCCGTGGAACTGGCCCAAGTACGACTGCTCGTAACGGACTTCCGTGCCTGCTACCACTTCTACGCCGACATCCTCGGCCTCAAGCCGCAGTCGGGGGCGGTGGACGGACCGTACGAGAAGTTCAGCCCGGCGGCCGGTTCCGCGGGCATCGCGCTCCAGGACCGCTCCATGATGGCCCAGCTCCTCGACGAGCTGGAGGAGCCGGCGACCGGACACCGCTCACTGGTGGTGCTGCGGGTCGACGACCTCGACGCCCACTGCCGCCGGATCGCCGAACGCGGTGGCACCATCGCCCAGGGCCCCGCCCCCCCTCACGGACCGCATGCGAGTCGCCCACCTCAAGGACCCGGAGGGCAACTTGGTGGAGTTGCAGGAGTGGCTGCTGCTGCGCCCCTGAAGGCACCGTCCCGAAGGGGCCTTGGGAGTTGGACGCAAAGATGCCTGTCGTCAGGCGGCGCGCGATGGCACTCTGCCGCCCATGGGGGCATTGAGGCGCTTACGTGATCGTGCGGTGGACGTACGCGGACGGCGGCGGGTGCTGTGCGCCGTCGGCTTCGCGGGGGCGGCGGTGATCGGGGTCGCCGCGTGCGATCCGGCCGACGGAGGCATGAACACCGCGGTCATCTCGATCACTACCGACGAGATGGCGACCAAGGAACTGGAGCGGCAGCACCTCGACGTGCTGTGGATCAGCTGTACCGCCCGCTACAAGGACAAGGTCACCCCGTCCAGTGAATCCCCGGACCGCGATGCCGTCGCCACCGTCGACTGCCAGGGACAGGCCAAGAAGGACAAGGGCTCGAACGGCACCAGCACCATCAGCGTCAAGGGCACGGTGTGGTCCGTCGTCGACGGACACTGCGTACGCGGGAACCTGACCGCCGATGTCGACGGCAAGCAGTGGTTCCGGGTGGACGTCCTCGGCGACTGCGCCGGCGGTGACGACGGAAGCGACAACGGTGGTGACAACGGCGGTGACGACGGCGGAGACCACGGCGGCGATCAGCCGGACCAGCCGCCCACGGCGACCGTGACGGTGACCGTCACGCCCGACCCGCCGCCCCAGCAGCCCGCTCCCACGTGCTCGTGCTTCAAGGGCAAGTGATCCAAAACGCTGTCCGGTTCCGCCGAGGCTGCCTAGGCTGGCCGGGTGACACTGACTGGGCACCCTGCGTATCTCCGGTTTCCGCATCTGCGCGGCGAGTTGGTCGCCTTCACCGCCGAGGACGACGTCTGGGTCGCTCCTCTCGAAGGTGGCCGGGCATGGCGCGTCAGCGCCGACAACATGCCGGTGAACCACCCCCGCATCTCCCCGGACGGAACGACCGTCGCCTGGACGTCCACGCGTGACGGCGCCCCCGAGGTGCACGTCGCCCCGGTCGACGGCGGCTCCTCCAAGCGCCTGACGTACTGGGGCAGTTCCCGCACGTCGGTGCGGGGCTGGACCCCGGACGGACAGGTCCTCGCCATCAGCACGTCCGGCCAGGCCTCGCTGCGCCGCAGCTGGGCGCGGGCCGTTCCGCTGGACGGCGGGCCCGCGGACACGCTGCCGTACGGGATCGTGGGGGACGTGGCGCACGGCCCGCGCGACGGCCAGGTCCTGCTGCTCTCCGCGCCGATGGGGCGCGAGGCCGCCTGGTGGAAGCGGTACCGCGGTGGCACGGCCGGCAAGCTCTGGATCCGGCGCGGCGACACGGACGACGAAGGCGGCGACGCCCGCTTCGTACGCGTCCACGAAGAGCTCGACGGCAACATCGAGTACCCGCTGTGGGTGGGTGAGCGCATCGCCTTCCTCTCCGACCACGAAGGCGTCGGCGCCGTCTACTCCTCGCTGCCCGACGGCTCCGATCTGCGCCGGCACACCAGTGTCGAGGGTTTCTATGCCCGGCACGCCGCCACCGACGGCACCCGCGTCGTGTACGCGTCGGCGGGTGAACTCTGGCTCCTGGACGACCTGGTGGACGCCGAGCCGCGCCGTATCGACGTCCGCCTCGGCGGCCAGCGCACCGACCTCCAGCCGTACCCCGTCACCGCCGCACGCTGGTTCGGCGCCGCCACCCCCGACCACACGGGACGGGGCAGCGCCGTCTCCGTGCGCGGCGGCGTGCACTGGGTGACCCACCGCGAGGGGCCCGCCCGCGCGCTCGCCGCCGAGCACGGGGTGCGCGCACGGCTGCCGCGCACGTTCCGCGTCGACGGCGAGGAACACGTCGTGTGGGTGACGGACGCGGAGGGCGACGACGCGCTCCAGTTCGCACCGGCCACGGGGCTCGCGCCCGGAGCCACACCGCGCAGGATCGCCGCCGGGCAGCTCGGCCGGGTGCTCGGGCTCGCCATGGCGCCCGACGGCAGCCGCGCCGCCGTCGCCTCGCACGACGGGCGGGTGCTCCTGGTGGAGCGGGAGAGCGGCGAGGTGCGCGAGGTCGACCGCGGGGAGCACGGGGATGCCACCGGGCTCGTCTTCTCGCCGGACTCGGCCTGGCTCGCGTGGTCGCATCCGGGGCCGAGTCCGCTGCGGCAGCTCAAGCTGGCGAACACCGCCGATCTCTCGGTGTCCGAGGCGACGCCGCTGCGGTTCCGTGACTACGCGCCCGCGTTCACCCTGGACGGCAAGCATCTGGCGTTCCTGTCCGCGCGCGCCTTCGACCCCGTCTACGACGAGCACGTCTTCGACCTCGCCTTCGTCGGGGGTTCGCGGCCCCACCTGATCACGCTGGCCGCCACGACTCCCTCGCCCTTCGGGCCGCAGCGGCACGGGCGCCCCTTCGAGGCGCCCGACAAGGACGAGACCCCGGACAGCGAGGGCTCGCCCGTCACCCGCATCGACCTCGACGGTCTCGCCGACCGCATCGTGCCCTTCCCGGTCGAGGCCGCCCGCTACTCGACGCTGCGGGCCGCCAAGGACGGCGTCCTGTGGCTGCGGCATCCCGTGCGAGGCGTCCTGGGCGCGTCCCGGGCCACCCCGTCCGATCCCGACCCGCAGACCGAGCTCGAACGCTACGACCTCGTACAGCAGCGCATCGAGGAACTGGCATCCGACGCCGATCACTTCGCCGTCAGCGGCGACGGCAAGCGGGTCCTGCTGTGGGCCGACGGAAAGCTGAAGGTCGTGCCGAGCGACCGGCGGGCATCCGGTGACGACAGTTCCGACTCGAACATCACCGTCGACCTCACGCGGGTCAGACAGACCGTCGATCCCGCCGCCGAATGGCGCCAGATGTACGACGAGGCCGGGCGTCTCATGCGGGACAACTTCTGGCGGCCCGATCTGGGCGGGGTCGACTGGGACGGCGTACTCGACCGGTACCGCCCGGTCCTGGACCGGGTCGCCACGCACGACGACCTCGTGGACCTCCTGTGGGAGGTGGCCGGTGAGCTCGGCACCTCGCACGCGTACGTCATGGGGGGCGGGGCCTGGGGGAGTGCGGCGGTGCGGCAGGGGCTGCTCGGCGCGGATCTCTCGCGGGGCGCGGACGGGGCGTGGCGGATCGACCGCATCCTGCCGTCCGAGACGTCGGACCCCGCCGCCCGGTCGCCGCTCGCCGCGCCCGGGGTCGCGGTGCGGGCCGGGGACGTGCTCCTCGCCGTCGCGGGGCGTCCGGTCGATCCGGTGACGGGTCCTGGACCGCTCCTAGTGGGTACGGCGGGGAAGCCGGTGGAGCTGACGATCTCGCCCTCGGGCGGCGGCGATCCGCGGCACGCCGTGGTCATCCCCGTCGACGACGAGGAGCCGTTGCGGTACCACGCCTGGGTCGTGGACCGGCGTGCGTACGTCCATGAGCGGTCAGGGGGGCGGCTCGGGTATCTGCACGTGCCGGACATGCAGGCTCCCGGCTGGGCGCAGATCCACCGGGACCTGCGGGTGGAGGTGGCCAGGGACGGCCTGGTCGTGGACGTACGGGAGAACCGTGGCGGGCACACGTCCCAGCTCGTGGTGGAGAAGCTGGCCCGGAAGATCGTGGGCTGGGACCTGCCGCGGGGCACACAGCCGTACAGCTACCCGGCGGACGCGCCGCGGGGCCCCGTCGTCGTGGTCGCCAACGAATTCTCCGGTTCCGACGGGGACATCGTGAACGCGGCGATCAAGGCGCTGGGGATCGGGCCCGTGGTGGGCACGCGGACGTGGGGCGGGGTCATCGGGATCGACAGCCGGTACCGGCTTGTGGACGGGACGCTGGTGACGCAGCCGAAGTACGCGTTCTGGCTGGAGGGGTACGGGTGGGGCGTCGAGAACTACGGGGTGGACCCGGACGTGGAGGTGGTGACGACGCCGGAGGACTACGCGTCGGGCCGCGACCCACAACTGGACGAGGCCATCCGCCTGGCCCTCACGTCCCTGGACACAACCCCTCCCAAGACGGCCCCGGAGCTGCCGGGGGGCTGAGGCGGGGCGGACATACGGCCGCGTTGGTGCTGCGGGGCGTTCGGGCAGGGAGGGCGCCGCGGGGTGAGGGAGGGGCCAGGCCAGGGCGCGGCCCGGATAGCATGCGGGGGGCCACAGTGAACCAGCTAGGACCGGAGGCGCCCCATGGCGGGAGAACCGCAGGCTGACTGCCTGTTCTGCAAGATCGTCGCAGGGGACGTACCCGCGACCCTCGTCAGGGAGACGGACACGACCGTCGCCTTCCGGGACATCAACCCGCAGGCCCCCACCCACATCCTGATCATCCCGAAGGCGCACTACCCGGACGCCGCCTCCCTCGCCGCCGCCGAACCGGCCGTCGCCGCCGACGTCCTGCGCGAGGCAGGAGAGGTCGCCGCCGAGGAGAAGGCGGACAGCTACCGCATCGTCTTCAACACCGGCTCCGGCGCGGGCCAGACCGTCTTCCACGCGCACGCCCACGTCCTGGGCGGACGCGGCCTGCAGTGGCCCCCCGGATAACTCGCCTTGTCCGTACGCGAACTGGTGGTCCTCGGCACCGCGAGCCAGGTCCCCACCCGGCACCGCAACCACAACGGGTACGTCCTGCTCTGGGACGGCCACGGCATCCTCTTCGACCCCGGCGAGGGCACGCAGCGGCAGATGCTGCGTGCCGGGGTCGCCGCGCACGACCTGCACCGGATCTGCGTCACGCACTTCCACGGCGATCACTCGCTGGGACTGCCGGGCGTCATCCAGCGGATCAACCTGGACCGCGTCCCGCACGACGTGACGGTGCACTTCCCGCGCTCGGGGCAGCACTTCTTCGACCGGCTGCGGTACGCCACCGCCTATCGCGAGACCGTCTCCCTCGTGCAGCAACCCGTCGCGGATGACGGGCAGTTGGCCGCCACCCCCTCCTTCACGCTGGACGCCCGCAGGCTCTCGCACCCCGTCGAGTCCTTCGGCTACCGCATCACGGAGCCCGACGGCCGGCGGATACTCCCGGAGCTGCTCGCCGAGCACGGCATCGCGGGACCCGACGTGGGACGCCTGCAGCGGGAGGGCGAGCTGCGGGGCGTCACGCTCGACGACGTGAGCACGGTGCGGCGGGGGCAGAAGTTCGCCTTCGTGATGGACACCCGGCTCTGCGACGGCGTCCACGCCCTCGCCGAGGGCTGCGACATGCTCGTCATCGAGTCCACCTTCCTCGACGAGGACGAGCGGCTCGCCACCGACCACGGTCACCTGACCGTGGGGCAGGCCGCCCGGGTCGCCGTGGACTCCGGCGTCCGGCATCTCGTGCTGACCCACTTCAGCCAGCGCTACCCCGACCCCGGCGTTTTCGAGCAGCAGGCCCGGGAAGCGGGATTCGACGGTGAACTCACCGTCGCACAAGACCTGTTGCGTGTACCTATGCCCAAACGAACCACCTGAGTGAGCCGCCGCCATGCCCCTTCCCAAAGCCGAACTCCACCTCCACATCGAGGGCACCCTCGAACCCGAGCTGGCTTTCTCCCTCGCCGCCCGCAACGGCGTCACCCTCCCGTACGCCGACACCGAAGAGCTCCGCAAGGCCTACCTCTTCGACGACCTGCAGTCCTTCCTCGACCTCTACTACGGGCTGATGGCCGTCCTGCGGACCGAGGAGGACTTCGAGGAGCTCGCCGACGCGTATCTGGCCCGGGCCGCCCGGCAGGGCGTGCGGCACGCCGAGATCTTCTTCGACCCGCAGGCGCACATGGTGCGCGGCGTCCCCATCGGCACGGTGATCGAAGGGCTCGGGCGCGCCCTCGACCGCAGCGTCGAGCGGCACGGCATCTCCACCCGGCTCATCATGTGCTTCCTGCGTGACGAGTCCGCCGAGTCGGCCCTGGAGACGCTGGAGGCCGCCAAGCCCCATCTGCACCGGATCATCGGCGTCGGCCTCGACTCCGCCGAGGTCGGCCACCCGCCCGCCAAGTTCCGTGAGGTGTACGAGGCGGCGGCGGCGCTCGGCCTGCGCCGGGTCGCGCACGCGGGCGAGGAGGGGCCGCCCGCGTACATCACGGAGGCCCTGGACGTCCTGGGTGTCGAGCGCATCGACCACGGGCTGCGCTGCGTGGAGGACCCGGAGCTCGTGGAGCGCCTCGTGCGGGAGCGGATTCCGCTCACCCTCTGCCCGCTGTCCAACGTCCGGCTGCGCGCCATCGACGTACTCGAGGAGCATCCCCTCGCGTCGATGATGGACGCCGGGCTGCTGTGCACGGTCAACTCCGACGACCCCGCCTACTTCGGCGGCTATGTCGACGACACCTTCCACGCCGTACGGGAAGCCCTCGCGCTCGACCAGGAGCGGCTGCGGGAGCTCGCCCGGAACTCCTTCGAGGCGTCCTTCCTCGACGGCGGCGCGGAGGAAGAGGCGCTGCGGGCGCGCTACCTCGCCGAGGTCGCGGACTATTCGTTCGACTGACCGCGGAGGGCCGCGGCAGGGGCGCCGGCCCCCGGACGCCGGACGGGCCGCAGCGGGCCCGTCCGGCGTCCGTCCGTTACGGTCCCTGCATGGTCGTACCTCTCAAACCCAGCATCGACCCGCTCAAGGGAGCCCGCAGGGCAGGCGATCCGCCCTGCGACGTCTTCCTCACCGGCACGGTCTTCCTCGACATCATCTTCACGGGACTCGACTCCGCGCCCGTACGCGGCACGGAGTCCTGGGCGCGGGGCATGGGATCGAGCCCCGGTGGCGTCGCCAACATGGCGACCGCGCTGGCCCGGCTCGGCCTGCGCACCTCCCTCGCCGCGGCGTTCGGGGACGACCACTACGGGGAGTACTGCTGGGACGCCCTCGAACAGGGCGAGGGCATCGACCTGGCGACCTCACGCACCGTGCCCGGCTGGCACTCACCGGTGACCGTCTCGATGGCGTACGAGGGCGAGCGGACCATGGTCAGCCACGGGCACGAGCCGCCGCCCGACGCCGATTCCCCGGACGGCGGCGCCCCGGCCTGCCCGCCCCGCGCGCGTGCCGCCGTCGCCTCCCTGACGCCGGGCACCCGTGCCCCGTGGATCGCCGAGGCCGCCCGCTCGGGCACGCGGATCTTCGCCGACGTCGGCTGGGACGACACCGGGCGCTGGGATCTGGCGGGGCTCGCGGATCTGGCGCACTGCGAGGCGTTCCTGCCGAACGCGGAAGAGGCCATGCGGTACACCCGTACGCAGTGCCCGCGGGCCGCCGCGCGGGCGCTGACCGAGCACGTGCCGCTCGCCGTGGTGACGCTGGGGGCGGAAGGGGCGTACGCGGTGGACGGGCGGACCGGCGAGACCGCCGAGGTTCCGGCCATCGCGGTGGAGGCCCTCGATCCCACGGGGGCCGGTGACGTCTTCGTGGCGGGCTTCGTGACCGGCACGCTCGCCGGGTGGCCGCTCGCGGACCGGCTCGCCTTCGCGGGGCTCACGGCGGCCCTTTCCGTACAGGAATTCGGGGGGTCCCTCTCGGCGCCCGGCTGGGCGGAGGTCGCCACGTGGTGGCGCACCGTGCGGGAGGTCGACGACCAGGACCCGGTGGCGCTGCGCCGGTACGGGTTCCTGGAGGGGCTGCTTCCGGAGGCCACCCGGCCGTGGCCGCTGCGGCGCGCCGTGCCCACGATCGGGTTCCGGTCCGCGTAGCCGGCTCCCCGAGCCGCCCGGCAGTCGCACATTCGTGCGTGACCGGAGTGGAAAAGCCCTACAGCCGTGACAGTGGTGCGTCGTACTCTTGGCAGTGCAAGGCTGTCGAGCGGCCACCAAGCCCCGCATGAGGAGGATGAGCAGGCCTGAGTGCCGGCCCATGACTCAATCACCCACAGCTCGTACCCCTGCCCAGGGTCAGGCCCGAGCCCACTTCACCGTCCCGGCGAACCATCCGATGGTGACGGTGCTCGGCTCCGGAGACGCCCTGTTGCGCGTGATCGAGAAGGCCTTCCCGGCGGCCGACATCCATGTCCGGGGCAATGAGATCAGCGCTGTCGGTGACGCCCATGAAGTCGCCCTCATCCAGCGTCTGTTCGACGAGATGATGCTGGTGCTCCGCACCGGTCAGCCGATGACGGAGGACGCAGTGGAACGCTCGATCGCCATGCTCAGGGCGGACGGGGCAGGAGAGGGCGACGGACCGGAGACCCCGGCCGAGGTCCTCACGCAGAACATCCTCTCGTCCCGGGGCCGCACGATCCGCCCCAAGACGCTCAACCAGAAGCGCTATGTCGACGCCATCGACAAGAACACCATCGTCTTCGGCATCGGCCCCGCGGGCACCGGCAAGACCTACCTCGCCATGGCCAAGGCCGTGCAGGCGCTCCAGGCCAAGCAGGTCAACCGCATCATCCTGACCCGCCCCGCCGTCGAGGCCGGCGAGCGGCTCGGCTTCCTGCCGGGCACGCTCTACGAGAAGATCGACCCGTATCTGCGTCCGCTGTACGACGCGCTGCACGACATGCTCGACCCGGACTCGATCCCCCGCCTGATGGCGGCGGGCACGATCGAGGTCGCCCCGCTCGCGTACATGCGAGGCCGCACGCTGAACGACGCGTTCATCATTCTCGACGAGGCGCAGAACACCAGCGTCGAGCAGATGAAGATGTTCCTCACGCGCCTCGGCTTCGAGTCGAAGATCGTGATCACGGGCGACGTCACCCAGGTCGACCTGCCGAACGGCACCAAGTCCGGGCTGCGCCAGGTCCAGGACATCCTGGAGGGCATCGACGAGGTGCACTTCTCGCGGCTCACCTCGCACGATGTCGTACGGCACAAGCTCGTCGGCCGTATCGTCGACGCGTACGAGAAGTACGACGACAGCCAGCAGAACAAGAAAAACGGGAAGTAGCGGAAACCGCACCATGTCGATCGACGTCAACAACGAATCCGGGACCGAGGTCGACGAGCAGGCGATCCTCGACATCGCCCGCTACGCCCTCGCGCGGATGCGCATCCACCCGCTCTCCGAGCTCTCGGTGATCGTCGTGGACGAGGACGCCATGGAGCAGCTCCACATCCAGTGGATGGACCTGCCGGGACCGACGGACGTCATGTCCTTCCCGATGGACGAACTGCGTCCGCCGGCCAAGGACGAGGAGGAGGCCCCCCAGGGCCTCCTCGGCGACATCGTGCTCTGCCCCGAGGTCGCCATCAAGCAGGGCAAGGAAGCACCCACGGAGCACTCCATGGACGAGGAGCTCCAGCTGCTCACCGTCCATGGGGTGCTGCACCTGCTCGGGTACGACCATGAGGAGCCGGACGAGAAGGCCGAGATGTTCGGCCTTCAGGCGGCCATCGTCGACGGCTGGCGCGCCGAGAACGGCCTGACCGGGCCCTCTCCCGCGCCCACCGTCTCGTAGGGCCATGAGTTTCCAGCTGATCGCGGGCGCCGTCGCCCTGGTCGTCGTCGCCTGGCTCGCGGCCTGCGCCGAGGCGGGCATCGCCCGTGTCTCCAGCTTCCGCGCGGAGGAGGCGGTCCGCTCCGGGCGGCGCGGCAGCGCCAAGCTCGCGCAGGTCGCCGCCGACCCCACCCGCTATCTCAACGTGGCACTCCTCGTGCGCGTGGCGTGCGAGATGGCGGCGGCGTCCCTGGTGACGTACGCCTGCCTGAACGAATTCGACGAGACCTGGCAGGCGCTGGCCGTCGCCATCGCGGTGATGGTCCTCGTCTCGTACGTCGCCGTGGGCGTCTCGCCGCGCACCATCGGCCGCCAGCACCCGCTCAACACGGCGACGGCCGCAGCGTACGTCCTGCTGCCGCTGGCCCGCGTCATGGGCCCGATCCCGCCGCTCCTGATCCTCATCGGCAACGCGCTCACGCCCGGCAAGGGCTTCCGGCGCGGTCCGTTCGCCTCCGAGGCCGAGCTGCGCGCGATGGTCGACCTCGCCGAGAAGGAATCCCTCATCGAGGACGACGAGCGCCGCATGGTGCACTCCGTCTTCGAGCTCGGCGACACCCTCGTACGCGAAGTCATGGTGCCCCGCACGGACTTGGTCGCCATCGAGCGCTTCAAGACCATCCGGCAGGCGCTCACCCTCGCCCTGCGCTCCGGCTTCTCCCGCATCCCGGTGACCGGGGAGAGCGAGGACGACGTCGTCGGCATGGTCTATCTCAAGGACCTGGCCCGCAAGACGCACATCAACCGCGACAGCGAGGCGGACCTGGTGTCGACGGCGATGCGCCCGGCGACGTTCGTGCCCGACACGAAGAACGCGGGCGACCTGCTGCGCGAGATGCAGCAGGAGCGCAACCACGTCGCCGTCGTCATCGACGAGTACGGCGGCACGGCCGGCATCGTCACCATCGAGGACATCCTCGAAGAGATCGTCGGCGAGATCACCGACGAGTACGACCGTGAACTGCCGCCCGTCGAGGAGCTCGCGGACGGCTGCTACCGCGTCACCGCGCGCCTGGACATCGGCGACCTCGGCGAGCTCTTCGGACTCGACGAGTTCGACGACGAGGACGTCGAGACGGTCGGCGGCCTGCTCGCCAAGGCCCTCGGCCGGGTGCCGATCGCCGACGCGTCCGCGGTCGTGCCGCTGCCGGACGGACGGGACCTGCGGCTCACCGCGGAATCCGCCGCCGGACGCCGGAACAAGATCGTGACGGTGCTCGTGGAGCCGGTCGCGCCCGTGGGCGCGGAGAAGGAGACGTCGGCGTGAATCCGCAGGAACTGCGCGCGTTCTGCTTGTCCTTCAACGACGTGGTCGAGGAGTTCCCGTTCGGCCCCGGGGCCTCGGTGTTCAAGGTCGCGGGGAAGATGTTCGCGCTGACCTCGCTGGACGCCTCGCCGCTGACCGTGAACCTGAAGTGCGACCCCGAGATCGCGGTCCAGTTGCGGGCCGCGCATCCGGAGATCGTGCCGGGGTGGCACATGAACAAGCGCCACTGGAACACCGTGACGGTCGACGCGAAGCTCCCGGACCAGCAGGTCCGGGAGCTCGTCGAGGACTCGTACGACCTGGTGGTCGCGGGTCTCCCGAAGGCAGAGCGACTCCGGCTCGACCGGCCCTAAGGCCTTTCGCGTCAGGCGTCGCGCCGGGTGCGCAGGCCCACCGCGACCAGGGCCGCCGCCACGAGCACCACGGCCGCGTCGATCAGGAGCACCGTCCGCGCCCCGGCCAGGAGATCCGTGCTCGTGGTCGCCAGGACCCCCAGGAGCGGGATGCCGATCGTGATGCCCACCTGCTGGGTGGACGTCACCAGGCCGGTGGCCAGGCCCTGCTCCTCGTCCGGGACACCCGACGTGACCGTCACGCCGTACGAGATGATCGCGCCCAGGTGGAACATGCTCGCCAGCGAGACGCCCGCCGTGGCCAGCCAGACCGACCCCATGCCCTCGTCGATACCGAGCAGCGTCGCGATGAGCAGGCCCTGGCCCAGGAGCGAGACGACCAGGGTGCGGCGCGCCCCGAAGCGGCTGATGACCTTCGGCGCGTAGATCCCGGCGACCACCGAGAGCACGCCCTGCACGCCGAAGACCAGACCCGTCTGGAAAGCCGAGAGCTTCAGGACCTCCTGCAGGTACAGGGTGAGGACGAAGACGACCACCGACATCATCGAGAAGGTGACGAGACCGCCCAGGTTGCCCCACGCCACCGTCCGCCGCCGCAGCATCGGCAGCGAGACGAGGGGGGACGCGGCACGCGACTCGATGTACCCGAAGGCGGCGAGCAGCAGGACGCCGGTGATCAGCGTGACGATGACGTCCATGCCGCCGAAGCCGCGTTCGGCGGCCGTGGAGAGCGCGTAGATCAGGGCGAGCAGACCGCCGGTGACGGTGACCGCGCCGGGGATGTCGAGGCGGGGGCGGTCCGGGGTGCGGGACTCCGGCAGCAGGCCCGGCGCGAGCGGCAGCACGATCAGCGCGAAGAGGGTCAGCAGGCCCATCGTGGAGCGCCAGCCGAGCGTGTCGGTGAGGACGCCGCCGAGAACCATGCCGACCGTGAAGCCGAGCGAGAGCAGCGTGCCGGATATCCCGAGCGCCCGGTCGCGCTGCGGCCCTTCGGGGAACGTCGTGGTGAGCAGCGACATGCCGGTCGGCACGATGGCCGCCGCGCCGACGCCCTGCAGCGCGCGCCCGGCGAGGAAGGACGCCGGGTCCCAGGCGAAGGTGGCGAGCAGCGAGGCGAGGCCGAAGAGGGCGAGGCCGCCGAGGAACAGCTTGCGCCGGCCGAAGAGGTCGCCGGTGCGGCCGAAGAGCAGCAGGAAGCCGCCGGAGGGCAGCGCGAACGCGGTCACCGCCCACTGCAGCGCGGACTGGCTCATGCCCAGGTCGGCGCCGAGCACCGGGAGCGCCACGTTCAGCACGGAGAAGTCCAGCGCGACCATGAACTGGGCGGCGCAGAGCACGAAGAGGACGAGCTTGTCGCGCGAGGAGAGCTTGGGGGCCGCGGGCTCGGCCGGGGGCTGCGGTGCGAGGGCCGCGGGAGACGGGGGAGTGGTGGTGTCGATCGCCATGGAACGAGCTTCGGGCGTCCGGAACAGCCGTGGGGAGCGGGAACTTATGCTGGTGGTCGGAACACCAGGCAGGGGGGAGCTGCGATGGCAGGGACGAGTGAGGCGGCGGCGGTACGGCCGCGGGACGAGGCCAAGGCACGGCGGCTCGGTGAGCTGCGCGAGTTCCTGATGAGCCGCCGGGCCCGGGTCAGCCCCGCGGAGGCAGGCCTTCCGGACGGTGGCGCGCGGCGGCGTACGCCGGGGCTGCGCCGCGAGGAGGTCGCCGTGCTCGCCGGGGTGGGCGCCTCCTGGTACCAGTGGCTTGAGCAGGGCCGTGACATCTCGGTGTCGCCGCAGGTCCTGGACTCCGTGGGCCGCGTCCTGAAGCTGTCGAGCGCCGAGCGGCGGCACCTGTACGTGCTGGCAGGGCTCAACCCGCCCGCGCCCGAGGTCGAGCAGGCCGACCGGGGCATGAGCGACGGGATGCAGCGCCTGATCGACACGTGGATGCCGTATCCGGCGCACATCATGGACCGCTACTACAACTGCGTCATGTACAACGACGCGGCCGGAATGGTCTTCGGGATGCGTCCCGAGATCACCCAGAACTGCCTCGTGGACTTCTTCACCGACCCCATCTACCGCTCCCGGAGCGTGAGTTGGCGGACGAACGCGGAGTCGGTCGTCGCGCAGTTCCGGGCCTCGTGCTCGGAGACCCCGGACGACGAGGGGTTCCAGACGGTCCTCGCCGAGGTACGGGAGGCGGCGGGCGAGGAGTTCACCGAACTGTGGGAGCGGCGGGACGTGCGGCCCGCGGGCCAGGTCCACAAGGAGCTCATCCACCCCCTGGTGGGGGCGCTGCACGTCGAGTCGACGGCGTTGCGGGTGCCGGCGCGGCCCGATCTGACGATCGTGCTGCATACGCCGCTTCCGGAGGCGGAGACCGCGGCGAAACTGGAGTGGCTCGCCTCGCCTGAGGGGCGGCGGGGGTCGATGTACCCGGTGGCCATGTAGTGCCCTGACCTCCGTATGCTCGGCTCATGACCGAGAGTGCTGCGCTTGACGCTGAGGACCGGAAGATCGTTGTGCTGGCTCGTTCGGCGCGGGCGCGGAACGGGGTGGCCGAGGGGGCCGCTGTGCGGGACGAGACGGGGCGGACCTATGTCGCCGGGACCGTCGCGCTTCCCTCCCTTCAGCTCTCCGCTTTGCGTACCGCCGTTGCCATGGCAGTGGCGTCCGGCGCGGAGTCCCTTGAGGCGGCGGCCGTCGTCTCCGGCGCGTCGGAGCTCTCCGCCGAGGATCTTGCCGCTGTGCGGGACCTTGGCGGGGCCGGTACGCCGGTGTTCTTGGCGGGGCCGGATGGTGAGGTTGGGGTGCGGGTCGAGGCGAACTGACCTTTTCCCCAACCCCGCCCCTTCCCGAAAACCCGCTCTGGCGCGGGGGCCTTGGTTGCCGCCGTCACCGGCTTCGCCGAGTTCGTCCTCAAACGCCGGACGGCTGAAAGACTTCCCCGGACCGGCGGAATTCTCAGCCCGTCCGGCGTTTGAGGACGCCCCGGCGCAGCCGGTTCTCGGGAAGGGGCGGGGTAGGGGAAATCACACCGCGTCCGGGCCCCGCTCACCCGTTCGTACCCGCACCACCGTCTCCACCGGCACCGCCCACACCTTTCCGTCACCGATCTTGCCGGTGGACGCCGCGCGGACGATCGCGTCGATCACTGGGTCGGCGTCCGCGTCGTCCACGACGACCTCCAGGCGCACCTTCGGCACCAGGTCCACCTGGTACTCCGCGCCCCGGTACACCTCCGTGTGCCCCCGCTGGCGTCCGTACCCGCTCGCCTCGGTGACGGTGAGGCCGAGGACGCCCAGTTCCTGCAGTGCCGTCTTCACCTCGTCCAGGCGGAACGGCTTGATGACCGCGGTAACGAGCTTCATCGGACGGTGCTCCCCTTCATCGGGCTGACCAGGACGCCGTGATCGTAGGCCGTCTCCGCGTGGTGCGTCTGGTCCAGGCCCGTCATCTCGTCGTCGGCGGACGCGCGGAAGCCCATCAGCTTGTCGATCGCCTTGCCGATGCCGAACGTCACGGCGAACGTGTACGCCGCCACGACGAGCACCGCCACCGTCTGCTTGCCCAACTGGGCGAGCCCGCCCCCGTAGAAGAGGCCCTCCGCGCCGTCCGTCATCGTGGCCGTCGCGAACAGGCCGATCAGGAGCGTGCCGACGATGCCGCCCACCAGGTGCACGCCCACCACGTCGAGCGAGTCGTCGTAGTCGAAGCGGAACTTCCATGCCACGGCGTACGAGCAGACCACGCCCGCCGCGAGACCGACCACCGCAGCGCCGAGCACCCCGACGACCCCGCACGCGGGGGTGATGGCGACGAGACCCGCCACCGCGCCGGACGCCGCACCGAAGGTCGTGGGGTGGCCGTCGCGCTGCTGCTCGACGAAGAGCCAGCCGAGCAGGCCCGTGCAGCCGGCCAGGAGGGTGTTCAGGAGGGAGGCGGCCGCGAGGCCGTTCGCGCCGAGCGCCGAGCCGCCGTTGAAGCCGAGCCAGCCGAACCAGAGCAGGCCCGCGCCCATCAGGACCATCGGCAGGTTGTGCGGACGCATCGCGTCCTTCTTGAAGCCGATGCGCGGGCCCAGGACCAGGACGAGCGCCAGACCGGAGGCGCCGGAGGCGATCTCGACGACCAGGCCGCCCGCGAAGTCCAGCGCGCCGAGTGACGAGGAGATCCAGCCGTCCGGGCCCCAGACCCAGTGCGCCACGGGAACGTATACGAGCAGCGCCCAGACCGGCACGAAGACCAGCCACGCCGTGAACTTCGTGCGGTCCGCGATCGCGCCGCTGATCAGTGCCGTGGTGAGGATCGCGAAAGTGAGCTGGAAGGTGGTGAAGAGGAGCGTGGGGACCGTGCCCGTGAGGGTGCTCGGGCCGATGCCCGCCATCCCGAGGTGATCGACGCCGCCGATCAGGCCCGCGAACGCGTCGTCGCCGAACGCGAGCGAGTATCCGGCCAGCAGCCACACCACGGTGACCAGGGCGATCGACACGAAACTCATGAGCAGCATGTTGAGGACGCTCTTCGTGCGGACCATGCCGCCGTAGAAGAGCGCGAGGCCCGGCGTCATCAGCAGGACGAGGGCGGTGGCCGCGAGCAGCCAGGCGGTGTCGCCGGTGTCGGGGCCCTTGGCGGCGGCCAGGGTCGTGAGGGAGGCCGGGGAGTACAGGGTCTGCACGGGGAATCTCTCCTCCGGGTGGGGGCGCAGAGGGAGAGCGTCACCGCCCCGCGTTTCCGATCGGGCACCCAGGTGTTTCCGCCGTGTTTCGTGTTGCGCGGCGGTTTCCGTGAGCTCACCGATGCCTCGCCGATGCCTTGTCCGTGCCCTTTCAGAGCCCGATCGGCGCCTCAGGGTGCTGCGGCCCTCCGGCGATCAGGGAGAATGGGCGCCATGAGCGTTCGTACCGAGTCATCCGAGCCGTCCGAATCGTCGGGGGCACCCCACCGCGCCGGCTTCGCCTGCTTCGTGGGCCGCCCCAACGCGGGCAAGTCCACCCTCACGAATGCTCTGGTCGGCCAGAAGGTGGCGATCACCGCGAACCAGCCGCAGACCACGCGGCACACGGTCCGCGGCATCGTGCACCGGCCGGACGCCCAGCTGATCCTGGTGGACACCCCCGGGCTCCACAAGCCGCGCACGCTGCTCGGCGAGCGCCTCAACGACGTGGTGCGGACCACTTGGGCCGAGGTCGACGTCATCGGCTTCTGCCTGCCCGCGAACGAGAAGCTCGGCCCCGGCGACCGGTTCATCGCCAAGGAACTGGCCGGCATCAAGAAGACCCCCAAGATCGCGGTCGTCACGAAGACCGACCTCGTCGACAGCAAGACCCTCGCCGAGCAGCTCATCGCCATCGACCAGCTCGGCAAGGAGCTCGGCTTCGAGTGGGCGCAGATCGTGCCGGTGTCGGCGGTCGGCGACAAGCAGGTCAAGCTGCTCGCCGACCTGATCGTCCCGATGCTCCCCGAGAGCCCGCCGCTCTACCCCGAGGGCGACCTCACGGACGAGCCCGAGCAGGTCATGGTCGCCGAGCTGATCCGCGAGGCCGCGCTGGAAGGCGTACGGGACGAGCTGCCGCACTCCATCGCCGTCGTGGTGGAGGAGATGCTGCCGCGCGAGGACCGGCCCGCGGACAAGCCGATGCTCGACATCCACGCGAACGTCTACATCGAGCGCCCCAGCCAGAAGGGCATCATCATCGGCCCGAAGGGCAAGCGCCTCAAGGAGGTCGGGATCAAGTCCCGCCAGCAGATCGAGGCGCTCCTGGGCACGCCGGTCTTCCTGGACCTGCACGTGAAGGTCGCCAAGGACTGGCAGCGCGACCCCAAGCAGCTCCGCAAGCTGGGCTTCTGAGGGCCGCGCCCCGTTACTCCACGCCCCGTTACTCCGAGCCCCGTTACTCCACGCCCCTGATCCGCGTCACAAGGAGCGCCCCCGCCAGCCCGATCGCGGCCGCCACCAGGTACAGCACCCGGTAGCCGCCCAGGTGCGTCACGATCGGGGCCGCGAGGACCGGGGCCGCGACCTGCGGCAGGGAGTTGGCGATGTTGATCACGCCCATGTCCTTGCCGCGGTCCATGGCCTTCGGGAGCACGTCCGTCATCAGCGCGAAGTCCACCGACATGAAGACGCCGAAGCCCACCCCGAGCACGGCCGCCGCGACGATCGCGCCCGGCCAGGTCTGCCAGCCGGACAGCAGCGCCGTGGCCACCGCGATCAGCACGCCGGACCAGAGCACGAACGGCTTGCGGCGGCCCACGCGGTCCGACCAGACGCCGCCCACGACCACCGTCGCGAGCAGCGTCAGGCCGTTCACCGCGGTGAGGATCAGGACGCCCTCGCCCGGGTCCGGGTAGTCCAGGCGGTCCCGCAGGTAGTAGAGGAGATAGAGCAGGACCAGGGCGTTGCTGAGGTTGATCAGGAAGCGGGTCAGCCAGGCCCAGCCCAGGTCGGGGTAGCGGCGCGGGCTCAGCCAGAAGGCGGACAGGAATGAGCGCCACGCGAACGGCGGCCTGTCCTGCGGGGCCAGGCGCAGGTCCCGGTGGCGCAGGACGTACGGGAGCACTCCCGCCACGGTGAACACCGCGCACGCCGCGTATCCCGCGCCCACACCCCCGGCGACCGTCGCCAGGCCCGTCCCCACCACGACGCCCAGGATCTGCGCCGCCCCGAGCCAGCCGCCCACCGCGCCCCGCTGGAGCCTCGGCACCCGGTCCGGCACGGCCGCCGTCACCGCGGCGAACGCGGCGTTCAGGGTGAGCTGGACCAGGCACCAGCCCGCCGCCATCCACCACACCGACCCGGCGGCCGACAGCAGCAGGAGCGCCGCCGCGCCGCCCGTCGTGCCCGCCACGATCCACGGCGTGCGCCGCCCGAAGCGCGACACCGTCCGGTCCGAGAGCGCGCCGAAGAGCGGGTTCGAGGCGAGGGAGACCACGGCTCCCGCGCCCGCCACCCACGCCAGGACCGTCTCCTTCGACGTGCCGGCCGGCGCGAGGTCCTCCGCCTGGAGGGCGAGGAGGATCTGCAGCGGGCCGTACCAGCCGACCCAGATCGCCCCGTTGGCGAGCGAGAGCGCGCCCGTCCAGCTCCGCCCGACCCGTTCGGCCGGTTCCCTGAGCGCCTCGGCCGGCTGCGCGGTCATGCCTGTGGCGCCTGGTGGGCCCGCTGCGCCCTGAGTGCTTCGCGCAGCCATGCGTACGACGCCTTCGGGGTGCGCGCGAGGGTGGTGTAGTCGACGTGGACGAGGCCGAAGCGCTGCTTGTAGCCCTCCGCCCACTCGAAGTTGTCCAGCAGGGACCAGACGAAGTAGCCGCGTACGTCGACGCCTGCCTCCAGCGCCCGGTGCAGGGCCCGGAGATGGCCGTCGAGGTAGTCGATCCGCCGCTGGTCGTCGATTCCCTCGTACGAGCAGCCGTTCTCGGTGATCACCAGGGGCGGGAGACGGTCGCCGTACCGGTCGCGGAAGCCGGTGAGGAGCTCGGTGAGCGACTCCGGGACCACCGGCCAGCCGAAGTCCGTCACTGGATACCCATCCAACTCGCGTGGCGCGAAAGGGAGTTCCGGAGGCAGTGTCAGGCCCGAGAATTCCGTCGACGTCGCCGCCGGGAGCGGGGCTCCCACCTTGGTCGGCTGGTAGAAGTTGATCCCGTACCAGTCGAGCGGTTCCGCGATGACCTTCAGGTCCGCCTCGATGTCGTCGCCCGGCATCAGCTCCCCGATGCCGTCCGGGTACCGGCCCAGGATGAGCGGGTCCGCGAACAGGCGGTTGAGGAGCACGTCGTAGAAGTCCGCCGCCTCCGTGTCCTCGGCGGAGGAGGACGCCGGCCAGGTGGGGCCGTGCGAGTTGGCGATGCCGATGTCCGTGACGCCCGCGGCGCGCAGCGCCCGTACGGCGAGGCCGTGGGCGAGGAGTTGGTGGTGCGCCACCGGCAGCGCGTCGAACATGAGCTGCTCACCGGGCGCGTGCTGGCCGAGCGCGTGACCGAGGAGGGTGTGCTCGGCGGGTTCGTTGAGGGTGATCCACTTCTTGGCGCGGTCGCCGATGCGGGCTGCCACCACGGCCGCGTACTCGGCGAACCGCTCGGCCGTGTCCCGCCGCGGCCAGCCGCCCTCATCGGCGAGCGCGAGCGGGGTGTCCCAGTGGAAGAGCGTGGGGACGGGGCTCACGCCCGCCGCGCACAGCTCGTCGACGAGCCGGTCGTAGAAGTCGAGGCCCGCGGCGCTCACCTCGCCCGCGCCGCTCGGCAGGACGCGCGGCCACGACACCGAGAAGCGGTAGGCGCCCACCCCCAGGTCCCGGATGAGCGCGACGTCCTCGCGGTAGCGGTGGTAGTGGTCGCAGGCGACGGCGGCCGTGGTGCCGTCCTTGACGTGGCCGGGGACGGCGGTGAACGCGTCCCACACCGAGGCGCCGCGCTCGTCGACGGCGCCCTCGATCTGGTGGGCCGATGTGGACACGCCCCACAGGAAGTCGTGGGGGAACGGGGGTATCGCCGCACTCGCTGCCATGGGCGGGATCTTCCGTACCGTCGAGTACGGAAGTCAATGGGCGTGCGGAAGAAAGATGAACAACGCTCAGTTTTTCCCGTTCTTCGCTAGGCGCCCTCCTTCAGCACGCGCGAGATCAGCTTGCGTTGCGGCTCCGTCAGCCGCGGGTCCGAGCAGTACACCGTCTGCCCGTCCACCGTCAGCTGGTAGCCGAAGCCGTCCGGCACCCCTATCGGCGGGGTGCTCCGGCCCTCGGCCACGGCCTCCTCGGCCAGGGCGTGCCATTCCGGGGCATCGGCCAGCTCCGAGGTGTCCACCTCGGCATGCCGGTCGATGCCCGCGAATCCTCCGGTCCGCTTCACCTGGATACGCATGGGTCCTGTCTACTCCACCGAGTGGGCGGCCGGTAGCGCGTCCGCCGGCCGATGGCCGTCCGTCAGTCGGTGGCGGGAACCTTGACCGTGGACCACGCGTCGATGACCGCCTTGTGCTCGTCGCCGTCGCCGTACTTCGCGCGCGCCGCGGCCACCGTCAGCTTCGCGAAGTCCGTGAACGACGCGTCCTGCGCCAGCTCGCCGCCGGTCAGGACGGCGTACCAGATCTGCCCCGCCCGCTCCCACGCGTTGCCGCCGAGGGCGTCGGCGACCAGGTAGAAGGCGCGGTTGGGGATGCCGGAGTTGATGTGCACGCCGCCGTTGTCGCGGCCCGTGCGGACGTAGTGGTCCATGTCGGCGGGCTGCGGGTCCTTGCCCAGCACGTCGTCGTCGTAGGCCGTGCCGGGCTCCTTCATGGAGCGCAGCGCCTTGCCCGTGACGCGCGGGGCGAGCAGCCCGGCGCCGATCAGCCAGTCGGCCTCGGAGGCGCTCTGGCCGAGCGTGTACTGCTTGATCAGCGAGCCGAAAACGTCCGAAAGGGACTCGTTCAGGGCGCCCGGCTGGCCGAAGTACGTGAGGTTCGCCGTGTACTGCGTGACGCCGTGCGTCAGCTCGTGGCCGATGACGTCCACGGGGATGGTGAAGTCGAGGAAGATCTCGCCGTCACCGTCGCCGAACACCATCTGCTCGCCGTTCCAGAACGCGTTGTTGTACTCCTCGGAGTAGTGCACGGTCGCGTTCAGCGGCAGCCCGCTGCCGTCGATGGAGTTGCGCTGGTACGTCTTCAGGTACAGCTCGAAGGTCGCGCCGAGGCCCGCGTACGCGCGGTTGACGGTCGCGTCCTTGCCGGGCTTCTCGCCCTCGCCGCGGACCTTGCGGCCCGGCAGGTCGGTCTTGTGCCGCGCGTCGTAGATCGTGCGGTGCGGCTTGTTCGCCGCCGCTTCCTTGGGCAGCGAGACGGACGGGGCGCCGATGACCGTGGTCAGACGGCGGTGGGTGCGCTCGATGGAGTCCCGTTCCAGGGTGCGGCGGGCGGGGCCCGCGAGCGCGGCGTCGTCACTCTGGGCCAGAGTGTCGAGCACGTGGGGCGGAATGATGCTGCAGAAGACAGGCTCGAAGCCTGGATTGACGGTCATGGCGGCAAATGTGGCACTGGGTCATGCCGGTGTCACTACCTGCAACCATGATTAGTGAAATAGAGGTATTGATCACCCCTTGGCCGTTACCTGACGGCGATCCCGCATACTGATACGCAACCGCGCACACAGCGCGGCTCGGCTAGGCTGCGGAGCATCATGCGTTACGGGCTGCTTCTCCTTAGCTGCCGCGGCGAGGGCCTGTAGTCGAGGCCGACCCCCTCCCCGCGGAGTTCGGTGTTGCTCGCGAAGCGACCGTCGGCCGTCCTTAAGGACACTCCCGAGGAGCCCCCGCATCATGGCCATCAAGCCGAATCTGCAGCGCGCCACGTCCATGCCGATCCACAAGTACGGCCAGTACGACCAGGTCGACATCCCGGACCGCACGTGGCCGCAGAACCGCATCACGGTCGCTCCCCGCTGGCTCTCCACGGACCTGCGTGACGGCAACCAGGCGCTGATCGACCCGATGTCCCCCGCGCGCAAGCGCGAGATGTTCGACCTGCTGGTCCGCATGGGCTACAAGGAGATCGAGGTCGGCTTCCCCTCCTCGGGCCAGACCGACTTCGACTTCGTACGGTCGATCATCGAGGACGGCGCGATCCCGGACGACGTGACGATCTCCGTCCTGACCCAGGCCCGCGAGGAACTCATCGCCCGCACGGTCGAGTCGCTGGTCGGCGCCAAGCGCGCCACCGTCCACCTGTACAACGCGACCGCGCCCGTCTGGCGCGAGGTCGTCTTCCGCGGCTCGAAGGACGCGGTCAAGCAGATCGCCGTCGACGGCACCCGCCTGGTCATGGAGTACGCGGAGAAGCTGCTGGGCCCCGAGACGGTCTTCGGCTACCAGTACAGCCCCGAGATCTTCACGGACACCGAGCTGGACTTCGCCCTGGAGGTCTGTGAGGCCGTCTGTGACGTGTGGCAGCCCGCCGAGGGCCGCGAGATCATCCTCAACCTGCCCGCCACCGTGGAGCGTTCGACGCCCTCCACCCACGCGGACCGCTTCGAGTGGATGTCCCGGAACCTGTCGCGCCGCGAGCACGTCTGCCTGTCGGTTCACCCGCACAACGACCGCGGCACCGCCGTCGCCGCCGCCGAGCTGGCCATCATGGCCGGCGCCGACCGCATCGAGGGCTGCCTGTTCGGGCAGGGCGAGCGCACCGGCAACGTCGACCTGGTCACCCTGGGCATGAACCTGTTCTCGCAGGGCGTCGACCCGCAGATCGACTTCTCCGACATCGACGAGATCCGCCGCACCGCCGAGTACTGCAACCAGATGGAGGTCCACCCGCGCCACCCGTACGCCGGTGACCTCGTCTACACCGCCTTCTCCGGCTCCCACCAGGACGCCATCAAGAAGGGCTTCGAGGCGATGGGCGTCCGGGCCGAGCAGCAGGGCAAGACGGTCGACGAAATCGAGTGGGCCGTCCCGTACCTGCCCATCGACCCGAAGGACGTCGGCCGTTCGTACGAGGCCGTCATCCGCGTCAACTCGCAGTCCGGCAAGGGCGGCATCGCCTACGTCCTGCAGAGCGACCACAACCTGGACCTGCCGCGCCGCATGCAGGTCGAGTTCTCGAAGATCATCCAGACGAAGACCGACACCGACGGCGGCGAGGTCACGCCGGACGCGATCTGGGGCATCTTCCAGGACGAGTACCTGCCCAACCCCGAGAATCCGTGGGGACGCATCCAGGTCAAGAACGGCCAGACCACCACCGACAAGGACGGCACGGACACGCTGACCGTCGAGGCGACGGTCGACGGCGCCGACACGGTCCTGACCGGCACCGGCAACGGCCCGATCTCGGCCTTCTTCAACGCACTGCAGGGCATCGGCATCGACGTACGCCTCCTGGACTACCAGGAGCACACGATGAGCGAGGGAGCCTCCGCGCAGGCCGCCTCGTACATCGAGTGCGCGATCGGCGACAAGGTTCTGTGGGGCATCGGCATCGACGCGAACACGACACGTGCCTCGCTGAAGGCCGCGGTTTCCGCGGTGAACCGCGCGGCCCGCTGACCTGCGCCTCGCGCCTCAAGCACGACGTCCGCAAGCGCCGGACGGGCTCGAATGGGTCCGTTCGGCGCTTTTGCGTGCGACCGTGTCCAGGTCGTCTACCGGCCATCTCTCGTACAGGGTGCTGACGCCACATCAACAATGTGGCTAACATCACGCCCAACGCGGCAATGTTGCCGGGGCGTTACGGAGGTGCGCGGTGCTGCCAGAGCGGGGACGAAACGGCCGGGAATCCCGCATCTTCGCCACGCCCGTTTCACGCGGGCGGGTCCTGCGCCGGCGCGTGATCGGCGTGCATACGGCCTGGACCACCGTCGGGGACGGCGAGTTCTTCTGCCCCGGCTGCGGCGGTGACCGCAACTTCCAGCGCCGCACCGGCCGTCGCCGCTTCGTCCTGCTCGGTGTCCCGGTCCTGCCGCGAGGCACCGCGGGACCCATCGTCGAGTGCGCCGCCTGCGGCGACCACTTCGGAACGGACGTTCTCGGCCATCCCACGACCACCCGGCTCTCGGCCATGGTCCGCGACGCCGTGCACACCGTCGTCCTGGCGATCCTCGCCGCGGGCGGCACCTCGTCGCGCTCCACGCTCGACGCGGCCGTCGGCGCGCTGCGCGGCGCGGGATTCGACGACTGCCGCGAGGAACAGCTCGTCGCGCTCGTCGACGCGCTCGCCGCCGACACCGGCCGCGCGACTGTCCCGGACTGCGGGCCCGGTCTGGCCATAGAACTCCACGAGGCGCTCGGCCCGTTGGCCCCGCACCTCGCCCCGGCCGGACGTGAGGCGCTGCTGCTCCAGGGCGCGCGGATCGCGCTCGCCGACGGCCCGTACACCCCCGCCGAGCGCGAGGTCCTCGCCACGGTCGGCGGTGCGCTGACCATCGGCGCCGATGAGGTCACCCGGCTGATGGTGGCGGCCAGGACGACCCACTTCTGACCGACGCACGGCCGGCGCCCGGCCCCGGATGAGCCGGCCCGCCGTACTCCCGGGGGAGTAGCGCGGCCCCGCCGCCTCCCTGCGCCGTACGCCCCAACTCGCCCTCGCGCCCGACGGATCGCACGGCCCCCTCCGGAAGGGTTGGCAACGAACCTGCCAACCTGCCGGAAGGAGGCCCGTCATGCGGGCCGAACAGACCACCTCACGACGGCGCCGCGCCGTGCCCTGGCTGTTCCTGGGGCTGTGGATCGCCGTCATCGCGCTCGCCGGGCCCTTCGCGTCGAAGCTGGCCGACACCCAGCAGGACCGCGTCGTCGACTACCTCCCCGCCAGCGCCGACTCCACCCACGTCGCCAAGCTCCAGGCACAGCTGCCCGGCGGCGAGGCCACCGAACTCGTGCTCGTCTACCACCGCGACGGAGGCCTGACCGCCGCCGACCGCAAGGCCGCCGCCTCCCACATCGACGAGATCGGCAAGGCCCACAAGCTGACCGCCACACCACGCGCCGTACCGTCCAAGGACGGCACCACGCTGATGTACCCGGTGGCGAGCAACGAGCCCGGGCAGGACGAGAAGGCCAGGGACGCGCTCGTCGACGACGTGCGCGAAATCGCCCACGACAAAGGCGGGTTGAACGTCGACGTCGGCGGCCCCGGAGCCCTCACCACCGACGCGGGCAAGGTCTACAACTCGCTCGGCGGGCCGCTGCTCTACACCACCGCAGGCGTGGTCGCGCTGCTCCTGATCCTCATCTACCGCAGCCCGTTCCTGTGGCTCGTGCCGCTCGCCGTGGCGGGCATGGCCGACTACCTGGCGATGGGCATCGCGTACGGCCTGCACGAAGGCTTCGGGACGTCCGTCACCGGCCAGAGCAGCGGCGTGATGACGATCCTCGTGTTCGGCGCGGGCACCGACTACGCCCTGCTCATCGTCTCCCGCTACCGCGAGGAACTGCGCAGGATCGAACGGCCCTACGACGCGATGGCCGCCGCGCTCAAGGGCTGCGGACCCGCCGTGCTCGCCTCGTCCGGCACGGTCGCGCTCGGGCTGTTCTGCCTGCTCGCCGCCGACCTCAACAGCAGCCGCGGCATGGGACCGCTCGGCACGGTCGGCGTGCTGTGCGCGCTCTTCGCGATGCTGACGCTGCTGCCCGCGCTCCTGGTCCTGCTCGGACGGCGCGTGTTCTGGCCGCTCGTGCCCGCCTTCGGCAGCGAGCCCAAGCAGCGCCGCAGCCTCTTCTCCATGATGGGCAGTTCGGCGGGCCGCAGGCCCCTCACCGTGCTCGCGGGCGGCGCCGTGCTGCTCGGCGCGCTCGCCCTGGGGGCGCTGAACCTGCCGGGCGCCCTGAAGCAGGAGGACTCCTTCACCAAGACCCCCGACTCCGTCACCGCGATGGAGACCCTCGCCAAGGCCTACCCCGAACGCGGCACCCGGCCCATCACCGTGATGACGCCCACCGACCGGGCCACCGATGCCCTCGCCGACATCAAGGGCACCAAGGGCGTGGACAGTGCCGCCAAGGGACGTACGGGCAAGGGCTGGACGGAGTTCTCCGTCATCGCGACGTCCGCGCCAGAGTCGGCGGGTGAGACGGCGACGATCAAGGCACTGCGGTCGGACCTCGACGGCTCGTACGTCGGCGGGGCGAGCGCCCAGCAACTCGACCTCAAGGACACGAACGACCGTGACCGCCTGATCATCGTGCCGCTGGTCCTCGTGGCGGTCCTGCTGATCCTGGTGGTGCTGCTGAGGTCCCTCGTCGCGCCGTTGCTGCTCCTCGCCGCCGTGGTCGCCGTCTGGGGAGCCTCGCTCGGCATCGCGGGCCTCGTCTTCGAGCCGCTCTTCGGCTTCGAGGGCACGGACCCCGGGCTCGGCCTGCTGTCCTTCGTCTTCCTCGTCGCCCTGGGCGTCGACTACGGCATCTTCCTGATGCACCGCATGCGCGAGGAGTCCCTCGCCGGAGCGGAACCGGGGGAGGCGGCGCTGACCGCACTGCGGACCACGGGCGGCGTCATCGCGTCGGCGGGTCTCGTGCTCGCGGCGACCTTCGCGGTGCTCACCAGCATGCCGCTGGTGCAGCTCGTCGAGCTGGGCTTCGTGATCGCGGTCGGGGTGCTCCTCGACACGTTCCTGGTGCGGACGTATCTGGTCACGAGCGCGAGCGTGGCGCTCGGGCGGAAGGTGTGGTGGCCGGGCAACCTCTCACGCCCGGCGCCCGCCGGAGCGGCCAAGGAGCCCCAACGGGCCACCGTGTCCTGAACGTCGACCGCCTCAGGGTGCCCCTTTCCCGCCGGAGGGGCACCCTCGTACGGGAGGATGCAACTGTGGGGGACATACCGCGGGTTCACGAGAGGTCGTCCGCGCCGCGTGGCCTGCTCGCCTTCACGGGGGCCGTGCCCGGCAGCCGGCGCGCCCTGCGCGACGACGCGCTGTTCGCCGCGGGGCTCGCGGTGCTGTCCGGCCTCCTCGCCGCGTTCGTCGACGACGGCCGCAGGCCCGGCCTCCTCGGGTGGAGCCTGCTGCTCTGCGCGCACGTGCCGCTGGCGTGGCGACGCGGCCACCCCCTGCTCGTGCTCCTCGCGGTGGTCGCCTGCGTCGCCCCGTACCACGCCGTGGACTACACGCACATGGCCGCCGTCCCGGTCGGCATGGTCGCGCTCTACACCGTCGCCGTGTCCGGCCGCCCACGCCGGGCCCTGATCACCGGCCTCCTCGTCGTCGGCATCACGCTGACCGTCAACGCGAGCGTCGCCCCGCACCAGGTGGCCGACGTGCTCAGGATCTCCGGCTGGGTCGTCTCCGTGCTGCTGCTCGGCGTCTATGTGCGCATCCACCGCCAGTACGTCACCTCCGTACTGGAACGTGCCGAGCGGGCGGAGCGTACGCGCGAGGAGGAGGCGCGGCGGCGGGTCGCCGAGGAGAGGCTGCGCGTCGCCCGCGATCTGCACGATCTGCTCGCGCACAGCATCACCCTGGTCGGCGTCCAGACCTCCGTGGCGGCGCATGTCCTGGCCGCCGACCCGGAGCGGCTCGACCGGGCGGCGGTGGCCAAGGCGCTCGACGACATCGCCGACACCTGCCGCTCCGCGCGGGGCGAACTCAGGGCCACGCTGCACGTGTTGCGGGCGGGCACCGCCGATGAGCCGCGCGGCCCGCTGCCGGGGCTCGACGGCCTCGCCGATCTGGCGGAGGCGGCGCGGACGTCAGGCGCCGAGGTCGAGCTGGCGGTACGGGAGGCGCAGGCGCCGCCCGCCGTCGGCGCCGCGGCCTACCGGATCGTGCAGGAGGCCCTGACGAACGCGGTGCGGCACGGCGGGCCCGGGCTCACCGTCCAGGTGCGGATCCACGCGTCGGACGCGGCGCTGCGGGTGACCGTCACGGACGACGGGACGGCGGCCGTCGCCCCGTCCCACACGCCCGGGTTCGGCCTCGTCGGGATGCGGGAACGGGCCCGGAGCGTGGGCGGCACCCTGGAGGCCGGGCCCAGGGAGGGCGGCGGGTTCACGGTGTCGGCCGTGCTGCCGCTGGCCTCTGTAGGGTCTGCAGGGTTTGCCGGGGGAGGGCTTCAATGACGATCCGTGTACTGCTTGCCGATGATCAGACGCTGGTGCGGGCGGCGTTCGCGATGCTGGTCGAGTCCGCGCCGGACATGGAGGTGGTGGGGCAGGCGGGCACGGGGCGCTCGGCGGTCGACCTCGCCCGGTCGGAGCGCGCCGATCTCATCGTCATGGACATCCGGATGCCCGACCTCGACGGGATCGAGGCGACGCGGCTCCTCGCCCAGGACGAGGACCTGGCCGGTGTGAAGGTGCTGATGCTGACGACCTACGACACGGACGAGCATGTCCTCGACGCGCTGCGGGCCGGGGCGTCCGGCTTCCTGGTCAAGGACACGAAGCCGGCGGAGCTCCTGGAGGCGATCCGTACGGTGGCGGCGGGGGAGTCGCTCCTCTCGCCGGGCCCGACGTCCCGGCTGATCGCACGGGCCCTGCGGGCACCGGCCGAGGTGTCCCTGCCGGAGGTGCTCTCCGGGCAGCTGAGCGAGCGGGAGTGCCAGGTGCTCGCCCTGGTGGCGCGCGGCCTGAACAACACGGAGATCGCGGAGTCGCTGGGGCTGAGCCCGCTGACCGCGAAGACGCATGTCAGCCGGATCATGGGCAAGCTGGGGGCGAGGGACCGGGCGCAGCTGGTGATCGTGGCGTACGAGTCGGGGCTGGTGCGGCCGGGAGTGACGGGGACGGGCTGATTCCGCGGCCTCAGCCCGCCCGGGGAGAATTCCAGCCCGTCCGGCGTTCGAGGACGAACTCGGCGAAGCCGGTGACAGACGGCACGCGACGCCCCCCCCGGAGAGGGACGTCGGGGGCTACAACAACCCGGCCCCGGCCAGGAACTTCCCCACCCGCTCAACCTCTCCGGAGGAGAGCGGCACCTGCGGCTCAGCGGTGGCCGCACACGCGATCACGCCCCGCAGATGCAGCGCCGCCTTGAACGCCCCGAGCGCGGACGAGCTGCCGCCCATCCGCCCGGCATCCCCGACCCGCACCATCCCGAACAGACCGCACAGCCGCTCCTGTTCGGCCCGCGCCCGCACCCAGTCACCCTCCCGGCAGGAGCGGTACAGCCGCGCGTACCCCTCCGGGTCCACGTTCCCCAGGCCCGGCACCACCCCGTCCGCGCCCATCGCGAGCGCCGTGTCCACCGTCGTCTCCGAACCCGTCAGCACACTGAAGCCCGAGAGGTCCGCCCGGCCCCGCGCCCCGAGCACCACCTCGCGGAAGTTCCCCTCGTCCCCGCTGGAGTCCTTGAGACCGGCGAGCACGCCGTCCGCCGCCAGTTCAAGGACGAGCTCCGCGGCCAGTTTCGTGTGGACGCCCACCGGGAGGTCGTACGCGAAGACCGGTACCGGTGATCCCGCCGCCACCAGCCGGAAGTGGCGTGCCACCTCCACCGGGTGGGTGCGCGTGTAGAAGGGGGCCGTCACCACCACTCCGTCCGCCCCCGCGTCCGTCACCGAGTGGACGTGGTCGAGGACCCGTGGCGTCGCCATGTCGATCGCCCCTGCCAGGACCGGGAGTTGGCCCCCCACGTGACCGGCCACCGTCTCGACGACCAGCCTGCGCTGGCGGTCCGTCAGATACGCCGCCTCCGACGACGAGCCGAGGACGAACAGCCCGTCGACCCCGCCCGACACCAGGTGGTCGACCAGCCTGACGAGCGATGCCGTGTCCACCTCGCGGTCCGGTGTCAGGGGGGTGCAGACGGGCGGTACGACACCGGTGAGCGGGGATTCGGAAGGCGCGAAGCGCATCCTTGGAGGGGTGGTGGCTGGCGACGGGTGGGCGGTCATGGATTCTCCCTGGGGCTCGTGTCCGTGGCGGCGGACTGGATCACTAGCTCGTGCGTGGACTGGCCGTCCCGTACGGGGTGGTGGCAGCGGTAGCGGTGCCCGGACCCCTCCGTCGACGCGAAGTCCGGCATGGTGGCGGCGCAGGCGTCGTCCGCCTTCCAGCACCGCGTACGGAACGGGCAGCCGCTCGGCGGCCGGGTGGCCGACGGGACCGGGCCGACGAGCGGGATCGGGTCGATGGGGTCGAGGAGGCCGGGCGTCGCCGAGAAGAGCGCCCGGGTGTACGGGTGTCGCGCCCGGTCCAGGATCTCCTGGGCCGGTGACTCCTCCACGATCCTGCCCAGATACATGGTGATGACCCGGTCACTCATCCTTCGCACCGTCTGGATGTCGTGCGACACGAAGACCAGGGCCAGACCGAGCCGCTCCTTCAGGTCCAGGAGGAGGTTGAGGATCTGCGCGCGCACCGAGACGTCGAGGGCGCTCGTCGGTTCGTCCGCCACCACGAGATCCGGTTCCAGCGCCAGTGCGCGCGCGATCGCCACGCGCTGCCGCTGCCCGCCGGAGAGCTGCCCCGGCAGCCCGTCCGCAAGGACCTTGGGCAGCCCGACGAGCGCCATCAACTCCCGCACGCGTACGTCGCGTTGAGCGGCCGTGCCCACCTTGTGCACGTCCAGCGGATCCCGGAGGATCTGGCGCACCGTGAGCCTGCGGTTCAGTGCCGTCGACGGGTCCTGGAAGATCATGGCGGTGTGCCGGCCGATCGTGGCCCGCCGCTCGGCGGGCGGCATCGTCCACAGGTCGCTCCCCCGGAAGGACACCGTGCCCGCCGTGGGCCGCTGCACTCCCACGAGCACCTTCGCGAGTGTCGACTTGCCGCACCCCGACTCGCCCACGACGCCCACCGTCTCGCCGGGCGCGATGGTCAGATCGGCGCCGGTCAGGGCGTACACACGGTCACGCGAGAACAGCCCGCCCGAGCGCGCCCGGTGCACGACGTGCGCGTCGGAGAGGGTGATCAGGTCTTCGGAATCCTGGGTCGTCATTTGAGGGCCTCGCTTCCCCTGGGGTCCGGCACCCGCGGCGGCTGCTGCGCCGGATGGTGGCAGGCGATGGAGTGCCGTGCCCCGCCGACGAGTTGGGGCGCCGTCGTGCGGCACACCTCGCTCGCGAGGGGGCACCGGTCCGCGAACCGGCAGCCCGCGGGGAAGTCGGCGGGCGAGGGCACGACGCCCTTGATCTGGGTGAGGCGTTCGGCCGTCGATTCGAGCGAGAGCACCGAGCCGAGCAGGCCGCGCGTGTAGTGGTGCGAGGGTGCCTCGACGAGGTCCGCCGTCACGCCCGTCTCGACGATCTGCCCGCCGTACATCACGACCACCCGGTCGGTGACGTCCGCGACCAGGGCCAGGTCGTGCGAGACGAGGATCAGCGCGAAGCCCAGCTCCTCGCGCAGGCGCAGCAGCAGCTGGATGACCTGGGCCTGCACGGTGACGTCCAGGGCGGTCGTCGGCTCGTCCGCGACGATCAGCTTCGGGTCGCGGGAGAGCGCCATCGCGATCAGGACGCGCTGACGCTGCCCGCCGGAGAGCTCGTGCGGATAGCTGCGCAGGGTGCGGTCCGGGTCGAGGCCGACGAGTTCGAGGAGCTCGACCGCCGTGCGGCGCCCTCCCCGCCGTACGACCTGTTTGAGCTGGGCCCGGACCGTCATCGCGGGGTTGAGGGAGGACAGGGCGTCCTGGTAGATCATCGCCATGTCGTGGCCGAGCAGCCGCCTGCGGGTGCGCATCGGCATCCCGGTCAACTGCGCGCCGTCGAACGTCACTTGGCCGCCGATGCGGGCGCCCTTCGGTTCCAGGCCCATCACGGTCAGCGCGGTGAGCGACTTGCCGCAGCCCGACTCGCCCACCAGGCCGAGGACTTCACCCGGCCGCACGTGGAAGCTGATGCCGTCGACGATGTCCACGCCGCCGTGCCGGGCGTCGAAGCCGATCGTGAGGCCGGAGACGGTCAGCACCGGAGTGCCCTCCGGCAGCGGGCGGGCGCGGGAGCGCAGCCGCTGGGCCGCCTCCGTCAGGCCCGGCAGCTCCAGAACCTTTCCGCTGCCCGGCTCGGGGGCTTCGAGGCGGTCCTCCTTGCGGGCCCCGCCCGGCACGTCGCGGGAGACGGGCGCCGCCCATGCGTCCGAGACGCCCTCGGAGAGGATGTTCAGGGACAGGACCGTGATCAGCATCAGCAGGCCGGGGAAGACCGTCGCCCACCAGCCGCCGAGCAGCACCATGTTCTTGCCGTCGGCGATGACGCTGCCCCAGGACGGGTCCGGGGGCCGCACGCCCGCGCCGATGAACGACAGCGAGGCCTCGAAGACGATGGCCTCGGCGACCTGCACCGTGCAGAACACCAGGATCGGCGCGGCACAGTTGATGGCCACGTGCCTGATGAGGATGTGCGGGGTGCGGGCGCCGACGATGCGTTCGGCGACGACGTAGTCCTCGCCGTACTGATCCATCACGTTCGCGCGCACGACCCGGGCGATCGGCGGTGTGAACAGGAACGCGATGGCGCAGATCAGGACGAGGATGCCGCCGCCGAAGACCGCCACGAGCACGGCGGCGAGCGCGATCCCCGGGAACGCCATGACGATGTCCAGGCCCCGCATCAGCGTCTCGTCGACCGCCTTGCGCGAGGTCGCCGCGATCGCCCCGAGCAGGGCGCCGACCAGCAGGGCGAGCAGCGTCGCCCCGAGCCCGATCGCCAGGGACCAGCGCGCCCCGTACATCAGCCGGCTGAGGATGTCCCTGCCGAGGCTGTCCTGGCCCATCCAGTGGTCCGCGGAGGGGTGTCCCGTGCCGTCGACCTGGGGCTGCTGGTCGAGCGGGTCGTGCGGGGCGAGCAGCGGCGCGAAGAGCGCCACGA
This sequence comes from Streptomyces sp. NPDC032198, assembly GCF_040636975.1. NCBI lineage: Bacteria > Bacillati > Actinomycetota > Actinomycetes > Kitasatosporales > Streptomycetaceae > Streptomyces > Streptomyces sp. NPDC032198. Next base: position 935,655 of record NZ_JBEZVL010000001.1, on the reverse strand, counting down.
GGACGACCACCCCGACCACGCCCACCGCGACGCGCGAGAGCAGGGGGAGGCGGCGCAGGGAGCGCAGCCGGATGCCGGGCCGCGAGAGCCGCTCGGTCAGAGCTGTGCGCGACGTGACCATCAGGCCCCCCTCAGACGCGGATTGACCAGCAGGTGGAGGATGTCGAGGACCAGGTTCACGATCACGAATCCGACGGCCGTCGTGATGACGACGCCCTGCACGACGGCCGGGTCGCCGTTCTTCACGGCGTCGATCATCAGCTTCCCCATGCCGGGCAGCGAGAAGATCGTCTCGATGACGACCGCTCCGCCGAGCAGATAGCCGACGCGCAGACCGAGCACGGTCAGCGGGTTGATGAGGGCGTTGCGCAGGACGTTCCGGCCGACCACCACGACCGGTGGCAGACCGCTGCCGATCGCCGTCCGCACGTAGTCCTTGTCGAGTTCCTCGACCACGGCCGTGCGGATGACGCGGGTGAGCCCGGCGGCCACCGGCAGGGAGAGCGCGAGCGCGGGGAGCGTCATCGTCTTCAGCCAGCCGGTGAGCGAGTCGCCGGGGTTGACGTAGCCGCCGGTCGGGAACCAGCCCGCCTCCACCGCGAAGTACTGGATCATGAGCAGCGCCAGCCAGAAGCCGGGCGCCGCCACCCCGGTCAGCGAGATGACGCGGATCAGCTGGTCGGGCAGCCGGTCGCGGTAGATCGCGGCGGTCACGCCGAGCAGCAGCGAGATCACCACGGCGATGCCCAGGCCCATGAAGGTCAGCTGCACGGTGAGCGGGAGCGCGGTGGTGACCTGCTCCACCACCGGTGAGCGGGTGAGCACGCTGATGCCCATGTCGCCCTGGAGGAGATCGCCGACGAACGCGACGTAGCGCACCGGCAGCGGATCGAGCAGGCCGTTCTCCTCGCGGAACTCGTGCAGTTGCTCCGGGGTCGGATTGGCGCCCTGGAAGAACGCCGACGCCGGGTCGATGTCCGAGAAGCGCATCACGAGGAAGACGAACAGGACGATGCCGAGCAGCAGCGGGACGAGCAGGAGGAGGCGGCGGGCCAGGATTCTGAGGACCGCGGTCACGTCGCCCACTTGGCCTGGAGGAGGTTGATGCCCGGGTAGGGCTGGGCCTTGATGCCGGTGAGCTTCTCCGGGTCCCAGGCGGTCATCAGCTCGTTGTGCACGACCGGGTAGATCACCGCCTGCTCGGCGACGGTGTCGATGTAGTCCTGGACCATGGTCTTCTTCTTGGCCGCGTCGGGCTCGCGCGTCGCCTGGTCCATGTCCTTGAAGAGCTTCTTGGCCACGGAGTTGTCCGCCCAGCGGGCATAGCCCATCCACAGGTTCTCGGGCCCGTAGTTGTAGTGCATGATCAGGTCGGGGTCGATGCCGAACTGGTTGGGGTTCGAGGCCGCCGCGACGATCTGGTAGTCCTTCTTCTGGTCCATCTTGGTGAAGACGGCCGTCGTCTCCTGCGGGTCGAGGGTCGTCTTGACGCCGATCGCGTCCCATGACGCCTTGATGGTCGGCAGACAGTCGACGATCCAACTGACGTTCACCGCCATGAGGTTGATCGACAGATCCTTGACCCCGGCCTCCTTCAGGAGCTTCTTCGCCTTCGCCGGGTCGTACGCGTAGACCGACTTCGCCGGGCGGTAGGCGGGGTTGGACTCGTTGAGGAACGAGGTCGACGCCTTGCCGTGCCCCTTGAGCGCGACCTGGATCATCTTCTCGGTGTCGATGGCGTAGTGCAGCGCCTGCCGCACGCGGACGTCGTCGAAGGGTTTGTGCGCGGTGTTGAACATCAGGAACAGGTTGTTCATCCCCGCCCCGCCCTCGACGGTCAGCCCGTCCTTCTTGAGCTGCTCGATGTTGGCGTAGGGGATGTTGTCGGAGATCTCCGCGTCCGCGCTGCCACCGGAGATCTTCGCGACGCGGGGTGCCGCGTCCACGATGGTCAGCCAGTTCATCTTCTTGAAGGCGGCCTTGCGCGGGCCGTTGTAGTCGCCGAACGCCTCGAAGGTGGTGTTGGACTTCGGGTGGTGCGACGCCTGCTTGTACGGGCCCGAGCCCACCGCCTTGCCCTTGGTCGCGTCGTCCCAGGCGCCCGGCTTGGAGAAGACGTGCTTCGGCATGATCTTGGCGAGGGAGAGCCGGGCCAGACCGTCCGGGAAGGGGAACTTCAGGGTGAGTTCGACGGAGGTCGCGTCGATCTTCTTGACGCCCTTCAGCCAGCTCTCGAAGAAGCCCTTGGCCAGCGTCTGCGTCTTCGGGTCCAGGATGCGGTCGAAGACGAACACCACGTCGTCGGCGGTCACGGGCTTCCCGTCGTGCCACTTGGCGCCGGGCCGCAGCGCGAACTTCCAGGTGGTCGCCTTGTGGTCGGAGGGGATCTGCGTGGCGAGCGCGGGGTACGGCTCGCGCGTGATGGGGTCGGTGTTGAGCAGGCCCTCGTAGATGTGTTCGTTGCCGGCCATCGCGAAGGCGGACGCGGTCTGTGTCGGGTCCCAACTGCCGTCGTTCCCATAGCCGATGACGGCGGTGAGGGTGGAGTCGCCGCCCGTGCCGCCACCCCCTCCCGCGTCATTCGTGGACTCGGGCCCCGACGAGCAGGCGGAGAGCGAGGTGGTGAGGGCGGCCGCCGCGCCCAGCGCACCGGTGTACTTGAGGAAGGACCGGCGGTCCGGTGCGGGTCCGGTGGAGGCGATGCTGGTCTTCTGGTCGCTCACTGTGTCTCCCTTGAGAGATCCCACGTCCTACGTCGTAGTGGCGTGGCGACCATAGGAGCGCCGCGATGGCCGGTCAAGAGATCGCGCACGGATCCGAATCGGGGCCGTCCCGAACGATGTCGGTCCGGAGGTGGGACGTGGGATGTCAACCGTGCCTACGATGTGCCGCATGCCTCAGGAGCCAGTCCGCGAACGGCGTGTGGGCAGCCAAGTCCAGCGCGCAGTCATGCAGTTGATCCTCGACAGAAAACTCCGGCCGGGCGCGCTGCTGCCCACCGAGGCCGAGCTGATGGAGGAACTGGGGGTCAGCAGGAACTCGGTGCGCGAGGCACTCAAGGCGCTCCAGGCCCTGGACATCGTGGAGATCAGACACGGCTACGGAACGTATGTCGGACAGGCGTCGCTGATGCCGCTGGCCGACGGCCTCACCTTCCGTACGCTGGTGCAGCTCGCGGACGACACCCACGCGCTCGCGGAGATCCTCCAGGTGCGCGAGGTCCTCGAAGAGGGCTTGGTGCGCCGGGTCGCGGTCCTTCTCAAAGACGACGAACTGTCCCAACTGGAGTCCCTGGTCCGGAAGATGGAGGAGTCGGCGGTCACGGGCGCCGCCTTCCCCGACCTCGACCGCGAGTTCCACGAGACGCTCTACCGCTCGCTGGGCAACGAACTGGTGCCGCAGCTGCTCGGCGCGTTCTGGAACGTCTTCCACCGGGTCGCGGGCGTGCGGGGGTGGGCCCGTGACCCCGCTCCGGAGGTGACGGTGCGCAGACACCGGGACATCGTGACGGCGCTGCGGGCGCGGGACGTCGAGCGGGCCCAGCGGGCGATGGCGGACCACTTCCGGGGGATCGAGGCACGCTCGGGGCAGGAGTCGCGGGGCGTGGGGTAGGGGGCGTGAGGTAGAGGGGCGGCGGAGTACGCCCCGCGGGTACGGCGCTATCGGTCGTGGCCCTGCGGGGTGGCGGCGAGGGCGTAGGCGACGCCGTCGGCCGCGCCCGCGTCCAGGCCTGTGCGGTATTCCTCCTCGTACGCCGTGTCGCCGATGGACTTCCTGCTCAGCAGCTCTGACTCGCGGCGGGCGGCGCGCAGTTCCGGCGAGCCCATCTGGGAGGGGCCGATGGCCTGCCACAGGTGCTGGCCGATGCCGAGCAGCCGTGCCGCGTGCCGGCCCCGGTCCGATGCGGCGGCGGTCGAGGCGAGCAGGTCGATCGCCATGACCGTGCCGAGGCTGTCGTGCAGGAGGGCCTTGCCCTCCAGCGCCCTGCGGGCATGGGCGGCGGCCTCGGAGGGGTGGCCGAGCGCGGCGGACGCCAGGGCCCGGGTGTATTCGGCCCAGGCGCGCATCCACCGTTCGCCGAGCTGCTCGCTGCGGGCGCACAGCTCGTCGGCCGTGTCGGCCGCCGCGGTGAAGTTCCCGCGATGGACGTGGACGAACGAGTGCGTCACCTTGAGCAGGAGCCAGGCCTCCCGGAAAGCGCCTCCGCTCTTCCCCGCGCCGACCTGGCCCGCCTCGCCCCCCTCGCCCGCCTCGCCCGGGGACTCCCGCACCGCGTCGAGCAGCGCGGCGGCCCGACGCTGGTCCCCGCGCAGGGTCAGGGCAGCACATTCGAGGTAGGAGGCGGTGTGCGCGTCCGGGGCCCCGGCGCCCCCGACGGACTCGCGGAGTGCGGACGCGAGCCGGAACACGGCATCGACGTCACCCTGGCCGAGCGCCGCGAGACCGCACGCCCACAGGGCCTTGGAGCGCTCCGGGCCCGGCTCGTGGCACAGGTCGAGCGCCTGCTCCAGATAGTGCCTGCCCTCGCGCGCGAACCCGCAGGCGAACCAGAAGAACCACAGCGCCCCGCCCATCTCCAGGGCAGCGACGCCCTCACCCCGCGTCAGGCAGAAGTCAAGGGCGGTACGGAGGTTGGCGTGGTCCGCCGCGAGCCGTGTGTACCAGGACACCTGGTGCGGCCCCATCCACTCGGCGTCGGCCCGCAGCATCAGCTCCCGGTAGAAGTCCCGGTGCCTGCGCCGTGCCGTCTCCGCCTCGCCGAGCTCGCTCAGCCAGTGCGCGCCGTACTCGCGCACGGTGTCGAGCATGCTGTAGCGCGGCGGCCCCAGAGGGTCCGTGTCCGCGCCCTCCTCCGTGCCGGGCTCCGCGTCGGTGCGGCGGCGTACGAGGGACTTGGCCGCCAGGCCGTCCAGGAGCCGCTCGACCTCCCCGGCGGAGATCGGGCCGCCCGCGCCCACGGCCCGCGCGCCGCTCAGGTCGAAACCGCCGATGAAGACCGAGAGCCGGGCCCACAGCAGCCGCTCCAGCGGTTCGCACAGCTCGTGGCTCCAGCCGATGGTGGTGCGCAGGGTCCGGTGGCGGGGCAGATCGGTGATCCGGGCCCCGTCCTGGACGCTCAGCGCCTCGAAGCGGTGCTGCAGCCGGTCGTTGAGCTGCTCGACGGAGAGTTCACCGAGCTGCGCCGCCGCGAGTTCGATGGCCAGCGGGATGCCGTCGAGGCGACGGCAGACGGCCGCCGCCGACGCCTGTCCCGCGGAGCCCGGTTCGTAGGCTGAGTCCGAGGCCGCGGCGGCGGTCGAGGTGGCGGCCCGGTCCGCGAAGAGCGCCAGCGCGTCGCTGTACTCCGGCGCGGCATTCCCCTCGGTGAGAGGTGGCGGAACAGGCAGCGGGCACACCTCCAGGCTCCGCTCGCCGGGCAGGCCCAGCGGCTGCCGGCTGGTGACCAGGACCCGCAGGCGCGGCGCGGCGTCCAGGAGGGTCCGCACCAGCCGGGCGCACGCCTCGACGAGGTGCTCGCACGAGTCGAGGACCAGGAGGAGCTGCTTGTCGGCGAGCCACTCGGCGACCACGTCCTCGGCGGGCCTGGTGCTCTGGTCGGCCAGGCACAGCTCTTCGAGGAGTACGGCCCCGAGCAGCGACGCCTCGCGCAGCGGTGCCAGCTGGATCAGCCGCGCCCCGTGGGCGAAGACCCGCTCGGCACGGCGGGCGGCCCGCAGCGCCAGGCGCGACTTGCCGACGCCGCCCACTCCGGTCAACGTCACGAGGCGTGACTCTCCCAACAGGACTTCGATGGCGCTCAGTTCCGCCGTGCGCCCGATGAAACTCGTCGTCTCCGAGGGGAGATGGCCCGAGGGGAGATGGGTGGGGAGGTTGGGGAGGTTCACGACCCGCAGTCTCCTCCGCGAGGGCCCGGCAGGGCCGTGGTTGCCGCAAGTTGCACCCCCTCACCGGCCGGACGTGCAAATACCCGCATGACGGAGTCAGTCCTGATCATCAAGGGCCCTGCTCCTGTCAACGGGCAGTGAATCCATGGCGCTTACGCCATAGTTGCCGTTCACCGGAGCGGGGTTACACAGAGTCAGGGGGCCTGCGCATGGCCATCCGTGAAGGATGGCGTGAGCGGTGGGGCGCGAGGGTGAGCCGTGTGCTGCCCCTGACCGTCTGCTCCGTTCTCGCCGCTCCGGGAATCTTCGCCGCGGGCTGGGAGCCCGCCGCCGCCATGCTGCTGATCGGCCCCATGGCGTCCTGCGTCCGGCACGGTGTCCGGCACACGGCCGCCACGGCAGGCTGGACGGTGCTCCTCGCCGTGACGGCGGGCGTGACGCGCAGCTTCCCCGCGGCCCCGGGCCCGCCCTTCCTGGTGGAGTTCCTGGTGCTGCTCGCGGGAGGCGCGCTGGCCGTCGTCGTCGCCGCCCGGCAGAGCGCGGGAGCGGTCGCGCTGGCCCGGGCCACGGAAGTGGCGCGGGCGGCGCAGGGCGCGATCCTGCGGCCGGTGTCCGAGCAGATCGGCGGCATCGACGTCTGCACCCGGCACCACTGCCCGGTCCAGGGGGCGACGGTGGCCGGGGACGTGTACGACATCGCGCACACGCCGTACGGGCTCCGGGTGTTCATGGGGGACGTACGCGGTCATGACCTGGAGGCGCTGCGGATCTCGGCCGGGGTCATCGGAGCCTTCCGCGACCTCGCCTACACCACCCCGCGCCTGCCCGACCTGGCGCGGGCGCTGGACGCGCGGATCACGCCGGAGCTGGGCCCGGAGGACTTCGTCACCGCGGTCTTCGCCGAGTTCGCCCCGGGTGAGGTGCGGCTCGTCAACTGCGGGCATCCCGCGCCACTGCGGGTCGGTCAGCGGGTCAAGCTGCTCGAACCCCCTTCGCCCGCCGTGCCGTTGGGGCTCGGCTCGAAGCCCGTGATGCACCGGGGCTGGCTGCAGCCCGGTGACCGGATGCTGTTCTACACGGACGGACTCAGCGAGGCGCGGGACGCGGACGGCGCCGACTTCCCGCTGAGCGAGGGTGCCGCCGACGCGCTGGCCGAACCGCTGGCGTCGGACGCGCTGGACGCGCTCTACGCGCGAGTGACCGAGCACACGGGGGCGCCCCTCGCCGACGACGTGGCACTGATGCTCTGCCAGCCCGCCGAGCCGACCGGGGGATGTGCAGTGCCGGACCCGGTCTGCCTGGCGCCGGCAAACACGTTCTCCTCGCCCTCCGGTTCCTCCGCTTCCTCCGCCTCTGGCGACCGGTGAGCCCACGTCCTACGTTGTCGGCCATGGATGAGACCGCGCGCCTGCGACACCTCTACGGGCGCCTCACGTCCCTCGGGTACGGCGGGGACTACAACCCCGAGCAGTGGGGGCCCGAAGTGCACGCCGAGGACGCCGAGTTGATGCGCGAGGCGGGCGTGAATCTCGTGACGCTCGGGATCTTCTCCTGGGCGAAGACGGAGCCCGCCCCGGGGACGTACGACTTCACCTGGCTCGACGGTCACATGGACCGCCTGGCGGAGGCGGGCGTCGCGGTCAGCCTGGCCACGATGACGGCGTCCCCGCCTCCCTGGCTGACGCGCCTGCACCCCTCCGTCCTCCCGGTCACGGAGGACGGGGTCCGGCTCCACCCCGGCTCCCGCCAGCACTGGTGCCCGTCGAGCCCGGTCCACCGCACACACGCCGTACGCCTCGCCGAGCGCCTGGCCACGCGCTACGGCACGCACCCCGCGCTGGCCCTCTGGCACATCGGCAACGAATACGGCTGCCACATCTCGCGCCACTGCCACTGCGAGGTGTCTACGGCGGCGTTCCGCGGTTGGCTGCGGGAGCGCTACGGCACGGTGGCGGAACTCAACGAGGCCTGGTCGACGGACTTCTGGTCGCAGCGCTACGGCACCTTCGAGGAGATCCACACCCCGCGCAAGGCCCCCTCGTTCCGCAACCCGGCCCAGCAGCTGGACTACTGGCGCTTCTCATCGGACGAGCTCCTCGCGTGCTACCTGGCGGAGAAGGAGGTCCTGACCCGCATCACACCGGACGTACCGGTCACGACGAACTTCGTCCCGCTGGCAAAAACCCTTGACCTGTTCGCATGGGCCCCCCACCTGGACGTGATCGCGTACGACTCCTACCCGGACCCGCACGACGAGTCCGCCCCGCACCGGACGGCCTTCTCGTACGACGTCATGCGCGGCCTGAAGGGCGGCCGGCCGTGGCTGCTCCTGGAACAGGCGCCGGGAGCGGTCAACTGGCGTGAGCGCAACGGCAGGAAGCCGCCGGGCCGGATGCGCCTGGACAGCTGGCAGGCGGTGGCGCACGGCGCGGACTCGGTGCTGTTCTTCCAGTGGCGACAGTCGCGCGGGGGTGCGGAGAAGTTCCACTCGGCGATGGTGCCGCACGGGGGCCGGGAGACGCGGATCTTCCGGGAGGTGCGGGAGCTGGGCGCGGAACTGGCCTCGTATCCCGAGCTGTTGGGGTCCCGACCCGAGCGGGCGGACGCGGCCCTGCTCCTGGACTGGCCCAGCTGGTGGGCCCTGGAACTGGACGCGCACCCCAGCACGGACGTACGGCTCCTGGACGCGGCCCTGGCCCACCACAAGCCGCTGTACGACGCGTCGGTGGCGTGCGACGTGGTGTCAGCGAACACGGACTTGGCGGACTTGACCCGGTATCGCTTGCTCCTGATCCCCAACCTTTACTCGGTAACGAACGAGACTGCGGAACGTATCTGCACGTATGTCAGAACCGGCGGCACGGTGGTCATGTCCTACTTCTCCGGAATCACCGACGAACACGACCGAGTCCACCTCGGCGGCTACCCGGCCCCCTTCCGCGCCCTGCTCGGCCTGCGCGTGGAGGAGTTCGACCCCCGCCCCGACGGCACCTGGACGGAGGAGATCCACCTGGAGGGAGCGGAGACGATCACCACCTTCCCCCACGGCACCCCAGCGGTGACCCGCCACACATACGGCAAGGGCGCGGCCTGGTACCTGGGCACCCGCCCCGCCCCCAAGGAAATGCGGGAACTCCTCGACCGGGTACGAACGGAACGCGGGGTACTCCCGACGTTGCCGGATCTCCCGGCGGGGGTGCAGGCACGGACGCGGGTCACCACTGACGGCTCCCGCATCCACATCATCCTGGACGAACGAAACCTGAGCGTGACGGTCCGCGTGACGCCGAAACGCGGCGTGCGTCGCTGACCGTGACCGGAGGGCTACGCGCCAAGGTTTTCGCGGAGGGCTTCGACCACGTACTCCGGGGAGAACTCCAGGAGCCAGTCCATGAAGCGCAGGCCGTACTCGTCGCGTGCGCGGTCGATGATGGGGTCGGCGGCCTCGGGCGCGGTGAGGCCGAACCTCTCCTTCAGCCAGTCGAGATACTCCCCGTGTCCCACGCTGTGCTCATCGTCGTCGTCCCACTCGTCCTCGGGCAGATAGCACTCGTCGTCGATCGCCAGCAGGCGGAACAGGTCCCGCAGGCCGGACGCCACGACATCGAGGTCGCCCTCGTCGCCGAAGAAGACGACGGGCAGCGTCGCCAGATCCGCGCGGTCGTCGCAGCGCCACAGCGCGTAGAACGAACCGGAGCCGGTGGCCTGGGCGAAGGGCACGAGCCGGTCGAGGCGGGCCCGCAGCTCCGGGGAGTCGGTCATGTCCAGCCACTGGACGAGGCCCGCGTCCCGCCACCCGTACTCGTACATCTCGAACCCGGCGGAGAATCCTGCCTGCCCCGGCCCGTCGTGGAACTCCTTCAGCAGATTCAACTCGGGTATGGGGGAGTAGGCGTTGCCCACGGCTTCTCCTCGATGTGGGGGGGGCGGTCCGGACGATGGACGCTACCGCCCGGCACTGACAGCGACGGCCACGGGGCGCGGGGGCACGGGGGCCTCCGGGGTGAAAAGCCGAGGCGTCGGCCCGCGACCCCCGGTTAAGTTGCCGCCATGCCCGAACTCCAGCGCCTGCGCCCCGACCACGCTCCCGCCCTGCTCGCCTTCGAGCGGGAGAACCGGGGGTATTTCGCCAAGTCCGTCCCTGATCGTGGCGACGCCTACTTCACCGGATTCTCCGCGCGGCACGCGGCCCTGCTCGCCGAACAGGCGGACGGCAGCTGTCACTTCCATGTGCTCGTGGACGAAGAGGGGGCGGTGCTCGGCCGCGTCAATCTTGTGGATGTGGAGGATGGCGGGGCCGAGCTCGGATACCGCATCGCCGAGCGGGCGACCGGGCGCGGTCTCGCCACCTCCGCCGTGCGGCAGGCGTGCGGGATCGCCGGTGCCGAGTACGGGCTGCGCGCGCTGCGGGCGGCGACGTACGCCGACAACGCCGGGTCGCGGGCAGTGCTCGTCCGTGCCGGGTTCGTGGCCGTGGGCGAGGTGGAGGTCGAGGGGCGGGCCGAGGTGCGCTATCGGCGTGAGACGGCCGCCCGAGGCCTGATCGGTCCCAGGTCAGAGGGCGCATGAGGGGGGCACGGGAGGGGCAGGGGGCGTACGTCATACGAAGATCAATTCGAGAGTGCGCCCCAGGGTGATGGGCCGTCGAAGGTGTCGATCACCCGGCTATTTTTGGCGCTCGTGAACAACTCCACTTCAGTGGCCGAACCGACGCGTGCTCACCACGGGGAATCGTTTCGCCCTGTCCTGTTCGATCTCTCCAGGCCATCGGAGCGCGAAGCTCTGCACGATCTCCGCGCGTCCGGCCGGGTGCGCGACGTCCACGACCAGATCGGCGCACAGCTCGAAGAGCTCGTCCGTTGTCTCTCGCCCGGCGCGGGGCTCGCGGGTGCGGAACTGGCGGCCGCCGTCTCCCGGGTGACCGATGGCGTCCCCGGCGACGCGTACGGGACCTGGGCCTGGTACCCGTGGTCGGGCCGTCTCGTGCACGTACTGCCCAGGGACGAGTACCGGCTCGTTCGTACCGACCGCAACCGCGGAAAGATCACCCGCTCCCAGCAGCGTGCCCTGCTCACCCGGAGAATCGGGGTGATCGGCCTCTCCGTGGGTGCCGCCGCCGCACTGGCGTGCGCGGCGGAAGGCGTCGGTGGAACCTTCCTCCTCGCCGACTTCGACCGCCTGAGCCTGTCGAACCTCAACCGGCTGCGGGCCGGCGTCCACGAACTGGGCGTCGAGAAGACGGTGCTGTGCGCACGGGTCATGGCCGAGCTGGACCCCTACCTCCACGTCGAGATCTACCGGGAAGGCCTCGACGAGGCCTCGCTGGCCGCGTTCGTGAAGGCCGGACCTGATCTGATGATCGAGGAATGCGACAGCCCGTGGGCCAAGGTCGCCGCCCGTGAACTGGCCCGCGAGCAAAGGGTTCCCGTCCTCATGGAGGCGAACGACCGCGGTCTGCTCGACATCGAGCGCTTCGACATGGAACCGGACCGCCCTCTCTTCCACGGCCGCATCGGAGAGACGACCGCCGCCGACGTACGACAGCTCGACCGCGCCGCGCTGACGGCCTTCATGATGCGGGCCGTGGGCGCCGAACGACTCAGCCCCGCGATGACCGCGGCGCTCCCGCAGGTCGGGCGCACCCTCTCCAGCTGGCCGCAACTCGCCAGCGGGGTCCTGCTCGGCGGGGCGTTGGTCACCGACAGCGCCCGCCGCATCCTGCTGGGCGAGCCCGTCCCCTCGGGCAGCTACAGCGTCGATCTCGACGCCCTGATCCCCGCCGCCGACGCCCCCGCCTCCCGTGTCTCGCCCACCGCCGAGGGCGCCCGGTGAGCGCGATGCCCGCACTGCACGGCACACACCTGCGGCTGCGAGAACTGTGTCTCGACGACCGGGAGACCTACGTACGGATCTTCACGCACCGGGGCCTGACCCGGTACCTCGGCACCGACCGCCTCGACAGACCGCAGGCCGAGAAGTCCTTCATCCACGCGCTGGCCCAACCGCTCACGGAATCCCGCCGCAAGTACACGCTCGCGGTCTGCCCGCCCTCTCCCGAGCCGGACACCATGATCGGCACCATCGGTCTCCTGCGCGAGGACTACGGCAGCAACGCGATGATCACCGGCCTCGTCGTACTGCCGGGCTCACCCGCCAGCGGCCACACCCACGAAGCGGGCCGTCTGCTGCTGGCCTACGCCTTCGGTCAGCTGGGCCTGCATCGCGTGTGGGCGGGCCACCGGAGCGACCACACCCACATGCAAGGCGTCATGCGGGCCGCCGGGTTCACCCCGGAGGCCAACCTGCGGCAGCTGTTCCACACCAGCGGCATCTGGCACGACGTCACGACGTACACCGCCCTCGCCCCGGAATGGAAGCGTCAGGCGACCGAGTCCGAGACGCGCATCCTGGACGGAGAGCCGCTCACCCGCGTGCGGTGAGGCCGTGCACCGGGCTCGGCACCCGGGTCCTTCAGATCATCGACATGGAACGAAAGGGCAACGCGACGCTCAGCGCGCGACGCCCACCACGAACGCGGCCCAGGCTTCGGCGCCGATGAGCAGGGCGGGGCCCTGCGGGGCCTTGCTGTCACGGACGGGGATGATGCCGGGGACGAAGTCGGACGCGATCTCGACGCAGCTGCCGCCCTCGCCATTGCTGTACGTGCTCTTGCGCCAGCGGGCGGCGCCTACGAAGTCGTACGCGACCTCTATGCATTCCTCTCCGCCGTCGCCGCCACTGTGGCTGCTCTTGCGCCAACGGGCGTTGCTCAGGTCGTACTCGCGCATCGTCTGAAAACCTCCGACGCCGAATCGATCAGATCCAGGGACGCCTCCGGCGACAAAGCGACGGCCCTGAGCTGATCGTAAGACGACCTGGTCCGCTTCACCACAGCCGGATCGTCCAGCAAGTTCCCCGAAAACACGGCCTCTGTATAGACAGTTGGCGGTGCGTCCTCGAACTCCATGAGCCGCATCATCTTGCCCATCGGCGAGTACGCCCCGGCCGCGAACGGGAGCACCTGGACCACCACCCTGCGCTCGCGTGCCATCGCCGCGATGTGATCGAGCTGCCGGGCCATCGCGGCGGGCCCGCCGACCGGTACACACAGGGCAGTCTCGTGCAGGATCGCCCAGTACACCGGCCGTGTCGCGTCCTTGAGGATCAGCGTGCGGTCCATACGAGCCCTGACGAGCTCCTCGACGTACTCGTCGGTGGCAAGAGGGTTGCTGCCCAGGAAGACGGCTCGTGCGTACTCAGAGGTCTGCAGAAGGCCCGGGACCACTGCCGGAGCGAAGTCGGAGATCTCCGTCGCCAGCCGCTCCAACTCCGCAGCATGCGCGAAGTACTCCGTATACGGCTGGTCCTTGATGAGCTTGCGGCACATTCGCTCGAAAATACCGTCAGTGTGCAGAACCTCGTCGAGTCGCTGCGCCACATCCAACTGGGGTTTCCGAATGGCCTGTTCGAATAGGCCGATGTATCCGCCGGATACGAATACCCGCTCACCCAGCCCCACCTGCGTGAGCCCCGCATCCTCACGGCGCCGCCTCAACTCCGCCCCGAAGAACTCCCAAGCCGCCTGCCGCGAACCATTGGCCATGGCCAACCACCTTTCACTGCACAGCAGTTGTGCGGCACAGACTCCTGTCGAGTGTAGGACGAGGCCGTCGCCATCGGCACGTGAAGCGTGAAATCCGATGGGAAAGGGGAGCCCCTTCATGGCTGATGGACAGACGCACTCGGCGCCGTGCGTCGAAGAAGCGGAGGGGACCGTGAAGGAATTGCGTGCCGCACTCGCGCGGGCCGGAATTATTCTTCCGTCATTGCGGATCGGCCCCACATCCTGGGCCCGCGAAGCCCCCTGCCCGCTCATTGAATTGGCGGGCGGTGAGCCGAAGTGAACCTGTATCTGCCGGTCGGCGTCTACGCCGTGGACACCCGCACCGGACAAGTGGGCCGCGTGATGGGCCACGAAGGGCCCTACGTCCAGCTCCGCCCCTTCGGCGGCGGACGGGAGTGGGACTGTTCGCCCGACGCGCTGCGGACCGCCACCACCTCGGAGCGGCTACGGGCCGCGACCGCCTATGCCAACGCCCGGAGCCGGGGTGAAGTGCCGTGACGTAAGGTGCGGGCGCATGGCCATATGGAAGTGGAGAAAGCCCAGGGTCGAGTCCAAGTACCCGACGCCGCTCACCATGCACCAGCTCTGGATGGTGTCGCTGAGCGCACCGGTCAGCCGGGACAAGGACGCCTCCCGGACCACCCTGTATCCGTTCACCCGCGTCGACGACGGCAAGGCCCAGACGTGGCTGGCCGAGCAGTGGGAGATCACCGCCCCCGAGCAGCTGCTCGGGCGCCTGAGCGGACTCGCCAGCACCGGCTACCGTGCCATGGCCCGGCGGCGCACCGGTGTGGCGCCCCTGGCCTGGGACATCGCGCTGTACGTGGACATCTCCCGGCGCGGCTACGCCTGCGGCATGCTGAGCGAGGCCGACACCTGGAACCGGCTCAAGAACGTCGTGCCGACGGTCGCGGGGACGTACGCCTCCTGGCAGGAGTACGCCGACCACTACCTCCTCGGCAGGCAGGTCTGGCGGGAGAGCCTCCACGGCACGCAGGACCAGGACTTCCCCGCGCCCCAGGCCGTCTCCGACGCCCACCTGAAGGCCCTCCTGGACCCGGCGAACCGGACCAGCCCCTGGAACCTCGCCCCCTGGGAAGCGATCAGCCACCCGGACCGGCCCCGCCCCACCCGTTAGGGCCTGAGCGGGACCCACCAGGACCTAGGGCCCTAGTGCTGCGACGGCTTCTGCTGGGTCAGCTCGCTCGGCCGCACGATGACGTACCCCTCGCCGCGCAGCAGCAGCTGCACCGCCTCGCCGGAACCACCCCTGATCATGGAGCCGATCGACTGCGAGCGGTGCAGCGACGTGTCCAGGTTCGCGGTCCAGCCGACCACCGCGTCCGTGTCGACGTACACCGGCTGCTGCGGCGACACCGGAATCACCAGCGGGTTGCCGTCACAGACCAGACCGAGCTGCCCGGAACCCGTGAAGACGCTGTTGAAGAGGCCGCCGCCCGTGACGCCCGCACCCTTCACCGTCTTTATCTCGTACGACAGCGTCGCGTCGAAGCACAGGACGTTGCGGCCGTTGACGGTGAGGACGTCGCCCGGCTCGATGTCGACGATGAAACAGTTCTGCGCCTCGTGCGCGAACCACGCCTCACCCTGGCCGCGCACCGCCATCAGCGGCAGACCCTCACCGGTCACCGCACGCTTGAGCATGCCGCCCACGCCCTGGCCCTTGCGCTCGAACTGCAGGTCGCCGCGGTAGGCGATCATCGCGCCCTGCCGCGCGTGCATCTCACCGTTGACCGCGTACTTGATGGACTTGGCGTTCTGCAGGGTCATCCCGGGGACGACGGACTGCTGCGCCATGTGCTCCGTGGAGAACAGCTCACTCTTCATGCGGGCATTTTGACAGCCGTGAGGGATATGGCCAGAGGTACGGACGGTCCGGAGCCCACCGGCCACGGCTGTCGGCCCCGTACGCGAGAATGGGGCCATGAGTCTGTTCCGTGATGACGGCGTCGTGCTGCGCACCCAGAAGCTGGGTGAGGCGGACCGCATCATCACGCTGCTCACCCGCAGCCACGGCCGGGTCCGAGCCGTCGCCCGCGGCGTGCGGCGCACGAAGTCCAAGTTCGGCGCGCGGCTCGAACCCTTCTCGCACGTCGACGTGCAGTTCTTCTCACGCGGCAGCGAACTCATCGGACGCGGCCTCCCGTTGTGCACACAGAGTGAGATCATCGCTCCGTACGGTGGCGGAATCGTCACGGACTACGCGCGCTACACCGCCGGCACGGCCATGCTGGAAACCGCCGAGCGCTTCACGGACCACGAGGGCGAGCCCGCCGTGCAGCAGTATCTGCTGCTCGTGGGCGGCCTGCGGACCCTCTCCAACGGTGAGCACGAGCCGCACCTCATCCTCGACGCGTTCCTGCTCCGCTCCCTCGCGGTGAACGGCTACGCACCCAGCTTCGACTCCTGCGCCAAGTGCGGAATGCCCGGTCCGAACCGGTTCTTCTCCGTGGCCGCGGGCGGCTCCGTCTGCGTCGACTGCCGGGTGCCCGGCAGCGTCGTACCCTCGTCGGAAGCCCTCGGCCTGCTCGGTGCGCTGCTCACCGGGGACTGGGAGACGGCGGACGCGTGCGAGGCACGGCATGTCAGGGAGGGCAGCGGGCTTGTTTCCGCCTATCTGCACTGGCACTTGGAGCGCGGGCTCCGCTCATTGCGGTACGTAGAGAAAACCACGTAAGCACGCAGGCACGTAAGCACGGCAGCACGCAGGCATGTCAGCACGTCACGTACAGAGAACAGCTAGGTAGGAGAGAGCCCCCCATGGCACGACGCGGAATCCTCGGACGGTCCCGCCGTGAGTACAAGGTCCCCGAGCCGCACCCCTCGGGCGCCACTCCGCCGAAGATCCCCGGCGAGCTGGTGCCGCAGCATGTGGCGTGCGTCATGGACGGCAACGGACGCTGGGCCAAGGAGCGGGGGCTGCCGCGCACCGAGGGGCACAAGGTCGGCGAGGGCGTCGTCCTCGACGTACTCAAGGGCTGCCTGGAGATGGGCGTCAAGAACCTCTCGCTGTACGCCTTCTCCACCGAGAACTGGAAGCGCTCGCCCGACGAGGTCCGCTTCCTGATGAACTTCAACCGCGACGTCATCCGGCGCCGCAGGGACGAGATGAACGAGCTGGGCATCCGCATCCGCTGGGTGGGCCGCATGCCCAAGATGTGGAAGTCGGTCGTCCAGGAGCTCCAGATCGCCCAGGAGCAGACCGTCGACAACGACGCGATGACCCTGTACTTCTGCGTCAACTACGGCGGGCGCGCCGAGATCGCGGACGCCGCGCAGGCCATCGCACGCGACGTCGCCGCGGGCAAGCTCGACCCGTCGAAGGTGAACGAGAAGACCTTCGCCAAGTACATGTACTACCCGGACATGCCCGACGTGGACCTGTTCCTGCGCCCCAGCGGCGAACAGCGCACCTCCAACTACCTGATCTGGCAGTCCAGTTACGCCGAGATGGTCTTCCAGGACGTGCTCTGGCCGGACTTCGACCGGCGCGACCTGTGGCGCGCCTGCCTCGAATACGCGGGGCGTGACCGCCGCTTCGGCGGGGCGATCCCGAACGAGGAAGAGATCGCCAACAGCTGACCCGTACGACCCACACGCACGTGGGGCCCGCACCGGCTTCGGTGCGGGCCCCACATGCGTGCGTTCAGGTCACTTCTTCGCGCACTCCGCGCAGGTGCCGAAGATCTCCACGGTGTGCGCCACGTCGACGTACCCGTGGTCGGAGGCGATCGCCTCGGCCCACTTCTCGACCGCCGGGCCTTCGACCTCGACCGCCTTGCCGCACACCCGGCAGACCAGGTGATGATGGTGGTCGCCGGTGGAGCAGCGGCGGTACACCGACTCGCCCTCGTCGGTGCGGAGCACGTCGACCTCGCCGGCGTCGGCGAGGGACTGGAGCGTCCGGTAGACCGTGGTCAGGCCCACCGAATCGCCCTTGTGCTTGAGCATGTCGTGCAGGTCCTGCGCACTGCGGAACTCGTCCACCTCGCCCAGGGCCGCCGCCACCGCGGCGCGCTGCCGGGTGGATCGGCCTCGTACCGGGGGTCCCGCAGCCGTTGTCACAGGTGCCTCCTCAACTGAAAACTCGCACGATCGCCCGCACATCTGTCATATCCCGTCGGGCCATTGTGCCAGCTCGATCTCAGACAGTGACCTCGTTGACCTCGTCCGCAGGGCGTCGCGCCTCGGGGACGTCGGCCGTGCAGGTCGCGTCGGCGGCGGCCACGGAACGGGCCCGGCGCCGGGCCAGCGGCGTCGCGAGCGCCGTCAGGACGACGAAGACACCGATCGCCATCAGAACGATCGTCGCTCCGGGCGGCACGTCCTGGTAGTACGACGTGACGGTGCCGGACAGCGTCACTGCGGTGCCGATGACCACCGACAGGATGAACGTCACCTTGAACGAGCGGGTGATCTGCTGGGCCGCGGCCACCGGCACCACCATCAGCGCGCTCACCAGGAGCAGCCCGACGACGCGCATCGCGACGGTGACCGTGACGGCGGCCGTGACCGCGATCAGCAGGTTCAGCGCCCGCACCGGAAGGCCTGTGACCCGTGCGAACTCCTCGTCCTGGCTCACCGCGAACAGCTGCTTGCGCAGACCGACCGTGACGAGCACCACAAAGGCCGCGAGCAGGCAGATCGCCGTGACGTCGGAGTCCGAGACCGTCGAGAGCGAGCCGAAGAGGTACGAGGAGAGGTTCGCGTTGGAGCCGGTGTCCGAGAGGTTGATCAGCAGGACACCGCCCGCCATGCCGCCGTAGAAGAGCATCGCGAGGGCGATGTCGCCGCGCGTCTTGCCGTACGCCCTGATCAGCTCCATCGTCACCGCGCCGACGACCGAGATCAGCGTGGCCATCCACACCGGGCTCGAATTGAGCAGGAAGCCGAGGCCGACGCCCGTCATGGCGATGTGGCCGATGCCGTCGCCCATCAGGGCCTGGCGGCGCTGGACGAGGTAGATGCCGATGGCGGGGGCCGTGATGCCGACGAGGACGGCGGCGATCAGCGCCCGCTGCATGAATTCGGTCTGGAAGATTTCCATCATCAGGTCAGCAGTCCCGTGCGGATCGGCTCGTGCTCGTCGGCCGAGTGCGGATGTACGTGGTCGTGGCCGGGCAGCGCGTGCTGGCCCGTGGCCTTGGGCGGCGGACCGTCGTGGGTCACGCAGCCGTCGCGCAGGACGATCGCGCGGTCGATCAGCGGCTCCAGGGCGCCGAGCTCGTGCAGGACGAGCAGGACCGTCGTACCGGCCGCGACCTGCTCACGCAGGGTCTGCGCGAGGATCTCCTGGCTGGCCAGGTCGACGCCCGCCATCGGCTCGTCCATGATCAGCAGCTCCGGCTCGGAGGCCAGCGCGCGGGCGATGAGCACGCGCTGGTGCTGGCCGCCGGAGAGGGCGCTCACGGAGTCCTTGGCGCGGTCGGCGAGGCCGACGAGCCCGATGGCCCGGTCGACCGCCGCGCGGTCCGCCTTGGTCGTCCAGCCCAGCTTCGTGAGCTTCGTGCGCGAGAGACGGCCCGACGAGACGACCTCGCGGATCGTCGCCGGGACGCCGCTCGCGGCCGTGGTGCGCTGCGGTACGTAGCCGATGCGGGCCCACTGCCTGAAGCGCTTCAGGGGAGTGCCGAAGAGGCTTATGTCGCCGCCGGTAAGGGGGACTTGGCCGATCACGGAGCGGACGGCGGTCGACTTGCCCGAGCCGTTCGCGCCGAGCAGGGCGACGACCTCGCCAGGCCTGACGGTGAGGTCGATACCGCGCAGCACCGGGCGCGCGCCGAGGGTGGCCGTGGCCGCCCGCACGGATATGACGGGCGGGGCGGGCTCAGTCGCTTCCATGGCATCCATGGCTTTCATGGCGGGCGCCTCCGATGCTGCTAGCGGTTCTTTCACTTCGCGCCGAGGGACTTCTGCAGCGCGGCGAGGTTGGACTCCATGACCCCGATGTAGTCATCGCCCTTGGACTTGTCCGTGATTCCCTCCAGGGGATCGAGGACGTCCGTCTTGAGGCCCGCGTCGTCCGCGAGGGTCTTCGCGGTCTTGTCGCTGGCGAGGGTCTCGAAGAACACCGTGGAGACCTTGTCCTTCTTGGCGATGTCCTGGAGCTCCTTGATGCGGGCGGGGCTCGGGTCCGACTCGGGGTCGACGCCGGAGATGCCCTCCTGGTCCAGGCCGTAGCGCTCGGCGAGGTAGCCGAAGGCGGAGTGCGTGGTGATGAAGGTCTTGGACTTGGTGTCCCTCAGGCCGTCCTCGAACTTCGTGTTCAGGGCGTCCAGCTTCTCGACCAGGGCCTTGGTGTTCTTCTTGTACGCCGCCGCGTGGTCGGGGTCGGCCTTCTCCATCGCCTTGCCGACGCCCTTGGCGACCTCGGCGTACTTCACCGGGTCGAGCCAGATGTGCGGGTCGGTACCGGCTTCGCCCTCGCCCTCGTGCTCGTGTGCGTCTTCCTCGGCGTGCGCTTCGCCCTCGTCGTGGCCGTGGTCGTGGCCGACGCCGGTGCCGTGCTTCTCCAGCGTGGTGAGCTTCGCGGCATCCACGGTGTTCTTTACGCCGGACTGGCCGATGGCGTCGTCGACGGCGGGCTGGATGCCCTTGAGGTAGAGGATGAAGTCCGATTCGCCCAGGAAGGCGGTCTGCTTCGGGCTGAGCTCCAGGTCGTGCGGCTCGACGCCCGGCTTGGTCAGGGTGTCCACGGAGACGTGGTCGCCGCCGATCTCCTGGGCCAGGTACTGCATGGGATAGAAGGACGCCGTCACGTTCAGCTTGCCGTCACCGTTCTTGTCCGCGGCGCTGGAGGACGAGCAGGCGGTCAGGGCCGTGAGGCCGAGAACCGTGGCGGAGGCGACGGCTGCGGTGGGTATGAGGCGACGTACGTTCATGACACTCATTTTCAACAAATCTGGAAACGATTGTCAACTAGCGGTCGCCGCGGACCCCGGCGAGAGGCCGCTCCGGGCTCCGATCAGAGGTCGCTCCGGGCTCTGATCCGGAACCGATTTGATTAGGGGGGTAAGGCCGCCGGTAACCTGAAGCATTCGCTTCGCCCACCGTCGTAATGAAGAGAGCACCGTGGCCGCCGACAAGATCGACAGCATCGTCAGCCTGAGCAAGCGCCGTGGCTTTGTTTACCCGTGCAGTGAGATCTACGGCGGCCAGCGTGCCGCCTGGGATTACGGGCCGCTCGGCGTCGAGCTCAAGGAGAACCTCAAGCGCCAGTGGTGGCGCTACATGGTCACTTCGCGTGAGGACGTCGTCGGCATCGACTCGTCGGTGATCCTGGCCACGGAGGTCTGGCAGGCCTCGGGTCACGTCGCCACGTTCTCGGACCCGTTGACCGAGTGCCTCTCCTGTCACAAGCGCCACCGCGCCGACCACCTGGAAGAGGCGTACGAGGCCAAGCACGGCCGCCCGCCCGAGTCGCTCGCCGACGTCAACTGCCCCAACTGCGGCACCAAGGGCCAGTTCACCGAGCCCAAGCAGTTCTCCGGCATGCTCTCCACGCACCTCGGCCCCACGCAGGACAGCGGCTCCGTCGCCTACCTGCGCCCCGAGACCGCGCAGGGCATCTTCACCAACTTCGGTCAGGTCCAGCAGACTTCGCGCAAGAAGCCGCCGTTCGGCATCGCGCAGATGGGCAAGTCCTTCCGCAACGAGATCACGCCCGGCAACTTCATCTTCCGGACCCGCGAGTTCGAGCAGATGGAGATGGAGTTCTTCGTCAAGCCGGGCGAGGACGAGAAGTGGCAGGAGTACTGGATGGAGCAGCGCTGGAACTGGTACACCGGCCTGGGCCTGCGCGAGGAGAACATGCGGTGGTTCGAGCACCCGAAGGAGAAGCTCTCCCACTACTCCAAGCGCACCGCTGACATCGAGTACCGCTTCCGCTTCGGCGGCAGCGAGTGGGGCGAGCTGGAAGGCGTCGCCAACCGCACGGACTACGACCTCTCCGCGCACTCCAAGGCGTCGGGCCAGGACCTGTCCTACTTCGACCAGGAAGCCGGCGAGCGCTGGACCCCGTACGTCATCGAGCCCGCGGCGGGCGTCGGCCGCACGATGCTGGCGTTCCTCCTCGACTCGTACATCGAGGACGAGGCCCCCAACGCCAAGGGCAAGCTGGAGAAGCGGACCGTCATGCGCTTCGACCACCGCATCGCGCCGGTGAAGGTCGCGGTCCTGCCGCTCTCCCGCAACCCGGAGCTTTCCCCGAAGGCCAAGGGCCTGGCGACGGCCCTGCGGCAGAACTGGAACATCGACTTCGACGACGCGGGCGCCATCGGCCGCCGCTACCGCCGCCAGGACGAGATCGGCACGCCGTACTGCGTGACGGTCGACTTCGACACCCTGGACGACAACGCGGTGACGGTGCGCGAGCGTGACTCGATGAAGCAGGAGCGGGTCTCCCTCGACCAGATCGAGGGCTACCTCGCCTCGCGCCTGGTGGGCTGCTGACGCGTGGCTTCCACTCGGCCGCCCGCTGAGTGAAGGTTGAAAGAAGCCCCCGGTTCCGTGCACGGAACCGGGGGCTTCTGCTGCACACTGTTCGCCATGCCTTCGATGACCACGAGCAAGGTCAGCAGATGGGACCAGCACGGGCGCGAGCATGTCGTGCACGTACAAAAGGCCGGTGTGCAGCGGCAGTTGAGCTGCGACACGTGCGGATGGGGGAAACGGGTCCAGTTCCTGCCGTGGCTGAAGGCCGAGGAACACCTCGCGGAGGAACATCAGGCGACGGTGGACCCGTCGGTGTCGTAGGACTCCTGGGGCGGCGGTCCCCAGCGAAGTCCTTCAGTGGCCCTCTACGGTTCGGTCGCCCTGAAGGCCGCGCAGTTTCCACAGTCCGTACAGGGCCAGCAGCGGTTTGGCGACCAGCCACTCACCGGGACGGTAGTCATCCGCGCACACGAGCCTCTCGGCAAGATCAGGACGCTGCCGCCGCAGGTACAAGCGGGCCTTGAGCGCGTGAGCGGGCTGGGAGACGATCTTGATGCGGTCGACGTCCTCCAGCAGGGGGATCACGTTCGTGATGTTCTCCCACGTCGTCGCGCTCTTGTCCTCGAGAAGCACCGCCCCGTCGAACGCGAGCACTCCCTGTGCGTAGTCAGCCATCAACCGGGCCTCCGCGGCACCACCGCTGGTCGCACCGCCACTGGTCGCACCGCCACTGAAGATCAGGCGAGTGTCACGCGCGGGGTCGGCGGCGATGGACCGAATCCCGGCACGGACCCGCCAGCGGTTGATGAAGTTCGCCGTCGCCTGCGGGTTCTGGAACCCCAGCACGACCACGGCTTCGGTCTCGGCTTCGGACTGGGCCTCGGTCTCGGCCTCGGCTTCGGCGTCGGCTTCGGAATCACCCCCACCGCTTCCCGTGAGAGCCCGGGACCAGCGCCAGTTCAACCACTCGCCCCAGGCCAGGGCCACACCCCCGGCGATCACCAGCCTCGTCCTCCGTCGCATGCGGCGACTCTAGGACATCTCGATACAACTGGCGGCATGGCACCAGCCAGGGACAACTTGTTCCCGGTTGGAACCGCCCTTCATCCGGTTCCCGGTTCGCGTCAAGATGGGCCTGTCGAACAGAGGGGGTCGGACGATGGACCGGGCGTTGCTGCGGCGGCGGAGTACGTGCTCGCACCGGCCGGCTTGCTGACGGCGGCGCCCGCGAGCATCCCGCTGGCCGACGCGGGCGGGCTGCCGCTGGTCGGGCTCACCGCCTGGCAGGCCCTCTTCGACCACGCCAAGCTGACCGCCGGCCAACGGGTGCTGATCAACGGTGCGGGCGGCGCGGTCGGCGGCTACGCCGTCCAGCTGGCCAAGCACGCCGGCGCACACGTGATCGCCACGGCCGGACCGCGCAGCAGCGAACACGTCACGAGGGCGGGTGCCGATGAGGTGTTCGGCCACGGGGTCCCCGAACTGTCCGCGCTGGTCGACGTCGTGCTCAACCTCGCGCCGGTCGAACCGATGCAACTGGCCGCACTGACCTCAGTGATCCGCGACGGCGGCATCGTGGTGAACACGACAGTGTGGATGCCAGCGCCCTCCGACGAGGAACGCGGCGTGCGCGGCGTCAACCTCTTCATCAACAGCGACGCCGCACAGCTGGCGAGGCTGGTGACGCTGGTCGACTCCGGAGCGCTGCACGTCGACATCGCCCGACGGGTGCCGCTGGCCGAGCTGCCGGCGCCGCACACGGAGGCCGCGGAAGGCGCGCTCTCCGGCAAGGTCCTCATCCTCCCCTCCGCCGCCACTCTCACCTAGCCGACCTTCTCGGACGGAGCCCGGACGTGCTCGATGGGGTGCGGGTGAGCTCCGTTAGGCGGACGTTAGCGGGACGGCAACTGGGCAGTAGCGGCCTCCAACAGAGTGGGTGTTGTTCCCGAGGAGGGAGCACCACCCACTACTTACCGGAGGACCTGCCATGCGCTCCAACACCACCATCCGTGGAAACCGCCGCCGCAACCTGCGCTTCGCCGCCGCGGCCCTGACCGTGGCCGCGGGCCTCTCCCTCACCGCCTGCGGCAACGGCGACTCCGGGACGGACGCATCCGCCAAGGGCTCCTCGTCCTCGTCCGCGGAGGGCAGTTCGAAGACGGAAGGCGGCTCGGGCTCCGGCGGCTCGACGGCCGGCAACGACGCCAAGGCGGGCTCCGGGAAGGACACCACGGCAGAGGCAGCCGCGAACAACGCGATGCAGACCAGCACCAAGGTCACCTTCTGCAAGACCGAGGACCTGGCCATCGACGCCGTCGACGCCGCGCCCGACGAGACGTCCGGCAGGATCAACATCACCATGATCAACCGGGGTTCGACCACCTGCTCGGCGACCGGCTTCGCGGGCGTCGACATCAAGGACGCCGACCACACCTCCAACCCCATCGAGCGCGGCCCCGCCCAGCCCCGCGTCACCACCCTCAAGCCCGGCGACGCCGCCGTCTTCAACCTCGCCTACACCATCGACAACAGCGGCAACAGCCTCACGTCCCCGACCAACATCCTGGTGACGCCCCCCAACGAGACCCACACCGTGACCCTGGACTGGCCCGCGGCCGCAGGAGACATCAAGGGCGCCTACACCGACGTCCAGGTCTACCCCACCCACACCACCAAGTAGAGCCGGTGCCCGCGGCCGCCCCCGGCAGCTTCTGGCCCTTCTGACCCTTCTGGCCCCTCAGGCCGCGAGTGGCTGACGACCGGCCTGGCCAGTTGCAACGAAATCCCGGCCGTGAGGCTGATGGCCCCAGCGCCTGGCGGGAGGAATCTGCAACTCGCATCAGGGGCGCAGGCCGCGTACCACCAGGTCGAGCACTGCCGTGAAGGCGGATTCGATGTCGGGCTTCGACCATTCCCCCGCGTAGGCCGGGTCGTGGAAGCGGTTGGTCGCGTCGAAGACCGCTCGGGCGGCCATCGCCGGATCCGGATGCGCGGGCGTCAACTCGCCCCGCTGCACGCCCTCCACGATGATCACCTCAAGTTGGCCGACCAACTCCCCGATGTGTGTCGCGACCACGGTGCTGCTCTCGCCGAGCAGTACCGAGTACGTGGCGAACAGCTCTGGATCGTCGCCCGCCTTGCGGCGCTTGGCCGCGAAGAGGGCCGACATCCACCGGCGCAACCGGACGTCCGCGGACACCGACCGGTCCTCGACGATCAGCACCAACTCGCCCGTCGTACGGTCGAGCCAGCGCTTCGTGACCGCCTCGCGCAGCTCCGCCTTCGTACGGAAGTGGCGGTACACCGTGCCGTGACTGACCCCCAGCGCACGGGCCACGTCCACCACCGTGGCCTTCGCCGCGCCATGGCGGCGCAGCATGTCCTCCGTGGCTTCGAGGATGCGCTCGGGTGTCAGGGTGCCGGTTGCCATGAAGGTGACCGTACCCGGATGAGATCAGTGCTCGCTGTCGAGGTGTGCCATCTGTGCGGCCGGGTAGCGCGCGCCGGCTGCCGCGCCCGCGGGGACCGCCTGCTCGATCGCGGCGAGGTCCGCCTCGTCGAGGGTCACGTCGAGCGCGCCGAGCGCCTCGGAGAGACGGTCGCGGCGGCGGGCGCCGATCAGGGGCACGATGGTCGCGTCGTGCCGCGGCGCCTGCGCGAGCACCCAGGCGATCGCCGTCTGCGCGACGCTGACGCCCTTCTGCTCGGCGATCTTGCGGAGGGCGTCGACGAGGTCGAGGTTCCGGTCGAGGTTCTCGCCCTGGAAGCGGGGGCTCATGGAGCGGAAGTCGTTCGCGGCGAGCTTGCGGTCACGGGAGAAGTGGCCGGAGATGAGACCGCGGGACAGAACTCCGTACGCCGTGATCGCGATGCCCAGCTCGCTGACCGTCGGCAGGATCTGCTCCTCGATGCCGCGGGAGATGAGCGAGTACTCGATCTGCACGTCGGAGATCGGGGCCGTCGCGGCGGCGCGGCGGATCGTGTCCGCGCCGACCTCCGAGAGCCCGATGTGGCGGACGTGCCCCTTCTCGACGAGCTCGGCGATCGCGCCGACGGTCTCCTCGATGGGCACGTCCGGGTCGATGCGGGCGATGCGGTACACGTCGATGTGGTCGACGCCGAGCCGCTGGAGGGAGTACGCGGCGAAGTTCTTGACCGCCGAGGGCCGCCCGTCGTACCCGGACCAGCCGCCGTCCGGGTCGCGGAGGGCGCCGAACTTGACGCTGGTCTGCGCCTGTTCGCGGCGCGCGGCGGGGGCGGAGCGGAGGGCCTCGCCGATCAGCATCTCGTTGTGACCCATGGCGTAGAAGTCGCCGGTGTCGATGAGGGTGACGCCCGCTTCGAGGGCGGCGTGGATGGTCGCGATGGACTCCGCGCGGTCGGCGTCGCCGTAGAGCGCGGACATGCCCATGGCGCCGAGGCCGAGGGCGGAGGTGTGGGGGCCGGTGGTTCCGAGGGTGAGAGTACGCATGCATTCACCATGCCATGACAGATGACAGATTTCAATATCTGTCATCTGTCAGTGATGGCTCGTCCGATGAGGAGGTCGGTCACCAAGGCAAGAGGCGCCCAGTTCAAGCGCCCGTGCCCCGCGACCGCGTACGCGCGCAGTTCGACGTCGGGGTCCGCGAGTGGGAGGAACCGTACGGCCGGGAAAGTGGCGGTTCCGGCAGGGAGGAGGCCCACGCCGAGGTTGGCGGTGATCATGCCCTGGACGAGGTCGAGGCTGTCGGCCTGGTGCGTGATGCGCGGCGTGAAGCCCGCCATCGAGGCGAGGGTGCGGATCACGGTCTCGTCCGCCGTATTGCGGGAGTTGACGATCCAGTCGTGCTCGGCGAACTGTGCGAAGACCTCCAGAGTGGTCCCCTCCCGGGTGCCCTTCGTGGCCGGAACCCCCAGGCCCCAGCGTGCGGTCCACAGGGCGGTGGTGTGCAGGGCGGGGTCCCCGGCCGCGGGCGCCAGGTTGTAGTCGTAGGTCAGGGCCAGATCCGTGCCGTCCTCGCTCAGGAGCCGCAGCGCCTCGGCAGGTTCGTGTTCGCGGATCAGGACGCGGAGGCGCGGATGACTCTCGGCGAGGCCGGTGACGACGGGCAGCAGCTGCTCGCGGATGGCCGTGGCGAATCCGGCGACGCGCAGGGTGCCGTTGGGTTCGGCCTCCGGGGCGAGGTCGTGGCGCGCGGCCTCGACGGCGGCGAGGATCGTCCCCGCGTGTTCGGCGAGACGGCGGCCCTGGGGCGTCAGTCGTACGCGGCGTCCGCTCGGCTCGATCAGCGCGGTGCCCATCTCCTGGGCCAGGGCGGCGACCTGCTGCGAAACCGTCGACGTGGTCGTGTCCAGCAGGTCGGCCACCGCTCGCATCGACCCGAGCCGGGACAGTTCCACCAGCATGCGCAGACGGCGTGTCTCCATCACCGTATTGTCCATGATTCACGAACGGATTGTTCAGAATCGGCACGTGGACGCGAATGGTTCGCCTCGCGTCTACTGCGACCATGAACCTGCAGAACCTGCCGGGACCTCGCATACCTGTACGCCTGCCCGTACGTCTGCCTGTACGTCTGCCCTCCTCCGCCACCGGAGGGCTGATGGCCGTGACGTCCATGTCCGCCATCCAGCTCGGTCTGGCTCTGTCGATTCCGCTGACGGACCAGCTCGGCGCCCTGGGTGCGACGGGGCTGCGCCTGGGGTGGGCGGGCCTGCTCCTGCTGATCCTGGTCCGCCCCCGGCTGCGTGACTTCGCCGCCCGCAATCTGGGGGCGTGCGCCCTGCTGGGCGCGGTGAGCGCGGGCATGATGCTGTTCTTCATGCTGGCCGTGACGCGTCTGCCGCTCGGCACCGCAAGCGCCCTGGAGTTCCTCGGTCCGCTGGCGGTGTCCCTGTACGGCCCGGGCAGGGGGCGCAAGTACTGGACCGTCCTCGCCGCCCTCGGGGTCCTGGCGCTGACCGAACCCTGGCACGGCGGCATCGACCCCGTCGGCGCGGGCTTCGCCCTGGCCGCCGCGGGGTGCTGGGCGGCCTACATCCTGCTGACCCAGCACGTGGGAGACACCGTGACCGGCCTCAACGGTCTTGCGATCTCGATGCCCGTCGCGGGCATCATCGGTCTGCTTGTCGCGGCCCCCTCCCAGCTGAGCCGCGTCACCTGGCCGCTGCTGGCCGCCATGCTGGGGCTGGCTCTGCTGGGCGCCGTTCTGCCCTTCGTCCTCGAATTCCTCGCCCTGCGCCGGCTGACCACTTCGGCGTTCGGCACCTTGATGAGCGTGGAGCCCGCCATCGCGCTCCTCGCCGGCCTGTTCGTGCTCGGCCAGATGCCCGGGCTCGCGCCCGCGGTCGGCGTCCTGCTCGTGGTGAGCGCGGGCGTCGGCGCCGTGCGGAGCGGGGTTCGCCCAGCCGCCGACCCCGCCGACCCCGCCGACCCCGCCGACCCCGCCGAGCCCATCGACCCCGCCGAGCCCACCGACCCCGCCGACCCCGCTGCCGTCCCGCGGGAGCCCTCTGCCGGGCAATTCGTGTAGTGGACCCGTGTAGTGGACCCGTGTAGTGAACTCGTGCAGCGGAGTCGCCGGGGGGCCGCGGAACGGGTCAGCCGAAGCGCTTCACGAACCTTCGCTGCCACGGCGTCTCCACCGCCCGTGGCGCGTAGTGCTCCCGCACGTACGCCACCGCCTCACCGCTCGGTACGCCGTCCAGTACCGCCATGCATGCCAGCGCCGTGCCCGTACGGCCCTGGCCGCCGCCGCACGCGACCTCGACCCGTTCGGTCTCCGCTCGCTCCAGTGCCTCGCGCAGGGCGGTGGCCGTAGCCGTGCGGTCGGTGGGGAGGCGGAAGTCGGGCCAGTGCAGCCAGCGGAACTCCCAGGCCACGGCGGGCGGTTCCTTGCCCAGGAGGTACAGCGCGAAGTCGGGCGTCGGCCCGTCCGGGAGGGGGTGCCGCAGGCCTCGGCCGCGGACGAGGCGGCCCGAGGGGAGTCGAAGTACGCCTGGTGCAGAGGATTCCCACGTCGCAGTCACGGTGCGAGCGTAGTGCGGGCGCGTGGTTCGGGTGCGGGCGTGGTGCCGACGTGCTGCCGGCGTTCAGCTCACGGCCTGGCCGACTGCTGATCCGGGTGTGTGTGCCCGCGCGTCGTCCCTGGGGCCATGGCCTCCAGACGTTCCGCGGTCCGCCGTGCCGTCTCCCTCGCCCAGTGGCCGCTGGTCAGCGCGCCGAGGAGCAGGACCGCGAGGCCGCAGCCCGCGATGATCCACCAGGCGGGGCGGCTCGCCTCCGTGAAGGCGGCCGCGTACGACGAGGATCCCACCCCGGAGGCAAGCACCGCGCCGATGACCGCGACGCCGAGGGTCTGGCCGATCTGGCGGCTCGTGGAGGCGACGGCGGCGGCGACGCCAGCCTGGGAGCGGGGCATTCCGGAGACGGCGGTGTTGGTGATGGGTGCGTTCACGAAGCCGAAGCCGAGGCCGAAGAGGACGTAGCCGAGGAAGAGCGTCGCGTTCGTGGTCTCCGCGTCGAAGGCGGCGAACAGGACCCCCGAAGCCGTCATCGTGACCCCCGCGACCAGGAGCGGAAGGCGCGGGCCCCGGCTGCCGACGAGCCGGCCGGACAGCGGGGCGCAGATCAGCGTCATGGCGGCCATCGGCAGCATCCACAGGCCCGCGTGCAGGGCGTTGAGTCCGCGGACGTTCTGGAGGTAGAGCGTGGAGAGGAAGAGGAAGCCGCCCAGCGCCGCGAAGGCGCAGACCGCGATCACGGTGGCCCCGCTGAACGGCGCCGAGCCGAAGAAGCGCAGGTCGATGAGGGGGTCGGCGCGGCGCGGCTCGTAGGCGAGCAGTCCGATGAGGGCGAGGAGCGCGGCGGCCGCGAAGGCGATGATCAGTGGTGACGTCCAGCCCGCCGTGGGGGCTTCGATGATCGCGTACGTCAGGGCGCCGAGCAGCACGATGACCAGGAGCTGGCCGATGGGGTCGGGGCGGCGGGGCTTGGGGGCGCGGGACTCGGGGACGTAGCGGATGGTGAGGAGCAGTGCCGCGAGGCCTACCGGCAGGTTGATCCAGAAGATGGAGCGCCAGCCGACGGAGTCCACCAGGAGGCCGCCGATGATCGGGCCCGCCGCCATGGAGATGCCGACGACGCCGCCCCAGACGCCGATGGCGCGGGCCCGTTCGCGCGGTTCGGTGAAGGTGTTGGTGATGATCGACATCGCGACCGGGTTGAGCATGGAGCCGCCGACGGCCTGGAGCATGCGGAACGCCACGAGGGATTCGAGGTTGGGGGCGAGGGAGCAGGCGACGGAGGCGGCCGTGAAGATCACGAGCCCCACCTTGAAGATCTTCTGTCGGCCCACGCGGTCGGCCGTGGACCCCGCCAGCATGAGGAGCGCGGCGAGGACGAGGGTGTACGCGTCGATCGTCCACTGCATGCCCGAGATGCTGGTGTCGAACTCCCGCGCCATGGTGGGCAGGGCGACGTTCAGGACGGTGTTGTCGAGGCTGACGATGAGCAGGCTCATGCAGCAGATCGCGAGGACGAGCATGCGTCGGCGGTGCGTGAGCTCTGGCGCTGGCATGAACCCGACGGTATCCCGGCGAACTACGGGCCGCGCCTGCGGGCGACGCCTCACTGCTTGGACGTCCGCAGCCCCCGGACCCTCCCGCAGCCCCCACCCCGAGCCCCCGCAACACACGCCCCCCTCAACCAAGCCTCCGCGGCAGGCGCAAGCTCAGCAGGGCGAGGCCCGCGAGGCCTGCCAGTTGGGTGCCGAGGATGATCGCGAACGCGTGCCTCATTCCCAGGGGTGGGACCAGGGCGAGGAACAGTGAGCCGAGGGTGGCGACTCCGAGGGCCAGGCAGGACTGCTGGACCGTTGCTGCGAGGCCGCTGCCCGCGCCTGCCTGCTCGGCCGGTACCGCGGCGAGCACGATGCGGTAGTAGAGGGCGAGCTGTACGCCCTGGCCGATGCCGCACAGCGCGAGGCCGGGGGCGAGGACGAGCGGGGTCAGCGACGCCCACGGCGTCCACAGCACCGTGAGCGCGAGGATCGCGAGGCCGGTGCCGTGCACCAGCGCGCACAGCGTAAGGGCCCGGCTGCCGAGCCGCGTCACCAGCCGCGGGGCGAGCATCGACGCCGCGAACTGCGCGGCGCCCATGGGGATCAGGGTCAGTCCGGCCTTCAGGGGGCTGAAGCCCAGCCACTGCTGGAGCGTCACCGCGCTGACGAACATCCAGCCGGCGAAGCCGGTGAAGATGGGCAGGCCGATGACCAGTCCCTTCCGTACGCCCGGCTCGCGCAGCAGGGACGGGGGCAGCAGCGGGCTGCCGCCGGTGCGTTCGGCGCGCAGCTCGACGCGGGCGAACGCCCAGGCGAGGAACGGTGCGGCGACCAGCGAGAGCACCGACCACAGGGGCCAGCCCGCGGCCCGTCCCTCGGTCAGGGGCAGCAGCAGCGCGATCAGGGACGCGGCGAGCAGGAGCGTGCCGCCGATGTCGCCGCGGGCGGGCCGCTCGGCGCGGCTGTCCGGCACCGAGCGCACCGCGCACAGCAGGGCGCCGACCGCGACGGGCGCGTTCACCAGGAACACCGCGCGCCAGCCGGTGCCGGCCAGGTCGGCGGAGACCAGGACCCCGCCGAGCACCTGGCCGAGGATGATGGAGATGCCGCCCACGGAGCCGTAGAGGGCGACCGACTTCGACCGCCGCTCGCCCCGCGTCGTCGCGTGGATGGTGGCGAGGACCTGCGGCAGCATCAGCGCGGAGGCCGCGCCCTGGGCGACGCGCGCCCCGACCAGCCACCAGGCGCCGGGCGCGAGCCCGCAGGCCAGCGAGGTCACGCCGAAGGCGGCGACGCCCCAGAGGAACAGCCTGCGGCGCCCGTACGTGTCGCCGAGCCGCCCGCCGAGGACGAGCAGTACGGCGTACGCGACGGCGTAGCCCGCGACGACCATCTCCAGGGGGGCGGGGGAGGCGCGCAGGTCGTGTTCGATGCTGGGCAGGGCGACGTTGACGATGAAGAAGTCGATCATCGGGAGCGCGGCGCCGAGCAGGATGGTGACCAGGCCGAGCGGGGTCAGGGCGCCCGGGGGAGTCTGAGGGCGGCCAAGGGAGGCCGGGGCTGCCGGGGCTGCCGGGGCGGGCTTCAGGACGTGGGCCGTGGAGTTCGTGAGGTTCACGAGTACGACGGTCGTCGCATCACCAGCCTGGTACCAGAGTCTCTTTATCCTGGTACCTGTACTACCTGGAAACAGGGTCGCCGGGCAGGCAAGCTGTTCCCATGGACACCGCACAGGCCGGCCCCGCGGACACGGGAGCGCCGCCGCAGCCCGACCGTATCCGCCGCAGCGAGCTCGCCGACTTCCTGCGCAGCCGCCGCGAGCGCATCACACCCGAGCAGGCGGGCCTGCCCCGCGGCCCGCGCCGCCGTACGCCGGGCCTGCGCCGCGAGGAGGTCGCGCACCTCTCCACGGTGGGTGTCACCTGGTACACGTGGCTGGAGCAGGGCCGCGCCATCCACGTCTCGGCGCAGGTGCTCGACGCGCTGTCCCGCGCCCTGATGCTGGACGCCGGTGAGCGCGCCCACCTCTTCCAGCTCGCGGGCACCGCGGACCCTTCCCCGGCCGCCGAGACCGCGTCGGTCCCGCCGGGTCTCCTGCGGATCGTCACCCAGCTGGAGCCGTATCCGGCCTGCGTGCAGAACGCTCGCTACGACGTCCTCGCCTACAACGCCACGTACGGGCATCTCCTCACCGACCTCGACGTGCTGCCGCCCGAGGACCGCAACTGCATGTGGCTGACCTTCACGCACCCCGCCTGGCAGGCCGCCATGGAGGACCGGGACGAGACGATGCGGCGGATGGTCGCGAGGTTCCGGGCGCGGATGGCCGGGCATCTCGCGGACCCGGCGTGGAAGACGCTGCTCAGGAGGCTGAGCAAGGCCTCGCCGGAGTTCTGCGAGCTGTGGGAGCGGCATGAGGTGATGCAGGCCGTGGATAAGTCCAAGCGGTTCAACAACCCGGTCGTGGGGCCGCTGCACTTCACGTACCACGGGCTGTGGCTCGGCCCGGCCGAGGGCCCGCGTCTGGGGACGTACGTCCCGGCGGACGCGCGTTCGCAGGCGGCCACGGAGGAGCTGCTCCGGGTGGTGAAGGCGGGCCGTACGGGCACTCCCACGGCCGGTCGCAGGGGCACTCCCGCGGATGAGGGACAATAAGAGGTCTGCCCCGGCTTTCCCGCATCGCACCGACACAGCTCGTCCCGGAGGATCCCCCGCCATGGAGCCCCAGCTTCAGATCGGCCCGCACGCCGTGCGGCCGCCCGTCGTGCTCGCCCCCATGGCGGGCATCACGAACGCGCCGTTCCGGACGCTGTGCCGGGAGTTCAGCGGGGGCAAGGGCCTCTTCGTCAGCGAGATGATCACGACGCGCGCCCTGGTCGAGCGCAACGAGAAGACCATGCAGCTGATCCACTTCGACGAGACCGAGAAGCCCCGGTCCATCCAGCTGTACGGCGTCGATCCGGCGACGGTCGGCAAGGCGGTCCGCATGATCGCCGAGGAGAACCTCGCCGACCACATCGACCTGAACTTCGGCTGCCCCGTCCCCAAGGTCACCCGCAAGGGCGGCGGCTCCGCGCTCCCGTACAAGAGGCCCCTGCTGCGGGCGATCCTGCGGGAGGCCGTCAGCGGCGCCGGGGACCTGCCCGTCACCATGAAGATGCGCAAGGGCATCAACGACGAGCACATCACCTTCCTCGACGCGGGCCGCATCGCCGTCGAGGAGGGCGTCACGGCGATCGCCCTGCACGGCCGCACGGCCGCCCAGCACTACGGCGGCACCGCCGACTGGGACGCCATCGCCCGCCTCAAGGAACACGTCCCCGAGATCCCCGTCCTCGGCAACGGCGACATCTGGTCGGCGGCCGACGCCGTGCGGATGATGGCCGAGACCGGCTGCGACGGAGTCGTCGTGGGCCGCGGCTGCCTCGGCCGCCCCTGGCTCTTCGCCGACCTGGTGGCCGCCTTCGAGGGCACGGGCGCGCCCAAGTCCCCGGACCTGCGCGAGGTCTCGAAGGTCATGCTCCGCCACGCGACCCTCCTCGGCGAGTGGATCGGCGACGAGGCGCGCGGCGTCATCGACTTCCGCAAGCACGTGGCCTGGTACCTGAAGGGTTTCGCGGTCGGCTCGGAGATGCGCAAGCGCCTCGCGATCACCTCGTCCCTCGCCGAACTGGAGGACGGGCTCGGCGAGTTGGACCTCGACCAGGGGTGGCCGACGGGCGCGGACGGTCCGCGCGGCCGCACGTCGGGCAACAACCGCGTCGTCCTGCCGGACGGCTGGCTGAAGGACCCCTACGACTGTGCGGGCATCAGCGAGGACGCGGAGCTGGACACGTCCGGCGGCTGACGCTCACAGGAGGGCTCACCTGAGAGATCACAGGGGGGCTCACCGGAGAGTCACCGTGACCGGCAGCTCCTTGATGCCGTTCACGAAGTTCGACCGCACCCGCCGCACCTCGCCGGTCACCCTGATGTCGGCGAGGCGCGGCAGCAGCTCCTCGAACATGATCCGCATCTCCAGGCGGGCCAGGGAGTTGCCCAGGCAGAAGTGCGGGCTGCCCTTGCCGAAGGTGACGTGGTCGATGTTCTCGCGCGTCACGTCGAAGCGGTACGGGTCCGGGAAGACGTCGGCGTCACGGTTGCCCGAGGCGAACCACAGCACCACCTTGTCGCCCTCCCTGATCAACTTGCCGCCCAGTTCGACGTCACGGGTCGCCGTCCGCCGGAAGTGGTAGACGGGCGACGCCCAGCGCAGGCACTCCTCGACGCCGCCCGGGATGAGCGAGGGGTCGGCGGTGAGCTTGGCGCGCTCGGCCGGGTGGTCGATCAGTGCGAGCATGGAGTGCGAAATGGCGTGCCGCGTCGTCTCGTTGCCCGCGACGACGAGCAGCAGGAAGTAGTTGTCGAAGTCGGTGGGGGAGAGCGGGACGCCGTCCCTGGGCGAGTTGTTGACCAGCGTGCTCACCAGGTCCGTGCCGTCGCCGCCCCGCCGTTTCGCCGCCAACTCCCTCCCGTACGCGAAGACTTCGAGCGCGGCGGGGGAACGGAAGGGGAGATCGCGGTACTGCTCGCTCTCCGCGCTCTCCAGGAGCACGTCGGCGTAATCGGGATCCGTGTTGCCGATGATGCGGTTGCCCCAGTCGATGAGCTGCTGGGTGTCCTCCTCGGGGACGTCGAGCATCCGCGCGAGGACATTGATCGGGAAGTCGGCGGAGACCTCCTTCACGAAGTCGAAGGTGCCCTTGGGGAGCGCCGCGTCGAGGGTGCGGGCCGTCAGCCCGCGCAGGAACGTCTCGTACGTGGCGACCGCGCGCGGCGTGAACTGCTTCTGCAGGATCAGCCGCATCGCGCGGTGCCGCATGCCGTCGGTCTCCAGGAGGGAACGGCGCAGCGCGATGTAGTCCTCGTCGACCTCTTCGAGATTGGTGAACCGCATCGAGGTGAAGGTGTCCGGGTCGCGGTCCACGCGCACGATGTCCTCGTGCCGGGTGACCGCCCAGAAGCCGGAGTTGGGCGCGGGCTCGGGCTGCCAGTGGACGGGGTCCTCGCGGCGCAGCACGTCGAACATCCGCCAGGGCAGGGCGCCGTCGGTGAACTTGTCGTTGTCGGCGAGGTCGACGTCGGACAGGGCCAGGGGCGGGGGCTCCGTGACCGTACTCATGGACGTACTCCTTCGGGTCTCGGTTCGGGTGTCGCGGTCGGACGGTGTCGGCTGAGACCATCCGCGGCCGTCCGGGGCCATCCAGAACCTTCCTTCCGGGATCAGATGAGGAAGGCGTACTCCGTGAACTCCCATTCGGTGACGTGCTGTTGGAAGCGTTCGACCTCATTGCGCTTGTACGTGAGGAAGGCTTCGGTGAACTCCGCGCCCAGGAGCCCGGTCAGTGCCTCGTCGGCCTCCAGGGCGTCGAGCGCGGCGCCGAGCGTGCCGGGGAGGCGGGGCGCGGAGTCCTCCTGGTAGCCGTAGCCCTCCAGCGGGGCGGGTGGCTCCGCCTTGTCGCGGATGCCGAGGAGCAGGGCGGCGACGGTGCCCGCCATGGCGAGGTAGGGGTTGGTGGAGGCGTCGCCGAGCCGCAGCTCCAGCCTGGTCCCCGAACCCCTCTCCGGCGGTATCCGCAGCATGGCGCTGCGGTTGTCCAGGCCCCAGTCGATCAGCCAGGGGGCGAGGGTGTCGGGGCCGAAGCGTTTGTAGGAGTTGATGGTCGGGTTGAGCAGGGCGCTGAGGGCCGGCGCGTGGCGGAGGAGCCCGGCGATGGAGTGCCGGGCCGTGGTGGAGAGCCCGTCGGGGGCTTCCGCGTCCTCGAAGACATTGCGTCCTGCCGCATCGATCAGCGAGACGTGCAGGTGGAAGCCGGAGCCGCCGAGTCCGTTGAACGGCTTGGCCATGAAGGTCGCAAGCCGTCCCTCGCGGCGGGCCGTCTCCTTGACGGCGGCCTTGAAGCGGAAGGCGCGGTCGGCCGCGTCCAGGGCGTCGGAGTGCCCGAGGTTGATCTCGAACTGCCCGCCGTCGAATTCGTGGTTGCCCGCGATGACGCCGACGCCGAGGGCGTTGAGGGAGCGCAGGGTCCGCAGGAGGTGGCCGTCCGGGTCGCCGCGGCGGCCGGCGCTGTAGACGTTGCCGGTGGCGCCCCCGTACACGGCCCATCCGGAGGGGGCGGCGGGGTCGGCGTCGCACAGGAAGTACTCGAGCTCGGGCCCGACGACCGGGGTCACGGCGCCGCCGGCGTACTCCTCCGCACGCTCAAGTACCCGCCGCAGCAAAGCGCGTGGCGATTCCGGGGTGGGTTCACCGGTGGCGGGATCGAAGGTGTCCCCGAGGCACCAGGCGACGCCGGGTTCCCAGGGCAGCGCCTGGAGGGTACTCAGATCAGGCCGTACGGAGACGTCCGGCAGCCCGGCGTCGAGCCCG
The DNA here is from genome assembly GCF_040636975.1 of Streptomyces sp. NPDC032198. Classification (NCBI taxonomy): domain Bacteria; kingdom Bacillati; phylum Actinomycetota; class Actinomycetes; order Kitasatosporales; family Streptomycetaceae; genus Streptomyces; species Streptomyces sp. NPDC032198. The sequence continues at coordinate 898,740 of NZ_JBEZVL010000001.1, read as the reverse complement.
CCGGTGACGGGGACGACGTCGCCCCGGGGGGTGGTGTGGTAGACGGCGCGGCAGAAGGAGAGGCCGTGTCCGCAGGCCGTCGGCAGATGCCCTATGAGGATGTCCCGGCCGCGGTCCGCGCCGAGGAGGTCCGGGTAGATCACGCGGACCACGTCCGTGCCCTGTGCTTGCAGCGCTTCCATTGCTGCTGCTGTTGCGGCTGCGCTCGTTTCACTCACCCGGGGTCCAGCCTTTCTGCGAGGTGGATCGGGCCTATCGTTTGAGACCAAACGATAGAAACCCCCAGGGGTCTGCGCAAGCCCCTTCGGGGGGATTGGGGGGCAATTGGCCTCACGCTGGGGGGCGTTGCGCTCCTACAGGGTGCGGCCGGCTGCCGGCTCGATCACCCCGCAGCCTCCCCCTGGACGAACAAGCCTTTCCCGCCCACCCGCCCGATTGTGGGGGCAGAGGAGCCGACGGGGATGGGATGTACCTCCGACAGGGGTGCCCGGCCCCGTGAACTCGCAGTCGGCAGCGCTCGGGAGGGGACGGGGCGGTATGTCCGCCCGGAGCACGGCTCGCGGCGCTCCGGTGGCGAAGTGGCCCTGCGGTCACCGGACGATAGCGAGGACGGACATACCGGCGCGGCACCGCACCCAGAGACGGAGCGAACCCGCAGCACACACGCACCCGCACCCGCGGGCACTCGCACCCCATGGCGCTCAAACCGCCGGAGGCATATCGTACGGATCCAAACGACGAGCGAAGGAGTCTGGCAATGGCCCCAGTTCAGGGATTCTTTCCGCCCAAGACCGCCACGGGCCGCTCCTCGATCATCCCGTCACCGCCCTGGCACTACTCGGGCGACCTGCTCACCGTCGAGTACCGCACCGACCCCGCCCGCGTCCGCGAACTCCTCCCCGCGCCCCTCGACCTGGCAGCCGACGACCCCGGCGCCGTCGCCCTCATCTGGGCCGACTGGCAGTCCTGCGGGGACTCCAGGGAGGAACTGCTCGACCCGGTGCGGTCCCAGTACAAGGAGTGCTTCGCCGTCGTGCGCTGCGAGCATCGGGGCCGTACCTACTCGCGCTGCGTCTACATCTGGGTCGACAAGGACTTCGCCATCGCCCGCGGCAACCACCAGGGCTACCCGAAGAAGTTCGGTTCGATCCACCTGACCCGCCCGCACCCCTTCGGCCCCGCGCCCCGCATAGAGGCGGGCGCCACCTTCGGTGCGACGCTCGCCGCCGCCGACCGGCGCCTCGCCCAGGCCGTCGTGACCCTGCGCGAACCCTCCGAGTCGAACGGTTTCGTCAACGCCCACCCCATGGCCCACCACCGCCAACTCCCCGCCATAGAAGGGAAAGGGCTCGCGCTCGACGAGCTCATCGCATCCGGTGCGGCTTCCTTTGAGGGGGGCCGGGCCTGGTCGGGCGAGGCGGACCTCGACCTCTTCGACGCGCCCACCGAAGAGCTGGCCGCGCTGACGATCGAGGAGCCCATCGGCGCGTACTACCGCCAGGTCGGCGTCACGTGGAACGGCGGGACCCTCCTGGAGACGAGCCTGTGAACCGCAGGCCCACTACCCCGCCCCGGCCCTCGGCCCCGCCCCCGACCCCGTACCGATCCCCGCGTACGTCTCCGGTCGCGCCCTCCGCAGCCACAGCCCCCACACCACCCCCGCCGCACCAGCGGCGAGGATCAGGCAGGGCAATATCCACCGCAGTGGATTCCCGGACGAAACACCCAGCTGCACACTGAAGTTGGTCAGTGCCAGCCAGAAGAAGACGGCGAGCGCGAGGCCCGAGAGGAGCGGGGCGACGAGCCGGTTCCACAGGGGCTCGGTCAGTTCGCGGTGGCGGGCGAAGTAGGCGATGACCGAGGCCGATGTGGCGAGCAGGAGGAGGATCACGCCGAGGGCGCCGAGGTTGGTCAGCCAGGTGAAGACGTCCATCACCGGGTCACGCCCCGCCAGCGCGAAGACGCCGATGACGACGACACTGAGGGCGGTCTGGAGCAGGGAACCCCGGTGCGGCGACCTGTGCCGGGGGTGGAGCGCCCCGAGCCCGCGCGGCAGCACACCCTCCCGGCCGAGCGAACGGACGTACCGGGCAACGGCGTTGTGGAAGGAGAGCAGCGCGGCGAGCAGGCTGGTGATGAGGAAGAGCTGCGCGAAGTCGGAGAAGGCGGAGCCGAGCCCGCTGCCGCGGTCGCTGAGGAAGAACAGCATCTCCGGCCCCTGTTCGGCCGCGACCTTCGTGGCCTGCCCGGTACCGGCCCCGCTGATCATCGCCCACGCGGTGGCGGCGTAGAAGACACCGATGAGGCCGACGGCGATGTACGTGGCGCGCGCCACCGTGCGGCGCGGATCACGGCACTCCTCGCTGTACAGCGCCGCCGACTCGAAGCCCATGTACGCGGCGAACACGCAGCACAGCGCGACCCCGAGCGCGCCGTCCGTCGCGGCGGCCCACGTGAACGGGGTGGCGGAGACGCTCTGCGGGGCGTCGGCGAACATCCCGATGTCGAAGACCAGCACGGTGCCGAATTCGAGTACGAGCAGTACGGCGAGCACCTTCACGCCCAGGTCCACGCGCCGGTAGCCGAGCGCACCCACGACGACCGTGCAGACGAGGACGAGCGCCCACCACGGGATGTCCGCGCCGGTCTTGGATTCGATGAACTGCGAGGTCGTCGCCCCGAAGAGCCCCGCGATACCGATCTGCATCGCGTTGTACGCGAGCAGCGCCACGAAGGCCGCACCGACACCGGCGGTACGCCCGAGCCCCTGCGCGGTGTACGCGTAGAACGCCCCCGCGCCCGTGATGCGGCGGCTCATCGCCGCGTATCCCGCGCTGAAGAGCGCGAGGACGGCGCCGACGAGGAGGTAGAGCAGGGGTATGCCGAGGATCCCGGTGACGCCGAGGGACTGCGGTATGCCGCCCGCGGCCACGGTGAGCGGGGCCGATGCCGCCACGACGAAGAAGACGATGCCGGTGACGCCGATACGGCGCTCGGGCGCGAGGGCGGGCGCGGAGACGGGGGAAGGGGGCGGCGCGGGAGCGGGCATGGGCGTGCCGGGGTGATCGATGGTCATGCCGGGCCTCCGGGGAGGGGAGGGGAGAGGAGGGGGGCGGGAGGGAAGCGGAGGGTGCATCCACCGGATGCGCGTTATCGTTTGAGCCCGTACGAAATTCGAGTGGCGCTGATGGTACGGACGCGTATGCGCCCCGGCAAGAGGTCTTGGGAGACTGGAGGCGCGCAGGCGCCACCGGCACCACAGGGACGAGGAGATACGGACGTGACGGGCTACCGCTCCATCCGCGAGACCGAGAAGGCGGTCCGGGCCAAGCTCGGCGGCACCCCCGTCAAGTACGAGCAGATGGCCGCCGTCTCGAACATCTACCGCGCGGCTTCGGCCGTCCGGCAGCACTTCGAGAACTCCGTGCTGCGCGGGGCCGAGCTGACGTGGACGTCGTTCGTGGTCCTGTACGTGGTCTGGATCTGGGGGGAGATGGAGACGCGGTACGTCGCCGAGGAGGCGGGCATCTCCAAGGGCACGCTGACCGGGGTCGCCCGCACCCTCGCGGGGCGGGGTCTGCTGGAACGGCGCGGCCACCCCGGCGACGGGCGGCTCGCGCTGCTGCGGCTCACGGGGGAGGGGGAGCGGCTGATGGAGAAGGTGTTCCCTCTCTTCAACGCGGAGGAGGCGTTCGTCGCCGACGGGCTGACGGACGAGGAGTGCAGGACCCTGGCGGATCTGCTGCGGAAGATCGTGGTGCAGACGGAGGAGAAGGGGGAGGAGCGGAGGCTGGAGCTCCTCGACGGAGCGGAGCCGGCTCCTCGCCGGAGCGGCAGGCGAGCCAAGGGGCCACTGGGCGAGGGGCTTGAGCGGCGTTGACCACGGGCTCGGCCCGGCGTTGACCACTGGCTCCGCCTGGCTTTGCGCGCACGGCGGTTGACCACGGGCTTGGCCCGCCGTTGGCCACCGGCTCCGCCTGGCTTTGCGCGCCCGGCGGTTGACCACCGGTCCCGCCCTGCTCCGTGCGCCGGGAGGTCACCGGCTTCGCCGAGTTCGTCCTCAAACGCCGGACGGGCTGGGGTGGGTGGCCCCCGGCCCCGCCAAGTCCGCCCTCAAACCCCAGACCGGCCGCGTTCCTCCCGCCTCGCCGCACGCACCAGTGCCCCGAACAACCCCTGCTGTGCCCTGTCCGAGCCAGCGGTGTCCTCCGGATGCCACTGAACGGACGCGAACCACCCCACCCTGTCCGGGAGTTCCAGCGCCTCCACCGTCCCGTCCGCCGCCCAGCCCGTAGCGACGAGCCCGCGCCCCAGTGCCTCCACGCACTGGTGGTGGAAGCACGAAGCCTCCACCTTCTCGGCGCCCAGCGCCCGGGCCACCACCGAACCGGAAGTCACCCGCACCGGATGCACCACGTGCCGGTGCTGCGACTCCGGCCCACCCATGTCCTGCCGCAGCGAGCCGCCCAGCGCGACGTTCACCACCTGCAGCCCCCGGCAGACAGCCAGCAGAGGCAGGCCGCGGGCCAGCGCGCACTCCGCGAGTGCGAGGTCGAACCCGTCCTGGGCGTCGTCCACGTCGTACACGGCATCGTGCACCTCGCCCCCGCCGCCTACATCCTCGTACCGCCACGGCGCCACATCCCCGCCCCCTGGCAGCAGCAGCCCGTCGCACCGGGCCAGCCGCGCCGCCGCCTCGCCGGGCGGGCCGGGCAGCATCATGAACGGCTCACCGCCCGCGCGGAACACCGCCTCCGCCAACGCCCGCGCCGTCACCACGGCTTCGTACCGAAGTGCCGACGTCGACGCCGCGTACCGCTGCGGCAGGGCGATCAACGGGCGGCGGCCCCCTGAGCGGCCTCCCGGGTGGTTCCCCCCGCCGGGAGGCATCAAGGCTGGATCCACGTCGTCTTCAGCTCCGTGTACTTCTCCATCGGCATGTGGCATTCGTTTGAGGTCAAACAATAGCTGAACAGGGCTGCCCTATCGAGGGGTTGACCGGTCGCCCCGCCGCTCCTAATGTTGTTTGGGTTCAAACGAACTGGAGGATGACCTCATGGCTCCCCCCGCCCCCGCGGCACCGGAGAACTCCTCGCATCCGAACTCCCCGCACACGGCGACCGTCGCCGGTGTCCCCGTCGACACCCGGCACTGGATCGGCGGGCAGCGCGTCGCCTCCGCGTCCGGCGCCACCTTCACCGACCACTCGCCCCTCGACGGCGCCCCGCTCGCCGAGATCGCCCGCGGCGGAGCCGAAGAGGCGCGGGCGGCCGTGGCCGCGGCCCGCGAGGCCTTTCCCGGCTGGGCCGCCACCCCGCCCGCCGAACGCGCCCGGCTCCTGCACGCCGTCGCCGACGGGGTCGAGGCCCGCATCGAGGACCTCGCGATCGTCGAGACCACCGACAACGGCGCGCTCCTGCGCTCCCACCGCCGCGGTGTCATGCCCCGCGTCGCCCACAACCTCCGCTACTTCGCCGACCGCCTGCTCACCCTCGCCCACGACGACTTCGAGACCCGGGGGCACACGAACCACGTGAGCTGGGACCCGGCAGGACCGGCCGCCCTCATCACGCCGTGGAACGCCCCGCTGATGCTGGCCAGCTGGAAGATCGGGCCCGCGCTTGCCGCCGGGAGCACCGTCGTCCTCAAGCCCGCCGAGTGGACCCCGCTGACCGCGTCGCTCTTCGCGGACATCGCCCACGAGGCGGGCCTCCCTGCCGGGGTGTTCAACGTGGTGCAGGGGTACGGGGCGGAGGCCGGGGCGCCGCTCGTCGCCGATCCCGGCGTGCGCCGCATCAGCTTCACCGGGTCCGTGCCCACCGCGCGGCGGATCGCCGCGACCGCGGCCGAGCACCTCGTGCCGTGCAGCTTCGAACTGGGCGGCAAATCCCCGCTGCTCGTCTTCGCCGACGCCGACCCGGAGCTCGCCACCGACCTCGCCGTCGAGCAGTTCGACAACGCCGGGCAGGTCTGTCTGGCCGCCACCCGCATCCTGGTCGAGGAGTCCGCCCGGGACGCCTTCCTCGGGCACATTCTTGACCGGGTAACGAAGTTGACCCAGGGAGATCCGCGCGACGAGGCCACCGACGTCGGGCCCACCATCCATCCCCGGCACGTCGAGCGCGTAGACGGATTCGTCCGGCGCGCCCTGGACGCGGGCGCGAAGGCCGTCATCGGCGGCGGCCCCAACACCGCACTCGGCGGCAATTACTACCTCCCCACCCTCCTCACCGACGTCGACCAGGACTCGGAGATCGTGCAGGAAGAAGTCTTCGGGCCCGTCCTCACCCTCCAGACCTTCCCCGACGGCGACGAGGACGAGGCCGTGCGCCTCGCCAACGACACCCGCTTCGGCCTCGCCGCGACCCTCGCCACCGGCGACCGCGAGCGTGCCGACCGGGTCGCCGCACGGCTCGTCGCCGGCACGGTCTGGGTCAACTGCTTCTTCGTACGCGACCTCTCCGCGCCCTTCGGCGGCTCCCGCGAATCGGGGATCGGACGCGAGGGCGGCGACTGGTCCTTCGACTTCTACTGCGACCTGAAGAACACCGTGACCGCGCCAGTGGGGCCTCCCCTGCCCGAGCGGAGCCGAGAGCCTGGGGAAGGATGGGCCCGCCATGGGTGAGATCGTCGGGGCGGGACTCCTCGCCCACGTGCCCACCATCGTGCTCCCCGAAGAGGCCCGCAAAGAGCTCAACGAAGGCCGCGAGATCAGCCTCGTCCCCGGACTGCGGCGGCTGCGCGAAGAGGTCTTCGAGACCCTCGACCACGACACCGTCGTCGTCCTCGACTCACACTGGGCCACCACCGTCGAGTTCGTCGTCTCCGCGCACGCGCGCCGCGCCGGGCTCTTCACCTCCGAGGAGCTTCCGCGCGGGATGTGCCGGATGCCGTACGACTTTCCCGGCGACCCCGAACTGGCCGCCTCTACAGCGGGGTTCGCCGAGCGGCACGGGACGTGGATCACGCCGATCGACGACCCGTACCTGCCGGTCCACTACGCCACGATCAACCTCTGGAAGTACCTGGGCGAAGGCCTCCCCGACAAGAAGTGGCTCTCGATCGGCGTCTGCCAGACCGGCGACACCGAGGACCATCTGCGCCTCGGCCGCGCACTCGCCGACGGCATCGCGGCACTGCCCGACCGCAAGGTCCTCCTCATCGCGTCCGGCGCGCTCTCGCACACCTTCTGGCCGCTGCGGCAACTGCGCGCCCACGAGTCGAGCGAACCGTCCCACATCCGTACGCCCGAAGCGCGGGCCGCCGACGAGCAGTGCATCGCACGACTCGCACGCGGCGACCACGCCGAAGTGCTGCGCACGATGCCGGAGTTCCTGACCCACAAGCCCGAGGCGCGCTTCGGCCACTACCTGATGATGATCGGTGCTCTCGGAGAAGAGCGGTGCTCTGCGGCCGGTCGCGCCTTCAGCGACTACGAGAACTCGGTGGGGACCGGACAGATGCACCTGTGGTTCGACCGCCCCGCCGAAGGCTGGACCGGCGCCCCCGACCAGACCCGGAGTGAGGTCTCCCTCGCATGACTCCTACGACTCCTACGACTTCCACGACTCCCATGGCCCGAAAGGCGATCACCGTCGAGTATCGCCGCGTCCTCCTCGAAGGCGCCGCGGTCCAGGTCGTACGCGAAGGGGATGAGCTGGTCGCCGCCGACGGCCGTCGCGTGAAGGCCGCCGAGGCACACCACCTGCCGCCCGTGCGTCCCTCCAAGGTGATCGCCGTCCACCTCAACCACCGCAGCAGGGTGGCGGAGTTCGGCGTCGGGCTGCCGCCCGCACCCACCTACTTCCACAAGCCGGTCTCGGCGCTCAACGCGCACGGCGGCGCCGTCGTCCGGCCCGAGGGCTGCAAGTACCTCAACTACGAGGGCGAGATCGGCATCGTCATCGGCCGTACCTGCCGCAACATCGCCCCGGCCGACGCGGACGCGTACATCGCGGGCTACACCGTCGCCAATGACTACGGCCTGCACGACTTCCGCGACACCGACGCCGGTTCGATGCTCCGGGTCAAGGGCTCCGACACGCTCTGCCCGCTGGGCCCCGGACTCGTCACCGGGTGGGACTTCCACTCCAAGTACCTGCGGACGTACGTCAACGGCGAGCTCGTGCAGGACGGTTCGACGGACGAGATGGAGTGGGACATGCACTACCTCGTCTCCGACATCGCCCGCACGATCACCATGGAGCCGGGCGACGTGCTCCTGTCCGGCACCCCCGCCAACTCCCGCCCCGTCCGGCCGGGGGACGTCGTCGAGGTCGAGGCCGAGGGCCTCGGCCGCCTCACCAACCACATCGTCACCGGCCCGACGGCCGTCCGTTCCGACGTCGGCGCCCAGCCCACGGAGTCCGAGGAGGTCGTCTCGACGGCCTTCGGGGGCGACTGGGAGTTCCGTGGAATCCGCCCCCCACGCCGCTGAACGCATGCGGTCGCGCCGCCATCCCCCCTCACCGCACCGGGAGTTCACATGCTCAAGGTCACCGTCGACCTGGACGTCTGCCAGGACCACGGGCAGTGCGTCTTCGCGGCGCCGGACGTCTTCACGCTCGACGAGGACGGCCACCTCGCGTACGCCGAGTCGCCCGACGAAGCCCTGCGCGCCGACGTGGAGGACGCCGCCGACGTCTGTCCGCTGCAGGCCATCCGGGTCGAGGGCTGACCCGCCGTGGCCTCCCCGGCGGGAATCGCCGTCGTCGGCGCGTCGCTCGGCGGGCTGCGGGCGGCCGAGCAGCTGCGGGCGGCGGGGTGGGAAGGGGCGGTCACGGTGTACGGGGACGAGCCCCATCTCCCGTACAACCGCCCCCCGTTGTCCAAGGAGGTCCTCTTGGGCGAGGCGCCCGCCGCCACCACGGCGCTGCGCCACCGCCCCAGCGTCGCCGACGTCGAATGGCGGCTCGGCACGGCGGTCGCATCCGCCGACCTGGCCGCGCGCACACTCACGCTGGCCGATGGTTCGGTCCATGCGTACGAGGGTCTGGTGGCCGCGACGGGGGTGCGGCCACGCAGGCTTCCCCTGACCGGGGGTCCGCCACGGCATGTCGTACGGACGCTGGAGGACTCGGCGGCGCTGCGTTCCGAACTCGGCGAGGGGGTACGGGTGTTGGTGATCGGCTCGGGCTTCATCGGCTGCGAGGTGGCGGCCACGGCGCGCAGGGCGGGGTGCGAGGTGACGGTCGTCGCACCGGAGGCGGAGCCGATGATGCTGGCGGTGGGGGAGGGGCTCGGGCGGGTGTTGCGGCGACGGCATGAGGCGCGCGGGGTGCGGTTCCGGCTGGGGCGCCTCGCCTCTCAACTCACGGCTGAATCAGTTGTGTTGGACGACGGGAGCGAGTGCGGGGCCGATGTGGTGGTCGAGGCGGTCGGTTCGCTGCCGAACGTGGAGTGGCTGGGGGCGAGCGCGGGGGTCGACCTGACGGACGGCATCCTCTGCGACGCGCAGCTCCGGATCGGGGGGCTTGCGCACGCGGTCGCCGTGGGGGATGTGGCGCGCTTCCCGAACCCCCGGTACGGGGCGCTCGCGCGGCGGGTCGAGCACTGGTCGATGCCGACGGACTGCGCGAAGCACGCGGCGCGGGTGCTGGTGGCGGGGCTGACGGGGGACGGGACCGCGTCACCGCACGACGCGAGGCCGTTCGCGCCGCTGCCGTCGTTCTGGAGCGACCAGTTCGATGTGCGGGTGCAGTCGTTCGGGCTTCCGGGGGTGGGGGACGGAGTGCGGCTGCTGGGGGGTGATCCGGACTCCGAGGACGGGGACGTGGTGTACGGCTACTACCTGGGGGAGCGGATGATCGGGGTCGTCGCGCTGGGCGGGGCCAGGGCTGTGGGGATGGTGGGGCGTTATCGGGCGGAGCTGATGGCGTTGCCGGAGACGGAATCCTCCAGCACGTCCAGCGTGTGAGGACGAGCTCGACGGAGGCGGTGATCGACGGCACACAAGGCCCCGGAGCGACGGATCCGCAGAGCCCTGGAGCACGCAAGGCCGCGGGGGCGGGGGCGCGCAGAGCCTCGGGGCGCGCAAGGCCGCGGGGGTGCGTAAGGCCGCGGGGGTGCGGGCGCGCAGACCCTCGGGGCGCGTAAGGCTTCGGAGCGCTGGAGTCCAAGGCCTTGGAGCTCCGGCAGTCAGAGCCCCGCAGCAAGCCCCGGGAGCGTGGGCGCGCAGAGCCTTGGAGCGCGTGAGGTCCCGGGGCGCTGGCGCCCAAGGCCCCGGAGCCCCAACAGTCAGGGCCCCGGAGCACGTAAGGCCCGGGAGCGTGGGCGCGCAGAGCCCTGGAGCACGCAAAGCCCCGGAGCGCCGACGTCCAAGGCCCTGGAGCCCCGGTAGCCAGGGCCCCGCAGCACGCAAGGCCCCGGGAGCCCCGGGAGCCCCGGGAGCCCCGGCACCCAGAACCCCGGGAGCCTCGCCCCCCCCAGAACCCCGGGAGCCTCGCCCCCCCCAGAACCCGCGGAGCACCTCGCCCCCCTACCCCCCAACCGCACTCAGCAGCGCAAGCGGTGCCGCCGCTGAGCGGGATTCCCTTACGCAGGCGTGTGGGTAAGGGACCGGGCCCGGGTGGGCGTGCCTGGCGTAGCCCGCGAGTACCTCCGGCAGGCGGTCGCCGCGTCGGGTCGCCGCCGCCACCAGGCCCCGGGCCACCGCCCGTGCCTCGTCGTGCAGCCCGTAGCGTGCCAGGCCCAGGGTGATCAGGGCGTTGTCGTGCGGCCACACCGAACCCCGGTGGTAGGAGAGCGGGTGGTACGCCGGCTGGTCGGCGGCCAGGGTGCGTACTCCCCAGCCCGAGAAGAAGTCCGGTTCGAGGAGGCGGCGGCCCACGGCCTCCCCGTACTCCTTGTCCAGGAGGCCCGACCACAGCAGGTGCCCGGCGTCCGAGGCGAGCGCGTCAACCTGGTGCCCTTCGCCGTCCAGGGCGAGCGCGGGAAAGCCCTCCTCCGGCATCCAGAAGTCCCGCTGGAAGCGGTCCCGCAGGTCGGCCGCCGCCTGCGTCAGGAGGTCCGCGTACACCGTGTCGCCCCAGACCGTGCGCGCCAGCCACGCCGTACGGCCAAGGGCGTCGTACGCGTAGCCCTGCGCGCCCGCCGCCATCACGGGGCCCGTGGCGCGGCTGCCGTCGGCGGAGCAGATCGCGCCGGGGGAGTCCTTCCAGTTCTGGTTGGCGAGGCCGCCCTCGTCGGCGCGGTAGACGAGATAGCCGCGCGAGGTGAGGCCCCCGTGGTCGAGGATCCAGCCGACGGCGGCCCGCGCGTGCGGCTCCAGGCGGCGGGCAAGGGCGGTGTCACCCGTGCGTTCCGTGTACGCGCCGAGCAGGACGAGGAAGAGTGGGGTCGCGTCGACCGAGCCGTAGTAGCACCCGAACGGCACCTGCCCGAAGTGGGCCAGCTCCCCGTGCCGTACCTCGTGCACGATCTTGCCGGGCTGGGCGACGGGACTCTCGGTGGCCTCCGTCGCCTGGGCTGCGGCGAGCGCGGGGAGCGTCGCCGCGGCCAGGCGCGGCAGATAGGGGAGGGCGAAGAGCGAGGCCAGGAGGGCGTCGCGCCCCAGGAGCGTCACGAACCAGGGGACCCCGGCCGCCGGGACGCTCAGCGGCTCGCCGTCCGGGCCCGACGCGGGCACCTGGAGTACGGCGAGGTCCGCGAGGCCCCGTCGGCACGCCGCCGCGAGCTCCGGCCAGCCGTCGGGGATCTCGACATCTGCAGCGAACTCCCTCTCCAGGGTGGTGAGTTGGGTGGAGGCTTCCGTGGGGTCCCTCGGCATCCTCGGCTCGGGCGCCCCGTGCGGATGCGCCGCGACGCGCAGCGCCACCTCCGCCGTGCCGTGCGCGTCGAGGCCGAGGGTCCAGACGAGCCGCCGCGCACCGGTGCCGGTCTCCTCGACCGCGTCCGGCGCGGGGTCCGCGGTGACCTTCGTGCGGGAGCACCACTCGCGGCGCCGGTAGGCGAACTCGATGCCCCGGACCTCCTCGTCGTCGCCGGTGATGACCTTGCGCGACCTGACGGCGCCGGTCTTCGCGTACGTACGGTGGTCGGAGCGCAGCTCGAACTGGTCGGTGAAGTCGGCGTCCACGGTCAGCGCGAGCCGCACGGTCGTCGGCACCGCCCGATTGCTGGTGAGGCGCAGCGACTCAACGAACGCACCCTCCGCCACGGCCTGTTCGCGGAAGAGCGTGCAGGACGCGGGCTCCTGCCTGCCGCCGCGCGGGACGAGGACGCAGCGCGCGATGCCCGCGTCCGCGTCGGTGTCCGACACCGGGGCGAGGATCTCGGGGACGGCCCCGTCGACCGTCAGCTGCCAGCGGCTCAGATGCCGGGCGTCGCGCACGAAGAGCCCGTCCGGGGCCGTGCCGCCGGGCACCCCGCTGATGTCGCCGCCCGCGCCGAGCGCCGCGAACGTACCGCCCCGCACCAGTGGTTGACGCCGATCAGTCATCCCTGAACCTCTTCCTCGTCACCGCGACGGAGGGCGCCTCGGCGGGCCTCCCGTGCGGCTCCTCGTCACGCCCGGCGGGATCGTCGAGCAGCAGATCCAGGGCGAGCGCGGCGCTCCAGCCGAAGCCGCGCGCACCGCAGCCCCGCCCTGTGTACGGGTCCACGTACTCCGCGAACCCGGACTCCCCGGCCACTTCGAGCAGCGCGCGCCGCAGACCGGCGGCCCGCGTGGGCTCGCCGTGCAGGCGAAGTCCCCGCTCGAGAAGCCAGTTGGTGTTGAACCATGCGGGCCCGCGCCAGTACCGCCGCGGGTCGAAGGCGCTTCCCGTGAGGTCGTAGCTCGGCACGAGCCGCGCGGGCCCGCCGAGCCCGAAGTGCGGTCCGCACGCGGTCCGTACGAGCGCGGCGGCGACGGGGGCGGGCAGCGCGGGCAGGATCAGCGGGACGAGCCCGCCGACCCCGCGCTCCGGCACCAGCTCCCCGGAGGGCAGCTCGCGGTGGTCTCCGGAGCGCAGGTCGCGGCAGAGGAAGAGGCCGTCCGCCGGGTCCCAGAGGCGCTCGACGAGGGTGCCCGTGAGGGCGCGTGCCCGCGTCTCCCGTACGACGGATGCGCCCCGCAGGCCCAACTCGGCCTCGATACGGGCCAGTGCGTGCTCGGAGGCGATCAGGAGCGCGTTGAACGAGGGATCCTCGACGGCGAACTCGCCCACCCCGCCCGCGTGCTCATCACCCCCGCCGTCCGCGTACCCGCGATCGCGGTAGTCGGCCGCCAGCCGCACGTACCTGCCGTAGTCGAGGTCGGTCGGCCGGTCCTCCGCGGCGCTGTGGTCCAGGTCGGCGCGCCGGTACGCGGACGGGTCGGCCGGGGGCACCCGGCGCAACGGGGCGTCCCAGCAGGGGCTGTTGTCCATGCCCTGCTCCCAGGGATGGACCACGGAGGCGAGCCCCGCTCCGCCCGCGTCCCTGCGGCAGCGCAGGTAGCGGTGCCAGGCGGCGAGCCGGGGGTGGGCGCGGGCCAGGAACGAACGGGCGCGGGAGAGCCCCGGGTCGGCGCGGTGCACCAGCCAGACGGCGAGCGCGTGCACCGGCGGCTGGACGATGCCGGAGGTGTGGATGGCACCGGGTGCCCCGGCAGTGCGCCCGGCCGTGGTGGAGCGCCAGAAGTCGGGGCTGGGGAAGTAGGCGTCCAGGGGGACGGCGGGATTGAACACGATGTGCGGGACGCGGCCGTCGCCCCACTGGGCGGAGAGCAGCGTCTCCAGCTCCAACTGCGCACGCAAGGGGGACAGATGACGCAGGCCGATCGCGATGAACGCGGAGTCCCAGGACCACTGGTGGGGATAGAGCTGCCGGGAAGGGACCGTCGACGTGCCCGTCCAGTTGGCCCACAGCACCTCGGCGGCGCGCTCGCGCAGGGACGTCGTGGCTCGGCGGGTGGTGAGCTGGGCTGTGCGGCCCACGTTCGTGCGGTCCACGCGGTTCTCCCCGAGGGCCTCGACGCCCTGTCAGTTTCGTGTTGGCCACCTTAGAGTTACGTCTACTCAACACGCAAAACCCAATATGTAACGCGGAGTTGACGAGCACAAGGGGAGAGCGGATGCGGGACCGAGCGGAGCACGAGGGGCAGGCGGCGGGTGGACGCGCGGCCGGCCAGCATGCGGGGGCCGGGGACCTGCTCCACCTGGTGCGCAGCGGACGGGCCACCACGCGCGGCGCCCTGCAGCAGGCCACCGGCCTCTCCCGGGCCACGGTCGGCCAGCGTCTCGACCGGCTCTTCCGCGCGGGCTGGCTGCGGGAGGGCGCGGGCGGCCCCGCGGACAAGGCGGGCTCGTCGCTCGGCGGGCGCCCGGCCGTCCGCCTGGAGTTCGACGACGCCCACGCGGTCGTTCTCGCCGCCGACCTGGAGACCCGGCACGCCCGCACCGCCCTGCTCGGCCTCACCGGCGAGATCGTCGCCGAGCACGCGGGCCCCCTGGCGATCGACGACGGCCCGGACGCGGTCCTGGGCGAGCTGGGCATCCGCTTCGCCGAGCTGCTGCGCAAAGCCGACGGCTCCCCGGCCTCGGTCTGCGGCATCGGACTCGCGGTGCCGGGGCCCGTGGACAGCGAGACGGGCCGCGTCGTCCAGCCGCCGATCATGCCGGGCTGGGACGGCTACGACATACGAGGCCGCCTGCGCCGCGCCTTCACCGAGCAGACTGGCGGCCCCGCCGACCTCCCGGTCCTCGTCGACAACGACGCGAACCTCATGGCGTACGGCGAACAGCGCGCCTCGTACCCGGAGTGCTCGGCCTTCGCCCTGGTCAAGGTCTCCACCGGCATCGGCGCGGGCGTCGTGGTGGACGGCGCGGTCTACCGGGGCATCGACGGGGGAGCCGGGGACATCGGGCACATCAGGGTGCCGGGGGGCCAAGGGGGCTCGACGGGCACGGCAGGCACGGCGGGCTCAGGAGGCGCGGACGGCCCCGGAAGCGCGGCCGCCCTGTGCAAGTGCGGTTCGTACGGCTGTCTGGCGGCGGTGGCCAGCGGCCGTGCGGTGGCCCGGCGGCTGAGGGAGGCGGGTGTCCCCGCGGCTTCGGGGGCGGACGTGCGGCAGCTCCTGGAGGCGGGGAATCCGGTAGCGGTCGGCTTCGCGCGCGAGGCGGGGCGGCAGGTCGGCGAGGTGCTCGCCACCGTCGTCACGCTCCTGAACCCCGGAGTTCTCATGATCGCCGGAGATCTGGCCGGAACACCGTTCCTGACCGGGGTGCGCGAACTGCTCTATCAGCGCGCCCTGCCCCGCTCCACCGCTCATCTGGAGGTCGTCACCTCGCGCCTCGGCGATCGCGCCGCCCTCATCGGGGCGGGAACGCTGGTGGTGGAGCACCTGTATGCCCCGCGCATGGCGGAGCGGCGGCTGGCCGCGCTCGGCGTATGAGGGGCGCGCGACCGTCTCGTCCGGCGTCCGGATGCTGACATCCGGACGCTTCAAACGGCGTGATTCTCGCCACCCCTGATAGGCCTTGCGCTCAGATGAGCAGTTTAGGGCCGACTGCACTTCTGGAAGGGGTGGCACTCAGTGCCACCGCTCGATCATTCATGAGGTGAACTCACATCTGAGTATGAGCCGCTCATTCGAGCGAATCACCGGGTCTACGAGGGTTGAGCCTTCAAGACTTGAACACATGATCGCTGATCGAGCTACCGCTGAGTCACTTTCGATCTACTGGCGGACGGGTGGTTACGGCCGCATGACGCACAAGTGGACGTACCCATGCGCCTTCGATCTGGGTATGTTCCTCGCCGTCAGGGCAGCCACCGAGTCCTCGAGGAGTCGAGACCCGTGTCGGAAAACAAAGATCCCCACGTAGCGCAGAACGATGCGAGCGATGCGGTCGTGAAGTTCGTCTATGACTTCACCGAGGGCAACAGGAACCTCAAGGACCTTCTCGGCGGGAAGGGCGCGAACCTCGCCGAGATGACCAACCTCGGGCTGCCCGTCCCTCCGGGCTTCACGATCACCACAGAGGCCTGCAAGACCTACCTCGCCAGCGGCGAGGAGCCGGTCGAGTTGCGCGACGAGGTGAGTGCCCACCTCGACGCCCTCGAGAAGAAGATGGGCAAGAAGCTGGGGCAGGCCAATGACCCGCTGCTCGTCTCGGTCCGCTCGGGCGCCAAGTTCTCGATGCCCGGGATGATGGACACCGTCCTGAACATCGGGCTCTCCGACAAGTCGGTGACGGGACTCGCCAAGCAGTCCGGCGACGACCGCTTCGCGTGGGACTCCTACCGCCGCCTCATCCAGATGTTCGGCAAGACCGTCATGGACGTCGACGGCGAGCTCTTCGAGGACGCCCTGGAGGCCGCCAAGGCCGCCAAGAAGGTCACGGTCGACACCGACCTGGAGGCCGCCGACCTCAAGAAGCTCGTCACGAAGTTCAAGAAGATCGTCAAGAGCGAGGCCGGCCGCGACTTCCCGCAGGACCCGCGCGAGCAGATGGACCTCGCGATCCGCTCGGTCTTCGAGTCGTGGAACACCGACCGCGCCAAGCTCTACCGCCGCCAGGAGCGCATCCCCGGCGACCTCGGCACCGCGGTCAACATCTGCTCCATGGTCTTCGGCAACCTCGGCCCGGACTCCGGCACGGGCGTCGCGTTCACCCGCGACCCGGCCAGCGGCCACCAGGGCGTGTACGGCGACTACCTGCAGAACGCGCAGGGCGAGGACGTGGTGGCGGGCATCCGCAACACCGTCCCGCTCGCGGATCTTGAGCAGATCGACAAGAAGTCGTACGACCAGCTCATGCAGATCATGGAGACCCTTGAGACGCACTACAAGGACCTCTGTGACATCGAGTTCACCATCGAGCGCGGCCAGCTGTGGATGCTGCAGACCCGCGTCGGCAAGCGCACCGCCGGTGCCGCCTTCCGTATCGCGACGCAGCTCGTCGACCAGGGCCTGATCGACGAGGCCGAGGCGCTGCAGCGCGTCAACGGCGCGCAGCTCGCCCAGCTGATGTTCCCGCGCTTCGACGACACCGCGAAGGTCGAGCAGCTCGGCCGGGGCATCGCCGCGTCACCCGGTGCCGCGGTCGGCAAGGCGGTCTTCGACTCGTACACGGCCATCAAGTGGTCGCGTTCGGGCGAGAAGGTCATCCTCATCCGCCGTGAGACCAACCCCGACGACCTCGACGGGATGATCGCGGCCGAGGGCATCCTCACCTCGCGCGGCGGCAAGACCTCGCACGCGGCCGTCGTCGCCCGCGGCATGGGCAAGACCTGTGTCTGCGGCGCCGAGGAGATCGAGGTCGACACCAAGCGGCGCCGTCTGACGGCCCCCGGCGGTGTGGTCGTCGAGGAGGGCGACGTCGTCTCCATCGACGGCTCGACCGGCAAGGTCTACGCCGGAGAGGTCCCCGTCGTGCCGTCCCCCGTCGTCGAGTACTTCGAGGGCCGGATGCACGCGGGCGCCGACGACGCCGACGAGCTGGTCGGCGCCGTGCACCGGATCATGGCGTACGCGGACCGAGTGCGCCGCCTGCGGGTCCGCGCCAACGCCGACAACGCCGAGGACGCCCTGCGCGCCCGCCGCTTCGGCGCCCAGGGCATCGGCCTGTGCCGCACCGAGCACATGTTCCTCGGTGAGCGCCGCGAGATGGTCGAGCGGCTGATCCTCGCCGACGCGGACGAGGCCCGCGAGGAGGCCCTCAAGGAGCTCCTGCCGCTCCAGAAGCGCGACTTCGTGGAGCTCTTCGAGGCGATGGACGGCCTGCCGGTCACCGTCCGCCTCCTGGACCCGCCGCTGCACGAGTTCCTGCCCGACATCACCGAGCTCTCCGTCCGGGTGGCCCTCGCCGAGTCCCGCAAGGACTCCAACGAGAACGACCTGCGCCTGCTCCAGGCCGTGCACCGCCTGCACGAGCAGAACCCGATGCTGGGCCTGCGCGGCGTACGCCTCGGACTGGTCATCCCCGGCCTGTTCACCATGCAGGTACGGGCGATCGCCGAGGCCGCGGCCGAGCGCAAGAACGCCAAGGGCGACCCGCGCGCGGAGATCATGATTCCGCTCGTCGGCACGGTCCAGGAGCTGGAGATCGTCCGCGAGGAGGCCGAGCAGGTCATCGCCGAGGTCGAGGCGACGACGGGCGTGGCGCTGAAGCTGGCGCTCGGCACCATGATCGAGCTGCCGCGTGCGGCGCTCACGGCGGACCAGATCGCGGAGGCGGCCGAGTTCTTCTCCTTCGGCACGAACGACCTCACACAGACCGTCTGGGGCTTCTCGCGGGACGACGTGGAGGCGAGCTTCTTCACGGCGTACCTGGAGAAGGGCATCTTCGGGGTCTCGCCCTTCGAGACCATCGACAAGGACGGCGTGGGCAAGCTGGTGAAGGACGCGGTCAAGGCCGGCCGCGCCACCCGCCCCGACCTGAAGCTCGGCGTCTGCGGCGAGCACGGCGGCGACCCGGAGTCCGTGCACTTCTTCCACGAGGTGGGCCTGGACTACGTCTCCTGCTCCCCGTTCCGCATCCCGGTGGCCCGCCTGGAGGCGGGGCGCGCGGCGTCGGAGTCGGCGGGCAGCGACCACCGGTAGGTCTCTCCCGGCCACCGGTCGAACTCCGGGGCCGACGCCGTGTCCCCGACCCTCACCGATGCGGCATCGGCTCCGGTTCACCAAGAAGGGGCAGCTCCCTGTGCGGGGGAGCTGCCCCTTCGGGCGTTCTCCGAGGGGGCAGCCCAAGGCCCCTACCGGCCCCCACCGGCTCATTCCGTTCTCAGCTCGCGGCTTCCGGCCCGGTTCTTCGCGATGTTGCGTGTCTTCTTGGTGCGGGCCGAATCGGCGACCACGGCGAGTACCGCCGGCGACGTCGACCACTCGGCGAGGTGGCGCTGCATCCAGTCCGTGACCTCCGCCAACTCGGCCGGTGTCGGCACGTGACCGTCCTTGACGGACAGGTAGAACAGCCAGTCGTGGATACGGCGGCGGATGAACTCGCGGTGTCCCTCAACAGGAAGCCGGTCGATCTCCGGCAGGAGTCCGTCCGACCACTGCCGGAACTCGTCAGGACCGGTCACCTCATACGCGATCTCGTCCACGAGGGCGACCACCGCCGTCCTGGCCCCATGGTCGTTGGGGTCGCGCAGGATCGTGGCCACGATCGCTCGGTCCCGGTCGCGGCTCGGCGAGGCGGCGATCGCCGAGACGACGCGCAGGTACGCGGACGTGCGGGCGTGCTCGTCCGCGACGGCCTCGTCGACGTCCACGTCGTCGATGCCGGCCTCCGCCAGCAACGCGGCCACATCGGAATGCAATGTCATCGCTTCATCCCTACTTGCAGGGTTTCTTGGCGGCATCGGCGGCCTCGCGCTGCTCCTTCGCAGCCCGCTCCTCCGCCTGACTCCGCTTGCCGAGCTTCCTGACGGCGGTCCTGATCTGCGGCTTGAAGTGCTCCACCGCCTGTCGCTGCTTGCTCGAAAGCTCCGGTTGATTGTGGAGGGGCTTGCCGTTCGGTCCGATTCTGACCTCGCGACCCCCGCCGCCGGTGACATGGGCGTGCGCCGGCTTGTCGACGTCGTACTCGTGCACGACGATCTTCACGCCGTTCTTGCTCACGTCGAGGAGGGAAAGGCCGAGCGGGTCGATCCACGTGAACGGGTTGGGCACGTAACTGTGCGGCGCGAAGCCACCGGCGAGACCGATCGGGTCCGAGGAGAGGTAGCGGGCGGTCTCGGGGTCGTAGTGCCGGAAGTAGTTGTAGTGCAGCCCCGTCTCGGGGTCGTAGTACTGGCCGGGGAAACGCAGGGGGGTGTAGGCGGTGGCGCCCCGGTTCCAGACCGTGGTGCCCCAGAGGGTGGTTCTGCTGCGCCAGGCGATGTCGCCCTGCTCGTCGAGGAGTTCGGTCGGGGTGCCGACGAGGTCGGTGACGATGGCGTAGAAGCGGGCGTCCACTTCTTCGTCGGTGAGGTGTTTGCGCTCTGTCTGGGCCAGGGGGAGCAGGCCGTCGTGGTCCCAGGTGAGGGTCACTGATTCCGGTGCGCCCGGGGTGTGGCTCGTCTGTTCGCAGAGGGTCATGTCGTCCCAGGTGAAGTGGACCTGTTCCGCCACCCCCTGTTCCGTCAGGCGCTCCTTGGACACGCGGCGGCCCAGGGGGTCGTAGACGTAGCGCCACCTCGTGCCGTCGGGGGTCACCACGGAGGTGAGGCGGTCCTCCGCGTCCCACGTGTAGTGCCAGGTGTCGGGCTTGCGGGACAGGCGGGTCTTCTGGCGCAGGGTGGTGCGGCCCGCCGTGTCGTGTTCGTAGCGGACGTTGCCTGCCGCGGTGATGCGGGTGCCGGTGTAGGTGCGGGGGCCCGTCGCCTCTTGGCCCGGCATGGGGGCCGGCCAGGAGGCGTCGGTCTGGTTGCCCGCGTCGTCGTAGGCGTAGGTCTCCGTCCAGCCTGCCGCGCGGACCGCTGTGACGCGGCCTGCCGCGTCCAGGTCGAAGCGCCGCGCGCCGTTGAGCTGGTCCTCCATGCCGGTCAGATGATCGTCGGCACGGTACGTGTACGCACGGCGCTGGATACGCGTGCGGGCCGGGCCCATCAGCTCCTGTTCCGCCAGGCGCCCCACGACGTCGTACGCGTTCGTCAGCGTCAGGGCCTCGCCGACCGTGCGGGTGAGTTCCCGTCCCGCCCCGTCGTGCGTGAACGCCAGCCTCTGCCCGGCCGTGGCCAGTTCGGTGACGTGGCCTGCCGCGTCGTACGTCCAGGTGCTCGTCGCGCCGGACGGCGTGGTGCGGCTGGTGCGGCGGCCCAGCACGTCGTAAGTGTGGGTCAGGGTACGCCCGTTGACCGTTTCGGAGAGCAGACGGCCTGCCCCGTCCCTCGCCAGGGTCAGTGTCACGTCGGGGCTCACCGCCTCGGTGAGGGCCCCTGTCGCGTCGTAGGTGTAGCGCGTGATCGCGGTGCCTGCCACGTTCTGCGTGACCGTCCGGCCCAGCGCGTCCCGTTCGAAGGTGATCACGTCGCCCATGGCCGTCGTACGGGCAGCCAACTGCCCCGCCGCGTCCAGGGTGTACGTCAGTGTGTGGTCGTCGAAGTCCGTCTCCGCCACCAGGCGGCCCGCCGGGTCGTACTCGTAACTCCAGGTCAGGCCCTGCGGGTTGGTGACCTTGCGGAGCTTGAGCTCGGTGTCGTGGTCGAACTCGTAGCGGGCGCCGTCGGGGTCGGTGCGGGCCGCGATCAGGTCGAAGTGCGTGTACTTGTGTGTCGTGGTCGCGCCCATCGCGTCCGTGTGCGAGACGCAGTTGCCCTCGATGTCGTACGTCCACGACTCCGACGAACCGTCCGCCTCCATGCGCCGCGCAAGCTTGCCCTCCGCCGTCCACTCGAGGCGCGTGGTCGCGCCCGTCGGGTCCGTGATGGCGCGCGGGCGACCGAAAGCGTCGAGGCCGTAGCGGGTCACGGCGCCCAGCGGATCCGTGACGTCCAGTGGCAGGCCCGCCGCGTTGCAGCGCAGCCCGGTGGTGTGTCCGAGGGGGTCCGTGATGGTGGCCACGGCTCCGGTGGCGTCGTGGGTGAAGTGGTGCGTCGTGCCGTCGGGGGCGGTCACGCTGGTGCGGTTGCCGCGCTCGTCCCATGTCTGACGCTGGACGGCGCCGTCCGGGCCGACGAGCTCGACCAGCAGGTTGAGGTCGTTGTACGCCGCGTTGGCGCTGGTGCCGTCCGGGCCGCGTGTGGCGGTCAGATTGCCGTGCTCGTCCCAGGTGTTCTCGGTGCGGTGCCCCAGCGCGTCGGTGCGGACGAGCAGGTTGTTCCACCTGTCCCACTCGGTGTGGACGGCGCCGCCCAGCGGGTCCGTCTCGGACAGGAGCTGGTCGAGGTCGTTGTAGCGGTAGACGGTGGTCTGGCCGAGGGCGTCGGTATAGCGGGTTTCCTGCTCGTCGGGGCGGTACTCGATGGTGCAGGACAGGTGCCCGGCGGTGCTCTCGCCACGGACGCAGCGGTCTTCGGCGTCGTAGGTGAAGCGGTACCAGGTGCGGTTGCTGTCGGTCCAGGACGTGATGCGGGCGCGGTCGTCGTAGTCCAGGTGCAGCTTCGGCCCGGCTGAGTTGTGGACTTCGGTGAGATTGCCGAGGTTGTCGTAGGTGTAGGCGGCTACGAGGGTGGCGGCGGGGGCGTCCTTGGCGGTGGTGACGGTGGTGGTGCCGGGTTCGGCGCCGGTGCCGGTTTCGGTGGCGGGGGTGAGCAGGCGCAGGGCGGTGATGCGGCGGTCGTCGGTGTCCACCTTCAGGTGGTAGCCGCCGGTGTGGCGTATCGCCGTGGGGGCGCCGGTGGGGTCGATGTCTATGTCGATGCGGTTGCCGTTGCGGTCCGTGATGGCTCGCAGGGGCAGGGTCTCGGGTCCCTCTCCGGCGGGGGCAGCAACAGGGGCGGGGAGGAAGTGGCGGGTGTGGCCGGTGTGCGGGTCGGTGATGCGCAGGGGGGTCCCGGGGGCGCCGTCCCAGTCCAGCGGCCAGCGCGGGCCTGCCACCGGCAGCACCGAGGCGCCGGGGGTGGGCGCCGGATAGAGCAGGATCATGCCGTCCTCGGTGGCGAACGCGGCGCCCTCGTGGTCGAGTTCGAGGCGCTCGTCGAGCGTGGAGGCCCAGGACGGACCGAACCAGCGGCCCGACTCGTACGTGGAAAGGTGCGTGCGCCGCAGGATCAGCGGGAGCAGACCCGGCAGTTCGACGTCGGTCTTCTCCATGATCATCTCGCCGGAGACCATGTCGATGGGGTCGCCGTTCTTGCAGCGGCTCTTGGCGGGCTTGCTGGTGGCCAGGTCGTCCCCGCCGCGCCGCAGACCGTTCTTGAGGCCCTTGCCAAGCCCCTTCATCCCGGCCTTGAGGCCCTTCATACCCTTGGCGAGCTTGCCCAGGCTGGTGAGGCCCTTCATGCCGGGGATGCAGTCGAGGGCGGCGAAGGCGACGTCGAGTAGGCCTGCTTCCCCCTTCGCGTATTTATTGAGGGTGTCGGCGAGGACGACGAGGGCGGCGATGAGGACGATCGCGCCGAGGATCGGGCCACCGATGATCATGGCGATGACGCCGAGGACGGCGACGACGACCTTGCAGACGGCGACGATGGTGTCCCAGTTGTCGGTGACCCAGTCCCCGACCTCCTCCCACCACTTGCGATTCTGGATACCGGCGTCGGAGGCGTCCTCGAGCTTCTTCTTCGCCGTTCCGGCCGCGTCCTGACGCATCTTGCGGGCGTCCTCGGCCATCTTCTTGGCGGCGTCGAGGGAGCTCTGGGCGGCGTTGACGTCGGACTTCGCCGCCGTCTGGGCCTTCTCGGCGGAGTTGGCGTTGCGGGTGGCGGCCTTGACCTTGTCGGGGTCGGGCTTGGGAACGTCCTTCTTGCCCTCGTCGTCCTTGTACTTGTCGGCTTCCTTGCCCGCCTTGTCCATCCAGGAGTCGGCGGAGGTCAGGCGGGACTGGGCGGCGGAGAGGCTCGTCTGCGCCTCACGGCCCTTCGCGAGAGCCTTGTCGGCCAGGGCCTGGGAGCGTTCGAGTTCGGGCCAGTAGGTGGACAGGGCGTCGCCGGCCATCTCGTAGCTCTTCTTGAGCTTCTTCAGCTTGCCCGGCGCGGACTCGAACTCCGAGGTGAAGGACTCGGCGGTCTTGCCCGCCCAGGTGAGGATGGCGTCCTCACCGGCCATGCCCTTGATGTCCCGCAGGACCTTCGAGACGTCGTCGGCGAAGTCGTGCAGGTTCTTCGCCAGGTTGCGAACTCGGTCCGGATCACCGGGGGTTGGGTCCTTGTCCAAGTCAAGGACATGCCAATCCGCCGGACGATTCCCCGCCATGTTGCAACCCCCGTCGCGCGTACATCACCATCAGCCTTGTGCGCAGATGAAAGTACAAGGCGCAGCTGTTCAGCGGAAACATACCTCGGGCAGCGATCGCGCCCGGCCCGTGGCAGCCGTTGCCGGCTGGCCCGCGAACGCGCCGGTTGTGGCGAATACTGACGACTTGGCCGACTGGGGGCACCAAACGGCCGACCCACCTCCGTCGTGCCGTCGTGCCGTCTAGCCGTCGTGCGAAGGGGGCTGAGATCCGCCCCCAGGGCTAGTCCCCCCAGAGCTGGTCGGTGCTCTCCAGCAGGGCCTTCAGCTCCGTCAGGCGTTCGTGCCAGAACTTCTTGTACGCGGCCACCTCCGCCGCGTCCCGCAGTTTCTCGTGGCCGACGGCCACCGTCGGCCCGTGCTGCTCTGGCCCGCCTCGCGAAGGCCGCGCTCCTGTTCGTAGCCGACGGCCACGGACTGGGCGTACCAGCCGTCGGTGCCGTGCTCCTCGCGGATGTGGCGGGCGACCTCCGTGTGGTTGTGGGAGGTGCCGTCCCAGGCGTCCAGCAGCGCGAACCACTGCGTCCAGGTCTTGCCCGTCGCCTCGCGCAGGGCCTCCGCCGACAGCTTCTCCGTGATCCGCTTGCCCGCAGCCCCCGCACCGCCCCCCTTGCCCGCGTCGCCCGTGCCTCCGCTCATGGCGCCGACGCTAGGACCGCGTGCGCCCCGTCGCAAGGCGGAACCGCAGGCGGCAGATCACCGCGTCCGTGTCCCGGCGGACCGCGTGGGCGAGGACCGTGCCGCGCTGGTTCTGGAGCAGGCGCTGCCAGGCGTGGGCCGGTTCCACCTCGGGGATCAGGACGGTGACGCGGGTGGTGGGGTGGTACGTGTAGATCCTCTGTACGTACGCCGACACCGGGCGGCCGACCGAACGCGTCAGGGACGACAGCTCCACCAGGTCGATGCCCGGGTTCCACAGCTCCCAGTCGCGGCGCAGCGCCTCCGTGGCGCGGCGGTCATCGGGGTCGGGGTGGGTGACCGTGACCGCGCGCACCTCGTCGCCGAGGGACACCGCCGCGTTCAGGGCCTCGCCGGTGAGGCGGGACAGGTTCGAGACGGGGACGATGACCAGGGAGTGGTCGCGGTGCGGGGGCGCCGGGACGCGGCCCAGGCCCAGTTCGTCGCCGATCCGGCCGTAGGCGCGGTGCACGGCCTCGAAGCAGAGCACGATCGCGGGCAGCGCGAGCACGATCAGCCAGGCGCCCTCGGTGAACTTGGTGGCCGTGACGACCACCGCCGAGATGCCGGTCAGGACCGCGCCGAAGCCGTTGAGCAGGGCCTTGGCGGGCCTGCCCGCCTTGCGCCAGTGGAGCACCATTCCGGTCTGGCAGAGCGTGAAGCCGACGAAGACACCGATCGCGAAGAGCGGTACGAGCGTGTTGGTGTCGCCGCCGGAGAAGACGAGCAGCCCGGCCGACACGGCGGCAAGCGCGAGGACGCCGTGCCGGTGGACCTGGCGGTCGGCCTTCAGCGCGAAGACGTGCGGGAGGTAGTTGTCCCGGGCGAGCAGGCTCATCAGGACCGGCAGGCCGCCGAAGGAGGTGTTGGCGGAGAGGGCGAGCAGGATCATCGTGGCGAACTGCACCACGTAGAAAGCCCAGTTGTGGCCCAGTGACGCGTCCGCCAGCTGCGCGAGGACCGTGACGCCCTCCACCGGCTGGAGCCCGAAGCGGGAGATGAGGACGGACAGGCCGATGAGCATCACGCCGAGCAGCGCACCGAGCGCCACCTCCGCGTGCTGGGCGCGCCTGACGCGCGGCGCGCGGAAGGACGGCACGGCGTTGGCGATGGCCTCGACGCCGGTGAGTGCCGAGCAGCCCGAGGCGAACGCCCTGAGCAGGAGCAGCGCGCCGACGGTCGTGGCGTTGTCGGCGAGGACGGAGGCGTGGCCCCCGGCGGCGGCCGTGCTGACCGGTCCTTCGCGGAACAGGCCGACGGCGACCATGGTCAGGATCGCGCCGACGAATATCGCGGTCGGGGCGATGAAGACGCGCGCCGAGTCGACGATGCCGCGCAGATTGACGCCCGTCACGACGACGAGGACGGCCAGGCACAGCGCCACCCGGTCGCCGTACAGCTCCGGGAACGCCGAGGTGAGCGCCGCGACGCCCGCGGTGACGGCGACGGCGACGTTCAGGACGTAGTCAAGGACGAGTGAGGCCGCGGCGACCAGACCCGCGCGGCGGCCCAGGTGGGCCTTGGCCGCCGCGTAACTGCCTCCACCGTCGGGGAAGGCGGCGATCACCTGACGGTAGGAGGCGACGAGCACGGTGAGCAGCGCGGCGATCCCCAGGGTCACCGGCAGGGTGAAGCCGAGGCCGTGGGCGCCGGCCGCCGCGAGGACCAGGACGATGGCCTCGGGACCGTAGGCGACCGAGGCCATCGCGTCCAGGGAGAGCGCGGCGAGGCCCTGGAGGGCGGTCAGGCGGTGGCGGTCGCCGGGGCTACCCGGGTCCGGGGTCCTGAGGGCTTCCGGGGTCTCGGAGACGGTGGTCATGGGCGGGCCCCTCCAGGCGGGTTCGTTCGCTTGAGCGATGCCCAGCCTGGGCGGGCCCCGGACGGACCGCGTGCCCTATTGGCGGCTCCTTGGCGCGTACGGCGTGGATCTTCACGCCCCTTTGACGGGGCGCCGACCGAGGCGTCAGCGGTCCGTCAAGGGGAGCGGGGGAGGAGTATGCGGGCCGTCAACACCGATGACTCCGCGCGCAGTCCGTCCTACGGTGCCGCACATGCGACATGAGATGTACGGGGACCGGGGCGGGGACGGGGATGTGCGCGCCGGGGGTGTACGGGACGGGGACGGTGTCGTGGCCGACCGGCGCTGGGCGGCCGATGTGCGGGCCGCCGTCTTCTGCGCCCTCGCGCTCTTCGTGCTGATCGTCCTCGTCGACTGGGCGAACGGCACGTTGGGAGTGCTGCGGGGCGTGCTGTGGGCGGGGCTCTCGGCGCTGCTCTATCTGATCCTGCACCCGGTGCGGGTGACCGCGGGGCCGGGGTGGCTCGCCGTCCGGGGTCTGCTGCGGCACCGGCATGTCTGTACGGGGCTGTTGACCGCCGTGCGGCACAGCGAGGGGGTCGCGGCGCGGCTCGTGCTGTGCGACTCGCTCGGGAACCGGGTGGAGGTGGATCCCCAGGTGCTCGCGGAGAATCCGCTGCTGCTGCATCGGCTGGACGCGGGGGCCCGGGATGCGCGGGCGTGCGGCCTGCTGCGGACCGGCGCGGAGGTGCTCGGACGGCTGGTGGCCCGGCTCGACGGGGATGGGGCCAAGGGGGTCTTTGAGGTGTCGGGGCTGCGGTGAGGGGCGGCGCCGCCGGGGCGTTTACCGTCCGGTGCGAACTCCGGCCGTGGGTATCCGGTGCGAACTCCGGCCGTGCGTATCCGGTGCGCAATCCGGCCATGGGTCATGCCTTTGCCGTTCTCCGGAGCCGGTGTGCAGTTCGCCTTTTCCGGCAGGCATTTCCCGTCCTTTTCGGCGGGCATTTCCCGTCGCTCACCCCTTCAGCGCCGGATACCGCACCCCCGTCAACCCCTCCGAAGCCACCCACAGCCGCTCCGCCGCCGTGTCGTTCAGCGTCCACTTGGCCCGCCAGGACCGTCCCGGCGCCCCCTGCCAGCCCAGCACCCGAGGCCCGGTGAACGAGTCGGGGCGGACGCCCGGCGCCGTGGCCGCGTACAGCGTCGGCAGTGCGCCGGACGTCGCGGGCTGGGCCAGGACGCGGTTGCCAAGCCACATCACGCGCTCGGCGATCTTGCGCCCCTCCATCTTGGGCCCGGCGGCCTGGAGGTTCGTCTCCGCGTAGCCGGGGTGCGCCGCGGCGGCCACGACGTCGGAGCCGGCCGCCGCGAGGCGCCGCGCCAGCTCGTGGACGAAGAGGAGATTCGCCGACTTGGAGCGGCCGTAGGCGATCCAACGCCGGTAGTTGCGCTCGCTGTTGAGATCGCCCATGTCGATGTTCCCCAGGGCGTGGAACGCGCTGGAGACCGTGACGATCCTGGCCCCCGGCGTCCTGAGGAGCCGGGGCAGCAGCAGACCGGTGAGCGCGAAGTGGCCCAGGTGGTTGACGCCGAACTGCGTCTCGAAGCCGTCCGCCGTCTGCCGGTAGGGCAGCGCCATCACGCCCGCGTTGTTGACGAGGAGATCGAGGCCGCCGCCCTCGTCGTCACGCTCGTACGCCTCCGCGAACAGCCGCACCGATCCCAGGTCCGCCAGGTCGAGGCGCCTGAACTCCGCCTCAGCCGACGGCACTTCGGAACGCAGCTGCTCCAGCGCCCGCGTGCCCCGCTCCTCGCTGCGGCAGGCGAGGACCACGCGCGCGCCACGGCGGGCGAGTTCGCGTGCGGTGACATAGCCGATGCCGCTGTTGGCGCCGGTGACCACGGCGCCGCGGCCGCTCTGGTCGGGGATGTCGCTCGCGTTCCAGCCCGTCATGACACAGCTCCTCTGCTCCCTCTGCCTGGGTGCACGCCTGTTCCTACTCAAGAGTAGGTAGGGCGAGCCTAGGGCAGGGCGTCAGGCTGCGGCACCCCCGTCGATCACCAGATCCGCGCCGACCACCGAAGCCGATTCGTCCGAGGCGAGGTAGAGCACGGCCGCCGCGACCTCTTCGGTCGACGAGACGCGGCCGAGCGGCGTCGCGCCCCTCATCCGCTCGGCGCGCTCGGCCTCGCTCTCGCCCGGGCGCAGGGACATGGTGGTGTCCGAGGAGCCGGGGCTCACCGCGTTGATCCGTATGCCGTCCCCGATGTACTCGATCGCGGCGCCCTTGGTCAGTGCGGAGACGGCTGCCTTGGTGACGCCGTATCCGATGGCGCCCGGAAGGCTGGTGTGGGCGCCCAGGTTGGAGGAGATGTTGACGATCGCCCCGCCGTCCGGCTGCGTGCGCATCTGCTTCACCTCGGCCTGGAGGGCCAGCAGCACGCCGGTGACGTTGATGTCGAGCATCGTCCGCCAGTCCTTCTCCGGCAGCGCCGCGACCGGCTGCCCGGCGCGCAGGACGCCCGCGTTGTTGACGGCCACGTCCAGGGAGCCGAACCGCTCGACGGTGGCGCCGACGAGCGCCGCGAGGTCTTCGGAGCGCGAGACGTCGGCGGTGACGGCGAGCGCCGTGCCGCCCGCCTCCTCGATGAGCCCCACGGTCTCCTTGAGCGTGACCTCGGTGCGCCCGGCGACGACGACGTTCGCGCCTTCGGCGGCGAAGGCGAGCGCCATGGCACGGCCGAGGCCGGAGCCGCCGCCGGTCACGAGGGCCGTGCGGCCGGCGAAACGGGTACGTGCCGCAGAAGTCGCTGAAGTCGCTGCAGTCATGGCAGAATCCTTTTTCTTGAACGATCGGTTCAGTATGAGGACAGGAAAAAAGAAGGCCAGGGGAGGGGCCGAGCGGAAAGGCCGGTCGAGCAGTGCTCAGTGCTCAGTCGAGCAGGCTCAGCGCCTGCTCCGTCGCGTCCCGCACCCGCGCGGGGTCCTTCGACGCCTTGCCGATCACGCGCAGCCCCTGCATCAGGGTCAGCAGCATGCGCGCGAGGGCGAGCGGGTCGCGCTCCTCCGGGAGTTCACCCTGCGCCTGTGCGCGGACGAGCGCCGAGTGCAGCAGCGTTTCCATGTACTCCCAGTTGCGCTCGACGCAACGGGTGGCGGCCTCGTCGTGCGGGCCCAGTTCAGCTGCCGTGTTGGTGATGAAACAGCCGTTCAGGCGCTTCTCGTCGGAGGCCGCCTCGCCCCCGAACCGGCGCACCACCTCGCGGACGGCGGGCAGCGCGGGCCCCGGCTGCGAGAGCTCACCGAGCAGGCGCGGGTTCTGGAGCGCGGCGTACCGGTCCAGCGCCTTCAGGTACAGCTCGTGCTTGTTGCCGAACGTCGCGTAGATGCTGGCGCGCCCGATGCCCAGCTCCTCGACGAGGTCCGCCATCGACGTCGCCTCGTAGCCGCGCCGCCAGAACAGCTCTAGGGCCGACTGGAGCGCGGCGTCCGGATCGAATTCCTTGGTCCTGGCCACGAGAGGAGAGTAAGCAATACTGGAACGGTCGGTCAAGTAAAGTTTCTGGTCAGGCGAGCCGGACCCTGTGGGTCTCCACCGTCACCGAGTCGTCGTCCAGGCACCGGCCCGTCTCCAGGTCGAACCGCTGCTTCAGGAGCGGTGACGCGACGAACGGCCGGCCCGCCGCCGCGCCGAGCAGCCCGCGTGAGAGCACCGCCGCCCCCGTGAACGGATCGCGGTTGTCGATCGCGTACGCGCGGCCCGCGCGGTCGATGAAGAGCGCGGCCTGGCGGCCGTCGGGGAGCAGTGCGGCGATGCCGCGTCCAGGCGTCAGGTGCGCGCGGTCGCAGACCTCGAACCAGTCGTCTTCCAGGTGGAGTTGAATGCTCATCAGAATGCAGCACCTTCCAGGTCGCGAGGGCGGGAGCCGATGGAGAGCAGCGGCAGGTCCGGCTTGATCTGGTCCCGTTCCGGGACGAAGCTCACGGTCGGGTCCGGTACGTCCGGCGCGTTCACGAAGGACACGAACCGTGCCAGGCGCTCGGGGTCGTTGATGGTCGCGGACCACTCGTCGCGGTAGTGCGCGACATGGTCGGCCATCAGGGCCTCCAGCTCGTCGCAGAGCCCGAGCGAGTCATGGACGACCACGTCCCGTACGTGATCGAGGCCGCCCTCGATCCGCTCCAGCCACGTCGAGGTGCGCTCGAGGCGGTCCGCCGTACGGATGTAGAACATCAGGAACCGGTCGATGAGGCGCACCAGTTCGGCGTCGGACAGGTCCTGCGCGAGCAGATCCGCGTGGCGCGGGGTGGCGCCGCCATTGCCGCCCACGTAGAGGTTCCAGCCGCTCGACGTGGCGATGACGCCGAAGTCCTTGGACTGGGCCTCCGCGCATTCGCGGGCGCAGCCCGACACGGCCGACTTGAGCTTGTGCGGGGAGCGCAGGCCGCGGTAGCGCAGCTCCAGGTCGATCGCCATCCGGACCGAGTCCTGGACGCCGTAACGGCACCAGGTCTGTCCGACGCACGACTTCACCGTCCGCAGCGACTTCCCGTACGCGTGGCCCGACTCGAACCCCGCGTCCACCAACCGCGTCCAGATAAGCGGCAGTTGTTCGACGCGCGCGCCGAACATGTCGATGCGCTGGCCACCGGTGATTTTGGTGTAGAGGCCGAAGTCCCTTGCCACCTCACCGATCACGATCAGCTTGTCGGGGGTGATCTCGCCGCCGGGGATGCGCGGCACGACCGAATAGGAGCCGTTCTTCTGGAGGTTGGCGAGGAAGTGGTCGTTCGTGTCCTGGAGGGAGGCCTGCTCGCCTTCGAGCACGTAGCCGTCGGCGCCGATCGTCGGGGCCAGCGAGGCGATGATCGAACCGACCGTCGGCTTGCAGGTCTCGCAGCCCTCCGTGCCACGGGCGGACTCGCGGCCGTGGGAGTCCAGGAGCCGCCGGTAGGAGGTGATCCCCAGGGTGTGGACGATCTCGTACAGCTCCTGGCGGGTCTGGGCGAAGCAGCCGCACAGGCCCTTGTCGACCTCGACGCCCGACGCCTCCAGCTCGTCGTTGACCAGCTGGCCGAGCACCTTCACACAACTGCCGCAGCCCGTACCGGCCTTGGTGCACTTCTTCACCTCGGGCACGGTGGTGCAGCTGTGCTCGGTGACGGCGCCGCGGATCGAGCCCTTGGTGACGTTGTGGCAGGAACAGATGACCGCGGAGTCCGGCAGCGAGGACGGGCCGAGCGCCACCGGGCCACCCGCGCCCGCGGGGAGCACCAGCTGCTCGGGCGAGACCGGCGGGACGCTGCCGGTCATCGGCCGCAGCACGCCGTACGCCTCCGCGTCGCCGACCAGGACTCCGCCGAGCAGCTCGCCGCCCGAGCCGATGACCAGCTTCTTGTACGTGCCCGAGCGCGAGTCCGAGTAGACGACGTCCAGGCAGTCCGGGGTCGCGCCGTGCGCGTCACCGAAGGAGGCGACGTCCACACCGAGGAGCTTCAGCTTCGTCGACAGGTCGGCGCCGGTGAAGCTCGCCTCCTCCGTGGCGATCGCGGCGGCGACGGTCTCGGCCATCTCGTAGCCGGGCGCGACGAGTCCGTAGACCCGGCCGTCCGACGCCTGGGCGCACTCGCCGATCGCGTACACGGCCGGATCGCTGGTGCGGCACCGCTCGTCGACGGTGATGCCGCCGCGCTCACCCACCGACAGGCCGCAGTCGCGGGCGAGTTGGTCGCGGGGCCGGACTCCGGCGGAGAACACCACCAGATCGGTGGCGAGTTCACTTCCGTCCGACAGCTTCATCCCGCTGACGGCACCCTCCGTGCCGACGATCTCCTGGGTTCCGACGCCGGTGTGCACGGTCAGGCCCATGCCGGTGATGGTGCGCAGGAGGGCCGCGCCACCACCCTCGTCGACCTGTACGGGCAT
Organism: Streptomyces sp. NPDC032198; assembly: GCF_040636975.1. NCBI lineage: Bacteria > Bacillati > Actinomycetota > Actinomycetes > Kitasatosporales > Streptomycetaceae > Streptomyces > Streptomyces sp. NPDC032198. The sequence continues at coordinate 866,555 of NZ_JBEZVL010000001.1, read as the reverse complement.
CAGCCGCGGCGCGAACTCCACGACGTGCGTGGCGAGTCCGAGGCCGCGCAGTGCGCCCGCCGCCTCGAGCCCGAGCAGCCCGCCGCCGACGACGGCACCCGTCGTGGCGTACGTCTTGGCGTACTCCTCGATGGCGAGCAGGTCCTCGATGGTGCGGTAGACGAAACATCCGGTGGTGTCCTTGCCCGGCACCGGCGGCACGAAGGGGAAGGAGCCGGTCGCGAGGACGAGGGTGTCGTACGCGAAGGTCTCACCGGAGCGCGAGGTGACGGTCTTCGCCTCGCGGTCGACGGCCTCGGCGGGCTCGCCGACGCGCAGGTCGATGCCGTGCTCGGCGATGAACTCCATGTCGGTGAGGGAGAGTTCGTCGGGAGTGCGGCCCGCGAAGTACGAGGTGAGCTGTACGCGGTCGTAGGCGGGCCTCGGCTCCTCGCACAGGACGACCACGCGGTGCGTGTCGGTGAGTCCGCGAGCGGCGAGGGCCTCCAGGAAGCGCTGGCCGACCATGCCGTGCCCGACCAGCACGATGGTGTGGTCGCGCGCGCCGTGGCGGGGGGTGTCCGTGGGCATCTCAGAGGCCTCCGTCGTTGGTGAGCAGGTGGAGCAGGGGGCTGCCGTCGTCGGGCAGCAGGTCGTCGGCCTCCCAGGCGCGGGCGAGCGCGCCGACGGCGGTGAGCTCGCCGAGCAGTACGCCGCCGACGAGCCGGTCGCCGCGCACGACGACCTTGCGGTACGTGCCACGGGTGGCGTCCGCGAGCTGGACGACGTCGTCGTCGGGCCGGTGCTCGGGGTCGCCGAAGGCCGCCAGGTCCAGGGGAGCGGAGCCGGGGTGTCCGTTGTGCAGGGTGAGACGGGTGAGGGCGCGGGTGCCGGAGTAGGGGCGCGCGTCCCGCGGGGAGATCAGGGCGTCCGCGAGGGCGTCGGCCTGTTCGAGCGCGGGCGCCGCCAGGCAGCGGGCCTCACCGGAGTGCTCGGCGCAGTCGCCGATGGCGCGGATGTGCGGGTCGGAGGTGCGCAGCTCGTCGTCGACGACGATGGCGCGGCGCACGTCGAGGCCCGCGGCCTGCGCGAGCCCCGTGCGGGGGCGGACGCCGCAGGCCAGGACGGTGAGGTCGGTGCCCAGTACGTAGCCGTCGGCGAGCTCCACCGACCGTACGGCCCTGCCGGCCTGCCGCACCCCGCGCACACGGCACTCGGTGTGCACCTCCACCCCGAGCTCGGTGAGATGCCGGTGGACCAGCGCGCTCGCGGCCGGGTCGAGCTGCCGCTCCATGAGGCGGTCGCCCTGCTGGGTGAGGACGACCTGGGCGCCACGGACGGCGAGTGCGCGGGCCGCCGATACGCCGAGGAGTCCGCCGCCGATGACGACGACGCGGGTGCCCGGCCCCACGGCCTCGGACAGGGCGAGGCAGTCGTCCATGGTCCGGAACGGGTGCACGCCGCGCGGCAGTTCGGCGGCGCCGGGTTCGAAGAGTCCGCGCAGGGGAGGGAGCACCGGGTTCGAGCCGGTCGCGAGGACGAGGGTGCCGTACGGGACGACGCTGCCGTCCGCGCAGTGCACGAGCCGGTCCGCGGGGTCCACGCGGACGGCGCGGGTGCGGAGGAAGTCGCCGGTGGCGGGCGGGAGTCCGATGACCTCGGGGCCGAGCCGTCCGGAGAGGACGTCGGCGAGGAGCACGCGGTTGTACGGGGCGTGGGGTTCCTCCCCGATGAGGGTGAGGGTGGTGTCGCCGGACGCCCCGAGCCGCTGGGCCAGGCGGACACCGGCCAGTCCGCTGCCGATGACCACCACGGGGGCGGTGCTGGGGCTCGGGGTGGAAGAGGTCATGTACGGCAGAGTGCGGGGGCGGTGTTACCCGGCGGCATCTTGACTGTTTCCCAGGAGGAACGCTGCCCTCAGCGGGCGCCGGGGCGGGATGTGAGGCTGCCGGGGGCGGCCCCTGGGGTGCCACTCGCCCCGCAGTCACCTCGGCCCGAACAGGCCTTTCCCGCCCACTCGCCCGATCGCCCCGCATCCGACCGTTGCCGAACAGGCCTTTCCCGCCCACTCGCCCGATCGCCCCGCATCCGACCGTTGCCGAACAGGCCTTTCCCGCCCACTCGCTCGATCGCCCCGCATCCGACCGTTGCCGAACAGGCCTTTCCCGCCCACCCGTCCGATCGCCCCGCAGCGTCATCGATCAGCCGAATACTGCCCGGGCTTAACCCCCGTTGAGCCGATCCTCAAGCCCGCCTTAAGGATCAACCATAACTCGCTGACCAGCCACTTCCACCGGCGCCCCGCGCCTAGTCTGCGGCGGTGACCACCGAGGCAGCCGAATCCCGACTCGACGCGTACCCCGCACTGTCCGCATACCTGCGGCAGACGGAGGGGCCGCCGATCCCGCAGACGGCCCCCCAGACGGCCCCCCAGACCGCCGCCACCCCCGTCCCCCCGATCCGCCTCACCCCCACCGCCCTGCGCACCGGCATCCTCGCCGTAGGCATCGCCGTCACCGCGCTCTGGGGCACGCAGGCCGAACCCTCGGCCCGGCTGGACGTGCTCTTCGCGACCGGTGCCCATCTCAGCGGGCTGCTCGCCGGGTACGGCGTCCTCGTCATGCTCTTCCTGATGGCCCGCGTGCCCGCGGTGGAGCACGGCGTCGGTGCCGACCGGCTCGCCCGGCTGCACGCGCTCGGCGGCCGCTACGTGCTCACCCTCTGCCTCGGCCACGCCCTGCTCGCCCTGTGCGGCTACGCCGCCCACGCCGGCACCGACCTCCTCAGCGCCACCCTCGACCTGCTCGGCTACCCGGGCCTCGCCCTCGCCGCCGTCGGCACGTCCCTGCTCATGGCCGTCGGCGTCACATCGGCGCGCGCGATGCGGCGCCGCGTCCCGCACGAGACATGGCGGGCGGTGCATCTGCTGACGTACCTCGGCGCCGCGCTCGCGTTCGTGCACCAGCTCGCGGGGCCCGACGTGGCGGGCAGCATCCTGACGGTGTGGGTGTGGTCGATGCTGCACGCCACGGTGGCGGTGCTGCTCGTCTGGTACCGCGTCGTCGTACCCGTGCGGCAGGCGCTGAAGCACAGCCTGCGCGTCATCGGCGTACGCGACGAGGGGCCCGGTGTCGTGTCGGTCGTGATGCAGGGCATCGGGCTCGACGAGCTGCGCGCCGAACCCGGACAGTTCTTCCGCTGGCGCTTCCTGCGGCGCAGGCTCTGGCACACCGCGCTGCCGTTCTCGCTCTCCGCGCCCGTGCGCGACGACACCCTGCGGATCACCGTGAAGGCCATCGGCGACCACACGCGGCGGATGCGGCGCCTGAAGCCGGGGACGCGGGTGCTCGCCACGGGGCCCTTCGGGGCGCTGACCGCTCACCGGCGTACGAGGCGGAAAGTACTGCTGCTCGCGGGCGGCGTGGGCATCACCCCGATGCGGGCACTGTTCGAGACGCTGCCGGGCGGGTCCGGGGACATCACGCTCCTCTACCGGGCGGGCAGCGCGGAGCAGCTCGTGCTGCGGGAGGAGCTGGAGGAGATCGCCCGGGGCCGGGGAGCGGGGCTGCACTATCTGCTCGGGCGGTCCGACGCCTCCTTCGACCCGCTCGCCCCGCAGGCCCTGCGCAATCTCGTCCCCGACCTCGCCGAGCACGACGTGTATCTGTGCGGACCCCCGGGGATGGCCGCTTCGGCCACCACCGCGCTCGTACGGGCCGGGGTGCCCCAGGAGCGCATCCACGCCGAGTGCTTCACCTTCTGAGAGGGGCTGACATGGGACGTCACCGCAAACCCGTGGGCCCGGTCCTCGGCCCGACACTTCAGGCGCGCCGCAAGCTGGCGACGGGCCTCGCCGGTGCGAGCGCGCTGGTCGCCACCGTCCTCGCCCTCACCGTCGACCCGGCGGCGCCGCCCGCGCCCGACCGCACCCCGGCCGGGGCCCCGGCACCTCAGGCGGCGCCGTAGGGGCGACGAAGACCTCCGCCGGAACCCGAAACCTCTGAAGACCCTCAACTCTCCCGGAATTCGTGGACGGCGTGATCGCCCGCTCCATAAGGTCGCGATCATGCCCGACATATCCCTGACCACCGTCGTCGTCCTCTGCATGGCCGCCCTAGCGGCCGGCTGGATCGACGCCGTGGTCGGCGGGGGCGGCCTCCTGCTGCTGCCCGCGCTGCTGCTCGGGCTGCCGGGTTCGACCCCGGCGGCTCACGCCCTGGGGACGAACAAGGCCGTCGCCATCGTCGGGACGACCGGCGCCGCGGTGACGTATGTCAGGAAGACACCCGTCGACGTGCCCACCGCCGTACGGATCGGGCTCGCCGCGCTCGCCGGGTCCATGGGCGGCGCCTTCTTCGCCGCCGGGATGAGCACGGAGGTGCTCAAGCCCGTGATCATGGTGGTGCTGCTCGGCGTCGGGGCCTTCGTCATCTTCAGGCCCGCGTTCGGCACCGCGCCCTCCGCCCGGCCGGCGTCGCCGAAGCGCATCCTCGCCGCCATCGGCCTCGCGGGTCTCGGCATCGGGTTCTACGACGGGCTCATCGGGCCCGGCACCGGCACGTTCCTGGTGCTCTCGCTGACCGCCGTGCTCCATCTCGACCTGGTGTCCGCCTCCGCCACCGCCAAGATCGTCAACTGCTGCACCAACGCGGGCGCCCTCGCGATGTTCGCCTGGCAGGGCGCGGTCCTGTGGCAACTGGCCGCACTGATGGCCGTCTTCAACCTCGCGGGCGGCATGTTCGGCGCACACACCGCGCTGAAGAAGGGCAGCGGCTTCGTCCGGATCGTGCTGCTCACCACCGTCTTCGCGCTCGTGGCGAAGATGGCGTACGAGCAGTGGATCGCCTAGGACATCGCCTCGCCCAGGACGGCGCCTCGCCGGAGGGTCAGCGCACGCTCGTCAGGTGGGCGAACACCACGACGTTGCCCTGATAGCCGGTCTTCCGCGAGTAGTTGCCGCCGCAGGTGATCACCCGCAGCTCCGGCCGGTCCGCGGCCCCGTACACCTTGTCGTCCGGGAAGTTCTTGGCGTCGTAGACCTCGTTCGCGTCGACCGTGAACACCGCGACGCTGCCGTCCCTGCGCTCGACCTCGATGGTGCGGCCCCTGGTCAGGCGCCCCAGGTCGTAGAAGACGGAAGGGCCTTCGGCGTTGTCGACGTGCCCCGCCACGATGGCCGTGCCGCTCTCGCCGGGCGTCGTCCCCGACTCGTACCAGCCCGCCAGGTTCGTCTTCTTCGGCGGCGGTACGTCGAGGCTGCCCTGCCGCGTGAGGCCGAGCCCCATGAGCGGCGCGTCGACCCGGATCGCGGGGATACGGATGCGGTCGGGCGGGGACGGCGGGAGCGCGGCGGAGGTCTGCGCGCGGCCGGACGGGGGGTGCGCCGACGCGGCCTGCTCGGCGGACGGCTGGGGCGGCGGGTGCGACTCGGTGCCGTTGTGCAGCAGCCAGGCCCCCGAGCACAGGGCCAGGACGGTGACCGCTCCTATGGCGGAGTTGAGGATCCGTCGGCCGGGCCGCTTCCCACCGGCTCGCTGCCCACCGGCTCGCTGCCCACCGGGCCGCTTCCCGCCCGGCCTCTTTCCGCCCGGCTTCTTCTCCCCGGGGTCCGTCTGCCCGGGGTTCGTCTGCCCGGTGTTCTTCCTGCGCATCACTCGACTCGTCCCCCTCAGGGTTCGGGGAGGCCGGTCCCCGCTTCCCTCTCCGGGTCCACGAGGGACAGGCGGACCCGGAGAGGGAGGGGGCTGGCGGTACCGGTGGACAGCGGAGGGTGTCCGTCAGATCCTGTCGCCTCTCGCCCGGCGATGCAGGAGCCAGGTACCGCCCGCGGCGGCGACGGCAAGCGCCGCCACACCCGCCGCGGTCTGCACGGGGTCGGGGCCGAGAGCGCCGCCGACCCCCGTCTTCACATGTCCCTTCGGGGTCACCTGCCGCTGCTCACGGGCGGCGGCGGTGGAGGTGATCGTGACGACCAGGTCGCCCGCCAGCTGCTTGCCGTCCGCGCCGGAGCCGGAGCACTTGGCGACGATCTCGTACGTGCCGGGCTGGGCCGACGGTGGCACCTTGAACCGACCGCTCGCGCTCTCCTCCTCCGCGCCCGGCGCGAGCGTGAAGGTGCCGGCGCCGACCGCGCTGGCGTCGCCCGACGCGGTGCCGCCCCTGCCGCAGGCGGCGGTGTTCACGGTGACCGTGGAGCCGGGCATGACGGTGGACGGCTGGATCTCCAGGCCTCCTCCGGCGGCGAGGGTCGCGGCGGCGGCCTGGGATGCCATGAGACCCGCCGATGCGACGGCGAGCGCGGCGGTGGTCAGCAGGCGGGCTTTGCGCATCGTGCTTGCTCCTCCGAGGGACCATCAGAGGGCACGGCCCGCGGCACCTCCAAGTGCCGCTGCGTCGGTCGAACCCCGCTCTACCGAGGTAAGTGGCACTCGGCGGCGCACGCCTCCTGAAGGCCCGTCAGAATCTCTGCGCCGGAGCGGCTTCTGACACTTCGACGGGAACATTCCAGCAGGTCACCCGGCGTGTCGCGGAGAAGTGTCCGAAGGGGGCGCGGGGCGCCTGTGAATGGGTGACCCCGGGGGCCGAGTGGGCGTGCCGCGGCGGGCGCCACACTCTCCGCCGGACGGCCCGCCCCGTGCACCTGAGGCGGACTCACCTGAGGAGGCCTCACCTGAGTCCGCCTCAGACGGTGTCCCAGGGGACGTCGGCGTAGAGACCCGCCAGTGTCGCCATCAGCTTCTCGTCGACGGCGAACTCCGTGCCGTCGATCCGCCGCACCGGCGCGATGCCCCGCGCATTGGTGACGAAGGCGGCCGTGTACGAGGAGAGGTCCGCGAGCGTGACCGGGGCCCGGCGGGTGGGAAGACCGGCGGCCGGGAGCCGCGGTTCGAGCAGCTGCATGGTGATGCCGTGCAGGCAGGGCGCGGCGGGCCAGACCACCTCCGAGCCGTCGTAGAAGCCGATGTTCGTGACGGCGCCCTCGCTGACCGTTCCGTCGGGCGCGGTGAGCAGCGCGTCGTCGAAGCCGGCCCGCCGGGCGAGCTCGCCGTGGCGGGCCTGGCCGAAGCCGCCCAGGTGCTTGATGTGCGGGAAGGGCCGCTGGTAGGGGACGGACCGCAGGGCCTGCGCGCTCTCGGACACCGTGCCGGGCTCCCGGACGGTGACCGTCACGGACGGCTCGCCCTCGGGTGCGTGGACGTGGACGCGTACGGAGGCGTCGGCGATGTCGTCCCGGAGCACGTGCCGGACGAGCTCGCGGACGTGCTCCCCGTCCAGCTCCCGGCCGAAGAGCTCGCGGGTGGCGGCGTCGAGCCGGCCCAGATGCAGCTCGAGCCCACGCGTGGCACCACCTCTGACCTGCATGGCGGTGAAGTGCCCCACGCCACCGAGCGCGGCCCACAACAGCCGGTCGGCGGTGGCGGCCTGCCCGTCGATCTCAAGGCGCTGCAGAGGCGAGGGAGTCGTCATGGGGATCACGGTACGACGCGGGGGGAGAGGTGCGGGAGGGGCGGGCGAGGCCTGCGCGCACCCCACCGAACCCGCTGCCGGAGCCGCTTGACCTCAACCATGGTTGAGCATCGAGGCTTTGGTCATGCCCCAGAACACGAATGCCGCTGATTCCACGTCCGCCTCTGCCATCTCTGTCACCTCAGCCGCCTTTGCCACCTCTGCCTCCACCCCCGCGCCCCTTCGCGTCGCCGTCATCATCGGGAGCAATCGCGAAGGACGCTTCGGGCCGATCGTCGCTGATTGGCTGCTGGGCCACATCCGGGAGCGTGCGGACTTCGAGGTGGACGTCGTCGACCTTGCCGAGTCCCGGCTGCCGACCTCGCTCTCCTTCAACCCGTCGCCCGAGACCCTCGCCGAGCTCGGCAAGGTCACCCCGAAGCTGGCCGCCGCCGATGCCTTCGTCGTGCTCACCCCGGAGTACAACCACTCGTACCCCGCGTCCCTCAAGAGCCTCATCGACTGGCACAACGCCGAATGGCAGGCCAAGCCCCTCGCCTTCGTCTCCTACGGAGGGCTCTCCGGCGGTCTGCGTGCCGTCGAGCACCTGCGTCCCGTCTTCGCCGAGCTGCACACCATGACGATTCGCGACACCGTCTCCTTCCACAACGCAGGCGGCCTCTTCGCCGACGACGGCACCCACAAGGACCCGACGGCCGCGAACGCCGCCGCCAAGTCGATGCTCGACCAGCTCCAGTGGTGGGCGTGGGCGCTGCGCAGCGCCAAGGAGGTCCGCCCGTACGGGAGCTGATGGCGCGAGCGGTGCGCGGCTAGACCCGCGGCAGGTGTACTTCCGCCACCGCGCCGCCGCTCTCCGCGTTGCGCAGCTCCACGCGCGCGCCGATCACCTGTGCCTGGCCGAACGCGATCGTCAGACCGAGGCCCGTGCCGTGCCCGCGCTCGGTGGTGCCGGTCTGGAAGCGCTGCGGGCCGTCCCTCAGGAGGTGTTCGGGGAACCCGGGGCCGTGGTCGCTGACCGTGACCACCGGCCCGGCCACCCGTACGTCGACCGGGTCGGCCCCGTGCCTGCGGGCGTTGGCGACGAGGTTGGCGATGATCCGCTCCAGGCGGCGCGCGTCGGTGCGTACGAGCGCGTCGTCGTCCGGGCCGCCCGCCGCCACGAACCGGACCGGGCAACCCGACCGCTGCACGATCCCCTCGGCGAGCGAGCCCAGCGGGTGCGCGTCCAGATCGGGTCGCTCCACCTCCGCGTCCAGCCGCGCCACTTCGAGCAGATCCTCGGTGAGGGTGCGCAGGGCGAGCACCCGGTCGCGCACGAGTTCCGTGGGGCGGCTCTGCGGCAGCAGCTCGGCCGCGGTGTACAGACCGGTCAGCGGGGTGCGCAGCTCGTGGGCGACGTCCGCGGTGAAGCGCTGCTCGGCCTCGATGCGCTGTTGCAGGGACGCCGCCATCGTGTCGACCGCGGTGGCCAGTTCGGCCACCTCGTCCTTGCCCGGCCGGCTGCCCGGCGGTCGCGGATGGTCGATACGGGCGTCCAGCTCGCCCCCGCTGATGCGGCGCGCGGTGGCCGCCGCGGTCCGCAGCTCGCGGCTGAGACGGCTGGCCAGCGCGGCGCCGCCGAGCGCCGCGAGGATGACGACGACGGCCCCCGACGCCAGCAGCTGCCGGTCGAACTCCGCCATCTCGGCGGCCTGTTCGGTCAGCGGCTCGCGGACGGAGAGCACGTGGTCGCCGACCGGGCGCGCCGCCCACACGGCGGGCTTGTCGGCGCTCATGTCAAGGTACGTGGTCCGCTGCCCGTCCAGGGCCGCGGTCCGCAGCGACGCGGGCAGATCGGGTGCGTCGAGGGCGGCGTCCATGCCCTCGTCGCCGGTGTCGACCTGCCCCGTCAGCTCGTACAGCTGGCGCACCCGCACCAACTGCGCGGTGGCCCCCGACCTGGCGCCCGCGGAGACCTGTTCGAGGCGGGCCTGGTGGACGAGGATCCCGATGGCGACGGCGACGACCGCGCAGCCGAGGGCGAGCAGCGCGGCGATCTTCCAGCGCAGGCCCAGGGAGTTGAGCGTGGCGCGGGTGCGCTGGACGAGGGTCCTCATCACTGCCCGCCCCGGCCGTCGGAAGGCTCCGTGCCGTCGGAAGGCTCCGTGCTGCCGGACGGCTCCGCGCCACGCGAAGACTCCATGCCACCCGAGGGTTTGATGCGTCCCGGCAGGTCCGGAGCCGGTTTCGTCGGCTGGGAGCCGTCGGAATCCGGTGTCTTCTTGTAGCTCTTGTTGTCGCTCACCGTGGACATCCGTACGCCGTCCCAGTGGTAGCGCACGGCCTGCTGGCCGCCGTCCGCGCACGAGCTGCGCACCAGGACGTCCTGGCCGAGCGTCTCGATGCTCACGCGCTTCCCGGCCGTGAACAGGATCGGATAGACTCGGCCGTCGCGCTCCTTGTAGACGGCGAGAACGCTCCGGCCGCTCTCCGTGTCGGCGGCCACGAGCAGCTCGGGCCGCCCGTCGCCGGTCAGGTCCGTCAGCAGCGGCGGCCTGATCCCGGCCTCCCCGGGGCGGTCGATCTCGCCGCGCTCGGCGAGCGGCTTCATCCGTGGATCAGCCCGCAGGACCTTGCGGAAGTCCTCCGTGCGGAGTCCGTCCTTGCCCAGCTTCGGCAGTCCCTCCAGGGCTTCCGGCGGGGGCTGGTGGGTGGCGGTGTCGGCGCCGGGCGCCTCGGACGACGTGCCGGACCAGGCGGGCCAGAGCGGTTCGGGGCGGGGCTGCACGGACACGGACGGCGCGGGCTCACCGGGGCCGAGCCCGTCCACGCTGCCGCATCCGGCCAGCACTACGGCCGCCGTGGCGGTGAAGAGGGCGGCGCGGCGCAGGGCGCGGCGGCGGGGGCAGGAAAGGTTCATGGCCCTACCGACGGTAAGAAGCCTCCATCACGGAAAACAGGAGGTTGTGTAACAGGAAGGGTCGAACGGGGGGGAAACGCGGAAATCGGGACCTTCGGCCAGGGCCGGTGTCCCCTGCCGCTCCTGCCGCTCCTGCCGTCCCGCCGTGGGGTCGGTCCGGCGAGAATCGGGCGCATGATGAGACCGGAGGGGGATCGGCTGCCGTTCTTCGTGTACGGGACGCTGCGGACGGGGGAGCGCAATTATGACGTCCACCTGCGCGGCAGGGTCGAGGCGGAGTCGCCCGCCCGGCTCCCGGGGGCGGTTCTCTACGAAGGGCCCGGCTATCCGTACCTCCTGGAGGACCCCGAAGGTGGCCCCGTGTGCGGCGAGTTGATCGCCGCGCTGCCGTCCGCGTACGACCGGCTCCTCGCCGATCTCGACGCACTGGAGGTGTACGCGCCGGGTGACCCCCGCAACCTGTACGAGCGCGTCGTGCGCGAGGTGACCCTCCTGGACGGGTCGACGTCGCGCGCTTGGGTGTACGTGGCGGCGGTACGGGTGGCGGCGGGGCTGCGGGCTTCGGGGGCGGTGATCGAGGGAGGGGACTGGGCGGCGTTCCGGGCGCACCGCTGAGGAGGTGATGGTGGCGCGCGTGCCAGGCCGCGGTGCGAATCACGCAGCTCAAACGCCTGCGCACTCGATCCGGTGGACTCCGTCACCCGTGCGAGCGACCCCCGCGAACGGCCATGATCGCGGAGGGTCGCTGTTGTGGCACTCTCCGTGTGCACCAGTCGGTGCGTGAGTCGGTGCGTGAGCACCACGTCCTCAGCAGGAGTTGCCCCATGAGCCTTCGCCGTTCGCTGCCGGTCCTCGTCGGCGCCGTAGCCCTCACCCTCGGCCTCCCCGTGGCGGCCGCCGCGTCCGCTCACGCGCCGACCGCCGTCATGAACCCCTGCGGGTTCTACGAGACCGGCAGCGACGCGTTCTACAACCACTGCACGGGCGACGGCTCGAACGTCGTCATCAAGGTGGAGGTGGCGATGGCCCCCGATTACGAGCGCTGTGTCGGCCCGGGCCGGAGCTGGCTGGGTTCGGCGAGCAAGATCCAGGGCGCGCACTACACCGGCCGCACCTGCTGATTTCCGTACGCGCATGACGGCGGGCCGGGAGAGCATGCATCCCGGCCCGCTTCTCGCGCCCGGTGCCGCTAGGGCCGCTCGGCCCGCTCCAGGCGCACCGCGCACACCTTGAACTCCGGCATCCGGGAGACCGGGTCAAGTGCCGGATTGGTGAGGGAGTTGGCCCGGCCCTCGCCCGGCCAGTGGAACGGCATGAAGACGGTGTCGGAGCGGATCGTGCTCGTGATGCGCGCCGGGGCCACGGCCTTTCCCCGCCGCGAGACGACGGTCACCGGCTCGCCCTCCTCGACCTTCAGTCGCGCGGCGAGCCGCGGATGCAGCTCCACGAAGGGCCCGGGAGCGGCGGAGTTGAGCTCGTCGACACGGCGCGTCTGGGCCCCCGACTGATACTGCGCCAGGACCCGCCCGGTGGTCAGGAGCACGGGATACTCCGCGTCCGGCTCCTCGGCGGCGGCCCGATGCACCACCGGCACGAACCGAGCCCGCCCGTCCGCGGTGGCGAACCCCCCGAGAAAAAGCCGCGGAGTCCCGGGATGCACCCCGTCGACCCCGTCTTCACCTCCGCTCTCACCGCCGTCCTCGCCCGCCGGACAAGGCCAGAACACGCCCTCCCCGTTTCCCTCCCGCAGGCGCGCGTACGAGATGCCCGAGTAGTCCGCCGGGCCGCCCGCGCTCGCCCGGCGCAGTTCCTCGAAGACTTCCTCCGGGTCCGTGGGGAAGCCCTTCTCGTGGCCGAGGTGGGCGGCCAGGCCGTGCAGTACGTCCAGGTCGCTTCGGACGCCGGCGGGGGCACTTATCGCCTGGCGGCGCAGGAGGACCCGGCCCTCCAGGTTCGTCACCGTTCCCGTCTCCTCGGCCCACTGGGTCACCGGAAGGACCACATCGGCCAGGCGGGCCGTCTCGGAGAGGACGACGTCCGCCACCGCCAGGAAGTCGAGGGACCGCAGCTTCTCCTCCACGTGCGCGGCGCGCGGTGCCGAGACGACCGGGTTCGAGCCCATCAGGAGCAGCGCCTTGATGTCCCCGCCGAGCGCGTCGAGCAGCTCGTAGGCGGACCGGCCGGGGCCGGGGAGCGAGTCGGGGTCGACGCCCCACACCCCCGCCACGTGCGCCCGCGCCGCGGGGTCCGTCAGCTTGCGGTAGCCGGGCAACTGGTCGGCCTTCTGGCCGTGTTCGCGCCCGCCCTGCCCGTTGCCCTGCCCGGTCAGGCAGCCGTACCCGGCCAGCGGGCGGCCCGCGTTGCCCGTCGCGAGGCAGAGGTTGATCCACGCGCCCACCGTGTCCGTCCCCTTGGACTGCTGCTCGGGCCCGCGCGCGGTGAGCACCATCGCGGCCTCGGCGTCGCAGAACATCCGCACCGCGTCCCGGAGCTGCGGCACGGAGACGCCGCTGATCCGCTCCACGTGCTCCGGCCAGTGCGCCATCGCCGCCGCCCGCGCCTCCGTCCAGCCGCTGGTCCGCTCCTCGATGAACGCCTCGTCCGTCCGCCCCTCCGCCACCACCAGATGCAGCAGGCCGAGCGCGAGCGCCAGGTCGGTGCCGGGACGCGGCGCCAGATGCAGGTCGGCCTGCTCGGCGGTACGGGTCCTGCGCGGGTCGACGACGATCAGCTTGCCGCCGTTCGCCTTCAGCTCCGTCAGATACCGCAGCGCGGGCGGCATCGTCTCGGCGAGGTTCGAGCCGACGAGGATCACACAGCCGGTGCGCGGAATGTCCTCGAGAGGGAACGGCAGACCGCGGTCGAGCCCGAAGGCCCGCTGCCCCGCCGCTGCCGCCGACGACATGCAGAACCGGCCGTTGTAGTCGATCTGCGACGTCCCGAGCGCCACCCGCGCGAACTTCCCCAGGGCGTACGCCTTCTCGTTGGTCAGACCCCCGCCGCCGAACACCCCGCAGGCGTCCGCGCCATGCTCCGTACGCGTGCGGGAAAGACCTTCGGCGACGCGGCCGATCGCCTCCTCCCAGGTGGCCGGTTCGAGCCGGCCCGTGGCGTGGGACCGGATGAGTGGCTCGGTCAGGCGCACTCGGGAGGAGAGCACAGCGGGCGCCGTGCGGCCCTTGCCGCACAGCGCGCCCCCGTTCACGGGGAACCCCGGACGCTCCACGACCTCCACCCCGCCGGGCCCTGTGGCCAGGCCCATCCCGCATTGCAGCGCGCAGTACGGACAGTGGGTCGGTGTCGCCGTGGTGTGCATGCGGTCCAGCGTCCGCCGGGCTTGTTACGCGCCCCGACGCGCTCGCGTTACACACGCGGTAAGCCGACCTCAGCGAGCCCCGCCCCCCACTGTGAGCCCGGTCGTGCCCCGTCAGGGGCGCGGAGAACCGCGCGAGGACGGACCACGACCGGCACCCGGCGGCCGGCGGGAGCAGCCAGACGCACCCCCGCTCAAGGCCCAAGGGCCAGGTCCGTCAGCGAGGTGAGGCAAGAGCCCGGTCCACGCCGGGCTCCCGGGGCCCCAGGAACCGCGGATCCGGTTGAAACGCCGAGTCCACCGCCGCCTTGCCCGCCGCGAACAGCTCCCTCGCGCCGCCGTAGTACCAGGTCGCGTCGTGCTTGGCGTCGACCCCGACGCCGTACGACGCGACGCCCGCCGCGCGGCAGAGCGCGACGGCCCTGCGTATGTGGAAGCCCTGGCTGATCAGCACCGCCCGGTCGACGCCGAACACCTTCTTGGCGCGCACGCAGGAGTCCCACGTGTCGAAGCCCGCGTAGTCACTGACGATCCGCCGCCCCGGCACGCCGCGCTCGGTCAGATACGCGCGCATGGCGTCCGGCTCGTCGTAGTCCTCGCGGCTGTTGTCGCCGGTGACGAGGACGACCTCTATCCGCCCCGCCTCGTACAACTCCGCCGCCGCGTCGAGCCGGTGCGCGAGGTACGGAGACGGCTCGCCCTCCCACAGTCCGGCGCCGAAGACGACCGCGACCCGCGTGCGCGGCACGTCGGCCGTGCTGTGCAGCCGCCCCTCCGCCGTCACGAAGAGCCACGTCGCGGGCAGCAGCGCCACCACGCACACGGCCATGAAGGCCTGCACGGCCCGCCGCTGTCCCCGCCGCGTGCGCGGCAGCCGCAGGCGGCGCAGCCGGGCCACGCATCTGCCGGTCAGGGCCCGCACCCCTGACGGCCGGGCCGTCCCCGTCCGCCGCATCCACCCCGGCCGTTCCATCCCGTTCCCCCGTGCCCCAGGCCGGATCCCCCCGATCCGATCGCTGTCCCCAACGGTAAGCGACCGCACCGACAACCCCGCCGAGCCGTACTGACAAGCTCGCGCCGCCGCCGGTGAGCCAGGCTGAAACGGCCCGTGACCGGCGCGCAACGCGAACGCAATACGGCGCGGCCATCCTCGGTCCATGACGCCGTCGAACCCTCTTCGCGATGAGTCCGGCAGCACCCCTCTCGAAAGTACGGCGCACCTCATGGACCGCATCAACAGCCAGCTCGTCAGCCAGCTCACCCTCGTCTCGCTCGACGGCAGGCGCCGCCCCGCACCGGCGCCCGACCTCGTCGTGGTCGCCCACGGCAGCCGTGACCCCCGCGCTCTCGCCACCGTCACGGCGCTCCTCGACATCGTCCGCGAGCTGCGGCCCGGGCTCGGCATGCGCCTCGGCCACATCGAGCTGAACGAACCGCTGCTCGGCGACACCCTCGCCGAGGCCACCGGCTCCGCCGTCCTCGTGCCGCTGCTGCTGAGCCGCGGCTACCACGTCAAGCACGACATCCCCGAGGCCGCCGCCCACGCCCCGCACCTCGACACGCGGGTCGCGGCCCCGCTCGGCCCGCACCCCCTGCTCGTCGACGCGCTGCACGACCGGCTCGTCGAAGCGGGCTGGCCCACGGGTGCCGGCCAGGCGGCTCGGCGCACCGGCGGTGTGGTCCTCGCCGCAGCGGGCTCTCGCGACCCGGACTCCGCCACGGACACCCGGCGTACGGCGGACCTCCTCGCCCAGCGGCTCGGCGTACCGGTGATCCCCGCGTACGCCACGCCGACCCCGGCCGCCCCGCTCAGCGTGTCCGCCGCGGTGCGGGCCCTCGCCGCCCGTGGTCGCCACCGCACCGCCGTGGCCTCGTACTTCACCGCGCCGGGCCGCTTCGCCACGCAGTGCGCCGATGCCGCCCCCTGGATCGCGGCGGCCCCGCTCGGCGCCCACCAGGCGATGGCCCACCTCCTCCTGCACCGCTACGACCAGGCCCGCGCCACCGCGTCGGCGACCGCCCCGGCCGCCACCGCGACCTCACCCGCCCCACAGGCTCCGCCCCGTCAGCTGGCCTCCGCCTGACGGTCGCAGAGGCCCCTGAAGCCCTCTTTGTCACTGCTTGCGTTTACTGTCGGTGCATGGAAGGCACTGCACCGAACACGCACGCCGACGAGGCATCCTTTGGCGCGTCCCAGGAAGCGGTCTATGACAAGGCCGCCGTCGAGCGATGGGCCGCCGAGCCGGACAAACGGCCGGGGCGCACGGCCTTCCAGCGCGACCGCGCGCGCGTCCTGCACTCCTCCGCGCTGCGCCGGCTCGCGGGCAAGACCCAGGTGGTCACCCCGGGCACGCGCAGCAACGAGGCGTGGGACGCCAGCGCCCGTACCCGTCTGACGCACTCCCTGGAGTGCGCCCAGGTCGGCCGCGAGCTCGGCGCCGCCCTCGGCTGCGACCCCGACCTGGTGGAGACGGCCTGCCTCTCGCACGACATGGGCCACCCGCCGTTCGGGCACAACGGCGAGCAGGCGCTGAACGAAGTCGCCGAGAGCTGCGGCGGTTTCGAGGGCAACGCCCAGTCGCTGCGCCTCCTCACCCGCATCGAGCCGAAGCGCTTCGTCCGCAGCGAGGAGACGGACGAACTGGTCAGCGTGGGGCTCAACCTCACCCGTGCCGCCCTGGACGCCGCCACCAAGTACCCCTGGCCGCGCGGCGCCCACCCCACCGACCCGGATTCCCCCAAGTTCGGGGTCTACGAAGACGACAGGCCGGTCTTCGACTGGGTCCGCAAGGAGGCCCCGGGGCGCCGGACGTGCTTCGAGGCCCAGGTCATGGACTGGTCGGACGACGTGGCGTATTCGGTGCACGACATCGAGGACGGCCTGCACGCCGGGCACCTCGACCCGAACCTGCTGCACGCCGAGCCCGAGCGCCGGGACATCTTCGCCGTCGCCATCGGCCGGTACGTGCCCGCGGACACCGACCCCGAAGAGCTCTCCGAAGCCCTCGACCGTCTCCTGGACCAGGAGTGGTGGCCGCATGGGTACGACGGCTCGGCGATCGCCCAGGGCCGCCTGAAGGACGCCACCAGCCAGCTCATCGGCCACTTCTGCCTCGCCGCGGAGAGCGCCACCCGCGCGCGGTACGGCACGGGCCCCCTGACGCGGTACGCCGCCGAGCTCGTCGTCCCGCGCGAGGCCCGCCACGAGTGCGCGGTCCTCAAGGCCGTCGCCGACCGCTATGTGATGCAGCGCCCCGCCCAGGAGCGGCTCCGCGCCGACCAGCGGATCGTCGTCGCCGAACTGGCCGAGGCGCTCACGGCCCGCGCCCCCGAAGGACTCGACCCGCAGTTCCGCGCCCTTTACGACACGGCGCGCGACGACCGCGCGGCCCTGCGCGTGGTCGTCGACCAGATCGCGTCCCTCACGGACGCCGCCGCGCGCTCCCTGCACGCGCGGCTCACGGCAGGACACCCTTGACACAGAGGGCCCTGACATATGCGGAATGAACCGATCGACCACGGGGCGTGACGAAAACTGGCCGGATCGGGTCGCAACCCCTTCCCCCATCACGCTCCGTGCGGGACGCTCCCCCCTGACGGCAAGGCTTTGAGGAGGCATCAAGTGGTCGACGCGGATCAGACGTTCGTCATTGTCGGAGGAGGTCTCGCGGGCGCGAAAGCGGCCGAGACACTCCGGTCCGAGGGCTTCACCGGCCGGGTGATCCTCATCGGCGACGAACGCGACCACCCGTACGAGCGCCCACCCCTGTCGAAGGGATATCTCCTGGGCAAGGAGGAGCGCGACAGCGTATTCGTCCACGAACCCTCCTGGTACGCGCAGTCGGACGTCGAGCTGCACCTGGGCCAGACCGTCGTCTCCATCGACCGCGAGGCCAAGGCCGTCCGTCTCGGTGACCGCGACGTCATCCACTACGACAAGCTGCTTCTGGCCACGGGCGCGGAGCCGCGCCGCCTCGACGTCCCCGGCACCGGCCTGGTGGGCGTGCACCACCTGCGCCGCCTCGCGCACGCCGACCGGCTGCGGCAGGTTCTGGCCAGTCTCGGCCGCGACAACGGCCACCTGGTGATCGCCGGAGCGGGCTGGATCGGCCTGGAGGTCGCCGCCGCCGCGCGGACGTACGGCGCGGAGGTCACCGTCGTCGAAGCGCAGGCCACCCCGCTGCACGCGGTCCTGGGCCCCGAGGTCGGCCAGATGTTCACCGACCTGCACGCCGAGCACGGCGTGCGCTTCCACTTCGGCGCCACCCTCACCGAGATCGCGGGGGAGGACGGTCTGGTCCTCGCCGCCCGCACGGACGACGGCGAGGAGCACCCGGCGCACGACGTCCTCGCCGCGATCGGCGCCGCCCCGCGCACCGGGCTCGCCGAAGCGGCCGGTCTGGAAATCGCCGACCGGGCGCACGGCGGCGGTGTCGTGGTCGACGCCTCCCTGCGGACCTCGGACCCGGACATCTTCGCGGCGGGTGACGTGGCCGCCGTCCAGCACCCGCTCTTCGACACGAGGCTGCGCGTGGAGCACTGGGCGAACGCCCTGAACGGCGGCCCGGCCGCGGCCCGCGCCATGCTCGGCCAGGACGTCACGTACGACCGCGTGCCCTACTTCTTCTCCGACCAGTACGACGTGGGCCTGGAGTACTCGGGCTGGGCGCCGCCGGGGACGTACGACCAGGTCGTGGTCCGAGGTGACGCGGGGAAGCGGGAGTTCGTCGCCTTCTGGCTCAGCGAGGGACGGATCCTCGCGGGCATGAACGTCAATGTGTGGGACGTCACGGACACCATCCAGAAGCTGATCCGCGCGGGGGCGAGGCCCCCGGCCGAGTCCCTCTCCGACCCGTCCGTCCCCCTGGAGTCGCTGCTCGGGTGACGGGCCGGGCGGGAGTGTCACAACAGGGCCGTAGTATTCCTACGTGGCAGGCAGGATCAATGACGAGGACGTGAAGGCGGTTCGGGACGCGGTCCCGATCGACGCCGTGGTCTCCGACTACCTCCAGCTGCGGAACGCGGGCGGCGGCAACCTCAAGGGTCTGTGCCCCTTCCACGACGAGAAGTCACCGTCCTTCCAGGTCAGCCCGAGCAAGGGTCTCTTCCACTGCTTCGGCTGCCAGGAAGGCGGCGACACGATCGCCTTCGTGATGAAGATCGACCACCTCACCTTCTCGGAGACGGTCGAGCGCCTCGCCGCCCAGGCGGGCATCACCCTGCGGTACGAAGAGGGCGGCTACAACCCCACGAGCCAGCGCGGCGAGCGCATCCGCCTCGTCGAGGCCCACAAGATCGCCGCGCAGTTCTACGTCGACCAGCTGGAGAGCCCCGAGGCGGAGATCGGCCGCAAGTTCCTGGCCGAGCGCGGCTTCGACCAGGCCGCCGCCGCGCACTTCGCCGTCGGCTACAGCCCGGCGGGCTGGGACCACCTCACCCGGTTCCTGCGCGGCAAGGGCTTCACCGACAAGGAGCTCATCCTCTCCGGGATCTCCCAGGAGGGCCGCCGCGGCCCCATCGACCGCTTCCGCGGCCGTCTGATGTGGCCGATCCGCGACATCAGCGGCGAGGTCGTCGGCTTCGGCGCGCGCAAGCTGCGCGACGACGACAACGGCCCCAAGTACCTCAACACCCCCGAGACGCCGATCTACAAGAAGGGCCAGGTGCTCTACGGCGTTGACCTGGCCAAGAAGGAGATCGCCAAGACCTCCCGCGCGGTCGTCGTCGAGGGGTACACGGACGTCATGGCCTGCCACCTCGCCGGTGTCACCACGGCCATCGCGACCTGCGGCACCGCCTTCGGCGGCGACCACATCAAGATCCTGCGCCGCCTCCTGATGGACAACGGCTCGGCGCGGGTGATCTTCACCTTCGACGGTGACGCGGCAGGCCAGAAGGCCGCCCTGCGCGCCTTCGAGGACGACCAGAAGTTCGCCGCCGAGACGTACATCGCCATCGCGCCCGACGGCATGGACCCCTGCGAGCTGCGCCTGGCCAAGGGGGACGGCGCGGTCGCCGACCTCGTCGAACCCCGCACGCCGCTCTTCGAGTTCGCGCTGCGCCAGATCGTCGGGCGGTACGACCTGGAGACCCCCGCGGGCCGCGCCGCAGCCCTGGACGAGTCGGCGCCGGTCGTGGCCCGCATCAAGAACAGCGGCGCGCAGCACGAGGTGGCCGTCCAGCTCGCCGGGATGCTCGGCATCCTGGACACCCAGTTCGTGGTCAAGCGCGTCGCCCAGCTCGCGCGCTGGGCCCGTGACCGGGGCGGCCGGGGCCCGGCCCCGCAGCAGCAGCGCCCGCAGCACAACCAGCAGTACGGGGCGTCGGCGCCGTCCGGGCCCTCCGGCCCCGCGCTGACCCTGCGCAGCCCCGCCCACCGCACCGAGCGCGAGCTGCTCAAACTGGCCCTGCAGCGCCCGGAGCTGGTCTCCCCGGCCTTCGACGCGTACGGCGTGGACGAGTTCACCGCCCCTCCGTACGCGGCGGTGCGCCAGTGCATCGAGGAGGCGGGCGGCGCCGAGGCCGGGATCCCCGAGTCGCAGACCTATCTCGCCCGCGTCCTGGACGCGGCACCGGACGACACGGTCCGCGCCATGGTCACCGAGCTGGCCGTCGAGGCGATCCTGCGCAGATCGGTGGACGAGATGTATGCGGGCATCCAGCTCGTCCAGGTCCGGCTGCGCGCCGTCGACCGCCGCATCCGTGATGTCCAGGGCAGCCTGACCCGCCTGAGCGCGCAGGGCGACCCCGCGCAACTGACGGCCGTGCAGAACGAGTTGTGGGTCCTCCAGCAGTACGCGCAGGCGCTGCGCGAGCGCGGCGCGGACGCGCTCTGAGGTTCGGATAGCGCCCGGCTGGTTACCCGTCGGGTAACCACGCGGTCACGCACCGGTCTCAAAAAGTCACCGCACGCCCCTCGTGGCGGCCGTGTGTCGTACCCCACACTGGGTTCCGGTGCCTGAGTCCTCGGAGCGCGGCCGGCCCGCAGACAGCGGATGCGGTTCCGGTGAACCCGCGATTCCACACATCGTGTTCGGGACGGACAGCGGCGAGGCCGTCGAAGCCGATCCCGCTGTACCGCAGCCGCACGCCTCAGCAGCGATCATCATGGAGGTCGCCCCCGTGCAGACCCAGACCCTCAGCCAGACCGAGACCGCCGTTGCCGCGGAAGCGGCGGCGGTGGATACGGACGTCATCGCGGCCGTTCCGACGCAGAGTCACGCCGCACGGCACCCGGAGGCAGGTCCCGAAAGCCCTGAAGCGGAAGCCGCCCCCGAGCCCCCGGACGCCCCGGAGGCGCTCGAACCGGACAGCAGTGAGGTGCCCCAGCCGGCCCCCCGTAGCCGCGCCGACAGCGGCGGCCCGTCGTCCGACCTGTTCCGCCAGTATCTGCGCGAGATCGGCCGGATCTCCCTGCTCACGGCGGCGGAGGAAGTGGAACTCGCCCGCGGGGTCGAGGCCGGTCTGTTCGCCGAGGAGAAGCTGCGCCTCGCCACCGACCTCGACTCACAACTCGCGCTCGACCTCGACAAGTTGGTCGTCCTGGGCCGGATGGCCAAGCGCCGCCTGATCGAGGCCAACCTCCGCCTGGTCGTCTCCGTCGCCAAGCGGTACGTGGGGCGCGGGCTGACCATGCTGGACCTCGTCCAGGAGGGAAACCTGGGCCTGATCAGGGCGGTCGAGAAGTTCGACTACGCACGCGGCTACAAGTTCTCCACGTACGCCACCTGGTGGATCCGCCAGGCGATGTCGCGGGCCCTCGCCGACCAGGCCCGCACCATCCGCGTCCCCGTGCATGTCGTGGAGCTCATCAACCGCGTCGTCCGCGTCCAGCGCCGCATGCTCCAGGAGCGGGGGTACGAACCGACCCCCGAGGAGGTCGCCGCCCAGCTGGACCTGGCGCCCGAGCGGGTCAGCGAAGTCCTGCGCCTGGCACAGGAACCGGTGTCGCTGCACGCGCCCGTGGGCGAGGAGGACGATGTCGCGCTCGGCGACCTCATCGAGGACGGCGACGCGACGAGCCCCGTCGAATCGGCGGCCTTCCTCCTGCTGCGCGAGCACCTGGAAGCGGTGCTCTCCACGCTCGGCGAGCGCGAACGCAAGGTGGTCCAGCTGCGCTACGGCCTCGCGGACGGCAGGCCCCGCACCCTGGAGGAGATCGGCCGGATCTTCGGCGTGACACGAGAACGCATCCGCCAGATCGAGTCCAAGACCCTCAACAAGCTGCGGGACCACGCCTTCGCGGACCAACTGCGCGGCTACCTCGACTAGTTTGCCAGTCGGTACAGCCCGCCTAGTCGACCTCGGCCACGGCCTGCGCGAACTGAGCGGCATACAGACGGGCATAGGCCCCGTCCGCGGCCAGCAGGGCGTCATGCGTGCCCTGTTCGACGATCGCGCCGTCCTCCATCACCAGAATCGTGTCCGCGTCGCGGATCGTGGAGAGACGGTGGGCGATGACGAACGAGGTCCGCCCGTGGGCGAGCCGCGACATGGCCTTCTGGATGAGCACCTCGGTACGGGTGTCGACCGAGCTGGTCGCCTCGTCGAGGACCAGGATCACCGGGTCGGACAGGAACGCCCGCGCGATCGTGATCAGCTGTTTCTCGCCCGCGCTCACCCCCGTGCCCTCGTCGTCGATCACCGTGTCGTAGCCGTCGGGCAGCGTGCGGCAGAAGCGGTCGGCGTGTGCCGCCCGCGCCGCCTCCTCGATCTCCTCGCGGGTGACGTCCTTGGCCGCCCCGTACGCGATGTTCTCCGCGATGGTGCCGCCGAACAGCCAGGTGTCCTGGAGCACCATGCCGATGCCGGCCCGCAGTTCGTCGCGGGACATCTTCGCGATGTCGACCCCGTCGAGCGTAATGCGCCCGCCTGTGACCTCGTAGAACCGCATCAGCAGATTGACCAGCGTGGTCTTGCCCGCACCGGTCGGTCCGACGATCGCCACCGTGTGGCCCGGCTCGACCTTCAGGGACAGGTCCTCGATGAGCGGCTTGTCCTCCTCGTAGCGGAAGGACACCTTCTCCATCTCAACCCGGCCGCGCAGCTGGTCGGGACGCATCCCCGGCACCGGATCGGCCTCCTGCTCGTCCGCGTCGAGCAGCTCGAAGACCCGCTCGGCGGACGCGACACCGGACTGCACCAGGTTCGCCATCGACGCGACCTGCGTGAGCGGCATCGAGAACTGCCGCGAGTACTGGATGAAGGCCTGCACGTCACCGATCGACAGCGCGCCGGACGCGACCCGCAGGCCACCGACGACCGCCACGAGGACGTAGTTGATGTTCGACATGAAGAACATCAGCGGCTGCATGGCCCCGCTGTTGAACTGCGCCTTGAACCCGGCCTCGTACAGCGCGTCGTTCTGCTCGGCGAAGGCCTTCGCCGACTCCTCCTGGCGCCCGAAGACCTTCACCAGGGTGTGCCCGGTGTACATCTCCTCGATGTGCGCGTTGAGCTTGCCGGTGGTCTTCCACTGCTGCACGAACTGCGGCTGCGACCGCTTGCCGACCTTCGTCGCCACGAAGAACGACAGCGGCACGGTGATCAGTGCCACCAGGGCCAGCAGCGGCGAGACGTAGAACATCATCACCAGTACGCCGACGATGGTCAGCAGCGAGTTCACCAGCTGGCCCATGGTCTGCTGCAGGGTCTGGCCGATGTTGTCGAGGTCGTTCGTCGCCCGGCTGAGCACCTCACCGCGCTGCCGCTTGTCGAAGTACGCGAGCGGCAGCCGCGACAGCTTCGCCTGGACGTCGCCGCGCATCCGGAAGACCGTCTTGTTGATGGCACGGTTCGAGAGCCGCGTGGCCACCATCATCAGCAGGCCGGCGATCAGGAACGTGCAGAGCGCGAGGAGCAGCACCTCGCCCATGGCGCCGAAGTCGATGCCCTTGCCGGGCGTGAAGTCGACCCCGGAGAGCATGTCGGCCATGCCGCCGTCGCCCTTGTCGCGCAGGCTCTCGATGGCCTGGTCCTTGGTGATGCCGTCCGGCATGTCACGGCCGACGATGCCCGCGAAGAGCAGGTCGGTCGCCTTGCCGAGGATCTTCGGGCCGAGCACGCTGAGCCCCACGCTGAGCACTCCGGCGCCGAGCATCCCGTACATCGTGGCGCGTTCCGGCTTGAACTGCGTGAGGAGCCGTTTGCCGGAGCCCTTGAAGTCCATGGACTTGGAGTCCGGGCCCATCATGGGTCCACCCATGCCACCAGGGGGCATTACGCGGCCTCCGCTTCCGTCAGCTGGGAGAGCACGATCTCCCGGTAGGTCTCATTGCTCTCCATCAGCTCGTGATGGCGTCCCGTCCCCACGACCCGGCCCTCGTCGAGGACGACGATGCGGTCGGCGTCCCTGATCGTCGACACGCGCTGGGCGACGATCACGACGGTCGCCTCGGCGGTCTCGCGGCCGAGCGCGGCGCGCAGGGCGGCGTCGGTCGCGTAGTCGAGGGCCGAGAAGGAGTCGTCGAAGAGATAGATCTCGGGGCGCTGCACCAGGGTCCTGGCGATCGCGAGGCGCTGGCGCTGACCGCCGGAGACATTCGTGCCGCCCTGCGAGATGGGCGCGTTCAGGCCCTCCTCCAGGCTTTCCACGAAGCCCTTGGCCTGGGCCACCCGCAGGGCGTGCCAGAGCTCCTCGTCCGTCGCGTCCGGATTTCCGTAGCGGAGGTTGGTGGCGACCGTGCCGGCGAAGAGGTACGGCTTCTGCGGCACCAGGCCCACCGTCCTGGCGAGCAGCGCGGGCTCGATGGTGTGCACGGGCACGCCGTCCACCAGGACCTCGCCCTCGGTGCTGTCGATGAGCCGCGGCACGAGGCTGAGCAGCGTCGACTTGCCGCTGCCGGTCGAGCCGATCACGGCGGTCGTCTCACCGGGCCGGGCGACCAGGCCGACGGCCTTCAGGACGGGCTCCTCGGCGCCGGGGTAGCGGAAGCCCGCGTCGCGGATCTCCAGGTGGCCGTGGCGCAGCAGCTTCCGTACGGGGGAGGCCGGGGGCACCACGCTGCTCTCGGTGTCCAGGACCTCCTCGATGCGCTCGGCGCAGACCTCGGCGCGCGGCACCATCATGAACATGAAGGTGGCCATCATCACGGACATCACGATCTGCATCAGATACGCGAGGAACGCGGTGAGCGCCCCGATCTGCATGCCACCGCTGTCGATGCGGTGCGCGCCGAACCACACCACGGCGATCGACGAGACGTTCACGACGGTCATGACGATCGGGAACATCAGGGCGAGCAGCTTGCCGGTGCCGAGCGACACCTCGGTCAGCTCGGCGTTGGCCCGCCGGAAGCGGTCCTGCTCGTACTCGTCGCGGACGAAGGCGCGGATGACGCGGTTGCCGGTGATCTGCTCGCGCAGCACGCGGTTCACGGTGTCCAGGCGCACCTGCATGGTGCGGAAGAGCGGGCGGAGCCGCTTCACGATCAGGCTCACGCAGATCGCGAGGACGGGCACGACCGCGACCAGGACTCCCGAGAGCGGTACGTCGAGGCCGAGGGCCATGATGATGCCGCCGACGCACATGATCGGCGCCGACACCATCAGCGTGAACGTCATCAGGACCAGCATCTGCACCTGCTGGACGTCGTTCGTGGTCCGGGTGATCAGCGACGGCGCGCCGAACTGCCCCAACTCCCGTGCGGAGAACGACTGCACGCGGTCGAAGACGGCGGCCCGGACGTCGCGGCCGAGCGCGGACGCGGTGCGGGCGCCGTAGTAGACGGCGCCCACGTTGCAGACCACCTGGGCGACGGTGACGGCGATCATGATGCCGCCGAACGACAGGATGTAGCCCGTGTCGCCCTTCACGACACCCTCGTCGATGATGTCGGCGTTGAGCGTGGGCAGATAGAGCGAGGCGCAGGTCTGCAGGAACTGCAGCAGCACCAGCAGGGCGATGGGCTTCTTGTACGGACCCAGATGGGCCCGTAGGAGTCGTATGAGCACGGGGTCTCTCGAGAGGCGTGGACGGGGTTTCGGGCGGAGTCGCCCCCATACTCCGATACCGCACCCGGGCATGCGCAACCGATTAAGCCATGACCGGGTAAAAATGTTGCCCGAGTACAGAACGGCTCCCGGCGCCCCCTGACGGGGCGCCCCTCAGTAGCCGCTCGCCTCGAATGCCCCGGGATGGGTCTGCTCCCGCACGGTCCGGTACTGCTGTCGCACCGCCTGCCCCACGGCGTGCTCATCGCCCGGCTCGAATACCTGCGCGGTCGCCCCCTGCCAGTAGGGCAGTTGGCCGTTCAGCGCCCAGGCCGCCTGCCGCGCCGCACCGATCGCCGCGTAGTCCGCGGGCTGCGGCACCACGACCTGCGTGCCGAACAGCATCGGCGCCGCGGCCTGCACCGCCGGCAGCTCGGCCGCCGCGCCGAGCAGGAAGACCCGGCGCACCTCCACGCCCCGGCCCCGCAGCACGTCCAGCGCGTCCCCGAGCCCGCACAGCATGCCCTCGAAGGCCGCCCGCGCCAGATGCTCGGGCCGCATCGACTCCCGCCGCAGCCCGGTCAGGGTGCCCGCCGCGTGCGGCAGATTCGGCGTTTTCTCACCCTCCAGATACGGCAGGAGTACGAGCCCGTGCGCTCCCGGCGTCGACTTCATGGCCAGCTCCGAGAGCCCCTCCAGATCGGACACCCCGAGCATCTCGGCCGCGCCGCGCAGCACCCGCACGGCGTTCAGCGTGTGCACCACCGGCAGATGCATGCCGGTGGCGTCCGCGAGCGAGGTGATCGTCCCGCTCGCGTCGACCAGGGCCTCGTGGTGCACGGCCATCACGGACCCCGAAGCCCCCAACGAGACGACCGCGTCGCCCTGTTGGACCCCGAGCCCGAACGCCGCCGCCATCGTCTCGCCGGTCCCCGCCGAGATCAGCAGCCCCTCGGGCGTCGTCCCCGCCGCCTCGGCGGGACCGATCACCTCGGGCAGCATCGCCTGGTGGCCGAGCGCGAGCTCGACGAGATCGGGGCGGTACGTACCCGTCGCCGCCGACCAGTAGCCGGTCCCGGAGGCTCCGCCCCGGTCGCTCGTGCGCCGCGCGGGCCGCCCGAGCAGCTGCCACACCAGCCAGTCGTGCGCCTGCATGAGGGAGGCGACGCGCTGCGCCGCCTCCGGCTCGTTCTTCGCCAGCCAGCGCAGCTTCGTCACGGGGTGCGCCGCCTGCGGGACGCAGCCGACGGCCTGCGCCCAGGCCTCGCGGCTGCCGAGTCCGTCGATCAGGTCGGCTGCGGCGACCTGCGCCCGCCGGTCGTTGCCGACGAGCGCGGGCCGCACGGTGTTGCCGTGCTGGTCCAGGGGGACGACCGCGTTCTGCTGCGCGGAGACGCCGATCGCCTGCACGCCTTCGAGCAGCCCGCCGCCCGCTGCCTCACCGAGCGAGAGCAGCCAGGCCTGCGGATCCACGTCCGACGGACGGCCGCCTCCATCGGGGCCCTCCGTCGGATGCGGGGCATAGCCCTGCTTGAGTACGGCGCCCGTGTCCGCGTCACAGACCACGATGCGCGTGAAATCGGGCGAACTGTCCAACCCTGCGACTATCCCCATGCCAGGAATTCTGCCGCACCGCGCGACGTGTCCCGTACCTCAGCTCCCAGGAGCCGCCCCGGTCACGTATTGCTGGTGCCCCAGTCGTCCTCGCCACTGCCCTGCCCGCGCTCGCGCAGCGACCGCACCCGGTCGGCCACCGAGTCGGGGACCCGGTCGCCGACCTTCTCGGACACGGAGTGGAAGGCCTTGCCCGCCACGTCGCGGCCCTGCTGTGTCGCGGACTCCACCGTGTTGCGCACGGCCGGGTTCTGCGCGAACTCGCGGGCGGACTTCTTCAGCTTCTCGTAGCGTTCGCGGCCTGCCCGGGTACCGAGCACGTACCCGAGAGCCACTCCCGCGACGAATGTGAGCCGGTAGCGCATGGCTGCCACCCTTCCCTTGCCTCGGCATCGATCGTCTGTTCGCTCGTCTGTTGCCCCGTGGGGGCGGTGGGGATGCGGTGGGGATACCGATTGGCGGAGCACCCCCCTGCTTGCGCTAATGTATGTGTCGCAGCGACCGCCCGCCGCCTGGAGAGTTCCCAGGTAGCTGCGTTCGATGCAACGAGACGATCCCCTGTAGCTCAATTGGCAGAGCAGCCGGCTGTTAACCGGCAGGTTACTGGTTCGAGTCCAGTCGGGGGAGCTCGGTCTCCTGTAGCTCAATTGGCAGAGCAGCCGGCTGTTAACCGGCAGGTTACTGGTTCGAGTCCAGTCGGGAGAGCTGTGAGGAAGGACCCCTGGGATTGCCCTCAGGGGTCCTTTTTCGTGCCTGGTGGAACCATGCGGGCAGCACTGAGGTCCTCATGGTCGAGCGATGCCGACCATCCGAAGCAGGAGATCGTATGAGCGGCTATGCTGCGGCAGACGGCGCGCACAAATGTGCGCGACGCGCCGTTAGGGGCGGTAGCTCAGCCGGTTAGAGCAGCGGACTCATAATCCGTCGGCCGTGGGTTCGAGTCCCACCCGCCCCACCGAAGCGCTGGGGCGCAGGAACGATTCCACCTGCGTCAACAGCGCAAACCTCCCCGTCCTTCTCTTTGAAGTGACGCGCGGGTGAGCTTCAGGCCCGGGATCCGGGGCAGCAGGGCCTCATGAAGATATTGATCGTCCTGGTGGTCATCGGCCTGGCAGCGGCCTGGTACACGCAATCGCGGAAGCGGCGTTGAACGCGCACGCCGGATCCACGGCAGCCGCCCCGGTGGCCGTGCATCCCCCCTCAGGCACCGGAGGCCGCCGGGTGACGGTCCACGGGCAGATCCTCGGCCTCGCGCACTCGGACGCGGACGTGGTCGAGTTCCTGCGGGTGGCCGGGCTGCCGGACGCGGAGGAACTCCTGGACGATCCCGCGTGGGTCACGTGGCGCGGCGGCCCCTCACACCAGTACGAGGCGGCTTAGGCAAGGGCCCTGCCCAGGGCGGACGGCCGCCGTCCAGAGCCGTCTAGAGCGGTGCCTGCCAGGTGGTCGTCGTGCCCGATCCGACACCGTCCGTCGTGCCGTCGTCGTAGACCGTCAGACGTACCCCCGTCCGGCCGTCCGGCAGCGTCGCCCGCGCGTCCACCGCCACCTCGATGCGCGTCACGTCGGGGCGGCGGGACGCGGCGGCCAGGGCGCGGCGCAGGGCGGCGAGGAGATGGCCCGCCGCCGGGTCCGTGACGCGGGCGTCGACAGCGCCGGTGAAGTGCACGGAGGGCTGCACGCCGACCACGGCCGCCGCGCCAGCCGTCTCGCGGAGCACCTTGCCGCGGAACGTGGTCGGGGCGTCGGCCGGCGGCTGCTGGAGCGCGAAGATCGCCGTACGGACCTCCTGGATGGTCGACTCCAGCTCGTCCACGGCCTGGTCGAGCGTGGACTCCACCTGGGGCGAGGTGTCCCTGCGCCGGGTCGACTCCAGCATCATGCCGGTGGCGAAGAGCCGCTGGACGACGAGGTCGTGCAGGTCGCGTGCGATGCGGTCGCGGTCCTCGAAGACCGCGAGGCGCTGCCGGCTCTGCTGTGCGTCCGCAAGGACCAGGGCCAGGGCGGCCTGTGAGGCGAACTGCGTGGCCAGGAGACGCTCCACGGAGGTGTAGGCGCGCTCGCCCCTGCGGCGGGGCAGCGCGAGCGTCCCGATGAGCCGCCCGCCCGCCTGGAGCGGCAGCATCATGCTGGGCCCGAAGTTGGTCCGCACATGCGTGGTCATCCGGGGGTCGGTCGCGGAGTCCTCGATGAACACCGGCTCACCCCCGAGCAGTTGCTCGAGGACCGCGCTGCCGGGCTCGATGGTCGTGCCGATGAGGTCGTTCTGGAGGGCGTGGGGGTGCACCTCCGCCTCGCTCGGGGGTCTGAGGCCGTCCTCCGCCTCCGTCGCAGCCGCGACGATCCGCATGCCGCCCTGGTCCGTGGGCTGCAGGATCACCCCCGCCGAGGCGCTCGCGAGGATGCGGGCCTGCTCGGCGACCGTCATCAGGGCGTCGGCCGCCGGTTCGCCGGTGAGCAGGGCCGTGGTGACCGCCGCCGCGCCGTCGATCCACCGCTCGCGCTGCCTGGCCGCCTCGTACAGGCGGGCGTTGCCGATGGCGATGCCCGCCTGGCTCGCCAGGACGCGGAGCAGCTGGAGGTCGTCCTCCGTGAAGCGGCCCGCGCGCTTCTCGGTGAGGTAGAGGTTGCCGAACGCCTCGTCGTGGACGTTCACCGGCACGCCCAGGAAGCTGTGCATCTCCGGGTGCCCCGGCGGGACCCCGCACGAGCGCGGGTCCGCCGTCAGGTCGTCCAGGAGGAGCGGCCGCGGCTCGCGGATCAGGGTGCCCAGGAGGCCCGAGTGGCCGTCGGGGAGGGCGCCGATGCGTTCGCGCTCGGCCGTGGTCAGGCCCGCGGTGAACAGGTCGGTCAGCTTGCCGTGCCCGGGGTCGATGACGCCGAGCGCGCCGTACCGGGCGCCGGTCAGCTCGGTCGCGCTCTCCACGATGTGCTGGAGTGTGGTGTGCAGTTCGAGGTCCGAGCCGACGCCCAGCACCGCGTCCAGGAGGGGCACCAGGGGCAGCGGCAGGTCGTCGCCGTTCATCGCGCGGCGCCGCTCGGCCCCGGTCCCGCCCCGCCGCCCCGCGCCTTCTTGACCAGGCTCAGCAACGAGACCACCATCCACGCCCCCTCCAGAAGCAGAAATCCCCACTGACGTTCGTACAGAGCATCACCCGCGGTGAGCCCGGAACCGGTGAAGTTCAGCCAGAGGTAGGGCCAGGTGTCCGTGCCGAGCCTGCCCGCCTGGGCGAGGACGAAGGCGAGCAGGATCAGCGCGGAGCCGATCAGCTGCACGGTCATCGACATACGGGAGCTCTGCGGAAGCCCGGAGTCAGCCGGAGAGCGGGTTGAGGACCAGCGGCTGGATCTTGCCCTCCAGCATCGCCCCGAGCCCGAGCACGGCACACACGTCGGGCCGTTCGGCGATCTCCACCGGCATCCCCGTCGCGTCCCGCAGCATCTGGTCGAGCCCCGGGAGCAGCGCGCTGCCGCCGACCATCATGATCCCGCGATCGGCCAGGTCGGCCACCAGATCCGGCGGGCAGTCCCGCAGCACCTTGCCGATGCCGTCCAGTACGGCGGTGAGCGGGGTGTGGATCGCGTCGCGGACGGCGGCGGTATCCACGTGCACCGACCGGGCGAGCCCCGTGGCCACGTCACGGCCGTGGATCTCCGTCGACTCGGGCCCCTGTGACGTGAGGCCGTTGCCGCGCAGGGCGAGCTGCAGCGGACGTACCGACTGGCTGGGCAGCATCAGCTCGTGGTGGTGGCGCAGGTGCTGGACGATCGCGTGGTCGATGGCCTCGCCGCCGACCGGGATCCGCTGGGCCGTGACGATCGACCCCAGGGACAACACCGCGACCTGTGTGGTCGCCGCCCCGCACACCAGGATCATGGTCGCTTCCGGCCGCTCGACGGGCAGCCCGCAGCCGACCGCCGCCGCGATGAGGGTGTCCACCAGCTCGACCCTGCGCGCCCCGAGCCCGACCATCGTCTCGACGGCGGCACGCTGCGCCAGCGGGTCCGCGTCGTGCGGCGTGCAGGCGGCGGCGCGCAGCCGCGGCTTGCGGCGCAGGGTGCGGCGGAGCTTCTCGCCGAGGAGGTGGCGCAGCATGCGCTGGGCCATCTCGATGTCGACGACGGTGCCGCCGGAGACGGGCCGTACGACCCGGATGTAGCCCGGCGTACGTCCCGTCATCTGCTCGGCGAACTGGCCGACCGCGATGAGCGCGCCCGTCCGGGTGTTCACGGCGGCGGCGCTGGGTTGGTCGACGACGAGACCCGCGCCCTTCACGAACACCCGGGTCCTCGCGGCACCCAGGTCGACGGCGATGTGGCAGCGACGCAACTGCTCCAGACTGACGGTCATGGCAGATCCTCCCGAGAGCGCAGACCGTACGGACCGTCGGACGACGGTCCTGTCTCGCATCGTGCGGTGGCCGAGGGCGGAGCGCGCGTTGGGCTGAGCCGGGCGGGGTGCCGCCGCACGGGTGGTCTTGATCGCGTCTGGGACGACGCAGTTAGCATCGCGTGTGACGCATACGCCCCCGGAAGAAGACGAAGCCGACGGCTCCCACATACCCGAAGCCGACAACAACCCCCCGCTGCCCCCGCTACCAGTGGAGCCTCAGGGGTCCGTCACGAAAAGGCGGATACTCGCCGATCTGACTCCTTTGCGTACGTCCGTCGACTACCGCCGCCTCTGGTTCGGCAACACGATCTCCTGGATCGGCCAGGCGATGACCGCGCTCGCGGTCTCCCTCCAGGTCTACGACATCACGCACTCCAGCTTCTCGGTCGGCCTCGTGGGCCTCTTCTCGTTGGTCCCCCTCGTGGTCTTCGGCCTGTACGGGGGCGCGATCGCGGACACCGTGGACCGGCGGAAGCTGGGCCTCTGCTCGTCGCTCGGCTCGTGCGCCCTCTCGCTGGGCCTCGCGTCGGCCGCGTTCGCCGGCTTCCACCACGTGTGGTTCCTGTACTCCGTGGTCGCGCTGCAGGCGGTCTGCGGGGCGCTGAACTCGCCGGCGCGCTCGTCGATGATCCCGCGGCTCCTTCCGCCGGAGCAGCTGCCAGCGGCCAACGCCCTGTCGTCGATCACGACGACAGGAGGCGCGATGCTCGGCCCCATGCTGGGCGGGCTCATCGTCGGCCTGTGGGGCTATCAGGCGGCCTACACGGTGGACGCGGTGGCCTTCAGCGCCTCGCTGTACGCGATGTGGCGGCTGCCCGCGATGCGGCCCGAGGGTGCGGTGGAGGGGGTGCCCAGGAAGCGGGCCTCGGTCCTGGACGGCCTGCGGTTCCTGGCCACGCGGCCGAACCTGCGGATGACGTTCTTCACTGACATGTGCGCGATGGTGCTGGCGCACCCCCGTGCGCTGTTCCCCGCCGTGGCGGTGGTGTGGTTCGGGGGCGACGCGAAGACGGTGGGCCTGCTGGTCGCCGCGCCCGCGGTCGGCGCGCTGCTCGGCGCGGTGTTCTCCGGGTGGCTGGGGCGGGTCCGGCGGCACGGGCTGGCGATCCTCCTCGCGGTGGCCGGGTGGGGCACGGCGATCGCCGTCTTCGGCCTGACGCGGAACCTGTGGCTCGGGCTGTTCTTCCTCGCGCTCGCGGGCTGCGCGGACACCATCTCGATGGTGTTCCGGAGCACGATGCTGCAGGCGGCCGTGCCGGACGAGATGCGGGGACGGCTGCAGGGTGTCTTCATCGTGGTGGTGGCGGGCGGCCCCCGGCTCGGGGACTTCATCGCGGGGTCGGTGGGTGATCTGGGGTCCCCGGGCCTCGCGGTCGTGGGCGGCGGCATCGCGTGCGTCGTCGCCGTGGGGCTGCTGGCGCTGCGGTGGCGCAGGTTCGCCCGGTATGACGCTGGGGCGCCGGAGGCGTGAGGGTCATGTGGGGCGCCGGGTGACGTCCAGTTCCCGCAGGGAGCCGATGGTGCCGACGGCTCCGGCGGCCAGGAGCCCTCTGCCGGTCCGTTCGTCGGGGGCGTACCCGACGAACGGGATGCCCAGGCTCCGGGCCGCGGCCGCCTCGAGCACGGAGGCTCCGACCATCAGACACCCGTCCGGAGGCGAGCCCAGCTGTTGCAGCGCGCGGCGCAGGCAGTCAGGGTCGGGCAGCAGGAGCCGGAGGAACTCGCTGCGACCGTGGACTCCGCCGTCCGGGTGGGGGAGTTCATGCGCTTTCAGGTACGCAGCGACGGCGCGCGGCGAGACATCGGTGGCGATGGCGATACGGGGGCGGCCCGGCCGGGCGCGCAGCAGCCTGGTGGCGTGCGGCGTGGGCTTTCCGGTGCGGGCCGCCCGCGTCTCGATCCGCTCGAGCTGGAGGCTCATGTCCCGTGCGAGCTGCTGGTGGGTGGATCCTCCGTACGCGCGGAGCACGTCCAGGGGGTGCAGTCGGCCCTCGCTCCAGGTGCCGACGCCGTTCGGCAGCCCCGGCAGGGTGGCCTCGCCCGCCAGGGCCGCCTCGACGTCGCGCTGTTCGACGGCGAGCGCGACGAGAGCGCGGGCACCCTCACGGGCCGCCTTGCCCGGATAGAGGCTGATCAGGGTCCCGTCGAAGCCGAGGATCAGCGTGTCGACGGAGGTCGGCCAGGGAGTTGCCCGGGGGCCGGCGGGCGGTGTGGCCACCACCTCGCAGTACCAGTCGTCGGACTGTGGGACCGGTTCGAACCGGGCGTCGCCCATACGGCCCGAGCGGCGGAGCCTATCGTGCAGATCGTTGGAGACGATCACCAAGGCGCGGCTTCCAGGCCGGTCGAAGACGTGCCGCAGCTCGGCGGGGAACGTCAGGGGCGCCACGGTGGGGTCCGGCTCGTGGGTGACGGTGACACCCAGCCCGATGTCCGGCAACTGCTCGAAGACGCTCGCCAGTTGGTGGAGCGCCGCAGTCAGTACGTGCAGGACCTGGACCTCCGGTGCGACAGCCACGTCCCAGCCACGGGGGCGGGGCAGCAGCTCGAAGTGGTCGGGGCCGATGCCGCCGGTGATGAGCAGATGCGCGATCTCCCGGCCCAGCTTGTGCAGGATCTCCGACTGGAGGCCGGAGGGGCGGGTCAGATATTCGAAGGTGAGGGTCGTTCCTGGGGGCGTCGGCTGGTCGTCCGGCAGCTCACGGCTGACGCCGAGGTCGTCGAGCTGCTCGCCGGGGAGTTCTTCGTGGGGGGCGAGGACCTCGTCCTCCGTGTAGGGGAACTCCCGGAGAAGCTCGGCGAGTTCGTCGTCACTCCGGGCAGCAAAGCCCTGCTCCCGGTCCAGGTCGCCCCATGTATGCAGCAGGGACTGCCGCAACTCGGCGATGGTGGTGCGGGTGGCGAGGGCTGCGGGGCCGGGGACATCGGCCAGTGGGGTGCCGCGCCACAGGTCTAGGGCGGACCGCACGAGTTCCCGGGAGCGGGTGAAGTCCCCCGCGAAATAGGCGGCCTGGGCGTCCGCGGCCAGCCGCTGGCAGTGGAAAAGGTCGACGCGGTCGGGGCCTGAGGGCAGGGGGAGGGTGTAGCCGTCGTCCCCGGAGACGAAGGTCTCCGGGGCCAGCGTTCTGGCGAGGCGGCGCTCGCACGCGCGCAGGTCGCTGTACGCGGTTTCGTTGGAGGGTGGGCCCCAGATTCCCTCGATCACTTCGTCGTGCGGGACGAGGCGACCGCGTTTGAGTAGGAGCATGCAGAGGAGTGCTTGCTCCTCGGGGGATTCGATGTGCAGGGGGTGGCCGTTTTGGGTCACTTGGAGGGGGCCCAGGAGGGAGTAGGAACGGTCCTGCCGCGGGGGCTCCGTAGTGAGGTTGATCAGTTGGTCGATGCCGAGGCGTCGGCGCTCCGGTTCCTCGGATGCGAGGTCACGCAGGGAGTGCTGCATGCGGTATTCGATGTGCTCGGGCAGGGCCAGGTCGTCGAGCGCTAAGGGGAGTTGTTGCGCCGTCTGATGCCCAAGTCCGCCGCACATCTCGCCGACGACGCGGCTGAGGGCGTGAAGGTCGAACTTGGTACTCGAGTGCTGGGGGGAGGAGACCTCCAGGCCGGTCAGTACCGGGCCGCGCGTTGTGACGATGACGGACGAGGTGGAGATGGCGCCATGGGTCAGGCCTGCGGCATGCAGAGCATTGACTGCCCCGGCCAGCGGGGGGATCAGTGCCATGAGCTGGTCAGGGGGGAGGCCGTACGGAGAGCGCGAGAGCCGGTTGCGCAGGCTGTGCCCGTCGACGAACTCACTGACCAGGTAAGGTACGTCGCCCTCGACGCCGAAGTCGAGAATGGCCGCCACATTCTCGTGACGGAACCGGGAGAGCTCGCGCGCGCGGTCCTTGAAGCTCAGATGCAGCCACTGCGCAGGCTGCGGATAGCGCCGCACCAGTACTGTCTGATCGCCGTGCCTTGTGTCTTGCGCGAGCCATGTCGAGAAGCGTCCGGTTCCTCTCACTAGTCGGTACCGTCCCGCGACCAGGGGCGAAGCTCCCCCCAACTGCCGCACACTCTCCGGAGTGACCGTCGCGAAAGGCTCCCCCACAGGAGCCGCTCCCCCGCCGGGCGAAGACGCCACCGCCCGCAGCTCCCCGGGGGCCGTCCCCGCTCGATCGTCGATCAGTCCGCCCACCCGGGCGAGGAGTTCCCGCGTACGACCGCGAGCGGTACGCGGCAGAGTGCGCAGCAGCAACTCCCGCACCCCGTCGCGGAATTCGTACGACCCGGGGTCCGTGTCCGAAGCCAGCATCATCCCGCTGAGGATCACCTCCGCGAGGTGTTGCGGGCGCGGGTGTTCCTCCACCGCGGCCTGAACGAGCCGCATCACCCCCAACTGTGGCTCGCCCACGGCCAGATGGCCCGCCAGGCGGAAGGCCGCCGGGGACGCCGTCGAGCGGAAGCGGAGTACGAGGTCCTCGGCGCTGAGGTCGCCGATGTCCGAGGCACCGGCATCAAGCGCCGGAGGCTGCGGGCCGGGGCCGAGCCACCCCACCGCCCCCGGCAGCTGCGCCCCACCCGCGTCCGCCACCAGCGCAGACCAGTGGGCGAGCCACGGCCCGGCGGGTTCGAGGACCGGGATCGGCACCGCCCCGGCGGGCGGCGCCTCCGAGGCGGCGTACGGAGTGAAGGAGAGAGCCGCGGACGGTGCCGCGGGGGACGGTGCCGTGAGCGAGCCCGGAGTCGTGGGCAGCGCCGTGGCGCGCCAGAGGCGTTCCGGCAGTGGCTGGATCACGGCCACCGGCAGCTGCGCCGCCCAGCGCCGCAGCGTGCGGTACCAGCGGGTGCCGGCCGCGCCCTGCCGCCACTGCGGGCCCATGCAGTCGCTGATCACGAGGGTGACCGTGCGGCCCGACGCGGGGGCGTGGGCGGCCTGGGGCGGCACCGTGCCGTCCGGCTCCGCCCGGTGCAGCTCCACCGTGCGGAAGATGCCGGACTGGGCGAGCGCCGTGTGGAGTTCGTGGACCAGGGGGCGCCAGATCGGCATCGTGGGACCCGCGTCGTACACCAGGCACAGGCGCAGCCAGCGCTCTTCGGCGGGGCGCAGAACCGGAAGCCAGCCACGCGGGTGGCCGCCCAGGCGGGCGATGCGGTGGGCCGTGGCCTCCTCGTCGATGACCTGCCCCACGGGGGAGGGGACGCGGCGCTTCAGGGGACGCAGGGCGCGTTGCAGCGTGAGGGGGTGCGTCACCATCGGGGGGACGGGGACCCGGACCGGAGTGTGAGCGGTCGCGTCCGGCGCGCCCGCCGGGACCGCAGACGAGGC
Organism: Streptomyces sp. NPDC032198; assembly: GCF_040636975.1. Classification (NCBI taxonomy): domain Bacteria; kingdom Bacillati; phylum Actinomycetota; class Actinomycetes; order Kitasatosporales; family Streptomycetaceae; genus Streptomyces; species Streptomyces sp. NPDC032198. The sequence goes on along the minus strand of NZ_JBEZVL010000001.1, from coordinate 829,654 downwards.
GGGCACCCCTGAGGCGTCACAGCCCGCCGGAGTCGGCAGCCGCAGCGGCACCCGGTCGTCCGGTGCGGGGGCAGGCTCGGGTTCGGCGGGCTGTGGGCGCGGCGGGTCCTCCGAAGGCGGCGCGGGTGGCGGCGTGGACGGCACGACGTCGGAGGCATCCGGCGGCGTCACCTCACCACCGCCCATCTGCCCCGCAAGCCACAGCAGTTCGGCCAGCTCGACCGATGTCGGACGTGCGCCGTCAGCCGCCTGGGCGAGAAGATCGGCGAGCCGCGCGACGGGGCCCCGGTGCGGGGGCGGGTCAGCGCGCATCGGGGCCCGGATCCGTGTCCTGCGGCAGGTACGCGATCAACTGCCGTGCGTCGCCCGCCGTCTCCGCGAGGAGATCGGCGAGTTGCGTCACAGGGCCCCGGTGTCGGGGCCGGTCAGAGTGCATTCGGGTCCAGGTCTGCGGCCTGGGTCAGATACGGCATCAGCTGGCGGGCGAGTTCGTCGCGGGAGGTTGCGTCGATGCCTGCCGCGCCGGTCAGGTAGATCGCGTTCAGGAGTTGGTCCGTGGCGAGTTCGCCGCCGGTGCCGCGTTCCAGGAAGCGGGCGATGAGCGTGCGGGCGTAGGCGTCGGGTTCGCCGAGGTGGGCCCGGACGATCTCCTCCAGGTGCTCGTCGCGCGGCTGGCGCAGGCGCAGCGTGACGCAGCGGCGCAGGAACGCGGGCGGGAACTCGCGCTCGCCGTTGCTGGTCAGGACGACGAAGGGGAAGGCCCGGCAGCGCACCCGGCCGCGCTCGACCCTCACCGGGTCGTCCGAGCCGTCGGCCAGGAGCTCGGCCTTCGGGGTGTGCTTGGCGATCCGTACCAGCTCGGGGATCTCGTACTGGCCCTCCTCCAGGATGTTCAGGAGGTCGTTGGGCAGGTCGAGGTCGCTCTTGTCGATCTCGTCGATGAGGAGCGCGCGGGGGCGGCGGTAGGGGAGGAGGGCGGTGCCCAGCGGGCCCAGGCGGAGGTGGTCCTCGACGCCCGCGCCGTCCCGGGCCGCCCGCGCCCTGGGTGCTCGCCCCGCCGCGTAGAGGCGCGACAGCGGGTCGTACTGGTAGAGGCCGTCGTGCAGGGCGCTGCGGCTCGTGATGTTCCAGCGCAGGACCGGGCCGAGGCCCAACTCCCTGGCCACCGCGTAGGCGAGGCTCGACTTGCCGCTGCCGGGAGGGCCCGTCACCAGGAGTGGTCGCCGCAAGTACAGCGCGGCGTTGACCAGTTGGACGCAGGTCTCCGTGGCCCGGTACGTGTGCGCCCGGTGCACGCGGTCCGGGGAGGTCGCCGAGCCGTCGTCCGTGGGCGTGTCGAGGACCGGGCCGCCGTCGAAGGCCCGCCAGGGCGGCGGCTCGGGCAGCTCGTTGATCCCGTCGTGGGGCTCGTTCGTACCGGTGTAGACGGGCCACAGGGACATGATCGGGGTTCTCCGTATTCGGGCGTCGGACTCAGGCGTACTGCGACGGGCTCAGGCGACGGGGGAGCGGTGGTGGGCGGCGGGTGCGTCGGGGAAGCAGCGCGGGTCGTCCCAGAGGAGCTGGACGCCCCGCGCCCAGTGGGTGTCCGGCTCGTCCGAGGCCTCCGCCGTCTCGCGCAACGTCAGGATGGTGCGGGGGAGTTCGGTAGGCGGGTGGCCTTCGACGTGGGCTGCGATGCGGTCGAGGAAGTCGGAGCCCGCGCAGCTCGTGTCGCTCCGGTGCCCGGGGTCGGCGCAGCCCGTGCGCGGCCACAGGAGGACCGGCACCGGCGCGGTCAGCGAGACGTCGAAGTGCGTCACCTCGGCGTCGGGCCCCGCACGGTCGCCGCGCGGCGGCGCCGCGAACCCCGCCAGATCCGCGCCGTCGCTCCGCAGCCGGAACCGCAGCTTGTTCGGCTTCTCCTGGGTGCCGCACTCGACGCGGTGCAGGACGGTCGTGCGGTGGTCGTCCAGGTGCTCCCACTTGCGGGCGAGGCGGTGCCGCAGGCCGCCCTTGCGACGGGACCGGTCGGTCACGACCAGGGGGTACGAGCAGCCGAGCGGGGTCGGGTCGTCGGCACCGCACTCCCACTGGGCCACCGGCCAGTTGAGCAGCGCACGCGGCAGCACGAAGGCCAGCAACTCGTCCGTACCGGGGGTGAGATGGGAGAAGGCGTCGTCGACGAGCTCCTGGACGTACGCGCGGACGTGACCGGCGGCCAGGGTGCGCGAGCCGACGGGGTGGCGCAGGCCCTCGCGGTACGCGGACACCTCGACCAGGAGCTGGTCGTCGCCCGCACCGCTGTGGTCGATCTCGATGAGGATGGGGGCCCAGTCCGGTAACGCGCCGGGCTTCGGCGGTGCGGGGGCCGACGGCGCTTCGAGCAGGCCCGCGAGACGGTCGGCGAGGCGCGCCACCGCGTCCGGGTCGTCGACCTCCGAGAGTACGTACCAGGCCGCCGACCAGAGGGAGCCGAAGCCCTCCGGCGGCACGGGCGGGCCGAGCGGGCCCACCGCGTCGCGGTACAGCCGCTCCGGGTCGCGGCCCACGCCGGTGTCCGCCGCCCGGTCCACCAGGGCGCGCAGCCGTTCCTTCGCGGCCCGCTGATGGCCGGGGGTGGGGACCAGGTCGCCGAGCGGGGGCCAGTAGCGGGCCATGACGGAAGTGGGCAGCATCCGTCCGTTGCGTACGCCGCTGGACGCGCGGGTGGCGGCCGACACCATGCCCACGACCCGGTTGCTGTCCGCGAGGGTCACCGCCGCGCCGCTGAACCCCGGTGCCAGGGGCTGGCCGTGGGCGCTCCACGCCTCCAGCTGGACCCACTCGTCGGCGATCCGCTGGGCGGCGGTCGCGCGGTACTCGGCGAGGGTGCCCTCGCGGTACCCCTTGGGGAATCCGTACACGAGGAGCCGGGGGCGGGGTTCCGTGTACGCGTCGTCGGGCGCCGCGAACTCGGCGGGCCGCACCGGCACCGCGCGCTCCAGCTCCAGGACGGCGAGGTCGCCCACGTCGTCGCCGCGCCCGTCCCAGCCGCCGTGCGCCCCGACGGCGGCACCCACCGCGCCGAGGTCCTCGCGGTGCGGGAAGGAGACGGTGACGGGCGTGCCGCCGCTGCCGCGGACGACGTGCGCACAGGTCAGCACGTGCCGCTCCGACACGAGGAACCCGGCGCCGACCTCGCTCCCGCACACGATGCGGGCATGCCACGATGCGCTGCTCATGGGGCGGGGGTGGCCTCCGGAGGGGCGGGGGCGGACTCCGGCGTCGCCACGGCGGTGCGGCCGTCCGGCGTCCACGCGAGGCGCACCACCAGGTGGCCCTCCGCCGTGCCCTTCACGATCACCGCGCCCGCTTCCGCCGACATCCGCACGCCGAACTCGATCTCCACCGAGTCCGGGCGCAGGGTCCCGTCGCGGAACACCCGCAGCGCGGACTCCGCCGCCGCGCGCGCCCCGGCGAGCGACTCCTCGAAGGTGCGGACCGCCCGGACCGGTCCTTCGCCGCGTGAGACGAGGTGCGAGCCGTGCACGTCCTCCACGTCGGCCAGCACGACATGCGTGCCGCCGTCGGTCGCGAACTCCACCAGATCGTCCATCAATGCCCCCGTCGAGCCCCTGCCGCGCCTGCCAACTGCATTGTTGCCGAAGGCCCTTGTGGCTGTCATCCAACTCCCGGGCAACGGACGCGCATCTCCCGGGCATCGGGAGCGCAGGCGCGGGGCTGGCGGGAAGGTGCCCTGGCGGCTTCCCGCCAGCACCTGGCAACACCCCGGCAACACCGGCCCCCGGACACTCTTCGCAGCACCCGGGAACCACCCCCGCCCGGGTCCGACGAAGAGAGGGCACCCATGACCCGATCACCCGCGTGGCGAAGAGCCAGGCTGCTGCCGGCCGTCGGCCTCGCGTTCGCGCTGCTGCCGACGGGGCAGGCCGCCACCGCGGCCCCTTCCGGCGTGCCGCAGGGGCGGGCCACCCCCGCTGCCCGCGCCGCGCACACCGTCACCCTGGTGACCGGCGACAAGGTCACCGTCACGGAACTCGGCGGCGGGAAGAAGACCGTCACCGTCGACCGGCCCGCCAGGGCCACCGGAGCCGTCCGGAGCGAGATCGCGGGGGGCCGCATCACCGTCGTACCGGACGAGGCGCGGCCCTATCTGAGTGCGGGCACCCTCGACGAGCGGCTGTTCGACGTGACGGAGCTGATACGGCAGGGGCTCGGGGACGAGAAGGGCCGTGCGCTGCCGCTCATCGTCACGTACGAGAAGGACGCGCGGCGTGCCGCGGGCCCGGCGGCCCCCCGGGGCGCGGACAAGGTCCGCTCGCTGCCCAGCGTGGGTGGCGTGGCGGTGACCGCGGACGAGCCCGGCACCTTCTGGCGGGATGTCGCGCCGGGTGCGGGCAAGTCGGCGCGCACGAAGGCCGGTTCGGGCGGCGGACTCGCCGGCGGTATCGACAAGATCTGGCTCGACGGGCGCGTCGATGCCGACATGGCGCGGAGCAACGAGCAGATCGGCACCCCCAAGGCCTGGGAGGCCGGGCTCACCGGCAAGGGCGTGAAGGTGGCCGTCCTCGACACCGGCGTCGACAGCGGCCACCCCGGCCTCAAGGACCGGGTGGACGCCACCAAGAGCTTCATCCCGGGCGAGGAGGTCGCCGACCGCAACGGCCACGGCACCCATGTGACCTCGACCGTCGGCGGCAGCGGTGCGGAGTCCGAGGGCAACAAGGAGAAGGGCGTGGCGCCCGGCGCCACCCTCTTTGTCGGCAAGGTGCTCAGCGACGAGGGCTCCGGCAGCGAATCGCAGATCATCGCCGGAATGGAGTGGGCGGCCAAGGACGTCGGCGCCAAGGTCGTCTCGATGAGCCTCGGTTCGCAGGAGGCCAGCGACGGCACCGACCCGATGGCCGCCGCCGTCAACACCCTCTCCAAGGACACCGGCGCTCTCTTCGTCATCGCCGCGGGCAACACCGGAGCCCCCTCGTCGATCGGCTCGCCCGGCGCCGCCGACTCCGCGCTGACCATCGGCGCGGTCGACTCCGCCGACCAGGCCGCGTACTTCACCAGCCAGGGCCCCCGCCACGGCGACAACGCCCTCAAGCCCGACCTGTCGGCACCCGGCGTCGACATCCTCGCCGCCCGCTCCCAACTGGTGAGCGGCGAGGGCTACTACACCGAGATGAGCGGTACGTCGATGGCGACCCCGCACGTCGCGGGCGTCGCCGCCCTGCTCGCCGAGAAGCACCCCGACTGGAGCGGTGCGCGCCTCAAGGACGCCCTGATGTCGACGTCCGCACAACTCGACGCGTCCGCGTATGAGTTGGGGTCGGGCCGGGTCAGCGTGCCCGACGCGATCGACGCGCGGGTCACCGCGAGTGGCAGCGCCGACCTCGGCTTCTACTCGTGGCCGTACGAGGACAACAAGCCCGTCACCAAGACGGTGACGTACACCAACACCTCGGCTGAGAAAGTCGAGTTGAGCCTCGCGGCCGAGGGTGCGGCGGAGGGTGTCGCGACCCTCGCCGACAAGACGCTCACCGTCCCCGCGCACGGCACCGCGTCGACCACGGTGACCGGCGACGGGGCGAAGGCGCCCGTCGGCAACGCCAGTGGCCGCATCGTCGCGAGCGCCGCCGGGAAGCCCGTCGCGCACACCGCGTTCGGCCTGGTCAAGGAGGAGGAGCGGTACACGCTCACCGTCCACGTCAAGGACCGTGACGGCGCCGCGACCGCGGCCGGTCTGGTCTACCAGCGGCTCGCGGAGCAGGTCGACCCCGTCCAGGCGGAGGTCGGTGACTCCGGAACGCTGGAGCTGCGCCTCAAGCCCGGCACGTACGCCCTCTCCTCCTTCCTCGACGTGCGCGGCGGCAAGGGCAAGGACTCCCTGGGCCTCGGCTTCCTCGCCGCACCGGAGATCGTCCTCGACAAGGACCGTGAAGTCACCCTGGACGGGCGGAAGTTGCGGGAGGTTGGCGTAGACGTCGGCAAGCGGACGGAGACCCGCCAACTCCTGATGGAGTACGACCGCCGGGCGAACGGAGCCGCTCTGCAGGGCGCGGTCCAGGTGCCCGTCAAGTACGACAGCGTCTTCGCCGCCCCCACCGACAAGGTGAATGAGGGCAGCTTCGAGTACCGCACCGTCTGGCGCCTCGGCAAGCCGGCCCTGGACGTGAAGGGCCTCGGTCAGGTCGTCGCGCAGCCCGGCGGCACGGTCGGCGACGGCCGCAGCAAGCTGCCGATCGTGGACGTGGGCGGCGGCACGGCGGCCGAGTACGCGGGCAAGAACGTGCGGGGCAAGGCCGTCATCGTGCGGCGCACCCCTGGCTCGGACACGACGCCCGCGCAGCTCGGGCAGGCCGCCCAGGACGCGGGCGTGAAGGCTCTGTTCGTGACGGACGACGCGCCGGGCAGGCTCAACGCCTGGTTCGGTACGGACGACAACGCGGACCGGCCGCTCCGGATCGGCACGGTCGACGCGGCGGACGGCGCACGGCTGCGCGCGGCGGCGAAGGCGGGCCGGACCGTGGAGACCACGGCGACATCCCGCACGCCCTACGTCTACGACGTGTCGGAGGGCCACAAGGGCGCGGTGCCCCGCGACCTGACGTACGAGCCGTCGAAGCGTGAACTGGCGGTCCTCGACACGAAGTTCCACGCGGTGAAGCCGGTGGCGGGAGGCGAGTTCCGCTACTCGCTGACGGACACCTTCTCCGTCGGGATCGGCTTCCAGGAGAAGATCGACTACCCGGTGGAGCGCACGGACTACGCGTCCACGGGGGCCGGGCAGCTGTGGCACGAGTCGGTGTCGTCCGGGCCGGGCGCCCTGGAGGAGCGCAGTGGTCTGGTCAGCTACCGGGGCGGTAAGCGCGGCGAGCTGAACTGGTTCAAGCCCGTCTGGCACCCGTGGCTGGGGACGGGGCTCGGCTGGGGGCAGCAGCGGTACGGGAACACGCTGGAATTCAATGTCCCCGGGTGGGGTGATTCCGGGCCCGACCACACGGGGTTCGGCGATGTGTGGAACGAAGACTCGATGACGCAGTTCAGCGAGGTCTACGCGGACGGGAAGCTGGTCGACCGCAAGCAGAGTTCGGGCGTGTACGTGTGGGACGCGAATCCGGCGCTGACGACGTACAAGGTCGTGACGGACACGACGCTGGATCCCGAGCGGTGGCGGCTCGCCACGAAGGGCCACTCGGAGTGGACCTTCAGGTCGAAGGAGACGCCGGGTGACCGGAAGGCCTTCCTGCCCCTGCTGAACCTCGGGTTCGACGTGGACACGGACCTCGCGGGCAACGTCCGGGGCGGGCGCTCCCTGGATGTCGGGATCTTCTCCGAGTACGTCAAGGGAGCGGTGGACACGGGGTCCATCGGAGGCGGCAAGCTGGAGGTGTCGTACGACGACGGGAAGAGCTGGACCGGTGTGAAGCTGGACCGTGACGGCGGCAAGGCGGTGGCCTGGGGCGGGAAGCTGAAGGTGCCTTCCGCTGCCGAGTTCGTCTCGCTGCGGGCCTCGGCTCGCGACGACCGGGGCGGGTCGGTCACGCAGGAGATCATCCGGGCGGTGGGGGTGAGGTAGCGGAGGCCCCCGCGAGGCTCGTCGGACGGCCTCGACGCGGCGACGCCGCCTCCCGTGGGACGGGGAGGCGGCGTCGCTGCGCGTACTTCCGGGTGACGTCAGACCAGCCAGCCGAGGAAGTGGGCGAGACCGGCGACGACGTCAGTGATGAGGTTCATGGTGGTGCTTCTCCTTGTGGGACTTTCTCAGGATGTTCCAACTCCCGGACTACGTATGGGACATGGGCCGGGAACGCGGCAACTACGGTCTGCAGCCCGTCGCTTGCGCAACGTAATCATCGTCAATCACAGAGGTCACATGCAATCCCTGGCGTGACGATCACCTGTTCCAGGGAACAACTGCTCCCCTGTTCGCATTTTCGAGATGCGGGGGCCCCGGAGGGTCGCGCGGCGCCTCTGCCGGAGCGCAGGTGCTACCGCGCGCCGGACACTTACTGCGCCTGATCGACTACTTTGGGTGACTCCAGCGGGCTGCGTCGGAAGCGGCCCGCACGGTGGATGGAGTCTGAAGATGATGCGACACACGATGCGAGGACGCGTGGCTGTGGCCCTGGGGGCGCTCGCGGCCGCCGCGGCACTGACGGTCGCGGTGCCGGGATCGGCGTACGCGGCGCAAGGTGTCCTGATCGTCAACGGCAACGAACACACGGACCCGAGCGGCTGCTACGCGATCGACCGGTTCCCGTCCTCGGTCACCAACCACACCGACGCCATCGCCGAGGTCCACGCGGGCCCCGACTGCTCCGGCCAGGTCGAATGGCTGGTCTACCCGGGCGAGACGTACCGCACGGAGACGGCACAGAGCGTCTTCATCCTCTGAGCCCCACCACATCCTCCGAGCTCCAGGAGGGTCCGAGGTGCCGCCGCACGGATCGTCAACTCTTCATCGCGGTCTTACGCGGCGGCCGCTAGGAAGGCCGGATGCCGACGCACCGAATGCCGCCCGTCTCCGGCCCCGAGGGCCCGATCCGCACCGTCGCCCCCGCCCCGGTGACGCCGCCCAAGGCGGTGCTCTTCGACTTCTCCGGGACGCTGTTCCAGATCCGGCCGTACGAGGACCGCATCCGCGCCGCGCTGCCCGACCCGGTGGACGGGCCCGCGATGGACGCCATCCTCACCTCCCTGGAGGCGGGCCTCGCGGACCCCGGCGTCATCGAGGCCCAGTACGCACGCGATGTGTCGTCCCGGGCCCACCGGCACGCGTTCACCACCTGGTACGCGTCGGCCCCCGCACTCGCCCCCTTCGCCGGCGTCCTCTACGAGCAACTCCGGTCCCCGGAGCACTGGTTGCCGTACGCGGACACCGAGCGCACGCTGGCCGGGCTCGACGCGCGGGGCATCGCGCTCGGGGTGGTGAGTGACGTCGGCTGGGATCTGCGGCCCACGTTCGCCCGGCACGGCCTCGACCGCTGGTTCGGCAGCTGGGTCCACTCGTACCAACACGCCACCGAGAAGCCCGACCCGCGGCTCTTCGGCCATGCGTGCGCGGAACTGGGCGTGGCCCCCGCGGACACCCTGATGGTCGGCGACCACCCCGCCAAGGACGGCGGGGCGGCGGGCGCGGGTCTGCGGTCCTACGTGTTGCCCGGTGGAGCGGTGGCCGGGGCGGTGCGGGGGCTAGGGGCGGTGCTCCGTCTTGTCGACGGGCCTTACTGACCGCGGAGCCGTACCGCCGCCCGGCCCGGTCGGGCGGTCCCGGGCGACACCGAGCCGGACGCGCGTGACCGGTGCGACTCGTGATCATCGTGTACGAGACGGGCCTTGTCGGGGACACGTCGAGAGGTTGTTAGCCTGCGGGGCGGATCATCGAACCCTGGAGGCCTCCGTGTCACCCGACCGCCCCACGATCGCCCTGGTCACCAGCAGGCCTCAGCTGGAGACCGGTCTCGACCGTGACCTCCCCGAGCTGGCACGCTCGCTCGGCGCGGCGGGCGCTGACGTCGCCACCGTGTCCTGGGACGACCCGGACCTCGACTGGGAGCGGTTCGATCTCGTCGTCATCCGGTCCGCCTGGGACTACAGCGAGCGCGTCGCCGAGTTCGTGGCCTGGGCCGGGCGCGTCGCGCGGCTCACCGTCCTGGCCAACCCGGCGTCCGTGGTGCGGTGGAACACCGACAAGCGGTACCTGGCGGAGCTCGCGGCGGCGGGGGTGCCCGTCGTGCCGACCCGCTATGTGGCGCCCGGCGACGTGCCGGAGATCCCGGACGACGGCACGTTCGTCGTCAAGCCCACGTCCGGGGCGGGGGCGCGTCTCGCGGCGCGGTACGAGAAGGGCGAGTACGAGGCCGCCGTACGGCACATCGAGCGGATGCACGGCCAAGGCCTCACCGCGATGGTGCAGCCGTACATGCCGCGCATCGACGAGACCGGCGAGCGCGCCCTCGTCTTCGTCGGCGGGCGCTTCCTGCACGCCGTACAGAAGGGCGCGGTGCTCGCGCCGGGCACGGCGTACGACGACGAGAAGATGCCGCACCCCGATCTGCGTGAATGGCAGCCGGCCGCCGCCGAACTCGCGCTCGCCGAGCGGGCGTTGGCCGCCGTGCCGGGCTCGCCCGAGCTGCTCTACGCGCGCGTGGACCTCGTCGACGACGCGGACAGCGGTGAGCCCTGCGTCATGGAGGTCGAACTCGTCGAGCCGAACCTCTTCCTCTTCCTGCACGCGGACTCGCTGCCCGCGGTGACCGAGGAGATCCTCACCGCCGCCGGGTAACGCCGGTGATCCAAGGCAATCGAGTGGACGTGGCCTCAGCGGCGTGAATAGTCTGCGGCCATGTCCAGTCCCGAGTCCGACAGACTCTAGCCACCGGCCGGCATGTCCGGTGGCCCTCACTCACGTCACCGGATCCCTCGCCGAAGCGGTTCACCGCCGCCGTGCGGACTGACATCCCTTTTCTCTTTCCCTTCCTGGCGCGACCTGTTGGCGCGACCGCCGCGTGGCCCCCCTTCGCCGGGGCGGCATCCGTGGCCGGCCGCCGCCCTGTCGATCCATGACGTAGGTGCGGAGTTCCTTCATGCCCCTTGCCCTCTACATCCTCGGACTCGCCGTCTTCGCGCAAGGCACATCCGAGTTCATGCTCTCCGGTCTCGGCCCCGGCATCGCCGCCGACCTCGATGTGTCCCTCTCCACCGCGGGCACCCTGACCTCGGCCTTCGCCGTCGGGATGATCGTGGGTGCGCCGATGATGGCCGTACTCAGCCGTCGCTGGCCGCGCAGGACCGCGCTGCTCGCCTTCCTGACCACCTTCCTGCTCGTCCACGTGGCCGGCGCGCTGACCACCAGCTTCGCCGTGCTGCTCGCGACCCGCGTCGTCGGTGCGCTCGCCAACGCCGGATTCCTCGCGGTGGCCCTGGTCGCCGCCGTCGGCATGGTCGAGCCGGACGCCAAGGGGCGGGCCACGTCCGTGCTGCTCGGCGGCGTCACCCTCGCCTGTGTCGCGGGCGTCCCCGGCGGCGCGCTGCTCGGGCAGTTCTGGGGGTGGCGGTCCGCCTTCTGGGCGGTGGCCCTCGTCTCGGTGCCCGCCGTCCTCGCGATCCTGCGGTCCGTGCCCGCCGGTGCGCCCGATGCCGCGCTGTCCGACGTGCGCGGGGAGCTGCGGTCGCTGCGCGGGCCGCGGCTCGTGGTGACGCTGCTCCTCGGGGCGCTGGTGAACGGCGCGACCTTCTGTACGTTCACCTATCTCTCGCCGGTCATCACCGATGTCACCGGCTTCTCGCAGGGGTGGGTGCCCGCGCTGCTCGCGCTCTTCGGCGCCGGATCGTTCGCCGGGGTGACGGTCGCGGGGCGGTTCGCGGACGCGCGGCCCGTTCCGTTCCTCCTCACGGGCGCGGCGGCGCTGCTCGCCGGGTGGGTGCTCTTCGCGCTGACCGCGCAGCACCCGGTGGCGGCGGTCGTCCTCGTCCTCGTCCAGGGCGCGCTGTCCTTCGGTGTCGGCTCCGCGCTGATCACCCAGGCGCTGTACGCGGCCACCGGCGCCCCCACGCTCGCGGGCGGCTTCGCCACGGCCGCGCTGAACGTGGGGGCCGCGATCGGTCCCGTGGGCGGCGGCATCGCCCTCTCCGCGGGGCTCGGCCACCGCTCGCCGCTGTGGGGCAGCGCGCTGCTCGTGGCGCTGGCCCTGGTGACCGGAATCGCGACCGTGGGGAAGCGTCAGTCGCCGTCCGGGAACGAGAGCCGCTGGAGCAGCCCCCAGGTGAACTCCGCGACGCAGCGCCGCGGCTGACCCGCCCCGTCCGGCGCGGTGAAGGCGAGCCGCCAGCGCGTGGGCGCCGTGCCCTCCATCGGGCGGGCAGGGGCGAACGCGCGGGCGGCCTCGTCGACCGTGCACGACCAGGGCGTGAGGTCGTCGAGGGTGTGGAGCGCGGGGCCCGGGGCGCCGGGCGCGCGGATCAGCCACTCGTTCCACACCGCCCCGTTCGGGGCCCGCAGCACCTCGAAGCGCAGGTCCGGCCAGAGCGGCACCGGCCACAGCAGGGCCTCGCACTCCAGGTCGCCGATCTGCCGGACCACGGTGGCCTCGGGCGCGCCGAGCACCGAGCGGTAGCGGGAGACCGCGCCTCGCGAGCGGGCGGAGCGGCTCATCGCCTGCCAGCGGCGGTTGGCCTCGCGCATGTCCGCGAGGGAGACGCCCAGCTCGTGCCGGGCCGCCTCCACCAGGTCCGGATTGTGGTCGGCCATGCGGCGCAACAGGACCAGCTGGAAGTCGAGAGGCGTGAACGGGCCCGATGACCTGGGGCCGGAGGCGGAGCTAGCGGACATGGGCTCCATGGTCGCGCACCGCGGCGGCTCCCGGGCGGCGGTCGCCGGGCAGGAACAGCACCGAGTTGACGTACCGGGGCCTGCGCGGGGTGAGCACCCTGCGCAGCAGCCCCTGCGACACGACGTACGACGTGTCGCTCTGGTGCGCCTCCAGGTCGAAGTCGGCCAGCGGCAGCCAGGTGTGCCCGGGCAGGACCCAGCCCTGGTAGCCGTGGTGCCGGGTGAGCAGCTCGATGATCGGCCCGATCGGCTGGATGCGGGACTCCAGCTCGATGAACAGGGCGGGCCGGTCACGGGTGAGGAGGTCGTGGGCGCCGTGCAGCACCGGCAGTTCGTTGCCGTCCACGTCGATCTTGATGAAGTCGACGTCGCGCAGGCCGAGCCCGTCCAGCGTGAGGCAGGGCACCTCGACCGCCGTGGCGTGGATGTCCCTGCGGATGAGCGAGGAGACCCCGCGGTCCCCGCGGTCGCCCTGCGGCAGCCAGAGCCGGGCCGTGCCGGGGCGGTCGGTGGCGGCGGCCTGGATCACCCGGACGTTGCCGGGCGTGGAGGTCTCCAGGAGCCGGGCGAGATGCGGGACGGGCTCCACGGTCACCACGCGGCGCGCACGCGAGGCGAGGCGGCGCGACCAGGGGCCGTACCAGCCGCCGACGTCCACCGCCGTGCCGCAGCCGCTCGGGCAGAGGTCGGCGAGGCGGGCCAGCTCCGGTTCGAAGCGGGGGTAGACGAGGCGGGCCAGGGAGGCGATCAGACGGGCGGGGAGGTGCGGGGCGAGCCGGGCGGCCACCGTCTTGTGGGGGCCCGTCACGGGGAGATCCGCTTCAGGAGCTGCTCGTGCTCGTCCTCCGATATCTGCTCTCCAGAGGAAGGCAGGAGCTGCGGTATGCCGTCGACGATCGGGTAACGGCGGCGCAGCCGCGGGTTGTAGAGCACCTCCTCCGGTACGAGGGGCTCCGCGGGCTCCAGGAGATGCAGCGGCCCCTTGTCCAGCGGGCATGCGAGGATCTTCAGGAGCGGATCTTCGGGATTCATCAGCTCGTCAACTCCTTGGTGGGCGGCGTTGGTTGAGGCGGTGGCGCGTCATGCTTGGGCATGGCGAGGAGCACGGACACCGCGAGCGCCGTGCCCGCGATCCGCAGGGTGAGCCGCACCGGTTCCTGCGGCAGCGGCTCACCGAACGCCAGCGTGCCGAGTACCGCGGTGAACAGCGCGGTAACCGTCGTGCACACGGGGACGATGAGCGAGGCCCGGCAGCGCTGCAGCGCCGCCTGGGACATGACCAGGCCGAACGCGCCGGTGAACAGCAGGAGATACGGGTACGGGGAGCGCAGCAGATGGAGCAGCGCCGAGCCCAGGTCCTGCGTGGTCAGATAGCTGGACACGCCCTTGATGGCGAGCGAACTGACCCCGTAGAGAAGGCCGACGGCGACCCCGTACTCGACGCCCGTCGTCGGCAGCCGGTGCCGGTGCTTCGCGCGCCGCTCGGCCGATCCGTACAGCAGGACCCCCGCCGCGAGGGACGGCAGACAGACGGTGAGGACGAGCGGGACGGGCGCGCTGTGGCTCACGGTGTCGGCCTCCTCGCTGAGCGAGAGGACGACCATGAGCAGCGCGGCGAGAATGGCCCCGACGGCGTACCGCTCGCGCCCCGACGTCTGCTCCCCGAGCAGCACCGAGGAGAGCAGCAGCAGGAGCACGAGCCCGGACACGAAGATGCCCTGCGCGGCGGCGATCGGCAGCGTCCGGTAGACGGCGAGCTGCGCGCCGAAACCGGCGGCGAGCGCGAGCGATCCGCCGATCCACAGCGGACTGGAGACGACCTGCCGCAGCAGCCGTGCCGGATTGCGCACGCTGACGGAGGGCATCGCGGTCAGGGCCCGTTTCTCCAGGACGAACCCGGTGCTGTAGAGGAGGTTCGCCAGCAGGGCCGCGGCCACACCCCACCACACGGTTACGTCCTTCGGGCGTGCAGCAGCAGGATCGACGAGGCGCTCGGCACGGCGCAGGCGAGCCGGTCGAGGCCGCGCAGCGGACGGGGCACGCCGTGGAAGGGCGCGCCGGCGACCCGCACCACGTCGAAGCCGGACGCGGCGACGAACTCCCGCAGCGCACGGGCGGTGTAGAGCCGCAGATGCCCGACGACCTCGCTCCCCGGACGGCCGTGGATGCCGCGCAGGCTGACCTCGGAGAAGACGGGCTGCACCCCCGCGAGCAGGAGCCCGCGGTTGTACCAGGCGGCGAGGTTGGGCGTGGAGAGCATCAGATGCCCTCCCGGCCTGAGCACTCTTCTCAGCTCGTCGAGCGCGCTGTCGGGGTCGACGAGATGCTCGATGACCTCGCTGAAGAGGACCGCGTCGGCGGCGCCGTCGGCGAACGGGAGCCCGCCGTCGGTGAGTTCGCCGCGCACGACGTACGGCAGATGCGCGTGGGCCCGCTTGAGGGCGTCCTGGGACCAGTCGACGCCGACGACGCGATGTCCGGCGAGGAGCGGGGCGGCGGCCGACGCGGCGGTTCCGTCGCCGCAGCCGATGTCGAGGACGACGGCCGTGTGGGCGGTGGCGGGGCCGATGGCGTCGGCGAGCATCCGGGCCTGACGGAGGCTGCGGGCGTCGCCGGACGCGACGGGGACGGAGGGGTCCTCGTAGAAGTCCCGCAGGTCGCGGGGTGCGGTGCTGGTGCTGGTGCTCGCGGTGCTGGTGCTGCTCACGGTGTCGTCCCCTCCTCCGTGTGCTCCGTGGCGTGGAGGTAGTGCTCGAAGAGGTCGCGCAGGTGGGCCCCGTCGCCGCTGCTGAGCAGGGACTTCGACCAGCGGAAGGCGACGTGCAGGCGGCCCGCGGTGGATGCCGTGGTCACGGTCAGGCCGCGGGGCAGCCGGGCGGGCGCGGAGAACCAGACGGCGTGCGCGCGTCCGGCGTCACCGAAGTCCAGGGAGTACGGGACGCGCCCGATGTTGCTGAGCAGCGTGGTGGACGTCCAGGGCGCCGCGGCTCTGCGCAGGCCGCGCGTGACGGCGGCCCTGAGGACGACGGGCAGGACGGGCGAGGTCAGGAGGGCTGCCCCGCGGCCGAGTTGGGGCCGGGAGAGCGCCTTGAGGGCGCGGGTGCGCTCCGCGGTGCGGCGCAGGAGTGCCCCGATGTCCTCCGGGCCCCACGCCTCGGAGGTCAACTCGGCGGCGCTGAAAGGCACTTCGACGAGACGGGTGCCGTTCCCGATGGGCATCTCCATGCTGCGGGGCCGGTCGTCGACGGGCATGGTGATCCGGAACGGCTTCGGCCGTGCGCCGTGCTCCCGGTTCCAGTGCGCGATCATCAGCGCGGTCGCCACCATGAGCTGGTCGTTCACGGTGAACGGCGCGCCCTTGGGCCGCCGCGGCACCGGCAGTTCGGAGACGAGCATGCCGTTGCCGGGTGAGGGCTCGGGGGTGCCGCGCGAGACGCGGGCGGGCGGAGCCCAGCCGGAGGGCGCGTCGCCGACGTCCACCGCGCTCTCGGGCGCGCCGGACGAGGCCGTACGCAGCGGGGGCGCGGCCGGGGAGTTGTCCTGCCCGCCGTACAGCTCGGCGGCGGTGGCCAGGACACGGAGGCAGGCGGGGCCGTCGAGGGCGGTGTGATTGATGGTGAGGAAGAGGACGCTGCCGCTGTCGGGGGCGTCGGGAGTACTGGCCTCGCTGCCCGAGCCGTTGTCCCCGCCGGGGGCGACCGCCTTGGCGGCGGGCTCCGAAGCGATCACCTCCAGGCGGATCGGCGGCGATACCGACAGCGGCGGGGCTTCGGAGAGGGAGCGGGTGCGGGCCTTCTTCAGGGCGTCGCGCTCCGGGGCCGGGAACGTCACCACCTCCACGTCCGGCTCCGCCGTCAGCTCCCACTCGTAGCGGCGGCGGTACCAGGGCCCCCGCGCCTCCCGCATCAGGATGCGCGGGTGGCGGCGCAGGGCCTCGGTGAACGCGGCCTTCAGGCGGGCCGGGTCCGGTGTGCCGGGCAGATGGACCTCGATGTGTACCGTCTCCGGCTCCTCCTCCTGGAGGCAGTGCCGGGAGACCTCGTCGACGACGGGGAACGGCACGCGCTCCGGAGGCCGTTCGGGTCCGTCGGCGTGACGTGCCGGGTGATCGAGTGCGGTCATCGTTCTGTGTCCTCCCCGGGGGCGGACGGAGCCGCGGCTCCCGCGAGCCCGTCCGTCGCCCTTGCCCTGCGCCGCCTGAAGCGCGTGGTCCGTGCCGTCCGCGTGCCCGGCGGTGCCGGTTCCGGCTGGGCCGACGCCGGGCCCCTCGCCGAGATGGTCGAGCTGGTGGCCTGCGCTGCGCCACCGGCGTCCAGGCCGCCGCCCGCCCCGGAGCCCGTATCCGAACCCTGTCCGCTCTCCCCGCGCTTGCGGCGCGGCAGCGGAGTCGTGCCCAGGTCCCGGTCGGGACCCGGCGGTGGCGTGGGGCCGCTCGCCGGGGGTGGCATCACCGGAGGTGCCGCGGGCGGAGGCTGGTGCGGAGGCGGCTCCCACGGAGCGAACTCTCCGCCGTTGCCACCACCGCCGGGTCCTCCGGCCGCCGTGCGAGTACCCGCGGCGTCACCCCGCACACTCACCAGCGCCGCGAACAGAGCGATGAGAGCCATGAGTTGGGCGGCATGACCGAACGCTCCCTCACCCGCCGTGGTCGGCTCACCGGCACCCATCGCCGCCGCGATCCCCGCCCCGGCCATCGCCACGAAGGCGAGCGGGACGAGCAGCGCGTGACGGCGGAAGGCGAGCAGGGCGAGCACGGGCACGAGCAGGGCGAACCAGCCCGCGATCACCGCGGCCACCAGCGTCAGCGCGACCGTGCCCAGGATCAGACCCGGCGCGGGCGGCGCCAGGTCCGGGCCGTCCGGGTTCGGCTCGCGGCGCCGGATCAGGGCGAGCGCGATCAGGGCCAGGACAGCGACACCGCCGCCGATCAGGCCGATCTCGTAGATCCGCGAGGGCTCGTAGGAGAGCTTGACCGTGCCGCCCTCGCCCTTCGGCACCAGGAATCCCTGCTGCCAGCCGTCGAGGCGTACGGACGACAGCTCCTTGCCGTTGAGCGTCGCCTTCCAGCCGTCGTTGATGTTCTCGTAGGTCGTGAGGTACGAGGCCGTGCCCGCGCCCACCGACACCTCGCGCCGGTCGCCCAGCCAGTCCTTGATGTTCATGGAACGGGACTGGCGGTCGATCGCGCCCGGCGTCCCCTGCGTCATCGAGACATCCATCAGGGCGAGCGGACCCGCGTCCCCGGCCTCGACGGTGTGCTTGCCCGCGGCGAGCGACAGGGTCGTGTTCTCCGAGCCGCGCGAGCAGAGCGTCACCTCGATGGGCCGCCGCTCGGTCAGGTCCCGTACCGAACCCTTCGCGCTCGTCGCGTGCAGCTTGCCGTCGACGGCGAGCATCGGGCCTTCCCCGCAGGCGAGTTCGAAGGTCTTGGACGCCGAAGGCTGCTTCGTGCGGTACTTGTCCAGGGCCGGGACGTAGGCCTCGGTGAGGCCCACCGGCAGCTGCATGTCCTCGTCCGCCACCGGGTTGTGGACCGTCAGCGGCGCGGTCTCGGTGACCGTGATGGTCAGCTCGTCCGTGGTGATCGGCGGGAACCGCGTGTTGCCGTTCTCGTCGACGCCGGCGATCGCCGCGCCGTCCGGCGAGCTGATCTCCACCTTCTCGGGGCGGGTCGAGAGCCCGCCCGCCGCGGGCAGGACGATCTCGCCGACCGGCTGCTTGCCCTTCCACTTCAGATGGATCACCGGGCTGTCACCGGCGATCCAGGCCGTCGTCAGATCGCCGTCCGTGAGGTTGCGCGGCGACAGGCCGCCGCCGAGCTTCGACGTGGAGTCGGCGCTCGCGACGATCTGCTCCTGCTGCTCCGGCGCCACCTTGTAGAGCAGCTCGTCCAGCTCGGACCCCGCCACGGGGAGCGCGCTGGCCTTGACCTCGTACTCGCCCTCGGCCGGGGTCGTGAAGCGCCGGTGCAGCCCCGACTCGGTGTTCACCGGCGACAGGGCGCTCGGGTCCGACGCACGGTGCATCGAGTACGTCGTCGCCTCGGCGCCCGCGGGCGCCTCCCGGTCCGAGCTGGTGGACCCGGTGTCCGTGGGCAGCCGCAGCAGCTTCGTCACGCGCACACCCGGCACGGTGATCTCCGAGAATCCGGCGCCCGTCAGGCCTTCGTGGCCGATCTCCGCGTCCAGAATGGTGATCTTCAGCCAGCTGGAGTCACCCGCCGGAGCCTTGATGCTCTGGCGCATGCCGTTGGGCTGCAGCGCACTGGTGCGGCTGCCCCGCTCCGTCTCCACCCGCACCCGGGTGGGCGCGGCCCGCACGCCCTCCTGCGGCAGCGGCGTGACCCGGATCGAGGACGGGATCGCCTCCTTGGCCCTGAACTCCGCCTTGAGCCATTCGCCCTTCGGCTTCCCGGGGCTGCCCTCGGCCCATGCCGTGGCCGGATTGCCGTCGAAGGCGTTCACGGGGTCGTACTGCGGCAGATGGAAGAGCCAGTTGCCGTAGCTCGACGCGGTCACGGACTTAGCACCACGCAGCTGGGCCGTCGTCTGGTGCTCGATCCCCGTGGTGGGCAGGATCTGGTGCGGCTTCTCGCCCGGTTCCTGGAGGGCGCCGCTCGCGTTGTACTCGCCCGGTGTGTAGGTGTACGAGGTATTGGAGCTGACCAGGCCGAAGCGCGTGTCCGCACGGCGCAGACCGTCACCGACCGCCTGCAGGCCGGGAGTTCCCACGCCGGGGTGGTTGTCGCCCGTCAGGACGGAAGGGCGGTCCCGCATCGAGGGGTCGGCGGAGAGCGGGAGCAGCGACTCGGGGCCGCCGCTCACCACGGCCGTGTTAGAGACCGGCTTGATCCCGGCCTGGCCGGGCCGCTTGGCGCCCGCCCCCGGTGCGTAGATCTCCACCGCACGCTCGCGCGGGTAGAGGCCCTCGACCTGGAGGGGCGTGTCGTTGGGGATGATCCCGCCGGTCTCCGTCGGACCGAAGCCGGTGACCCGCTCGAAGCCGGACTCCTCCAGGGTCCGCTTCACCGTCGAGGTCGGCACGTTCCCGACCTGGTCGGGGTCGAGGTCGTTGCGCACGACGACGTAGTAGAGGCCCGCGCGCGTCAAGTAGTCCTGCAGACCGGGGACTTTGCCGCCGGTCGTGAGTGCCTGCTCCACCGCGTCCATCGCGCGCCGGTTGCCGGGCGTGCCGAACGGGACGTAGTCCCGCTGCGCCCAGCGCGAATCGGCGAGCACGTCGAGGGGCTGGTCGATGGGCGAGCCCCAGGTGTAGATGCCGTGCGCGGTGGCGGGCACCACGAGCGCACGGGAGTCGGGGGAGTACTTCTTCAGCCAGTCGCCCGTCGCCTCCCAGTAGTTGGGAAGCTTCTGGAAGGAGCCCGGCTGGAGGATCGAGCCGTTCAGGTAGGGGAGGGCGAGCCCCGGCAGCACGAGCACGGCGGCGATCAGCGGGGCGAACTTGCGCCCGCGCACCGGCCGCGCCCCACGCGCCTGCGCGGCTACGCCCACGAGGTGCATCAGCCCGAATACCAGCGCGAGCGCCAGGCCCGTCTGGAACTTGTAGATGTTCCGGAAGGGGACGAGCCCGCCGTTCAGCCAGGACTGCACCGTCTCGTGGAAGGGCGCGCCGAACGCGCCGCCGTACCCGGCGAGCGTGACCAGCGCGACCGACAGCACGGTCAGGACGAGCCAGCGCCGCTCGGGCAGGTCGCGCCGCGCGAGCCCGGCCAGGCCGAGGGCGGCGGCGAGCGCCGAGCAGACCACGACGAGCACGGACGTCGCGACCGACCACCCGGCGGGCAGCCACGCCTCACCGAAGTGCAGGTACGCGACCCAGTTGCCCGCGCCGCGCAGCGTCTCCGTGGCCGACATCGTGCCGGTCGTGGTGGCCGAACTCTCCACGTACGGAAGGAAGTTCTCGCCGTAGATGCCGAGCATCAGGAGGGGTACGACCCACCAGGCGGTGGCGAGGATGACCCCGGGCACCCACCAGGTGATCAGCTTCCGCTTGCGGGGTCCGTTCGGCCGCGACAGGAGGTACAGGCCCACCGGCAGCAGGGACGCCAGCGTCGCCGCCGCGTTCACGCCGCCCATGAAGGGGATGAAGAGCGCGGACCGCAGGGCCGCCGAGCGCGCGCTGATGCGGTCGTTCGTCAGCGGGAGCAGCACCCACGGCAGCAGGGCGCCGGGCAGCGCCGCCGCCGACGTCGATCCGACCACGATGGTGAACGTCGGCCACAGGGCGTAGGCCGCCGCGCCGAGCAGCCGGCTCGCGCCGCTGCCCACCCGCAGCCTCTCGGCGAGCCGCAGCACACCCCAGAACGCGGTGGCCACGATCAGCGACATCCAGAGGCGTTCCGCGAACCACACCGGGAGCTGGACGAGCTTCGCCAGACCGTAGAACGGCAGCATCGGCCACGTGTAGCCGACGTACTGGTCCTGGATTCCGCCGAAACCGCCCCGGTCGTGCCAGAGCTGGCCCAGGTCGGAGAGGAACTGCCAGGGGTCGACGGCGACCCCCAGCTTGGTGTCGAACGTCATCCGTCCCGGCTTCACGGCCAGGAAGAGGACGAACACCACGGCCCAGAACCCGAACAGCCAGCGCCGCGAGCGCGGGCCTCTGCCGGGTTCGGGGGCGTCAGCCGTGGGCCGGACTGCCGCCGGGGGTGGGGCCTGGACCGTGGTCATGGACACCGCCTGAGGATGAGAAGGAGATTCCAGGTGGCGAACTCGCGTACACCCGGCACTTTGGTGATGCCACCGGCCAGGAACGGCCAGTAGCGGGACCGTGCGGACACGACGGACACGTCGTTCCTCGCCCGCACCTGGCGCAGGGTCGGACCGACGTGGTGAGCGAAGAGGTTCTCGCCGAGCGTGTGTTTGGCTGCTTTTCCGGTACGCCGTTCATAGCGGGCGCGCCCACGGGCGCCGCCCAGGTAGTGCCAGGGCGCCCACTCGTGGCCGCCCCACGGCGAGTACCAGTTGGTGAAGGAGACGTAGATCAGGCCGCCGGGCCTGGTCACCCGCACCATCTCGCTGAGGAACGTCTGCGGATCGTCCACGTGCTCGAGGACGTTGGAGGAGAAGGTGACGTCGGCGACGCCGTCCCCGAGCGGGAGGAGGTACCCGTCGGCGACGACGGAGCCCTCCGGCGGTTTGGCGCCCAGTTCGGCCGGATCCGGCTCGAAGAGGAAACTCTGTGCGCCGCGCCGCCGGAACTCCTCGGTGAAGTACCCGCCGCCGCCGCCGACATCGACGACGACACGGCCCTTGACCGGTCCATAGGCCTCGACCTGGTCGGCGGCGTCACGGGCGAGCAGGGTGTAACACCGCTCGGGCTCTTTCTGCTCGCGCAGAAAAGCCCGGAAGAGGGTGAGGGATCGGCGCAGGGACGGGTCCTTCACGCGGACCCCTGTGCTGCCTGGTGCGTGACGATCGCCTCGGAGGCCACCGCCTGGAACTCGCGCACGGAATTGGCCCACCGGTAGCTGGTGGCCCGTTCGCCGGCCGCCTTGCCGAAGGTCTCCCGGCGTTCGGTGCTCAGCGCCAGGGTGCACCAGGCGGCCGCGAAGGAACTCTCGCCCCGGGCGAGCAGCCCCGTCACGCCGTCCTCGATGGAGTCACGCACGCCCGGTACGTCGAAGCCGATCGCCGGCGTCGAGCGGGTCGCCGCCTCGGTGATGACCAGGCCCCAGCCCTCGACGGCGGAGGGATGGAGGAGCATCCACGCCTCGCAGAGCAGCCGGTGCTTCTCGGCCTCGGTGACATGGCCCCTGAACTCCACGCCGGGCCCGGCGAGTTGTTCGAGGCGGGCCCGCTCGGGCCCGTCGCCCACGATCACCAGACGTCCGCCGGTGACGGGCCTGACGCGCTCCCAGAGGCGAAGGAGCAGATCGATGCGCTTGTACTCGACGAGCCGTCCCATCGCCAGGAACATCGGCTCGTCCGAACGGGGGTGGAGCGGGCCCGGCTCCTCGACCCCGTTGTGGACTATGCGTATGCGCTCACGCTCGACGCCTATCGCGCGCAGCGCGGTGGCCGTCGACGGTGAGACGGCCACCAGGAGATTGCCGCGCTGGGCACCGGAGAGCGACCAGTGTTCGAGTCTTCGGCCGAGCCGGGCCGCGGGGGCGAGCGCACCCTGGAAGCGCATCCCCCACAGATCGGTGTGGACGTGGTTGACCAGGCACAGCGTGGGCCCGCGGTGCCACAGCGGCGCCAGGTACGGCATGCCGTTGCAGACCTCGACCAGCAGGTCGCAGTCGCCGACCTGCCGGGTGAAGGCGGAACGCGAGCGCAGATAGTGCCCGAGGTCACCGCCCGCCGACACGACGCGGTAGTCGCGGAAAGCGGCGGGGCCTCCGCACAGGAGGGTGACCTGATGGCCGAGTTTGCTCAGCCCGTCGGCCAGCCGGTCGACGAGCAGTTCGGATCCGCCCGCGGCCGGATTCGCCAGGTCGCGCCGGGCGAGAAAAACGATCCGGCGCGGCTGCGGGGGAGGTGCCGGTAGCCGCTGCGCGACCCGGGGGGTGGCGGCGCGCAGCGGAGAAGGCACGTGCTGGGGCATGCGTGCTCCAACTCGTCAGGGTGCGGAACCGTGAGGTCGCTATGGGGGGTTGCACCGTTCGGGGGTCGCTTGCAAAGGCGCTGTGCTCTGACTGTGCGAGGGTGGTGCGGGGGCGGTGCGGGGACTGTGTTCGGGTGGGGATGGTTAGTTTTCGCCGCTGTGTTCGGCTCGGCTACTCACCGAAGTGACAACTTTCGGGCTTTCAACAGCTGACGTCTCATCACATCGTGCTGGATTGCAGGGCGGTTGGGGACGTATCGCCATTCGGACCGCCCGGCTCCGCCGCTGAACCCGGCCCGTTCGTCCCTTGTGCCCCACTGTCGGAACGTCGTCCGCGCAGGACCAGGACGCCTCCGGCGATCGCGAGCAGCGCACCCAGCACACCCGCCCCCAGCGGCAGTGTCTCGCCGACCAGCTTCAGCCGGCTGCTGTCGTCGTCGGCGAGCTCGACCTGGGCCTTCTGCGTCTTGGGCGTGAACGCGATGCGCTCGCTGTCGAGGAGCACCGTCGCGTCCTTGTCCGAGCCGGGCGCGCGCAGCGTCTTGCGGGGGCCGATCGCCGCGTAGATGATCCGGCCCGTGCGCTTGTCGGCGACGAGTTCGACGCCGTGGTTGGCGTACCACTCCTCGGCGAGGACGTTGCTGCGCTTGGGCTGTCCCACCAGGCGGCCCGGCACCAGGCGGGTGCCGGTCTTGGCGGGCTTCACCTTGGCGGTGAAGCGGTAGCCCTCGTACCCCTGGATCTTCTTCGTGCCCCGGAAGGTCAGCGGGACGGTCGCGCCGAGGGTGTTGTCCCACCAGGTGTAGGAGCGTTTCTGCACGTCGAAGGGGAACTTGAGGTAGGCCTCGCCCTCGAAGTACGGCTTCTCGTCGCAGCAGTGCACCGGCTTGTTCGTCTCGCGGTCGGTGACCCAGCGCTCCGTCGTGAACTGCAGCGAATCGTGCGGATCGGAGGCCGGCAGGGACTTGTCCGGATCGACCGACGTGACCACGTCCCAGACCGCGTGGTCGCTGTTGCTGTCCTCCACGTCACCACGGACCTGACGGGTGATGGTGAGGTTCTTGCCGTTCACCGTCTTGATCTTCTCGGTGTCGAAATAGCTGCCTTTGCCCTTGAAAACAGTGGTGGTGTCGATGTCGACGGGTGTGCGTTTCGCGCGTGGCTCGACGTACCAGGCGAGCATCGGGGCCAGGACGAGCAGAAAGACGCCGAGTCCGAGGAGGATCAGCGAGAGGGGCGAGGCTGTGCGGCGCATCCGGCACTCCTGGGGCGGGTGAGAAGTGTTACCGAGCCGTATGGGGCCGTGACGCTAGGCGGACCCTTGACGAAGTGTCAATGCGTTGATGAGACTGTGCACTTGCCGGGCGGGGCCGGTGAAGGACTGTGCGTACGACATCCGCGTGACCCGGGTGGGTTCGACCTCCAGCAGAGAGGCTGACCCTGACATGCACCGATTGCTCGCCGCCGGTCTGACCGTCGTGGCCGCAGCGGCACTCGCCGTGGCCGCCGCGTTCGGCGTCGTCGCGCTCCTGAACGCGACACCCGACCAGCCCAACACGCCCCTCGTGCACTACGAGACTGCCCCTCGGGGACAGTGAGTGGCCGTACCCGTGACCGAGAGCCAGGGTTCGCTGTCCGTCCGCTCGGCCTGGCGCGACGTACCGCCCGTGCAGGTAAGGCAGTTCGCCGCGCTCGCGCTGGACGAAGTGCCCGCCCTCGCCCAGGACATCCTGCGGGAGATCCGCGCCGAATACCCCGGTCTGCCGGTCGTCCTGGACGACTCGGGCGAACCCATGGCGCTCATCGGCATACGGCGCGCCCTGGAGGGATTCGTCCAGCAGATCGCCGCCGCCGAGGGCGGCCGGCCCTGCTATCCCCTGGAGGTCTTCCAGGAGTTCGGCAGGGGCGAGGGCCTGCACGGCCGCAGCCTCGACTCGCTCCAGGCGATCTACCGCCTGGGCGTACGGCTCGCCTGGCGCCGCCTGGCCGAGATCGGCCAGCAGATCGAGATCCCGCCACCGGCCATGTACGAACTCGCCGAGTCGGGCTTCGAGTACCTGGACGGCCTGGTCGACCAGTCCGTCCGTGGCTATGCCGAGGCCGCGGCCCGGCAGGCCGGTGAACGGCTGCGCCTGCAACGGAAGTTGATGGAACTGCTGCTCTCGGAGCGGCGCGGGGAGGCGGGAGCCGGGACGCCGGCGGATTCCGGCCACGGCTCCGGTCCGCACAGCGCCTCCCGGCAGCCCGGCGCCCGCGGTGCCCGCAGCGCCCTTGACGAACGGGCCGCCCGCGTCGGCTGGCAACTGCCCGAGCGGGTCGCCGTCGGCGTACTGCTCCGCCCGGCGAGGGAAGCCGTGGCGCCCGCCGTCGGACAGGGCGTCCTGCTCGACATGGAGACCGAACAGCCCCGCATGGTCATCCCCGACCCCGACGCCGCGGGCCGCCCCGAACTCCTCCGGCGTGCCATGGCCGGCTGGTCCGGTGCGATCGGCCCGCCCGTACCGCTCGCCGACGCGGCGAAGTCGCTGCGCTGGGCCGAGGCCGCGGTCCGCCTGATGGAACGCGGACTGCTGCCCTCCGGCGAGGTCCTGCACTGCACGGAGCACACCGAGGCCCTGGTCCTGCTCCAGCCCGAGGAGCTCATCGAGGACCTGGCCCGCCGCTGCCTGGCGCCGCTCGCGCACTGCGGGCCCGCGCACGGCCGCCGTCTGGCCGAGACGCTGCTGGCCTGGCTGGAGACGCGGGGCGGCGCCCCGGAGGTCGCGGCCCGGCTCGGGGTGCATCCGCAGACGGTGCGCTACCGCCTGCGGCAGATCAGGGAACTGTGGGGCGACGAGGTCGACGACCCGGACCGCCGCTTCGAGCTGGAACTGGTGCTCAGGGCGCGGCGGTTGCGCGGGGAACTGGGAAGGGTGGGCTGAGCGGGGGCGTGCGGGTAGCCTGCCGCAATGGACATAGCGGTACGCGCGCAGGCAGCACTCGGCGAGGGCCCCACCTGGGATCATGCCGCCCAGCGACTGATCTGGGTCGACATCCTGAGCTCACGCGTCCACACGTACGACCCGTCGAACGGGCACCGCTCGATCCTGGCCACCGAGCAGCACGTCGGCGCCGCGAAACCGCGCGCGGGCGGCGGCCTGGTGGTCAACCTCCGGGACGGCATCGGCCTCTACGACGCCATGGCCGACGGGGGCGCCTTCCGCTGGCTGCACCGCGAGGTCGTGCCCGGCCGCCGGGGCAACGACGCGGCGGTCGCCCCCGACGGAGCGCTCTGGGCGGGCACGATGCGCTACGACGAGGGGACGGGCGGCGGCAATCTGATCCGCGTGACCGGCGACGGCACCGTGACCGAGGTCTTCGACGACGTGTCCGTCAGCAACGGCATGGGGTGGAGCCCGGACGGCCGCTCCCTGTACTACGTGGACACCGCGACCCGGCGCATCGACGTACTGGACCTGAGCGCAGGCGAACTCCGGGCGGCCAGGCGGCCGTTCGCCACCATCGAACCGGAGGCCGGATACCCCGACGGCCTCACCGTCGACGCGGACGGATGCGTCTGGGTCGCCCTGTGGGACGGCGCCGCCCTGCGCCGCTACACCCCGTCCGGCGCCCTGGACCGGGTGATCGAGCTGCCGGTGCTGCGCCCGACCGCGTGCGCGTTCGGCGGCGCGGGACTGCGCGACCTGTACATCACCTCGGCCCGTACGGGACTTGAGGCGCCGCACCCCCTGTCCGGCTCCGTGTTCGTGCTGCCGGACGCCGGGCAAGGCGTGGAACAGGCGGTGTTCGCGGGATAGGCGGTGCGTGTGCCGGAGCGGAACAGGTGGTTTGCCCCATAGGGGAAGCCGACACGGCTGGAAGATTCGATTCCGCACACAACCTTCACGGCAGCGGCTTCCTCTGTTACCCGCGGCTCACTTAGCCTCCATGCCTCATGGACTACTGCCACCCGTGCCACAGGCACCTCAACGGCGCCCTGGCCTGCCCGGGGTGCGGAACCCCGGCCGAAGCCTGCCGTGAGTACGCGGAGGCGGTCGCCGCGCAGGACGAGCCGGTGGACCCCGGGCGCGCGCAGGACGACGAGGCGCCGCGTGGCAGGAGCCGCCGCCGGGAGCGCGGGCGCCGGGCGCACCGCCGCAGGCGCCGCAAGGTCCTGTTGATCACCGCCGGGCTCGCGCTCGCGGCCGGCGGTCTGAGCCTGGCCGAGCTCGGCATCGAGGGCCCCTTCGACGAACCGACGGCGGCGTCGTCGCCGGACGGCGGAGCGGGCGGTTCCGCGTCCCGGACGCCGAAGGGCCCGGAGGGCGGCGCGACGGCGGGTGCGGTGGCCGACGCGGCCTCGTCGGCGGATCCCTCCGCATCGGAGTCGGCGTCGGCGTCCGCGAAGGACAAGGCGTCCAAGGAGGCGAAGAAGGCCAAGGACGCCAAGGACGCCAAGGACGCCAAGGACGCCAAGGACGCCGGCAAGGCGGACGAGGGCGGCGGCGATCCCGATTCGGCCACTCCCGTCACGACCTCGGCCCCCGGCAGCCCGGACGCGCCGGGCACCCCCGGGACCACGCGTCCCACGCCCCCGCCGACCACGCGGCAGCCGGATCCGACGCCCGAGCCGGAGCCGTCCCAGACGTGCGACCGCTTCCTGTGGTGGTGCAGGTAGCGCATTCCTGTGGCGGTGCGGGCAGCGAACGCGGCGGCCGTCCTCAGCCCGCGTCCTCGCCGACCATCCTCCGGAGCAGCCCGCGCAGCGAGAGCCGCTCCTCGCGGGAGAGCTCGGCCAGCGGTTCCCGCGCGAAGTCGAGGGACTCGCGCAGGCTGCGGGCGACGGTGAGGCCCTCCTCCGTCGGCGCCGCCAGCTTCACGCGGCGGTCGGCCGGGTCGGGCCGCCGCTCGACGAGACCGCGCGCCTCCAGGCGGTCGACGATCCCCGTGATGTTCGACGGCTCACACTTCAGCTTCTGCGCTATGCGGCGCATGGGCAGCGGATCGAGGGACAACAGACCCAGTACACGTGCCTGTGCGCCGGTGAGGGCGTGCTTGCCCGCCGCGGCGTCGTACTCCTCGTAGTAGCGCGCGACGACCGTGCCGATGAGCTCGACGACTTCGAGCGTCAGGGGGTCGGTGCGCGGGGTGCGGGAGCTGGTGGTGGCCATGCGCTCCAGGTTACCCCGTTACTTGACATCATGAAATATGTAGGAGCATGGTTGTTTCATAACCTGAAGCATTTCCGAGACACCAGCCTGCCGGAAGCGGCAGCCTGAGCAGGAGGAGGACGCCCCGCATGTCCGTCACCCCCGAAGCCCCCGGGTCCGAGCAGCTCCCCACCGTCAGCCGCGAATGGCACCTCGTGCGCCGCCCGCACGGCTGGCCGGTCCCTGAGGACTTCGTGCTGCGCGAGACCCCGGTGGCCGCCCCGGCGGACGGCCAGGTCCTGGTCCGCAACCTGCACTTCTCCGTGGACCCGTACATGCGGGGCCGGATGAACGACGTGAAGTCGTACACCCCGCCGTTCCAGCTCGACCAGCCCATGCAGGGCGGTGCCGTTGGCGAGGTCATCGCGTCGAACGCCGAGGGCCTGGCCGTGGGCGACCACGTCCTGCACTTCGCGGGCTGGCGCGACTACGCGACCGTCCCGGCCAAGCACGCCGTCAAGGTGGACGCGCAGGCCGCGCCGCTGTCGGCGTACCTCGGTGTGCTCGGTATGCCGGGCCTGACGGCCTACGCGGGTCTCTTCGAGGTCGCCTCCTTCAAGGAGGGCGACGCGGTGTTCGTCTCCGGCGCCGCGGGTGCCGTCGGCTCCCAGGTCGGCCAGATGGCCAAGCTCAAGGGCGCCTCGCGCGTCATCGGCTCGGCGGGCTCGGACGAGAAGGTGAAGCACCTCGTCGAGGAGCTCGGCTTCGACGCCGCGTTCAACTACAAGGACCCGCGCCCGGTCGTGGAGCAGCTGAAGGAGGCGGCCCCCGACGGTATCGACGTCTACTTCGACAACGTCGGCGGCGAGCACCTCGAAGCGGCCATCAGCCGTATGAACGTGCACGGCCGCGCCACCATCTGCGGCATGATCGCGGGCTACAACGACACCGAGCCGACGCCGGGCCCGCGCAACATGGCCATGATCATCGGTAAGCGCCTGCGCCTGCAGGGCATCCTCGTCGGGGACCACGAGGCGCTGCAGCCGCAGTTCGTCTCCGAGGTCGGCGCGTGGATCCGCTCTGGTGAGCTCAAGTACAACGAGACGTTCGTCGAGGGCGTGGAGAACGGCGTCGAGGCCTTCCTCGGCATGCTGCGCGGCGAGAACACCGGAAAGATGGTCGTTTCCCTCGCCTGAGAGTGGTGAGCGGTGACATGAGGACGGCGGGCGGCGGCCGGTGCACAGGTGGCCGCCGACCGCTGTTTTCCGTCATCCGATAAAGTGATTCCACATTCTCGCGACTGTGGGCGCGCATCGCGGAACATCTCAGGAGGAACCGGCACTTATGTCCATCCAGAAGATCGACGTCAAGTACACCGCCGTCGCCACCGCCGAGAACGGCCGTGACGGCCGCGTCGCCACCGATGACGGCAAGCTCGACGTCGTCGTCAACCCGCCGAAGGAGATGGGCGGCAGCGGCGCCGGCACCAACCCCGAGCAGCTCTTCGCGGCCGGCTACAGCGCCTGCTTCCAGGGCGCCCTCGGCGTGGTCGCCCGCAAGGAGAACGCCGACATCTCCGGCTCGACCGTGACCGCCAAGGTCGGCATAGGCCAGACCGAGGCCGGCGGCTTCGGCCTGGAGGTCGCCATCAGCGCCTCCATCCCGAACGTGGACGCGGCCACCGCGCAGTCCCTCATCGAGAAGGCGCACCAGGTGTGCCCGTACTCGAGCGCCACGCGCGACAACATCAAGGTGGAGCTCTCGGTCGCCTGATCAGGGCGACGCGTACGTGACGGAGGGCCGCACCCCTGAGCGGGGGTGCGGCCCTCCGTCATACCGTCCGGGCCCCCGCTCAGCCGGTGACGGCGGCCGTGTGGATCGCCCGCACGAGCCGGTCGTCCTCCGGGACCGACCCTGAGGGGAAGGCGAACCGGCGCCGCGTGTAGCCGTAGGCGAGCCCGCTGCGCGGATCGGCGAAGGCCTGCGAGCCGCCCACGCCCTTGTGCCCGATGGACCCCGCGCCGAGGTACGGGTACCAGGCGTCGGCGACGCTCTGGAAGCCCACCCCGAACGCCTTGTGGGCCCGCGCCACCAGGTCGTACCCGTGGGAATGGATCTGCCCGAACTCCGCCACGGTGTCCGCCTTGAGGAGCGGCTCCCGCCCGTCGAGCCCGGTGACCGCCGCCGCGTACATCCGGGCGAGGCCGCGCGCGGACGCGACACCGCCGACGGAGGCGGGCCCCTTGGCGCGCACCGTCCGGGAATTGGGGAGGGACTCCAGATCAGTGGGCTGCGCGCCGTTGCGGTTGAAGGCGATGGAGTTCAGGCTGCCCGGCTGCGGCGGCTCCGCGTCCAGGATCGCGCGCTCCGTGGGGGAGGGCATCATCGGCAGGACGGAGCGGAAGCGGGGCTCGAGGGCCTCGGGCAGCCCCAGGTAGAAGTCAAGGCCGTACGGGGCGCGGACGAGCTCCTCGTACGTCTCCTGCAGCGTCCGCCCGGTGGCCCGCAGGACGACCTCGCCGGCCATCGCGCCGATGGTCAGGGCGTGGTAGCCGAAGGCGGTGCCGGGGCGCCAGTACGGGCGCTGGGCCGCGGCCCGGGCGGCGACGGCACGGTCGTCGGCGACCTCCTCGGGAGTGAAGCCGCCGTCGGCCCCGACGACGCCCGCGCGGTGCGAGAGGAGCTCGCGCAGGGTGATGTCCGCCTTGCCCTCGGCGGCGAACTCCGGCCAGTAGTGCGCCACTTCGCGGTCCAGCTCCAGGGTGCCGTCCTGGACGAGCAGGGCCACGGTGAGATAGGCCGCGCCCTTCGTGGACGAGTAGACGCCGAAGAGTGTGTCGCCGTCGGTGTCGGGCCCCACCCACAGGTCGACGACCTGCTTCCCCCTTACGTGGGCGGAGAGCTGCGAGGCATGATCGGGCCTCTCCCCGGCGAGCAGGGCGCCGAACTCCTCCCGCACGGCTTCGTATCCGGCTGCGACGGTGCCTTGCACCTTGATCTCACGGGTCATGAGGTCAGTCTCCATCCGGACGGGCCGAACATGTCAGCCCGTCCGGCGTGTGAGGGCGGACTCGGCGGAGCCGGTGGTCGCCCGAACGTCAGCCCACGCTCAGCAACGCCCGCCCCACCTGCGGAAACACTCCCTTGGGGTGATCCCGGAACAGCGGCTCGGTGCCGAAGAGGACCACACGGGACCCCGCGGCGGACCCACTGACGACAGAAGGCCGGCCCGCGGCGTCCGAGGGGCCGCCCGCACCGTCCACCGCCCGCCAGTGCCCGGACAGCAGCGGATTCCCGGCCCCATAGGACTGATCCACCCGCACCCCGCTGCCAAGCCCCTTGAACCACATGGGCGCGTACACGAAGGAGTGCTCGATCGCGCCGCCGGTGACGGGCCCGCCCGCGTTCACGACCCGCACCACACCATTGGCGTCCCCGTTCCCGGAGACCGCCTCCACGGCCAGCAGCTTCGCGTCGGAGTTCAACGCGGCCCCCTCCGCACCACGCCCGACGAGCCCGCCCCCACCGGCGAGGAACGTGTCGAGTCCGGCCTTGGCCCCGGCGTTCAGATCGCCGTACGCGAGCCCGGCCGACACGAACAGCGCGTCCGCACCCGACTTCTTCCAGTCGAACCCGGCGTTGAGGACATCCGTCGACACCGGCACCACGTCGAAGTTCATCTCCCGCAGCGCGAACAGCTCGCCGGGAGTGACGGCCGCGGCCACCCGCGTGCGGTGGACGACGGCTCCGCCCTTCACCTTCGTCGCGTCGAAGGCGACGTCGTACTTCTTCGCCGCGGCGGCAGCCGCACCCCGCGCCGCCGACGGCACGATCACGCTGCCGTCATCGGCCCGGCGTACGGAAACGCCCTTGCCCGTAAGCCAGTTGAGGGCAGCCACCTCACGCGCGTCGTCCAGCCGCAGGCGGAGATTCCCGCGCGGCGCGACATACCCGACCCGGGAGGCCTCGTCCACGACCCGCGTCCGCACGCCGGTCAGCGAGCCGCCCTTCGCCGAGTCCACCGTCGCGCCCCACAACCGCCCGAGGCTCCACCCGGAGATGTCGTACATCGTCGACACCTTGTCGCTGATGTCGCGCCCGTCGGCGAGCATCACATTGGCGATCCCGCGCTTGGGCTGACGCATGTCGATGACATACGAACCCGCGGCGTACGACTTCCCGCCGATCCTGAAGTCCCGCGTGGCCCTGCGGACTTGGACGTCATTGGCGAGCAGATGCTCCACGAGCCGCGAGGCGGCAGCGGCCGACCGCTGCCCGCGCTCGCCCTTCACCTTCGCCTCACCCCGCGGAATCACGTACGCACGCGGGAAGTCG
The DNA here is from genome assembly GCF_040636975.1 of Streptomyces sp. NPDC032198. NCBI lineage: Bacteria > Bacillati > Actinomycetota > Actinomycetes > Kitasatosporales > Streptomycetaceae > Streptomyces > Streptomyces sp. NPDC032198. The sequence goes on along the minus strand of NZ_JBEZVL010000001.1, from coordinate 797,311 downwards.
GTCGTGTAGACGTCCTCCGGGCCGATGCCCGGCACCCCGGGCACGGTCTCCGGCGACACCGGCACCTGCTTCGCGCCCGTGGCGCCCCGCCGGAACGTCTCGATCTGATCGGCGATCACCGAAGTGCGGTGCGCCTGCGTGTACTTGAGCGTCGCCGACATCGCGGCGCCCGCGATGTCCACGTTGATCGCGGACCGCCGCCGCAGTTCCGGCACCGGCAGCTCGTCGTACTCCTCGTTGTTGACGGTCATCGGGAACTCGATGGTGTGCGCGGCGACCGCGCCGTGGAACGGCATGTACTGCGGGGTGAAGATCGGTGGCCAGTCGTCCCAGCCCTCCTCCTGGTCACGGAAGGGGATGATCGCCGGCTCGACGCCGTCCTTCTCGGGCGTGTAGCCGAGGCCGTTGACCGCGGCCTCCATGCCCAGGGCGTTGGCGTAGGAATTCTTGAGGAAGAGGTCGTACTCGTAGTTCTCGCCGTGCGGGGGAGTCGTCGGCTCGATCAGCGTGCCGTTGACGTACCCGTGCAGGTCGATCATGACCGCGGGCTGCTTGTCGATCGCGATCTGCCGCATCGCGCGGACCTCGGGCTGCGAGGCGGTGATGAAATCGCGGTTGAGGTCGAAGCCGTTGGCGTTCTCGCGGGTGCCCGCGATGCGGCCGTCGGGGTTGGCCGTGACGTTGAAGTACAGCCGGTTGTGCGCGAGGAGATCTTTTGTCCCGCCGTCCTTGGCCTTCGCGAGCTTCTCGATGAGCCTGAGGGCGGCGTCCGTGCCCTCCCACTCGTTGCCGTGGATGTTGTTGTTGATGAAGACCGGCGTCTTGTACGAGGACTTGACCGCCGGATCCTTCGCGGCGGCGCCCGGCGCGTTCTCGATGAGCTCGCGCATTCGCTCCTGGCGGGCGGTCTCCTTCGCGGACTCGGGGGCGGTGACCGTCACCATGTACAGCTGGTGCCCGCCCGCCGAACGGCCCGCGATCTCCACGCTGACGCGGTCGCCGATGCCCTGGATGTCATTCAGCTTCGGGGCCAGGGAGTGATACGGCGCCAGACCCAGCTTTATCGACTTGTCGTCCGGATTGGCGGGAGGTGCGGTGAGCTTCTGCTCGCGCGGATAGCCACGGCTCTTGCCGGTGCCGAGGCCGGGGGAGACGGCTGCCCCCAGGGCCCGGTCGGCGGCGCTCTCCGGGCTCTTCGCGGCCCGCTCGGTGGAGCTGAGGGGCGCGCCCTCGCGGAGGATGTCGCGGCCGTGCGGGCCGGGGTCCGCGGTCGCGCTGCCCGGGGCGAGCGTGGTGAGGACAAGGGCACTCGCCGAGGCGAGGGTGGTGAGTAGAACGGGTCTGGATGGCCGGGATATCCCCATACATACCTCCTGGAAGAAGCCTGAAGAGACCTGACGAAGCCTGTAGAAGCCTGGAGAGAGAGTCAGTACGCGTGGTCTACCGTGCCAACCCCCGCGCAACAAGAGGGCCTTCGGCCCCACACGTCCCGTGGGCCGCAGCGCCCCCACCGGCGGATAGGGTGTTCCGCATGCGTGATCTGGGACGGGGCTTCGGCTACTTGATGAAGGGCCAGCGCTGGGTCGCCCAGCACGGCAAGCAGTACGGAGTCGGCCTGCTGCCCGGCCTGATCACCCTGCTTCTCTACGCGGCGGCGCTCGTCGCGCTCGCCCTCTGGGGCGCGGACTTCGTCGGCTGGGCGACGCCTTTCGCGGACGACTGGTCCGCGCCGTGGCTCGGCCTGTTCCGCGGCTTCCTCACGGCCCTCCTCTTCGCCCTCGCGCTCCTCCTCTCCGTGATCACCTTCACGGCGGTGACGCTCCTGGTGGGCCAGCCCTTCTACGAGTCGCTGTCGGAGAAGGTCGACATCTCCGTCTCCGGGTACGCCCCCGAGTCGGGGCTGCCGCTCTGGCGCGAACTGTGGATCTCCGCCCGCGACAGCCTCCGTATCGTCGTACGGGCCGTGATCTGGGGCGTCCTGCTCTTCGCCCTCGGCTTCATCCCCGTCGTCGGCCAGACCGTCGTCCCGGTGATCGGCTTCTGCGTGACGGGCTTCTTCCTGGTCGAGGAGCTGACGGCGGTGGCGCTCCAGCGCCGGGGCGTCGAACTCCGTGACCGGCTGGCGCTCCTGCGTGGCCGCAAGCAGCTGGCCTGGGGCTTCGGCACTCCGCTCGCCGTGGCCTTCCTGGTTCCGTTCGTCGCGGTGTTCCTGATGCCGGGGGCGGTCGCGGGCGCGACGCTCATGGCGCGGGAGCTGGTCGGCGAGGACAGCGGGCAGGCCGCGGACGACGACGATCCGCGGGGCGCGGCCGGTCCGGCCGGCCCCGGCGGACAGCCGTCCGCTACCGGCGGGCGTTCATAGCCGTCGTCAGGATCTGCCGTACCTGCGCGATGATGTCGAGGCGGTTGCGCACGAACTCGGGATCGGTGATCTTCCCCGTGGCCGGGTCCGTGTTGCCCGTCCCGAACTGCAGGATCGGCGTGTGCACATGGCCGCCGGGCAGGCGGTCGTGCAGCCCGAGGCGGTCGCGCAGCAGCGTCGCCCGGTAGGCGATCTCGTTCGACAGGTAGTTGCCGCCGCCGCCCTCACGGGCCGTCGACCCGTCGGTGGGCCCGTCGGGACGGACCACGGGGGTGGTCCGGCCCGCCGGGATCTCGGTCACCGAGGTGTTGTCGTACACCGGGAAGCGGCCCGTCGCGGCGCTCACGATCTCCTTGTACGGGAGGGTCGTGGACGTCCACTGCGGCTGCGTGGCCGGATGGGTGACCGGCACGGTCTGCGTGCGCGAGAGGTTCTCGTTGTCGGGGAAGCCGCCCCGCCAGGCCCCGTTGGTCCGCTCGATGTCGAAGCGTCCCGCGCGGCCCTGGCTGATGGTGGTGAAGAGGTCCACGCGGGGGAGATGGGCGCGCAGGGTGCGCTCGACCGTCCCCTCCGCGAAGTCGTCCCAGCGGACGGGGAAGACGACGGTCTCCACGCGGGCCGGGCCGTCGGCGGTCTCGATGACGGCGCCGTCGAGCGCCAGGGCGGTGGCGCCGGAGGGGTTGCTGATGCGGACGTCCCGGTCGAGCGTGAACGGGTCGAAGCCGGTGACGAGGATGCGCTTGAGACGGTGGCCGGCGCGGTCCTTCTTGGGGTAACTGACGGAGTCGTGCCCGCGCGAGGCGTCCTCAAGGGCCCGCATGAGCCGTCCCTGCCGGGCCTCGCCCAGCCCGAATCCGGCCGGTTTCCACTGCCGGAGCTCCCGCGTCATGCCGAGCCTGGCCCAGTACAACGGCCGGTCGTCGTCCCGGCTCAGCGCCTCGGCCCCGCCCGCCGCGGGCCCCCGCCCCTGTGCCCGGTCGACGGCACGCCGCCACAGCGCCTCGCCCTGCCGCTCGACTATGCGCTTGGCCTCGCCGTACGAATGGGCGCGGTCCAGGGCGCGCGCGAACTCCGGTGCCACGGCGTCGAATCCGCTGCGGCGCAGGATCTCCTGCGGGGCCGCCCGGTCCAGGCGCTGCTCCTCGGTGGTGGCGGCCGGTGCGGGGGCCGCCGACGCGGGCATCGCGGCGAGGGAGAGCAGGAGGGTGGCACCGAGCGCGGCGAGCCGCGGGGAGACGGTGGGCGTGAGTGACACGGGAGTCCTTCCGTGGCCGGTGGGGTGGTCGCAGTATCCCGGCAGGAAGGCGGCGCGGAAAGGGTCTAGTGATCCACGGTGGCGTGATCCGCGAGCACTTCGCCGATCACGTGGCTGGCGGTCCTGGTGATGGTGGCGTTCCTGGTCCGGTAGTACGGCAGCTCGATGAGCGCGATCGACAGGGCCCAGCCCCGCCCTCGCGCCCACGTCGCGTCGTCGACGCCCAGGGCGGTGCGGAACTCCTTCCGTGCCTCCGCGGTCAGCAGGCTCCACGCGGTGATCAGGTCGACGGCGGGTTCGCCGTGCCCCATGCACCCGAAGTCGATGACGGCGCCGAGCCGTCCGCCGGAGGTGAGCAGATTCCCCGGCTGCAGGTCGGCGTGGACCCAGACCGGCGGCCCGTCCCAGCGGGGCGCGCTCAGGGCGGCGTCCCAGGCGGCGGTGGCGGCATCGGTGTCGATGACGCCGTGCAGCTGCGCGATGGCCTCGCGGGTGTCGGCGTCACGGGACGCGAGAGGCCCGCTGCGGTACGCGGCAGGCGCGTCGGCGGGATCGACGCGCTGCAGGGCGAGGACGAACTCCGCCAGGTCGGCGGCGAAGAGTTCGGGTTCGGTCAGAGCGCCGATCACCGGGTTCTCGCCCTCGACCCAGCGGTACACGTACCAGGGCCAGGGGAAGCCCTCCCCGGGCTCGCCCTCGCCCAGCGGCGCGGGAATCGCGAGGGGCAGCGAGGGGGCCAGCCCAGGCAGGTACCGCATCTCGCGCCGTACGTCCTCGACGCCGCCCTCGATGCGCGGAAGCCGGACAGCCATGTCGTCGCCGAGGCGGTAGATGGCGTTGACGGTGCCGTTCGAGTCGACCGGCTCGACACTCAGGCCCGCCCAGCCGGGAAACTGCGCGGCGAGCAGCCGCCGTACGAGGTGCGTGTCGATGTCGGCTTCGTGGGCGTGCATCTTGGCGGGGGACATGCGGGCCTTCCGGGGCGGCGGGCGAGCGAGAACCGACGCCGATCGAAGCTGGCCGGGGCGTGGCGGGTCAACTGAATTGGCGCCCGGACAGCCGCTTGTCGTGGCACGCGCCCGGCCCTAGCGTCGACGCCATGGAGAAGATCGCGTTTCTTGGACTGGGGCACATGGGCGAGCCGATGGCGCGCCAACTCCTCGCGGCCGGATATCCGTTGACCGTGTGGAACCGGACCGCCGAGAAGGCGGAGCCGCTCGTGAAGGAGGGGGCCCGGCTCGCCGCCGACCCCGCGGAGGCCGTGCGGGACGCCGATGTCGTCATCACCATGCTGGCGGGCCCCGACGCGGTGCGTGCCGTCGCCGACGCCATCGTGCCGGTGCTGCGGGCAGGCACCCACTGGGTGGAGATGTCCACCGTCGGGCCCGATGTCGTACGGGAGTTGGGGGCGAGGGTGCCGGACGGTGTGACCCTCGTCGACGCGCCCGTCATGGGAAGCACGGACAAGGCCGCGTCGGGACAGCTCGGCATTCTCGCGGGGGGTGACGCGGATGGGGTCGAGCGGATCCTTGCCCGCTTCGGCCCGGTGACCCGCACGGGCCCGCTCGGTTCGGGGGCCGCGCTCAAGATCGTCGTCAACACCGCCGTCATCGGGGGCGTGGCTCTCGTGGCCGAGGCGATGAAACTGGCGGACGCGCTGGGCCTCGACGAGGAGACGGCCAAGGGGGCGCTCGCCGGAGGTCCGCTCGGGGGCGCGGTGGGCCGGGCCTTCGCCACCGATGTGCACTTCGGCAGCGACCTCGCGGTGAAGGACGTCGCGCTCGCGACAGAGGTCACCCGACTCCCGGCGATGGAAGCGGTCCTCGACCACTACAAGGCCGCCGCCGCCGACCCGGACGTCGTCCACGAGGACATCGCGCGGGCGGTCAGCCACATCCGCTCGGCCTGATCACCCACCGCTGCCGCTCACCAGGCCGTTCACTCGCCGCCGCCGTCGAGCAGGGCCAGGAAATCCCTGAACGCCCCCGCCATGTCCACCGATTCGGGGTCCAGGAGCCACTGGTACTGGAGACCGTCCATCACGGCGACGAGGAGCGGGGCCGCCGCCTCCGGGGTGAGACCTCCGGGGAGCCGCTCCCCGTACTCGACGCGCAGGACCGCCGCGAACTTCTCCCGCACCGATCCGTACCGCTCGGTGAAGTACTCCCGGGCCGGATGCCCGTCCGTGACGCTCTCGCCGAGCAGTGCGGAGAAGGTCTGGATGATGCCGGGGCGCATCGCGTTGTACTCGACGAGCGAGCCGAGCAGGTCTAGGCGGATCTCGTTCGCAGGCACCGCGTCCCACTGGTCGCGGGCCTCCAGGACGGCGACCAGCAGGGCGTCCTTCGTGGGGAAGTAGTGCAGCAGGCCCTGCTGGGTCAGCCCGACCCGCTCGGCCACCGCGCCCAGGCTCGCGCCGCGGTAGCCGCGTTCGGCGATCACCTCCAGGGCGGCCCGGAGGATCTCGGCCCGCCGCTCCTCGCTCCTGGCCCTGGTCGTGGCCTTGGGTGCCATCGTGTCCGCCCCTCGCGTTCTCGGCCGTGCTCCGGCTCGCGGAACGACCGTACGTCATGGTCGCCTCTAATATAACTTCCACATAACGAAACCTACTGGTCTACAGGTAGCCGAGGCAGGATGGAGGGGACGTACGAAACGGACTTCACCCGGACTTCAACGAGGAGGTACCGCCATGGCGGGAACCCAGGGCACGGGAGCCACGCAGGCCGACCGGGCGCGCGAGGCGGTCGTGGAGGCCGCGCTCGCCGCGCTGGACCTGGACGCGAAGACCCGGCTGCTCGGCGGCCGTGACATGTGGTCGCTGCACCCGCTGCCCGGGATCGGCCTGGCGTCCCTCGTGATGTCGGACGGCCCGATCGGCGTGCGCGGCACCCGCTGGACCGCCGACGACCCGTCCATCGCCCTGCCGTCCCCGACCGCGCTCGCCGCCACCTGGGACCAGGACCTCGCCCGCCGCGCGGGCGCACTCCTCGCCCAGGAGGCCCGCCGCAAGGGCGTCCACGTCCTCCTCGCGCCCACCGTCAACCTGCACCGCTCGCCGCTGGGCGGCCGGCACTTCGAGGCGTACAGCGAGGACCCGTATCTGACCGGCGTCATCGGCACCGGCTACGTCCAGGGCGTGCAGTCCGGCGGCGTCGGCACGACCGTCAAGCACTTCGTCGCGAACGACGCCGAGACCGACCGCTTCACCGTCGACAACGTGGTCGGCGCCCGCGCCCTGCGCGAGCTGTACCTCGCGCCCTTCGAGGCGATCGTCACCAACGCCCACCCCTGGGGCATCATGACGGCGTACAACCAGGTCAACGGCACGACGATGACCGAGCACCGCTATCTGGTCAACGAGGTCCTGCGCGGCGAATGGGGCTTCGACGGCTACAACGTCTCCGACTGGATGGCCGCCCGCTCGACCACCGGCGCCATCGAGGGCGGCCTCGACGCCGCCATGCCAGGCCCGCGGACGGTGTACGGCGATGCGCTCGCCGAGGCCGTGCGCGGCGGCCGGGTCAAGGAGTCGGCGGTCGACGACGCCGTGCGCAACGTCCTGCGGCTCGCCGCCCGCGTCGGCATCCTCGAAGGCGCAGAACCCGTGGTCACCGAGCTGCCCGCCGAGATCGACGGCGAGGCCCTCGCCCGCGAGATCGCCCGCCGCGCCTTCGTCCTCGTACGCAACGAGAACGACGCGTTGCCGCTGCGGCCCGCCGCGTCGGTGGCCCTCATCGGCGCCGCCGCGCGCGACGCCCGCGTCCTGGGCGGCGGCTCCGCCACCGTCTTCCCCGCACATGTGGTCTCCCCGCTCGACGGCCTTAACGCGGCGCTCGGCGAGGACACCCTGACGTACGCCGTCGGCGCCGACCCGAGCGACGAACTCGCCCCCGCCGACAAGGAGTTCGAGCTGCGCGCCGTCTGCCGTGACGCGGACGGCGCCGTCATCGGCGAGGGCAGCCTCCCCTCCGGCCAGGTCCAGTGGATCGGCGACGACCTGCCCGACGGCGTCACCCACGAGACGCTGGCCTCCATCGAGGTCGTCGGCTCGTTCACCCCGCGCGAGAGCGGCGAGCACTCCTTCGGCACGCGCGGCGTGGGCGCCTTCACGCTCTCCGTCGACGGCGAGATCGTCTTCGACGGGTCCGAGGTGATGGCCGCCGGGTCCGACCCCTTCGAGGCGTTCTTCGGCTCACCGGTGGAGCGGGCCAAGGTGAGCCTGACGGCGGGCGAGTCGGTCGAGGTCTCCCTGTTCCACCCGCTCGACAAGGAGTTGAAGGCTCCGCTCCCCGGTGTGGTGTTCTCCTTCGTGCACCTGGGACCGCGGCGCGACCCCGACGCGCTGATCGCCGAGGCCGTCGATGCGGCGCGCGCCGCGGACACCGCGGTCGTGGTCGTCGCCACCACCGAGCGCGTCGAGTCCGAGGGCTTCGACCGGAAGGACCTGCGGCTCCCGGGTCGCCAGGACGATCTGGTGCGCGCGGTGGCCGCGGCCAACCCCCGCACGGTCGTCGTCGTCAACTCCGGCTCCCCGGTGGAGCTTCCGTGGCGCGAGGACGTCGCGGCGGTGCTGCTCGGATGGTTCCCGGGCCAGGGGGGCGGCGCCGCACTCGCCGACGTACTGCTCGGCGCGCAGGAGCCGGGAGGGCGGCTGCCCACCACATGGGGCGGCCTCGCGGACGCGCCGGTCACCCAGGTCACCCCGACCGACGGTGAACTCGACTACACCGAGGGCTTGTTCATCGGCTACCGCGCCTGGGAGAAGGCGGGTGCCACCCCCGCGTACGCCTTCGGCCACGGCCTCGGCTACACCGACTGGACCTACGAGTCCCTGACCGTGGAGGGCACGACGGCCACGGTCCGCGTGCGCAACTCCGGCCCGCGCACCGGCCGCGAGGTCGTCCAGGTCTATCTCGCCCCCGCCCCCGCCCCCGCCGCCGACGACGGCACCCGCCCGGCCCGCTGGCTCGCCGGCTTCGCGGGCGCCGAGGCCGCGCCCGGCGAGAGCGTGGAGGTGCGCATCGAACTCCCGCGCCGCGCCTTCGAGATCTGGGACGAGTCCGCCAACTCCTGGGCGCACCAGAGTGGTTCGTACGAGATCCAGGTGGGCCGCTCCATCGCCGACCGGCGGCTGAGCGAGACGGTCGTCGTCTGACGGATCGATGCGCGGCGGGACGGGCGAGACCCTCGTCCCGCCGCGCTCGCGCCGCTGCACCGAGAACTCGCGCTAACGCACCGAGAAGCCGTACACCGTCTCCGACGCGTACATCTCACCCGGCCGCAGCACCGTGCCCGGGAAATCCGGCCGGTTGGGGGAGTCGGGGAAGTGCTGTGTCTCCAGGGCGACCCCGTCCCCGGGGCCGAACGGCAGCGTCTCCTCGAAGTGGTCCCCGGTGTACAGCTGGAGGCCCGGCTCCGTCGTCGCCACGGTCAGCACCCGCCCCGACGCCGGATCGCTCAGCTCCGCCACCTCGACGGGCCGCACGGTGACCCCCTTGTCCAGCACGTAGTTGTGGTCGATCCCGGCCCCGACCTTCCGCGCCTCCCGGAAGTCGAAGCGCGTCCCGTCGACGTCCTCGTACACCCCCGTGGGAATCTGCACGCCGTCCGTCGGAGTGAGCCGCTCCGCCGCGATCCGCAGCTCGTGCCCGCCCGCGCTGCCGCTCCCGGCCCCCGCGAGATTCCAGTACGTGTGGTTGGTGAGGTTCACGACCGTCGGGGCGTCCGTCGTCGCCTCGTACGCGATCCGCAGCGCGCCCGCCTCGTCCAGCGAGTACGTCACCGCCACCGCGAGCCGCCCGGGATAACCCTCCTCGCCGTCCGGGCTCACCCTGGAGAGGCGCACCCCGTGCTCGGTCGCCGCCGCCTCCCACACCCGCTTGTCGAAGCCCGCCGTGCCGCCGTGCAGCGCGTTGGGATCGTTGTTCCGCGCCAGGCGGTACGTCCGGCCGTCGAGCTCGAACTCGCCGCCCGCGATGCGGTTCGCGTACCGGCCCACCAGCGCCCCGAAATACGGCCCGGGATGATCGAGGTAGCCCTGGAGGTCCTCGAAGCCGAGGGCCACCAGCTCACGCCGCCCCGACCGGTCAGGAACTTCCGCCGACTGGATGATCCCGCCGTACGTCAGGACGCGTACCCGCACCCCGCCCCTTTCCAGGGTCCAGCGATGGACGGGCGTGCCGTCGGGGAGTGCCCCGAAGAGTTCACTGCGCATGATCGCGACCCTACGCCGGGCCGCCGCACCGCCGGGCTCAGGTCCCGGGATCCCGGGGATTCTTGGCCTTCACCTGGCGGTAGGCCAGCTCGGCGAGCCGCGACTGGCCGTCCTTGCTGGGGTGGAACCAGTCCCAGTGGCTCAACTGGTCGCCGTCGAAGCGGTAGTCGAAGACCGCACCGCCGTCGTACCGGCAGCGCAGATCCTTGGCGCACACATCCTTGAGCACGTCGTTGTACGCGACCACGCGGTTCTGCACGCCGGCCCGCCGCTGGGTCGCCGCCGCGTCCCGCGCATCCGGGTCCGCCAGCATCGAGGAGCAGATGCCCAGCTTCCAGATCTGCTTGCCCAGCGGATTGGTGCGCCCCTGGGACCAGAGCCGCTTCAGGTCCGGTACGGAGGTGACGTACACCTGGGTCTTGGGGAGCTCGCGCCGCAGCGTGCGCATCGCCTTCTCGAAGTCCGCGCGGAACTCGCCGACCGGCGTCATGGAAGCGGCCGAGGGACGGCACGCGTCGTTCGCCCCCGCCATCACCGTGATCAGCTCGGGCCGCTCGGCCGCGGCCTGCTCGACCTGCCCCGGGAGATCCGCCATGCGGGCGCCGGTCTTCGCGTAGTTCCAGCTGTGCTCGGCGGCCCGCTCCTTGCCCAGGAGCCGGGTGGCGAGGCTGCGCACCTCGGAGTCGGTGCCGGTCGCCCAGGACGCCTCGGGGCAGTCGGCAAGGACCGAGCAGGCGTCGAAGCCACGGGTGATGGAGTCGCCGACGGCCGCCAGGGAGTCCGGGGACGTGTCCCAGACCGGGGTGGGCTTGGGGGACGGCTTGTCCGCCGACGGTCCCTGGGGTGCGGGGGAGTCGCCGCCGGAGGCGTCGCATGCCGTGAGTGCGGTGGCGCCGAGAAGAACCGCCGTCGCGGCGGCGACGGCGGCACGCGAGCGGTGCCTTCGGTTCCGCATCCCCAGTCCCCTCTGTTGCCGTGGGCCGATCCACCGCCGTCTAGGCCGACCGCGCCGTTTCGGCGCCCCTGCGGGTGAATGGTGGGCGATTCCTGGCCCTGGGACCGACGGTACGTCACACTCCTTGTTCCGCCGCACGGTAGCCTCGCCACCCAGTGGCACCCTGCTCTTCCGGTTCCGCTAAATTACATCACGTCACATCTGTCCCGTTTTTGGGAGTTTCCGAATTCGGGGCGACAACGCTCGGCACGGGCGCGAGGCCGCTGGGGAAGGCGAACCTCGACCCACACTGGAGGTCCCGGTGACGACACGTGGAGTTCTTTACGTGCACTCCGCACCGCGCGCGCTGTGTCCGCACGTCGAATGGGCAGTCGCGGGCGTACTCGGCGCGCGCGTCAACCTCGACTGGATCAGGCAGCCCGCGGCGCCCGGCAGCTGGAGATCGGAGTTCTCCTGGCGCGGGTCGGTGGGCACCGCGTCCAAACTCGCGTCCGCCCTGCGCGGCTGGCAGCTGCTGCGCTTCGAGGTCACGTCCGAGCCGTGCCCCACGGCCGAGGGCGAGCGGTACAGCGCCACACCCGAACTCGGGATCTTCCACGCCGTCACCGGCATCCACGGCGACATCCTGATCCCCGAGGACCGCCTGCGCGCCGCCCTGGCCCGCTCCCAGCGCGGCGAGAGCGACCTGGAGGCCGAGCTCGCCAAACTGCTCGGCAAGCCCTGGGACGACGAACTGGAGCCTTTCCGCTACGCGGGCGAGGGCGCTCCCGTGCGGTGGCTGCACCAGGTCGTCTGACGTATGTCCGGCTGTATGTGACGAAGGGCCCCCACCGCTCGGTGGGGGCCCTTCGTCACATACGGGTGACTGCTCAGACGGTCCGGAACGCGAGCACCACGTTGTGGCCGCCGAAGCCGAACGAGTCGTTCAGCGCCGCGATCCTGCCCTCGGGCAGCGCGCGGGCCTCGTCGCGGATGACATCCGCGTCGACCTCGGGGTCGAGGTTCTCGATGTTGATGGTCGGCGGGGCGATGCGGTTCTTCAGCGCGAGGACCGTGGCCACGGTCTCCACGCCGCCCGCGCCACCGAGCAGGTGACCCGTCATCGACTTCGTGCTGGAGATCGCCATGTGGTCGACGTCGTCGCCGAACGCCTTGCGCAGCGCCTTGATCTCGGCGACGTCACCCTGCGGCGTCGAGGTCGCGTGCGCGTTCACGTACACGATCTCGGCGGGCTTCAGGTCCGTGCCGTCGATGAGGTTCTGCAGTGCCGCCGCGATGCCGTTGCCGGACGGCTCGGGCTGCGTGATGTGGTGGGCGTCGGCCGAGATGCCCTGGCCGACGGCCTCCGCGTAGACCTTCGCGCCGCGGGCCTTGGCGTGCTCCTCGGACTCGAGGACGATCACGCCGGCGCCCTCGCCGAGCACGAAGCCGTTGCGGTCGACGTCGTAGGGACGCGAGGCGCCCGCCGGGTCGTCGTTGTTCTTGGACATCGCCATCATGTTGCCGAACGCGACGATCGGCAGCGGGTGGATCGCCGCTTCCGTGCCACCCGCGACGACGACGTCGGCGCGGCCGGTGCGGATCATCTCGATCGCGTAGCCGATGGCCTCGGCGCCCGAGGCGCACGCCGAGACGGGGGTGTGCACACCCGCGTGGGCGCCCAGCTCGATGCCGACGTTGGCCGACGGGGAGTTGGGCATCAGCATCGGCACGGTGTGCGGGGAGACGCGGCGTACGCCCTTCTCCTTGAGCACGTCGTACTGGTCGAGCAGGGTGGTCACGCCGCCGATGCCGGAGGCGATGACCGCGCCGAGGCGGTGCGGGTCCACGGACGTGTCCTCGCCGGCCTTCGCGGTGTAGCCCGCGTCGGCCCAGGCCTCCTTGGCGGCGATCAGCGCGAACTGAGCCGAACGGTCCAGCTTGCGGGCCTGCGGACGCGGGATGACCTCGCCCGGCTCGACCGCGATCTGGCCCGCGATGCGGACCGGAAGCTCGGCCGCCCAGTCCTGTTCGAGAAGACTGACGCCGGAACGGCCCGCGAGCAGACCTTCCCAGGTCGAGGCTGCGTCGCCACCCAGCGGTGTGGTTGCGCCGATACCGGTGACGACCACGGTGCGATTGGTCGAGTTCACAGGAAATTTCTCCACGGTGTTGAGGGGATCAGCGGCGCCACCGCCGGGTGGCGACAGCAGAGCAGCCTGGTCAGGCGGCCTGGTGCTTGAGGATGTAGCTGGTCGCGTCGCCGACCGTCTTGAGGTTCTTGACGTCGTCGTCCGGGATCTTGACGTCGAAGCGCTCTTCGGCGGCGACGACGACCTCGACCATGGACAGCGAGTCGACGTCCAGGTCGTCGGTGAAGGACTTGTCCAGCTGGACGTCCTCGACCGGGATGCCGGCGATCTCGTTCACGATCTCGGCGAGACCGGCGACGATCTCTTCCTGAGTGGCGGCCATGTTGGCGCTCCTTCTATGTATCCAGAGGGTGTGGCGCCCGCCGCGGCAGCGGCAGGTTGGTTTACAGCCGTACGGATCGAATGATCCGGACGTGATGCCTAGGGGAGGGTAACGACCGTGGCGGCGTACACGAGACCCGCCCCGAAGCCGATGACGAGCGCGGTGTCGCCGCTCTTCGCCTCGCCGGTTGCCAGAAGCCGCTCCATCGCGAGCGGAATCGAGGCTGCCGACGTGTTCCCGGTGGTGCGCACATCACGGGCGACCGTGACGTGTTCCGGCAGTTTCAGAGTCTTCACCATCGAGTCGATGATCCGCTCGTTGGCCTGATGCGGGATGAAGACATCCAGGTCGTCCGCGGTGATTCCGGCCGCGTCCAGCGCCTGCTGGGCGACCTTCGCCATCTCGAACACGGCCCAGCGGAAGACCGCCTGGCCCTCCTGCGTGATCGCAGGGAACTTGATGTTGCCCTCGCTGTCGAGAGGCAGCTTCGAGACATCGCCGACGTGGAGGTCGTTCCACGCCACGGTCTGCTTGATGGTCTCGGACTTGTCGCCCTCGCTGCCCCAGACGGTGGGGCCGATCTCCGGCTCCTGGGACGGGCCGACGATCACGGCACCCGCGCCGTCACCGAACAGGAAGGCCGTCGCGCGGTCCTCCAGGTCGGTCAGGTCGCTCAGCCGCTCGACGCCGATGACCAGGACGTACTCGGCGGAACCCTCGACGATCATGCCCTTGGCGAGCGTCAGGCCGTAGCCGAATCCGGCGCAGCCCGCGGAGATGTCGAAGGCGGCGGGCTTGCCCGCGCCGATCTTGTCCGCGATCTCGGTCGCGATGGCCGGGGTCTGCTTGAAGTGCGAGACGGTCGAGACGACGACCGCGCCGATCTGCTCCGGGGTGATGCCCGCGTCGGCGATCGCCTTGCCGGAGGCCTCGATGGACATCGCGGCCACGGTCTCCTCGTCGGAGGCCCAGTGGCGGGTCGCGATGCCGGAGCGGGAGCGGATCCACTCGTCGGACGAGTCGATCGTCTCGAGGATCACCTCGTTGGGCACGACACGGGTCGGCCGGTAGCCACCGACACCCATGATGCGCGCGTACGGGGCGCCCTTACTGGGCTTGATCTTCGACATGCTCTCCTGGCTCCTTCTCAGGCACCCGCCGCGTCGGCGGCGGATGCGGTGTCGGCGATGAGCTCACGAGCGGCGTCGAGGTCGTCGGGTGTCTTGAGGGCCACCGTCCGCACCCCGGGCAGGGCACGCTTGGCGAGACCGGTCAGCGTGCCACCGGGGCACAGCTCGATCATCGCCGTGGCGCCGAGGTCCTTGAACGTCTCCATGCACAGGTCCCAGCGCACGGGGTTGGCCACCTGGCCGACCAGGCGGGACAGCACGTCCGAGCCTGTCGCCACGGCCAGGCCGTCACGGTTCGAGATGTACGTCAGCGTCGGGTCGGCCGGGTCGAGGGCCTTGGCGGCCTCCTCGAGCGCGGCGACCGCGGGAGCCATGTGGTGCGTGTGGAACGCGCCCGCCACCTTCAACGGTACGATCCGGCGGACGCCCTCGGGCTTGTCCTCGGCGAGCGCGGCGATCTGCTCCGCGGTGCCCGCGGCGACGACCTGGCCCGCGCCGTTCACGTTCGCCGGCGTCAGGCCGAGCTTCTCCAGATGCGGGATGGTGACCTCGGGGTCGCCGCCGAGCAGCGCCGCCATGCCGGTCTCCGTGACCGCCGCGGCATCGGCCATGGCCAGACCCCGCTTGCGGACGAGACCGAGCGCGGCGTCGTCCCCGAGCACACCCGCGAGGGCGGCCGCGGTGATCTCGCCGACGCTGTGTCCCGCGACCGCGCCGGGCTTGTTCACGGCGAGGACGTCACTGAGTGCCTCGGCGGACAGCAGACCGGCGGCCACCAGCAGCGGCTGGGCCACGGCGGTGTCACGGATCGCGTCGGCGTCGGCCTGGGTGCCGTAGTGGGCAAGGTCCAGCCCGATGGCGTCCGACCACGCACCGATGCGGTCGGCCGCACCGGGGAGATCGAGCCAGGGAGTCAGGAAGCCGGGCGTCTGAGCGCCTTGGCCGGGAGCGACGAGTACGAGCACTCTCACACTCTCTCTTGTGGACGGTGGTAGCCGCCCGTGGGGACAGGGACGAAGAACCGCTGGGGGAATTGTAGGGGCCCGACAAAACCGCGGGGTCAGAGATCTCCGTCGGCCAGTCGTCCCAGGATCAGCGCGATCCGCAGCGTGAATGCCGAGCGTACGTCCGATGGCGACCAGCCGGTGACGTCTGTCACACGTCGCAGCCGGTAGCGCACGGTGTTGGGGTGCACGAAGAGCATCCGGGCGGCCCCTTCGAGACTGCTGGCCTGTTCCAGATAGACGCTGAGCGTCTCCAGGAGCGCGGAGCCGGCTTCCTCCAGCGGTCTGTAGATCTCCTCCACCAACTGGTCGCGCGCGGCGGGATCGCTCGCGATCGCGCGCTCCGGCAGGAGATCGTCCGCCAGGACCGGGCGCGGGGCGTCCTGCCAGGCGGCGCAGGCCTTGAGCCCGGCGGCCGCGGCCTGCGCGGACCGGGTCGCGGCGAGCAGGTCGGGGACGATGGGTCCGGCCACGACGGGCCCGGCCGCGTACGGGCCGATCAGACCCTTGGCGACCTGCAGCGGATTGTCGTTGCCGCCCGCGATGACGACGAGACGGTCGCCGAGCACACCGGTGAGGACCTGCAGCTTGGCGTGGCGCGCGGCGCGGCGGATGGCTTCGACGGTGAGCTCGCTGTCGCCGTCGGGCGCGGTGCCGAGGACGACACAGACGTGGTCGGGGGAGTTCCAGCCGAGCGCGGCGGCGCGGGAGACGGCCCCCTCGTCGGCCTCTCCGGAGAGCACGGCGTTCACGACGAGGGATTCGAGCCGGGCGTCCCAGGCACCGCGTGCCTCGGCGGCCTGCGCGTAGACCTGGGCGGTGGCGAAGGCGATCTCGCGGGCGTACACGAGGAGCGCCTCGCGGAGGATGGATTCATCCCCCGGGGCCGCGATCTCGTCGACCGCGGACTCCATCACCTCGATCGTCGTCCGCACCATCTCCACGGTCTGGCGCAGGGTGATCGCCCTGGTCAGCTCGCGCGGGGCGGTGCCGAAGACGTCGGTGGAGATGGCCTGGGGCGCGTCGGGGTGGCGGAACCACTCGGTGAAGGCGGCGATGCCGGCCTGCGCCACCAGGCCGATCCAGGAGCGGTTCTCCGGCGGCATCGCCCGGTACCAGGACAGCGTCTCGTCCATGCGCGCGATGGCCTGCGCCGCGAGGCTGCCGGATGACTGTTCCAGGCGCTTCAGCGTGGCTGAGTGGGCGTGGGCCTTCCGGTGCGCGTCCTGCCGGGCGGCTTCCTCGTGGCGCGCGGCTTCGTCGTGGGCTGCCTGATGGGCGTCCTGGCGGGCTTCGTTCGCAGAGGGTTCGGGCACGGGGACAAGACTGCCTTATCGGGGCGGGGGCGTGCGGTGCCGGGTCTAACGTGGGGTGTGTGATTGATGTACGGCGCTCCATCGATCGGTACCGCGGCGGGGAGCCCGGCACCGGTGTCGAAACCTTCCACGCCTTCTCCTTCGGGCCGCACTACGACCCGGACAACCTCCGCTTCGGCGCGGTCCTCGCCTGCAACGAAGAGCGTCTCGCGCCCGGCGCGGGCTTCGACGAACACCCGCACAGCCACACCGAGATCGTGACCTGGGTGGTGGAGGGCGAGCTGACCCACCGCGACACGACCGGCCACGAGTCGGTCGTACGCCCCGGGGACGTCCAGCACCTGAGCGCGGCCGGCGGCGTCCGCCATGTGGAACGCAATGACGCCGGGGCCCCGTTGGTCTTCATCCAGATGTGGCTGTCACCCCTGGCCCCTGGCGGCGACCCGTCCTACGAGGTCGTCCGCGGCATCGCGGACTCCACTCCGTACGCCGTCCCCGCCGCGGGCGCGCTCCTGCACGTCCGCAGGCTCGCCCCGGGCGAGCGCACCGCGATCCCGGACGCCCCTTGCGCGTACGTCCACGTGGTGCGCGGCGAGGTCCACGTGGACGGCGAAACCCTGACCCCGGGCGACGCGGCCCGCATCATGACCGCGGAGGGCCTGGAAGCGGTGGCGGGCGGCGAGGGGGAGGCGGAGCTGCTGGTGTGGGAGATGACAGGCTGAAACGAGGGCATCCCGCACCTGCCGGCCTGCGGAAACGCTCGTTGCGGTGACCTCAGAGCTCCGCGAGCACCGCGTCGGTGAACGGAGGCCACGCCTCGACGGCCCACGGCCCGAACGCCCGGTCCGCCAGAGCGACACACGCCGCCCCCGCGTCGGGATCGACCCAGAGGAACGTCCCTGCCTGCCCGAAGTGCCCGAACGTCCGCGGCGAAGACGAACTCCCCGTCCAGTGCGGCGACTTGGAGTCCCGGATCTCGAACCCGAGCCCCCAGTCATTGGGACTCTGGTGCCCGTACCCGGGAAGCACACCCTTCAGCCCGGGATACGTCACCGACATCGCCTCGGCCACCGTCCGCGGATCAAGCAGCCGCGGGGCCTGCACCTCGGCGGCGAACTTCACCAGGTCGTCGACGGTGGACACCCCGTCCTTGGCGGGCGACGCGTCCCCCTCCAGCGTGGTGGACCCCATCCCCAGCGGCTCGAGCACCGCCTGCCGCAGATACTCCGCGAAGGGAATGTCCGTCGCCTTGGCGATGTGATCCCCGAGCACCTCGAACCCGGCGTTCGAGTACAGCCGCCGCGTCCCGGCAGGCGCCGTCACCCGGTGCTCGTCGAACGCAAGGCCACTGGTGTGCGCCAGCAGATGCCGCACGGTCGACCCCTCGGGCCCGGCGGGCTCATCGAGCTCGACGGCCCCCTCTTCGTACGCCACCAGCGCCGCATACGCCGCCAGCGGCTTGGTGACCGAAGCGAGCGCGAAACGGTGCCCGGTGGGTCCGTGCGCCCCGACGACCGTGCCGTCCGCACGAACGACGGCGGCGGCAGCGGTGGGGACCGGCCAGTTCTCGATCAACGCCAGGCTCTGCATGGACACGAGCCTAAGCGCCCTACAGGCTCAGCCGCATCGAGGGGTCGGGCTTGCGCACGAAGCCGAGCGAGGCATACAACGGCTCCGCCTCCGCCGACGCATTGAGATCGACGCTCCCCGCACCCCGCTCCCGGAACCAGTCGAGCAGCACCTCCATGCAGGCCCGCGCATACCCACGCCGCCGCTGATCCGGATCAGTGGCCACGCTGAACACCTGACCGACGACGCCCCGCGGATTACCCGCCCGCCCGATGCGGTAGTCCAACGTCCCCACCACCAGCGCCGCAAGCTTCCGGGGCTGTTCCGGCGGGCCTGGCGGGCCTGGCTGACCTGGTCGGCCTGGTCGGTCTGGTCGGTCGATGACGAAGGCGGCGAAGTTGCCCTCCCGCTCGGCGAGTCTGGCCCGGACGACGACAAGCGACTCGGCATGCCAACTGGTGTCCGACTCGATGGCGGCAGCCGAACCGTTCGCGAACATCGAGTCGATCATCACCTGCCGCAGCCTGAGCAGTTCCTCGGCATCCTCTGGCGTGGCGCGACGTACAATACTCATGATCGGCACCGTAGTCACCGCACGAAGCGACGTCCCCCGCTTTTCCGAGGGTTTGTTTCCGTCACACATTTCCTCCCGGTTCTGCTTGCCTAGAGCGCACTCCAAGGTTCTAGCGTGGAGGTCATGACGGTGATGGAGACCGAGACGACCCGCACGAAGGGCCCCGCGCAGGGCACGACCGAACCGACGCCCGGCAGCCCCGGCGCCACCGCGAGCCCCGATGCCACCGCGAGCACCGACGGCTCCGCCAGGTTCGACGATTCCGTCAGCTCCGACGGCGGCGACACCGGAGCTGACGCCTGCGCCTCGGCACCCACCACGCACCCCCGCCCGAACGGGCAGGACCACTACACGATCAGCGAGGTCGTCGCCTTCATCGGCCTGACCGCGCACACCCTGCGCTGGTACGAGCGAATCGGCCTGATGCCCCACATCGACCGCTCCCACACGGGCCAGCGCCGCTACCGCAACCGCGACCTGGACTGGCTGACCTTCGTCGGCAAGCTCCGCCTGACCGGCATGCCGGTGGCGGACATGGTCCGCTACGCCGAGCTGGTGCGCGAGGGCGACCACACCTTCACCGAGCGCCACGAGCTCCTGGAACAGACCCGCCGCGACGTCCGCACCCGCATAGCGGAGCTCCAGGACACGCTCGCCGTGCTCGACTACAAGATCCACTTTTACGCTGACGCCCGCCCGGCGTCGGAGAGGCTCTGACACTGATGACCGCAGAAACCCCCAAGACTCCCGCGACTCCCCAGTCTCCCGACCGGATCGCGAAGGTGCAGCTCGGGACAGACGGCCCCGACGTCGGAGTCCAGGGACTCGGCTGCATGGGCATGAGCTTCGCCTACGGCCCCACCGACGCCGACGAGGCCCGGGCGACCCTGGAGCGCGCCCTCGAACTGGGCGTCACCCTCTACGACACCGCCGACGCCTACGCCGCCGGTGAGAACGAGAAGTTCCTTTCCCCCTTCCTCAAGGCACACCGCGACGAGGTCGTCCTCGCCACCAAGTTCGCCCTGGCCGTCGACCCGGACGACCCGACCAAGCGGATCATCAACAACGACCCCGCCTACATCCGCGCCTGCGTCGACGCCAGCCTCCAGCGCCTCGGCGTGGACGTCATCGACCTCTACTACATGCACCGCCGCAACCCCCAGGTGCCGATCGAGGAAACCGTCGGCGTGATGGCCGAACTGGTCGCCGCGGGCAAGGTCAAGCACCTCGGCCTCAGCGAGGTCACCGGTGCGGAACTCCGCGCCGCCCACGCCGTCCATCCCATCGCCGCCCTCCAGTCGGAGTGGTCGCTCTTCAGCCGTGACATCGAGCAGGGCGTGGTCCCCGCCGCCGCCGAACTCGGCGTCGCCCTCGTCCCCTACTCCCCGCTAGGCCGCGGGTTCCTCACCGGCTCGTTCGTCAGCGCCGACAAGGAACTCGGCGAGGACGACTTCCGCCGCCAGCAGCCCCGCTTCACGGGCGACAACGCCGCTGCCAACGCGGCCCTCCTCGAACCCATCCGCACCGTCGCCGAAGCCCATGGCGCGAGCCTCGGCCAGGTCGCCCTCGCCTGGGTCCAACAGCAGGCCCAGGCCCACGGACTGGCCGTCGTCCCCATCCCCGGAACCCGCAAGCGCTCCCGCGTCGAGGAGAACACCGCGGCCACCCGCCTGGACCTCACCCCCTCCGAACTCGCCCTGCTCAACCCCATCGCCACCCAGGTCGCAGGCGACCGCTACGCCGACATGACCTTCACCTCAGCAGGCCGCGAGTAACAACGAACCCACCATCCCCCACCGCAATGCCGCCACGGCAACACCCCACCCGGCAGGGCACCTTGCACAGCAAGGGCCCACCGGGAGGAAGCTCATCGGCCGCATCGGCCGCATCGGCCGCAACGGCCGACCGGGAGGGGGCCTTTGGGCTGAGATGACCCACCAGGAGGGGGCTTCTCGTCTTCATCGGCCTGCCCGGAGGGAGCTTTCAGCTGCAAGGGCCCACGGGGGTGGGGCCCTTGAGCTGCAACGGCCCACGGGGGTGGGGTCCTTGAGCTGCAACGGCCCACCAGGGGAGGCTTCGTGCGCTGCAACAGCACGCCGGGGGCAGGGCTGCTTGCGCCGGGACGGCCCTCCGGGGTAGGGCTTCGTGCGCTGCAACGGCCCACCGGCGGCTTGCTGCGACGGACGGCAGCCCGGGCCGTGTGGGCCCCCTCCGGGCACGGCCTCGCAGTGTGATCCCCCTCCACGTATCCCTCGGGGCATGGCCCCGCAGCGTGACCCCCTCCACGTAGCCCTCCCAGCTCCCGGTCGGCCGGCCGCTATGCCAGCCCCAGGGCGAAGATCGCGAACCCGGTCGCCAGGACTCCGGCGAGTGCCCTTCGGACATGTGTGGCCCGCTTCCATGGGGCCTCGAAGCCGCGGGTGAAGCGGCCTATCAGCAGGAGGAGCATCCCGAAGACCGGAAGCCAGGCGACCCGGGCGGCTATCCAGCCCCAGGTGTCCGGACCCTCCGTCAGCCCTGGCACCGTGCCGCCGAGCAACGAACCGGGCACGGCGGTGGCGAGTAGCGCCGTCTGGTGCCAGCACAGGATCGTCATGGCCGCCAGGTTGATCACGACCACGGGTGCCCACAGAGCGGGCCTGCGCAACAACTTGCCGATGCGTTCCCGCAGCAGGATCGCCCCACCGCTCTGCGCGGCGGCCAGCGCCAGGACCAACAGCGACGGGGGATGGGAGTTCGTCCGGGCCTCACCCGGGACGCCGACCATCGACGCCGGATAGTGGAAGACCAGAAGCAGGGCCGCGAAGAGGGCTGTCCCACCGGCGAGCAGCAGCCACGCCCCGCGCCTGCCCAGCTTCTTCTCGCCCCAGCTGACGCCGAGTTGATAGGCAAACAGCCAGCCGGGCAGCAGATTCAGCAGGCTCAGCCAGGACGGCATGGCGTCCCCGAACGGGCCGTAGCGCAAGAAGTCGACGACGGCGACCGATCCGAGCAGTGGCGCCGCGGCCCAGGCACCGAGCCGCTCGGCCGCCTTGATGCACCAGGGGGTGAGCGCGGTGATCACCGCATAGATCCCGACGAACCACAGTGGCTGTATCACCAGCGTGGACCCCGTGCGCAGAGTCGTGGCCGGCACTCCCATCGCGTACAGGACCGGGATCAGCGCGGCCCAGACGGCCGTCACGCCGAGAACCGGACGGCCGAGACGCGCCACTCGCCCGCGAAGCCAGCGCTTCGTCGACTTACCACGCGCCGCCGCCCGGCGATACGACAGGGCGGAGGCATAGCCGCCCACCAGGAAGAAGATGCCGAGCATCTGCAGCACCCAGCTGAGCGGCGCGAAGAATCCGAATGACGCCAGAGGGCTGGCATTGTGCAGCGCGCCGCCCGCGTCGAGCCTGAATCCGCCGAGCAGCCAGTGCCCGGTTGGTACGGCGAGCAGGGCGAGCGCACGGAGGCCGTCTACGGCCCGGTCGCGATGTGCGGGCGTCTTGGCGTCGATCGCCGACGCGGTTTTGCGCAGGGTGGTCAGTGGAGTGAGGAGGCTCATGGACGCTCTCCGATGGGACGGGTGTCGGCGGCAGCCGCGCTTCCGGGGGTGCCGTCGTCCGGGGTGCCGGGGGCAGTGGCCTGCGCGATGGCGGCGAAGGCCTGGAGGGAGTCCGTCCCCGGGGCGAAGTAGCCGGTGTGGCCCTCGGCTCGTTCCGCGGGAACACGTCGGGCGCCGAAGCCTGGATCGGCCGGGTCCTCGCCATGGCCGAGGCCGAACAGCTCGACGTTCGGCACGTCACCGATCCAGTCGCTGTCGTCCTTGGCCGCCCACACACGGGCGGAGGTGTGCAGATCGGCCACGTTGTCCGCACGCATGCCGGGAGAGCCGAGCACCACCAGGTCGGAGGCCGGAAGGCGTGGGGCCGCCAGACCGCACACCACCGAGCCGTAGCTGTGGCAGAACACGGCGGGGCGTGGGGCACCGGACGCCGTCAGGCCCTGCACGAACCGTGCGAGCCGTGGTGCCCCGGCCTCCGCGAGCCGTCCCGTCGCGGCATCAGGGCCGAGACCGACCGGAGTCGTGTAGCCGACCCAGGCCACCACGGCCGTATCATCGCCCGCCCTGGCGCGCAGGGAGCGTGCCATTCCGGCCGGTGTGCCGTACTCGTCCGTCGAGCGGTCGAAGGTGCTCAGGTCTATGTCGGAGCCAGGAACGACAACGGATACATGTTGCGCACTCGCCAAGTTTCCGTACACCTCGGCCACTTGGCCTCTGCCACGCGGATCGAACGCGAGTATCTGCCGGCCGGGGCCCAGGAGCTCTTCGTAACGCGCGACGAGGGACCGGGCTCGCTCGTGGTCCTGCAGGGTGAGATCCGGATCGCTCTCCCGAGCCTGTTCGCGAGCGCGCTCAGCCTTGAGGGAAAGGGAGTTGGCCTCGAAACGCAGGGCAGCCGGGACGCCGTCCAGGTTGCCGACGACCGAGGGATGCCGTGCGGTCAGCCTGTGCTGCCGCGCCTCGCTCAACGAGTCGAAGAACGCGGCGACTCGGGCGGGGGCCGTGGTTGCCGGATCCGGCAGCCGAACCCCCCACGTATGGTCCGCGCGCCACGCCTGCGTACCCGGCGGTGGCCCTGTGATCGGCTGCTGCTCATTGCCGACCGCCCAGCCGGCCGTGCCGGCCACGATCGTCGTCGTGAGCGCCGCGGCGATCAGCGTCCGCTTGCTGCGTGTCCTCCAGCTCCCGCGTGTTCCGCGGGCCTTCCAAGAACGAAGGCGCATGGCCCGTCTCCCTCCCCATCTCGTGGCACGCTCTGGCGTGACGAGGGAAAAATAGGGAGACGGTGCCCCGCGGCACCTCACACTGGGGAGCCAACTCGCAGGCCATACCGGGGTATGGCGAGCTCATACCGCAGTATGAGGCGGAGGGCTCTACTGCTCTCCGGGTGTGATCAGTCCTGACTCATAGGCGAAGATCACGGCCTGTGCGCGGTCCCGCAGGTCCAACTTCGACAGCACCTTGCCGATATGGGTCTTCACGGTCTGCTCGGCGAGGACCAGGCGCTCGGCGATCTCCTGATTGGACAGGCCGCGCGCGATCAGGGCCAGTACCTCGGTCTCACGTGGCGTCAGACCGTTCAGCCGCAGCGCCTGGTCATTGCGTGGCCGTTGCTTGGCGAAGTCCGTGATCAGACGGCGGGTCACGGACGGAGCGAGCAGTGCGTCGCCGGCTGCCACTACGCGTACCGCCGAGATCAGATCGGCGGTCGGGGCGTCCTTGAGGAGGAAGCCCGAGGCTCCGGCGCGCAGCGCCTCGTACACATAGTCGTCCGCGTCGAAGGTGGTGAGCATCAGCACCTTCGGCACGTGAACCACTCCGGGTGGCGGGTCCAACAGGGCGCGGGTCGCGGTGAGTCCGTCCATCTCGGGCATCCGGACATCCATCAGGACGACATCGGGATGGGTGGTGCGGCTGACTTCGATGGCTACCTTGCCGTTCGGTGCCTCGCCCACGACGTCGATGTCGCTCTGGGCCGCGAGGAGTGCGGCGAAGCCGGACCGCACCATGTTCTGGTCATCGACGATGATCACGCGGATGGTCATGCGGTGCCGGAGTCCTTTTTGAGAAGAGGGAGTTGGGCGGCCACACGGAAACCGCCGTCGGGCAGCGGCCCGGCGTCGACCGTACCGCCGACCAACCGTACGCGTTCGCGCATGCCGACAAGGCCGTGCCCTGTGCCGCTGTGCTCCAAAGAGTCGGGTGTTCGGGTGGGCGGTCCGTTGACCACGAGGAGCAGCAGATGCTCCTCGTCCAGGGTCACGGTGATGGTGGTGCGCGCTCCCGGCGCGTGCCGCATCACGTTCGACAAGGCTTCCTGGACGATGCGATAGGCGGACAGGTCAACGGCCGGTGTGACGTCGGCCAGCTGTGTGAGCACGGCCAGTTCGGGACGTGACAGATCGATCGGTATGCCGGCGCGCACCGTCGCCTCCACCAGATGCGGCAGTCTGCTGAGCCCCGGCTGCGGGGTCCGCTCGCCCGGTGTGCCCTCGCTGCGCAGCACAGCGAGCAGTCGCCGCATCTCGGTGAGGGATTCACGGGCGCTGGCCGCGATGCTTCCGAACTCCTCGCGTGCCGCGTCCGGAAGGCCGTTGAGGCGGTAGGGCGCGGAGTCGGCCTGCACGGTGATCACCGACATGTGGTGAGCGACGACATCGTGCAACTCCCGGGCGATGCGTGCCCGTTCCTCGAGGAGGGTGCGCTGTGAGCGCTCGGCCTCGCTGATGGTCTCCTGCTCGATGAGTCTGCGCTGTGCGTCGCCCCGCTCGCGCAGCAGTGCGCCGAGCAGCAGCGTGACGCCGCTCAGCACGATCAGCAGCACGCTGCTGTCCTGGCGGCCGTCGTCGCGGAACGCACTGAGGACGAGGCTCGCGACGACGGTGACCAGCCAGATCCTGAGAAGGGTGCGACGGCTCTCGCGCAGGGACAGGAAGAGGCACACGATCACGTAACCCACGATGATCATGGCTGTCCAGGGAGCGGGGCGGTGGTCGCCCATGGACAGCGTCACGATCGCCCCGATGACATCCGCGACGATGATGATGCACCAGGCGGCCAACGGGCGGGTGATCGCCAGCAG
This sequence comes from Streptomyces sp. NPDC032198, assembly GCF_040636975.1. Lineage (NCBI taxonomy): Bacteria > Bacillati > Actinomycetota > Actinomycetes > Kitasatosporales > Streptomycetaceae > Streptomyces > Streptomyces sp. NPDC032198. The sequence goes on along the minus strand of NZ_JBEZVL010000001.1, from coordinate 771,846 downwards.
CAGCGGTGCGGCCTGCGCGACGCCCAAGGCGCCCGCCAACCCGCCGCTCACCCCATAGTCGTTGGCCAGCACCTGGGTCGTGACAGGGATGAGTACCACCACGAAGCCAAGCGCGGTGATCAGGGGAAGCATGCGCACCCAGCGCTTGGTCGCCCGTGCCAGGGGTGGCTCCGCCCGCCCGGCGGGTGTCGAGAGGAAAGCCCACGCCTTGCCGAGTCCTTCGCGGACACCCGCGGTCACACGCTGAAGGGTGACCCGGCGTCCGTCCGGCTCGGAGGCCGGTGGGCGGGGATCCTGGTCCGGTGGTGTCGCTGCGCTGCTCATGGCCTGATCAGCGTAGGCGTGAAGCATGCCCGGCGGCGTCGTACCGCGGAGCTGACCTGCACCTCATACCCGGGTATGAAATGGGCTTTCCCTGATACTCAGGTATGACCCGTGAGCCCATGGCTCCGCCGGGTCACACCTGTCACAGCTCCGCGAGCAGCTCGGCCTTCTTCGTGGTGAATTCCTCGTCCGTGAGCAGACCGGACTGGTGCAGCTCGCCGAGGTGCCGGATGCGCTCCGCGATGTCCGCCGGGTCGCGGCGGGCCACCGGGGCGTCGGTGGGGACCGTGCCGGGCGTCAGGGCCGGTCCCGATGACCGGACCGCGGCGAGCACAGAAGCGGCGAACGGCAGCGACTCGTGCACCGGCCCGTACCCGAGGCCGAAGACGACGGCCGCGGGATCCTGGTCCGCCTGCGCGGGCTGGGCGAGCGGGGTCTCACGCCGCAGCAGCCGCAGGTGGCCCTCGAAGACCTCGGGGGAGCGCCACTCGACCCCGCTCAGGTCCGTGACCAGGAAGCTCTGGTCGCCGGCCTTCCACTTCGCGGACGAAGCGCCGGTCCAGAACCACCGGAAGGCCACCGACTTACCGTCGAAGGACGCCTTCCCGTCGTACGCCTTGAACTGCAGCGGAGTCTCCGGCGCGGCCACCAGGTAGCGGTCCGGGGGACCGCTGTCGCCGTCTGTGAGCTGGGCCCGCAGCTCGTCCGCGTAGTACTCGGCGAGCGTCTCCCGCTCGGCAGGCAGCACGAGTCGATACGGGTCGCAGCCATCCTTGAGCTGCCCCGCGGCCGCCTCCATCAGCGGATCGGCGCCCGGTCTCGGCACGGCGTGCAGGACGACCGTGCCTCGCTTGCCAGGAGTAAGTGTCACCGCCGCGATCGCCTCGTGGGGGATGCGGCGTTCGCCGAGCGCCTGAAGCAGCTTCGGCGTCCGGATCCCCCGTTCGAAGCGGATGAGCACGGAGTCGGACTCGAACTCCCAGGCGGCATGAAATCCGGCCAGTACATCACCCATGCGGCTCATCGTAGGCGGCACGCGCGCCTCCGTCCCTCCTGCGGCGTGCCGCTGTTTTGTCGATTTCTACGCGCGTCAGGCCACTGCGGCGCCGGAAAATTCCTTCCGGCACCCGTCATCCCCACTCGCACACCGCACGGAGCGGTACGAACCGGTGCCGATGTCGGCGAAGTTCCTGAGGCTCTCCGTACCCGGCTCGAAATAGCCGGTGTGGCCGATCGCGCCCCGTGCGGACAGCACGCGGGCGCCGAAGTCCCGAGAGACGGGATCGGCACCGTGACCGAGCCCGCCGACCTCCATGTTTGGCACATCCTGGATCCAGTCGTCGCCGTCCCTTGTGGCCCAGATCCGGGCACCCGTGCCCAGCTGTGCCGCCGTGTCCGCGCGCATACCGGGGCTGCCCGCGACCGCGATGTCGGAGACACGGGAGGGCAGCTGTCGCGCGGCGACCCCACACACCACCGAGCCGTAACTGTGGCAGTACAGCGCGACAGGTGCGTGCCCCGGCAGACCGCGAACCAGGGAGTTGAGCCGGATCGCCCCCTCATCCGCACGCATCGACGTGGCCGCGTCCACGCCGAGGCCGGCAGGCGCGGTGTAGTCGGCCCAGGCGATCACGGCGGTACGCGCGCGTGGGCTCGCCGTGTGCTCCGCGCCGTACAGAGCCTTGGCCATGCCGACAGGCGCCGAGTACTTGCGGTTCGTCCGCTCGAACGTCAGTACGTTTGTGTCCACTCCGGGCACCACGACCGACACCCGGGAAGCCCGGTCCAGGTCTCCGAAGACCTCGGCTATGCGACCCGTCCCCATGGGATCGAACGACAGGACCTGCCGACCCGGGTGCATCATCACGCCGAAGCGCTTCATTCTGCGCTCCGCCTCCTGCTGCCCGAGAGGGGAGAGCCGGTTGTCGTGCATGCGCCGTCGCTCGGTCTTGCGTGCCTGCTCCAGGGCGATGTGGTTCGCGCGATATCGCAGCTCTACGGGGGCACCGTTCATGTTGCCGACCGCAAGGGGATAGCGGGTGGCGAGCCGGGTGCGCTGTTGCGCGTTGAGCGACGCGAAGAAGTGGGCGAGCCTGCCGGCCGGGGCACCGGCGTCGGGCAGCGCCCGTCCGTTGATGTGCCCGTGCTCCCAGGCGGAGAGCGAGGCCGCGAGCGGCGATGCGGCGTCCTTGTGGTGGCGCACCGCGGTCCAGCCTGTGGTCGCCAGCATGACGAACACGACGGCGAGCGCGAGCAGTGCGCGCCAGGCGCTGAGTTGAGGGGAGGAGTCGAAGGAAGTCACTACGGAACACCCTAGGAGAATCGTGATGCCTACCGTGCACTGGGTGAGGCAGATCACGTTTCCTGTGGGGTAATTGAGGCATAGCGGGCGCACTCTGAGCGTATTCGTCACACTCTGTATGCGTTACGTGCGCGTAGTGCGCCGAGGTGTGCCGCTACTGACGGTGCATCAATGGTTCACTCAACGTGTTGATTTGTTCGATGGGTCGATCTTCAGCGCGACCCGACGCGGAGTGCACGCACCGTCACTCCGCGCGCCAGTCCTCGGCCAACGCGGGCCCCAGGTGGTCGAGATATGCCTCGGTGATCGCGCGGATCGACTCCACGCTCGAGTCCTCACCCGCGCCCCACAGTCGCCCGGTCACGCGCATCACTCCGCTGAAGGCGGCCACCACCACGCGCGGTCGGGGGTCCATTTCCAGGTCGAGCCCCTCACGCTCGGCGATCACCTTCGCGATCTCTTCCTCCATCTCGATGGAGCGGCGCAGGTGAGCGGCGAGCAAAGAAGGGGTGGACTCGATCATCTGGTAGGTCCGCATGTGGAGTTCGACCGGGACGACCTCCTCGATCGACCGGCCCATGGCGTCCCAGGCTCCGATGACGGCCCCGCGCAGGGCCGTGAACGGTGCTTCGTGGGCAGGGCGTTCGCGCAGCGTCTCCACGAACCGCTGCTCCACCATCTCCTGTACGGCGAAGGCGGTCTCCTGCTTGTTGGCGAAGTACCGGAAGAATGTGCGCTGGGAGACGTCGACGGCTTCGGCGATCTCGTCGACCGTCGTCTCCTCGAACCCCTTGGTCGTGAAGAGCTCGAGCGCCGCTCGCAGGAGCGCGTCACGGGTGCGCTGCTTCTTGCGCTCGCGCAGTCCGGGCCTCGAGGGTTCGACGGGGATCTCTCCCGAGGCCTCGGCCTGCGGTTTCGCGGGGTCCGCCGCTCGCTGCTCGGTCCTCACGCCATGGCCCTCTTTCCACCCGTTCTGACCGGCTCACCTTACCTGTGAGCTACGTGACAGTTACCGACTAGTGAAATGGTTTGTCAACTGTCAGTAGCTGACACTAGCCTCGAACGCATGACTAGTCAGATCACCGTCGACAAGGCGGACAAGGCGCCGGAGCCGTCGTCCGCTCCGGTCCCGGCCAAGGGGCTCCGCGGCCACCCTTGGCTGACGCTCTTCTCCGTCGCGATCGGCGTGATGATGGTCGCCCTGGACGGCACCATCGTGGCGATCGCCAACCCGGCCATCGCCAAGGACCTCGGCACCACGATGTCCGGCGTCCAGTGGATCACCAACGGCTACCTCCTGGCGCTCGCCGTCGCGCTGATCACCGCCGGAAAGCTCGGTGACCGCTTCGGCCACCGGCAGACGTTCCTGATAGGCGTGGCGGGCTTCGCCGTGGCCTCGGGCGCCATCGGGTTCTCCAGCAGCGTCGGCCTGGTCGTCGCCTTCCGGGTGCTCCAGGGCCTCTTCGGCGCCCTCCTGATGCCGGCCGCGCTCGGCCTGCTGCGCGCCACCTTCCCCGCCGAGAAGCTGAACATGGCGATCGGCATCTGGGGCATGGTCATCGGCGCCTCGACCGCGGGCGGCCCCATCGTCGGCGGCCTGCTCGTCGAGCACGTCAGCTGGCAGTCGGTGTTCTTCATCAACGTGCCGGTCGGCGTCATCGCCCTCGTTCTCGGCCTGGTGATCCTCAAGGACCACCGCGCGGAGAACGCGCCGAAGTCCTTCGACGTCCCCGGCATCGTTCTGCTGTCGGGCGGCATGTTCGCGCTGATCCTGGCCCTCATCAAGGGCTCGGAGTGGGGCTGGGGCGGACCCAGGACGCTGCTCTTCCTCGTGGGCGCGGTGGTTCTCTTCGCGCTCTTCGCCTTCTGGGAGACGAAGGTCAAGGAACCGCTCATCCCGCTGGGCATGTTCCGGTCCGTCCCGCTGTCCGCCGGCGTGGTCCTGATGGTGCTGATGGCCTTCGCCTTCATGGGCGGCCTGTTCTTCGTCACGTTCTACCTGCAGAACGTCCACGGCATGAGCCCGGTCGACAGCGGTCTGCACCTCCTGCCGCTGACCGCCATGATGATCGTGTCCTCGCCGATCGCCGGTGCGCTCATCACGAAGTTCGGCCCGCGCGTTCCGCTCGTCGGCGGCATGGTGGCCACCGCTGTCGCGATGTTCGGCATGTCCACGATGACGACGGACACCGCGACCCTGCCGATGTCGCTCTGGCTCGGCCTCCTCGGCCTCGGTCTCGCGCCCGTGATGGTGGGAGCCACCGAGGTCATCGTCGGCAACGCCCCGCTGGAGCTGTCCGGCGTGGCAGGCGGTCTCCAGCAGGCCGGCATGCAGGTAGGCGGCGCTCTCGGTACGGCGGTGCTCGGCGCGGTGATGGCCTCCCGGGTCGACAAGGACCTTCCCTCGAACTGGGCGGACGCCAAGCTTCCGCCCATGACGTCGGCCCAGCTCGACCAGGCCTCCGGCGCCATCGAGATGGGTGGAGCCCCGGTGCCGCCGAAGGCGCCGGAGCCGATCGCCGACGCGATCACCTCGGTCGCGCACGAGACGTTCGTGTCCGGCATGGGCCTGGCCTTCACCGTCGCCGGTGCCGTCGCGGTCGTCGCGGCCCTGGTCGCCACGTTGACCAAGCGAGGCGCCAACGCCGAAGCGGGAGCCGGAGTCGGACACATCTAGCCGGAGACGTTCCGGTCCCCGTCCGGAGACATTTCAGGACATCGGGTCGGCGCACGCCGAGCAAGCATCTGCCTGGCGCTCACGCATCAGGGAAAGCCCCTCAGGGTTCAACTGGGGGGCTTTCGCCTATCTGGGTGACGCACATCCGTACCCCTTCCGACGGAGCTAGCGAGTGGGTCACAGTTCTGGCAAGTGATCCAAACGACACGGGAGTTGAAGCAGATGCGTACGACCACGCCCACGACCTTCGCCGTCGCCGCACTCGCCACGGTGATCCTTGCCCCCGCACAGGCCGGTGCCGCGGCACCCGCCACACACGCCGATCTCGCGACACCCGCGAAATACGCCGGAGCCGCCGCGCCACCCACGCTCGCCGCCTGCGGGCCGGGGGAGCTCTGCCTATGGGGAAAGGTGAAGTTCAAAGGCGCCCGACGGACGTATGAGCTGTCCGAGATCGACATCGAGAGCTGTGTAGCGCTGCCGGAGGGGGGCAGCGCTCAAGCCCTCGCCAACCGCACGGGCCGGCCGGTCACCACGTATCAATCCGTGGAGTGCGCCGAGACCGGTGAGTTCGACACCTATCCAGGGGGTGGCACCTGGGTACCCGAATCGCCCTATCGCGTACGGGCGTTCAAGGTCTGGGAGAGCTGACCGGAGGCGCCTGAGGAGCATCCGCGTCCGGCGCCGGACGCGGAACCTCCCCCGATGCCGGGTGCGCAACGTCCACCGGCGCCGGCCGCTGAACGTCCACCGACGCCGACTGAGGCACCCCGGTCGACAGCGCCCTCACCTGTTCCCGCAGCGCTCGCACCTCCGTCGTCAGCGCCTCGATCGCCGCTGTCTGGCGCCGCTCCTCGACATCGTCCCGGTCGAAGCGCGCGATGAACCAGGCCGCGATATTGGCGGTGACCACACCCAGGAGCGCGATGCCCGACAGCATCAGGCCGACCGCGAGTACGCGGCCGAGCCCGGTCGTCGGCGCGTGATCGCCGTAGCCGACGGTGGTCATCGTGGTGAAGGACCACCACACCGCGTCGCCAAGAGTCTTGATATTGCCGTTCGGTGACTCCCGCTCCACCGAAAGGACGGCCAGCGAACCGAACATGAGGAGGCCCACGACAGCCCCGGCGACATACGTCGTCAGCTGAATCTGAGACGCCATCCGCGCCCGGCGCCCGACCAGCATCAGAGTCGAGACCAGCCGCAGCAACCGCAGCGGCTGCAACATCGGGAGGAGGACAGCACAGAGGTCCAGCCAGTGCGAGCGGACGAACTGCTTGCGGTGGTCGGTGAGGTAGAGACGTACGAGATAGTCGGCGGCGAACGAAGCCCAGACGATCCACTCCACCACCGTGCAACTGGTTCCGACGCCCTCGCTCGCGTCGGGCGCCACGATGGGCACGGCATAGGCGACGGCGAAGGCCACCGCGAGCACGAGGAGCGGGCCTTGGGTGCGTCGCTCCCAACGGAGCTGTGCCGGTGGGTGCTTTACGGGCGCTTCCATGCGCGCATCGTAGGAAACGCCGGAGGGCGGCGGGAGCCACCGCCCCACCGCCCTCCGGACGACCTACGTGCTATTGGCGCCGCGCATACCGCACGGCGACCGGCTGCCGCGCGGCGACCAGCGCCGCACGGCGGTTGCCACAAGGCCCAGGGACCAGGCCCAGGGACCAGGCCCTGGGCATCAGGGCCTAGGCGTCGCCCCCAGCGGCGCCCGGGTCGGCCGCCGTGACGTCCAGCAGCTGGTAGCGGTCGATGGCCTGCTTCAGTACGGAGCGGTCGAGCTTGCCCTCGCGGGCCAGCTCGGTGAGCACGCCGACCACGATCGACTGCGCGTCGATGTGGAAGAAGCGGCGAGCCGCACCGCGGGTATCCGCGAAGCCGAAGCCGTCGGCGCCTAGGGACTGGTACGTGCCGGGGACCCAGCGGGAGATCTGGTCGGGGACGCTCCGCATCCAGTCGGAGACGGCCACGAACGGGCCCTCGGCGCCGGACAGCTTCTGCGTCACGTACGGGGTGCGCTGCTCTTCCTCGGGGTGCAGGAAGTTGTGGCGCTCCACGTCGACCGCCTCGCGGCGCAGTTCGTTCCAGGAGGTCGCCGACCAGACGTCCGCCTTGACGTTCCACTCCGAAGCGAGGATCTGCTGGGCCTCGACCGCCCACGGCACCGCGACGCCGGAGGCGAGGATCTGCGCCGGGATGGCGCCCTGCTCGCCCGCCTTGTAGCGGTAGATGCCCTTGAGGATGCCCTCGACGTCCACATCGGCGGGCTCGGCCGGGTGCTGGACCGGCTCGTTGTAGACGGTGAGGTAGTAGAAGACGTCCTCGCTGTCGGGGCCGTACATCCGGCGCAGGCCGTCCTTGACGATGTGCGCGATCTCGTAACCGAAGGCGGGGTCGTAGGCGACGCAGCCCGGGTTGGTCGAGGCGAGCAGCTGCGAGTGGCCGTCCGCGTGCTGGAGGCCCTCGCCGGTCAGTGTCGTGCGGCCGGCGGTGGCGCCCAGGACGAAGCCACGGGCCAGCTGGTCGGCCATCTGCCAGAACTGGTCGCCGGTGCGCTGGAAACCGAACATCGAGTAGAAGACGTACACGGGGATCAGCGGTTCGCCGTGGGTGGCGTAGGCCGAGCCCGCGGCGATCAGCGAGGCCGTGCAGCCGGCTTCCGAGATGCCGTCGTGCAGCATCTGACCGGTCGGGGACTCCTTGTAGGCGAGGAGCAGCTCGCGGTCGACGGCCTCGTACTGCTGGCCGAGCGGGTTGTAGATCTTCGCGCTCGGGAAGAAGGCGTCCATGCCGAAGGTGCGGTACTCGTCAGGGGCGATCAGCACGAAGCGCTTGCCGATCTCCTTGTCCCGCATGAGGTCCTTCAGGATGCGGACGAACGCCATGGTGGTGGCGATCGACTGCTGACCCGAGCCCTTCTTCGCGGTCGCGTACGTCTTGTCCTCGGGGAGCTGGAGGGGCTTCGAGCGGACGACGCGGGTCGGGACGTAACCGCCGAGGCCCTGGCGGCGGTCGTGCATGTACTGGATCTCTTCCGAGTCGCGGCCCGGGTGGTAGTACGGCGGGGCGCCGCCCTCCAGCTCCTTGTCCGTGATCGGGATGTGCAGGCGGTCGCGGAAGCCCTTGAGGTCGTCGGCCGTCAGCTTCTTCATCTGGTGCGTGGCGTTGCGGCCCTCGAAGTTCGGGCCGAGCGTCCAGCCCTTGACCGTCTGCGCCAGGATGACGGTCGGCTGGCCCTTGTGGGCCTTGGCCGCCGCGTAGGCCGCGTAGACCTTCTTGTGGTCGTGACCGCCGCGGCCCAGGTGCAGGATCTGCTCGTCGGTCATGTTCTCGACCATGGCGCGCAGGCGGTGGTCGTCACCGAAGAAGTGTTCACGGATGTACGAGCCGGTCTCGGTCGCGTACGTCTGGAACTGGCCGTCGGGGGTGGTGTTGAGCCGGTTGACCAGGACGCCGTCGCGGTCCTGGGCGAGCAGCGGGTCCCAACTGCGGTCCCAGACCAGCTTGATGACGTTCCAGCCGGCGCCGCGGAACTGCGACTCGAGCTCCTGGATGATCTTGCCGTTGCCGCGCACCGGGCCGTCGAGGCGCTGGAGGTTGCAGTTGACGACGAAGGTCAGGTTGTCCAGGCCCTCGCGGGCGGCGATGGAGAGCTGGCCGAGCGACTCGGGCTCGTCCATCTCGCCGTCGCCGAGGTAGGCCCAGACGTGCGACTTGGAGGTGTCGGCGATGCCGCGCGCCTCCATGTAGCGGTTCATCCGCGCCTGGAAGATCGCACCGAGCGGGCCGAGGCCCATCGAGACGGTCGGGAACTCCCAGAAGTCCGGCATCAGACGCGGGTGCGGGTAGGACGAAAGCCCGTTCGGGGCCTTCGACTTCTCCTGGCGGAACGCGTCGAGCTGCTGCTCGGAGAGTCGGTCGAGGAGGAACGCGCGGGCGTAGATGCCGGGGGACGCGTGCCCCTGGAAGAAGATCTGGTCGCCGCCGTCGCCCTCGTCCTTGCCGCGGAAGAAGTGGTTGAAGCCCACGTCGTAGAGCGAGGCCGACGAGGCGAAGGTGGCGATGTGGCCGCCGACCCCGATGCCGGGGCGCTGGGCACGCGACACCATCACCGCGGCGTTCCAGCGGGTCGCGTTCAGGACCTTGCGTTCGATCTCCTCGTTGCCGGGGAAGAACGGCTCGTCCTTGGTGGCGATCGTGTTGACGTAGTCCGTGCTGCGCATCTCGGGCACGGCGACGCGCTTTTCGCGCGCGCGTTCGATGAGCCGGAGCATCAGGTAGCGGGCCCGCTCGCGGCCGCGTTCGTCGACCGCGGCATCGAGGGAGTCGAGCCACTCCTGGGTCTCTTCGGGATCGAAGTCCGGGACCTGACTCGGCAGGCCGCCAATGATGATCGGGTTGCGATCGGATCCGGAAGCCACGCTGTTCCTTCGCTGTTGGGGCTTTCGCCTGGGTTCTGCCTGGCTGTGAGACGTTCCCCATCGTGTACCGCGTAGGCGGAATCGTCATCTCTACTGAGAGGTAACCGAGGGGTCCGCCCGGCGGCCCTGGGGTAGGCTCGACCAAATCGCAACGATACGCCCATCCTGCCTAGCCGGTTCGTAAGGCCGTTCGGACCTCAGTTCCGAGCGGTGTCGTACGAGCGACGTGCGAGCGGAGAAGGATCTGGCAGGTGGGCCTTGAGTTGCGTCGACACGGCCGGGAACGTCACCGTTTCAGCGGTCTTGACGGCCGGGTACTTGCGCGATCCGGTCCGCCCGTGTGGACTACCGCCAATGTCCCGCGCACGCGCGTGGATGAAGGCATTCCCGAAAACATGATCAGGAGGCAAGCCGTGAGCGCGACCGCGGACCACGCGGAGGAGCGGACCAACCCTGCCGCGAGGCTGGGATTCCAGCCCGAGCAGGTGGTCCAGGAGATCGGCTACGACGACGATGTCGATCAGGAGCTCCGCGAGGCCATTGAAGGGGTGATCGGCAGCGAGCTCGTCGACGAGGACTACGACGACACTGCTGACGCCGTAGTGCTGTGGTTCCGCGAGGACGACGGCGACCTGACGGATGCGCTGGTGGACGCCACCCAGCTGATCGAAGAGGGTGGCGACCTCTGGCTGATGACGCCCAAGACAGGCCGTGACGGCTATGTCGAGCCGAGCGACATCAACGAAGCAGCCACGACGGCCGGCCTCGCTCAGACCAAGAGCATCAACGCGGGCAAGGACTGGACGGGCAGCCGTCTGGTCACGCCGAAGGCGGCAGCCAAGAAGCGGTGAAGCTGCCGCTCAGGCAGCAGGAAGTCGACTGAGCCAATCGCTGTGAGCCCCCACCGGTGCATGCCGGTGGGGGCTCACGCGTGTGCGCGGGCCGCAAGGAGCGGCAGGGGAGCGGCGAGGAAAGTGTCCGCCCTGCGGGGTGATCGGGCGAAACGCCCGTTGCGTAGGGTGGGCATCACCCGAACAGCCCCATCGAAGGGATGCGAACTCATGGCGCTCGCTGGAATCGCGACCGGCACCAAGGCCCCGGACTTCGAGCTGAAGGACAACCACGGCCGGACCGTGAAGCTGTCGGACTTCCGCGGCGAGAAGAACGTGGTGCTGCTCTTCTATCCGTTCGCGTTCACCGGTGTGTGCACGGGCGAGCTCTGTGCGCTGCGCGACGAACTGCCGAAGTTCGTGAACGACGACACCCAGCTGCTCGCGGTCTCGAACGACTCCATGCACACCCTGCGCGTCTTCGCCGAACAGGAGGGCCTGGAGTACCCGCTGCTCTCCGATTTCTGGCCGCACGGCGAGGCGTCGCGCGCGTATGGGGTCTTCGATGAGGACAAGGGCTGCGCGGTGCGTGGCACCTTCATCATCGACAAGGAGGGCGTGGTGCGCTGGACTGTCGTCAACGGCCTGCCGGACGCCCGCGACCTCAACGAGTACGTCAAGGCGCTCGGCACCCTGTGATTCCTCAGGGGTGACACCCTGTGATTCTTCAGGTGCAGAGCCTGTGGCGGCCGGGAACCGGTCACTAGGATCCACTCGTTGATCCGATGGCAAAGCACGACTGGGGCTCCCCGCCCCTGGACATCAATTGGGAGGACCTGTGGGAGTCAGCCTCAGCAAGGGCGGCAACGTATCGCTGAGCAAGGAGGCGCCCGGCCTGACCGCGGTTCTGGTCGGCCTGGGCTGGGATGTCCGTACCACCACCGGTACGGACTTCGACCTCGACGCGAGCGCCATTCTGACCAACGCCGAGGGCAAGGTCAGCAGCGACGGAAACTTCGTGTTCTTCAACAACCTGAAGAGCCCGGACGGCTCCGTCGAGCACACCGGTGACAACACCACCGGTGAGGGCGAGGGCGACGACGAGGCGATCAAGGTCGACCTGGCAGCCGTTCCGGCCGACGTGGACAAGATCGTTTTCCCGGTCTCGATCTACGACGCCGAGACCCGCCAGCAGTCGTTCGGCCAGGTCCGCAACGCGTTCATCCGCGTCGTGAACCAGGCGGGCGGCGCGGAGATCGCACGGTACGACCTCTCCGAGGACGCCTCGACGGAGACGGCGATGGTCTTCGGTGAGCTGTACCGCAACGGGGCGGAGTGGAAGTTCCGCGCCGTCGGCCAGGGCTATGCCTCGGGCCTGCGCGGCATCGCGCAGGACTTCGGCGTCAACGTCTGAGCCGAGTAACGCCCTCCGCCTTGTCGTCCGGCGCCGCACACCACGAGTGCGGCGCCGGACGTGCTCAAAACTCTTGCTCCCGGGCAGTGCTCCCGAACCATGGGGGACCGGGGAACTCTTGCTCTCGAACCACGGGGAGGACCACATCATGGGCGTCACGCTCGCCAAGGGAGGCAATGTCTCCCTCTCCAAGGCCGCACCGAACCTCACACAGGTCCTGGTCGGCCTCGGCTGGGACGCGCGCTCCACCACCGGAGCCCCCTTCGACCTCGATGCCAGTGCGCTGATGTGCAACTCGGGCCGGGTCATCGGCGATGAGTGGTTCGTCTTCTACAACAACCTCAAGAGCCCGGACGGCTCCGTCGAACACACCGGCGACAACCTCACGGGTGAGGGCGAGGGGGACGACGAGTCGCTCCTGATCGACCTCTCCAAGGTTCCCGCCAACTGCGACAAGATCGTCTTCCCTGTCTCGATCCATGACGCGGACAACCGCGGCCAGACATTCGGCCAGGTCAGCAACGCTTTCATCCGGGTGGTCAACCAAGCGGACCAGCAGGAGCTCGCTCGGTACGACCTCTCCGAGGACGCCTCCACGGAGACCGCGATGATCTTCGGTGAGGTGTACCGCTATGGCGGTGAGTGGAAGTTCCGTGCCGTTGGGCAGGGGTACGCGTCAGGACTGCGGGGCATCGCTCTAGACTTCGGGGTCAATGTTTCGTAAAGCCGGGGACCGGCGCGGGGGAGACCGCTAAACGGGAGCCCGTACACACACGATTGGGTAGCCAGTGCTTCTGAAAACCTTCGGCTGGTCGTTCGCGGTTACCGCGGTCGGCCTGGCCGCGGCGGTGTTCTACGGGGGGTGGACAGGTTTCGGGATCGTGGCGATCCTGTCGATCCTCGAGATCTCGCTGTCCTTCGACAACGCGGTGGTCAACGCCGGGATCTTGAAGAAGATGAGTGCCTTCTGGCAGAAGATCTTCCTCACCGTCGGTGTGCTGATCGCCGTCTTCGGCATGCGGCTCGTGTTCCCCGTCGCGATCGTGGCCATCAGCGCCAAGATCGGCCCGATCGAGGCTGTGCGTCTGGCGCTCGACGACAAGGACAAGTACCAGCAGCTGGTGACCGACGCTCACCCGTCGATCGCCGCGTTCGGTGGCATGTTCCTGTTGATGATCTTCCTTGACTTCATTTTCGAGGACCGTGACATCAAGTGGCTCGGCTGGCTTGAGCGCCCGCTGGCCAAGCTCGGCAAGGTCGACATGCTGTCGGTCTGCATCGCACTCGTCGTGCTCATGATCACCGCGATGACCTTCGCCACCCACGCCCACCAGCACGGTGGCGCGCATGTGGACAAGGCGCAGACCGTGCTCATCTCCGGGATCGCCGGACTCATCACGTATCTCGTGGTGGGCGGTCTCTCGGGCTTCTTCGAGAACAAACTCGAGGAAGAGGAGGAGCGCGAGCACGAGCAGGAGGAAGAGGCCAAGAAGAGCGGCAAGAAGGTTCCTGCCGTCGTCCTGGCCGGCAAGGCCGCCTTCTTCATGTTCCTGTACCTCGAGGTCCTGGACGCGTCGTTCTCCTTCGACGGCGTCATCGGTGCCTTCGCCGTCACGAACGACATCGTCCTGATGGCGCTCGGTCTGGGCATCGGCGCGATGTACGTCCGTTCGCTCACGGTCTACCTGGTCCGCCAGGGCACCCTCGACGACTACGTCTACCTCGAGCACGGCGCGCACTACGCGATCGGCGCCCTCGCCGTGATCCTGCTCGTCACGATCCAGTACGAGATCCACGAGGTGATCACCGGCTCCGCCGGCGTCATCCTGATCGCCTGGTCCTTCTTCTCCTCGGTCCGCCGCAACAAGAAACTGGCGGCAGCCGAGGGAAAGGGCTCGGGTTCGGACGAGAAGACTGAGGTCCCTTCCGGCGTCTGACCGTCTGACGTCCGCCCCAGGGGCTGACGTGATGTCCGGCCCAGGGGCTGACGTGACGTCCGGCCCAGGGTCGGACGCGTCCCCGGAGTGTGACGCGGGGAAGAGTGAGGAACGCTTCTGAACGGGGCGGCCATCGAGGACGAGTCCTCCTGGCCGCCCCGTGGCATTCGTAAGGGGCCCAAGGGGCTCCGGTACTTTTTTGGGGGCGGCGATGTCCTTCTGGGACGGTTTGTGGCGTGGGCGCTCGATGGACTACGAGTCGGGTAGCGCGGCGACCAACTCCATCGAACTCACGAAGCGGCACCCGACGGTCTCGCTCAACAAACAGGGCGCGTCCACAGGCAACCTCCGGGTCAACCTCTCCTGGCAGATGCGCACGTCCGACATCATCGGCAAGCCCAAGGGCGGCGGCCTGCTGCGGCACCCCTTCAGGATGTTCCAGCCCGACGTCGTGCAGGCGCACACCCAGGGCGTGGTCAACGTGGACCTCGACCTCGGCTGTATGTACGAGACGGTGGAAGGCGCCAAGGGTGTCGTGCAGCCGCTGGGCAGCTTCTTCGGCAGCCTGAACGCCCCGCCGTACGTGAAGCTGAGCGGCGACGACCGGTTCGGTTCGCCGTCGGGCGAGACGATCTACGTGAACCTCGACCACCGGGAGTCGATCAAGCGGCTGCTGTTCTTCGCCTACATCTACGACCAGACGCCGGCCTTCGACCGCACGCACGCCAAGGTCACGCTCTACCCCAGCAACGGCCCGCGGATCGAGATCGACCTGGACGAGCGCCAGCCGCAGGCCCGCTCCTGCGCGATATTCATGCTGGAGAACGTCAAGGGCGAGCTGATCGTGCGCCGTGAGGTGAAGTTCGTGTACGGCTTCCAGGCCGAACTCGACCGGCTGTACGGCTGGGGGCTGCAGTGGGGCCGCGGCTACAAGTCGAAGGTGGGCGGCACCTGAACCGCCCGGACGGCTCCGGGCGCCCTCCTCCTGGCCCCGACAGCCGCCTCACGCACCTCAGCCGCCCTGCACGCCACGCGCGACTCGTCCACCCCGCATGCCTCCCGCACGCCGCGAGCCCCGCGCACGCCGCGAGCCCCGCGCACCCCGCCCGACCCGCAGGCCCCGCGGACTCAGCGTGCGAGGAACTGCGGTCCCTGGGGCGGCAGCCGGAAGTTCGGGTCGGGCATCGGGGCCACGGGCTGCGGATAGCCGTACGAGGGCTGCGGCACCGGCGGCGCCTGCGCGGGCGCGTGCTGCGGGTAGCCGTAGGACGGCTGCGGGGCGGGCTGGTGGCGCGGCGGCGCGGGAGGGTAGCCGTACGAGGGCTGCGGGGCCGGGGCGGGGAAGGGCTGCGGAGCCGGAATCTGCGGAGCCGGAGCCGGAGCCGGAGCCTGAGCCTGCGTGGCCGGTGTGGGCATCGGCTGCGGCTGCGCCTGCCGCTGGGGGTACGGCTGCGGGAGCGATGCCTCGGTCGTCGGCTCGGGCACCGCCTCGGACTCGTCCACGGAGATCCCGAAGTCGCCGGCGAGACCCTCCAGGCCGTTCAGATATCCCTCTCCCAGGGCGCGGAACTTCCAGACGTCGCCGCGGCGGTAGAGCTCGCCGCAGATCAGGGCCGTCTCGGAGCCCGTCTGCGGGGTGATGTCGAAGTAGGCGAGCGGTTCGGCCTCGCCCGCTCCGGCGTCGTACAGCAGGATGCGCAGAGCGGTTACGTGCTTGAAGGCGACGTTGTCCGCGGAGGCGACGAGGAGGACTCGGCTGACCGCGGGGTCCAGGCCTGCCATGTCCGTCTGGATCGTGTCGGTCGAGCCCTCGGAGAGGCCCTGGGCGACGCGCTTCTTGCCCAGCCGCCAGACCTTGCCCGACGGATGGCGCGGCTGGTTGTAGAAGACGAAGTCCTCGTCGGAGCGCACGCGGCCGTCGGCGCCGAGCAGCAGGGCCGACGCGTCGACGTCCGGGACGCCCTGCCCGGGGGTCCAGCGCAGTACGGCGCGGACGGCCGTGGCTTCGAGCGGGACGTTCGACCCCTTCAACATCGCGTGCGTCATGCGGTCATCCTGCCTTCCCGGGTTTGGACGGGACAACGCGGGGGTGACGGTGTGTGGCCTGTGTGTCAGTCATGGCCGAGTTACTTGAATTTCATGCCCATGGGGAACCCTTGACACCCGTCCCTACGTACTATTACCGGCCACATCACGTCGGGTCGCGCCGACGAGTACAGGGGAAATAATGCGTCATTTCGGGCACATCGCCCCAGAGGTGCGACAGCGCCTCTTCCATCGGGAGCCGTGCGTCTTCACCGCGGACTCCTCCCCGCGTCTGCTCGCCGCCGCCCTGGGGGCCACGCTCTACAGCCCTGCCACGCGCCCCCGCCTCGCCGACGACATCCTGAAGCAGGCTGGGCGTGGCGTGATCTCGATGGTGCTCTGCCTGGAGGACTCGATCGACGACGCGGAGGTCGTCGAAGCCGAGGAGAACCTGGTCAGGCAGTTCGCCGACCTGGCGGAGCGGGACGCGACGCAGCGGGACGGAGCGGGCGGCGGCGACGGAGCGGGCCGGGACGGCGTGGAACCGCCGCTGCTGTTCATACGGGTCCGCACCCCCGAGCAGATACCCGACCTGGTGGACCGCCTCGGCCCATCCATCCGGCTGCTGTCCGGATTCGTGCTGCCGAAGTTCACCGAGGAGCGCGGCGTCGCCTTCCTGGAGTCGCTCGCCGCGGCGGAAGCCGTCAGCGGCCGTCGGCTCTTCGCGATGCCGGTCCTCGAATCGCCCGAGCTGCTGCACCTGGAGAGCCGCTCGGACACCCTCGCCGGGATCGCCCGCACCGTCGACAAGTACCGCGAGCGGGTGCTGGCGCTGCGGCTCGGCGTCACCGACTTCTGCTCGGCGTACGGACTGCGCAGACCCCCGCACATGACGGCGTACGACGTCCACATCGTGGCCTCGGTCATCGCCGACGTGGTCAATCACCTCGGCAGGGCCGACGGCACGGGTTTCACCGTGACCGGACCCGTGTGGGAGTACTTCCGTGTCCAGGAGAGGATGTTCAAGCCGCAGCTGCGCCGGAGCCCCTTCCTGGAGGGCCGGGCCGAGGAGCTGCGGCAGGCGCTCATCGAGCACGACATCGACGGGCTGCTGCGCGAGATCGAGCTCGACCGGGCCAACGGCCTGCTCGGCAAGACCTGCATCCACCCCTCGCACGTGCTGCCCGTGCACGCGCTCTCGGTCGTCAGCCACGAGGAGTTCAGCGACGCCGAGGACATCCTGCGCCCGGAGCGGGACGGCGGAGGGGTCATGCGCTCGACGTACACGAACAAGATGAACGAAGTGAAGCCGCACCGCGCCTGGGCCGAGCGGACCCTCCAGCGCGCCGAGGTCTTCGGCGTCGCGCGCGAGGACATCGGCTTCGTGGAGCTGCTCACCGCCGGGCTCTCCGGCTGACCACCACCGCTGGGCCGGACTCCGGCCGCCCAAAGCGACGCCTGGGCCGGACCCGGGCCGCCCAAAGCAACGCAAGCAACGCAAGCAACGCAAGGACTGTGCGAGGACTGTGAACGACGACGTGGACGTGGTGTGGTCAGGGACGTGGGTCGCCGAGCGGCTCGGTGTGGAGCTGGCCGGGGACGCGGGGCTGAGCGGCATGCTCGGCCTCGCCCTGCGCCGTAACCCGAAGCGGGCGCACCTCCTGGTGTCGAACGTCCTCGGCAAGCATGTGCCACAGCTCCCTTCCGTCGTGTACGCGGCCGGGCGCGACCTCGGTGAACGGGCGCGTACGCTCCTGGGCGACGCGGAGGCCCGGCGCGCGGTCGTGCTCGGGTACGCGGAGACGGCGACCGGCCTCGGCCACTGCGTCGCGGACGGCATCGGCCTCGCGCCCTACCTCCACTCCACGCGCCGCCCGGTCGACGGAGTGCGCAGCGCGGGCGGCTTCGAGGAGTCCCACTCGCACGCCACCTCGCACCTGTTGCTCCCCGAGGACCCCCGGCTGCTCACCAGGGACGGCCCACTGGTCCTCGTGGACGACGAGTTCTCCACCGGCAACACGGTCCTCAACACCATCCGCGCCCTGCACGAGCTGCACCCGCGCGAGCGGTACGTCATCGTGGCGCTCGTCGACATGCGCTCCCCGCAGGACCAGGGCCGCCTGGCCGACTTCGCCCGCGAGATCGGCGCGCGGGTCGACCTGATCACGACGGCGTCCGGCAGGGTGAGCCTGCCGGACGGCGTGCTGGAGAAGGGGCAGGCGCTGGTCGAGGAGTACGAGGCTTCGGCGCTCCCCACTGCGCGCCGGGAGGGCGGCTCCGTCACCCGGGTCGACCTCGGCTGGCCCGCCGGAGTGCCGGACGGCGGGCGCCACGGCTTCGTCCCCGGGCACCGGGCGGCACTTGAGGCGGCGCTGCCGGGGATGGCGGAGAGGGTCGCGGAGGCGCTGGTTGCGGAGCCCGCGACCGGGGTCACGCCCCCGCGCCGCATCCTGGTCCTCGGCTTCGAGGAGCTGATGTACGCGCCGCTGGCCCTCGGGGTGGCGCTGGAGGAGCGGCTGCGCACGGACGCTGCGGAGGCCACGGAGGTGCGGTACTCCACCACCACCCGCTCGCCCGTACTCGCCGTCGACGACCCCGGCTACGCCATCCGCAGCCGCCTCGTCTTCCCCGCGCACGACGCGCCCGCCGACGGATCCGGCGAGAGGTACGCGTACAACGTCGCGGGCGGCGGCTTCGACGCGATCGTCCTCGTGGTCGACTCCGTGGCGGACCGCCCTGAACTCCACGCTCCTGACGGCCTGTTGGCGCAGCTCGCCGCGCACGCACCGCGGGTGCTGCTCGCCGTCGTGCCCTCGTACGTCCCCGAGCGGGCGACCGGGCGAATATCCCGGCAAGTGTCCGAGCAGGCATCCGAGCAAGCCTCCCGGCGCATCCCTGAGCGCACCTCTGAGTACGTCCCCGAAAGGCCCCCCATGCTGCCCGAGCCCCTCCGCGGCCCCGACTTCTCCTCGTATGCGGCCGAAGACGTCGGCTGGCTGCTCCAGGACCTCTCGGACGTGAGCCTGGAGGCGCCCACCGAGGAGCGCGAGGAGGCGATACAGAGCGGCGGCGCGCACTACGCCGAGTCGCTGCCGGTCGAGTACCAGCCGAGCCCGCAGTACCAGGAGCTGTTCCGCGCCGCGCTCGGCACCTCCGCCGCCCGCATCGCGCAGGCCGTCGGCACCGTCACCGAGACCGTGCTCGCCGAACGGTCGCCCCGCCCCGTCCTCGTCTCGCTGGCCCGCGCGGGCACGCCCGTCGGCGTACTGATGCGGCGCTGGGCGCAGCACCGGCACGGTCTCGACCTGCCGCACTACGCCGTGTCCATCGTGCGTGGCCGAGGCATCGACGCCAACGCGCTGCGGTGGCTCGCCGCCCACCACGACACGGCCGACGTCGTCTTCGTCGACGGCTGGACGGGCAAGGGTGCGATCACGCGCGAACTCGGCGACGCGGTAAGGGAGTTCGAGGAGTCGGGCGGTCCGGTCGGCTTCAACCCGGAGATCGCCGTCCTCGCCGACCCCGGCTCCTGCGTCCGCACCTACGGCACCCGCGAGGACTTCCTCATCCCCTCGGCCTGCCTCAACTCGACGGTGTCCGGCCTGATATCGCGCACGGTCCTGCGCGCGGATCTCGTCGGACCCGACGACTTCCACGGCGCGAAGTTCTACCGCGAGCTCGCCGACGGCGACGTCTCCCTCGACTTCCTGGACGCCGTCGCGGCCCGCTTCGACGAGGTGGCCGACGCCGTCGACGCCCAGGTCAAGGAGCTGCTCTCCGCCGACAGGGCGCCGACCTGGGAGGGCTGGGCCGCCGTGGAGCGGATCAGCGAGGAGTACGGGATCCACGACGTGAACCTGGTCAAGCCGGGCGTCGGCGAGACCACGCGTGTCCTGCTGCGGCGCGTGCCCTGGAAGATCCTTGCGCGCGCGGGGGCGGGAGCCGACCTCGACCACGTACGACTCCTCGCGGAGCAGCGGGGCGTACCGGTGGAGGAAGTGGACGAACTCCCTTACACCTGCGTCGGATTGATCCACCCTCAGTTCACGCGCGGCGCCACCGGCACGGACGGCAAGGCGGTGGCCGCCAAGTGAGCACGCCCCGCCGGGTCCTCGTCGCCAGCGACCTCGACCGCACCCTCATCTACTCCGCCGCCGCCCTCGGCCTGACCATGCCCGATGCCGAAGCGCCGCGCCTGCTCTGCGTCGAGGTGTACGAGAGCAAGCCGCTGTCGTACGTCACCGAGACCGCCGCCGGGCTGCTCGACGAGGTGGGCCGCGGCACGGTCTTCGTGCCGACGACCACCCGTACGCGCGAACAGTACGGCCGCATCCATCTCCCGGGCCCCGCACCGAAGTTCGCGATCTGCGCCAATGGCGGGCACCTGCTCGTCGACGGGGTGTCCGACCCCGAGTGGCGTGCGGGCGTCGGCCGCCGTCTGGCCGCCGAGTGCGCCTCGCTCGACGAGGTCCGCGCGCACATGGTGCGTACTGCCGACCCCGCCTGGCTCCTGAAGGAGCGGGTGGCCGAGGACCTCTTCGCCTATCTCGTCGTCGAGCGCTCCCTGCTGCCGGACGGCTGGGTCAAGGAGCTCGCCGTGTGGGCGGAGGGGCGCGGCTGGACCGTTTCGCTGCAGGGGCGCAAGATCTACGCCGTGCCGAAGCCGCTGACGAAGAGTGCGGCGGTGCGTGAGGTGGCCCGCCGTATCGACGCGGAGGAGATCCTCGCCGCCGGTGACTCGCTCCTCGACGCCGACCTGTTGCTCGCCGCCGACCGCTCCTGGCGACCGGGGCACGGCGAGCTTGCGGACACGGGCTGGACGGCGCCGGGGCTCACGGTGCTTCCGGAGCGCGGGGTCGCGGCGGGGGAGGAGATCCTGCGGGGGTTCCTCACGGCGGCGGGGTCGCCTGGGACTGCCCACGGGTGATCCGCTGCCGTTAGCCTTGGCCCATGCCCCGATACGAGTACCGCTGCCGTTCCTGTGGCGACACCTTCGAGCTGAGCCGCCCGATGGCCGAGTCCGCCGCCCCCGCGTCCTGCCCCGCCGGGCACGAGGACACGGTAAAGCTGCTGTCGACGGTGGCCGTCGGAGGCTCGTCCTCGGCGTCCGCCCCTGCCCCGCAGGGCGGTGGCGGTGGCGGCTGCTGTGGCGGAGGCTGCTGCGGCTAGCGAGCCTGCCGACTCGGCGGGGGTGTGGCGCTAGCGGATCACGAGCCCTGACTCGGCGCGGGGTGGGGCGCTAGCTGATCGCGGGCCCTGGCTCCACGCGAGGTGCGGCGCTAGCGGATCGCGGGCCCTGGCTCCACGCGGGGTGGGGCGCTAGCTGACCGCGGGCCCTGGGTCCACGCGGGGTGGGGCGCCAGCGGACGATGGGCCTTGGCTCTGCGCGGGGGCGGGATCAGCGGGTCACCGGCCCTGACTCGGCGGGGGTGCGGCGCTAGCTGACCGCGGGCCCCGGGACCACGCGGGGTGCGGCCTAGCGGCAAGTCGGGCCCTGGGTCCATGGAGGGTGCGGGGCTAGCGGATCACGGTCCCCGGCCCCGCTCCCAGCAGTCCGAGTTCCGGCCGTGTGGGGGCCCCTTCCCAGTCCCCGTGCGATGCCACGGCGAAGGCGCCCGTGGTCACGGCCCGGTCGAGGCGGCCCGTGACGTTCTCGCCGTCCAGCAGCGCGGACAGGTACCCGGCGACGAACGCGTCCCCGGCGCCCACGGCGTCCACCGCACGCACCGGACGCGCCGGTACGTGCAGTTCGCCCTCGACGGTGTGCGCGGTCGCCCCGTCGGCGCCGAGCTTCACCACGACCTCGCCGACGCCCCCCGCGAGCAGCGCGCGGGCCTCGCCGGGGGTGGCTTCCTCCGGCGCGCACAGGGGCAGTTCGTCGTCCGAGGCGATGAGGACATCGACGTACGGAATCCACGAACGCATGACCGCCGCGGACTCCTCGGCGCTCCACAGCCGTGAGCGGAAGTTGACGTCGAGGCAGACCGTCGTGCCGCACTCCCGGGCCAGTTCGAGGGCGCGGCGGCATGCGTCGCGGGCGGACGGGCCGAGAGCCGGGGTGATGCCGGTGAGGTGCAGGACGCCGGGCGCGCCAGGAGTGGCGAAAGCGCCCTCGACCGCCGCCGCCGTGAGGCGTGAACCGGCGGATCCCGCACGGTAGTAGTGCACGCGGGTCACTTCGGGCAGCCGCGGCTCGAAGAGGATCAGCCCCGTGGGCGCGCCCGGATCGCGGGTGGCGCCGCTGACGTCGACACCCTCGGCGCGCAGCGTGCGCAGCACCAGCTCGCCCGCCTCGTCGTCGCCGACCGCGCCGGCCCACCGCGTCGCGTGGCCGAGACGCGCGAGACCGATGGCCACGTTCGACTCGGCGCCCGCGATGGACACGTCCATCGAACCGCCCAGCTTGAGCGGACCGCTGCCGCGCAGGGCGACCATGGTCTCGCCCAGGGTCAGGACGTCGGAAGGGCGAGCTTGGGTCAGGGCGCTCACCGGCCGGCCCCCGCGACCGCCACGAACTCCGCCGCGCGCTTGCGCAGCGCGTCCAGGTCGCCGCCGTCCGCCGCGTCCCCGATGAGCGGGGAGCCGACGCCGACCGCGACCGCGCCGAGCGCCAGATACTCCTCGGCGGCGGCCGCGTCCACACCGCCCACCGGTACGAAGGGCACGTCGGGGAAGGGGGCTCGCAACGCCTTGAGGTAGGCGGGGCCGCCCATCGCCGAAGCGGGGAAGACCTTCAGCGCGGCGGCACCGGCAGCGCTCGCCGCGATCACGTCGGTGGGCGTCAACACCCCGGCGGCGACGGGCAGTTCACGCCGCAGGGCCTCGTCCACCCCGGCCCCGAGCCCCGGCGTCACGATGAGGTTCGCCCCCGCGTCCGCGGCGCGTCGCGCGTCGTCCGCGGTGAGGACCGTGCCCGCTCCCAGCCAGGCCTCGCCGCCCAGCTCCGCGCGGGCCCGGCGCAGCACGCCCAGAGCGTCGGCACCGCTGAGGGAGACCTCGACGAGCGGCACACCGGACGCGACGAGGGCCATGACCGTCCGGAAGGAGGCCTCCGCGTCGGTGCCGCGCACGATGGCGATCAGGCGCCGGGTCCGCAGGGCTGAACTGAAGGCAGCGGTGAGGCCAGTAGTGAGGTCAGTGGTGAGGTCCGACATGCCTCAAGGCTCGCACAGGGGGCTCAGCGTGCCTGCTCAGGGTGGTCGGGCCGGTAGCGCGCTAGTCGGCCCGGTCGGGCTCGGGCTGGTCGCTCCGGTCCGGGCGGAGAGCCTGCCCGGAGTGGTGAGCTCCGTGCATGCGCCCGTGCTCGGCGTGCCGCACCTGTTCCGGGTGGCGTGCCTGCCAGTACGGGTTGTCGTGCGGCAGGGCGGACCCGACCCGCCCGTACATCCCGAAGATCATGAGCAGGACGCCGACCACAAAGCTGAACAGGACGTTCTGGATGCGGAAGGCGAGGAAGTTGAGGCCGGTGTCGAGAAGGGCGAGATTG
Source organism: Streptomyces sp. NPDC032198 (assembly GCF_040636975.1). Lineage (NCBI taxonomy): Bacteria > Bacillati > Actinomycetota > Actinomycetes > Kitasatosporales > Streptomycetaceae > Streptomyces > Streptomyces sp. NPDC032198. Next base: position 748,427 of record NZ_JBEZVL010000001.1, on the reverse strand, counting down.
ACGAAGCCGCTGAGGATGAACGCGCAGCCCAGGACCATGTTGAGCGTCGAAGCGAAGTTGCCGCCGATCACCATGCCGACGAAGAGCAGCAGTCCGACGCAGATCGACAGGACGCTGAGCGCGCCGTTGGTGTTCAGACCGGCGACGGTGTCGCCCCCGGTGTCGAAGAAGCCGACCTTGTCGATCAGGCCGAGGATGCCGAACGCGAGCAGGACGAGCCCCATGAGACCGGCACCGAAGCGGTAGATCGTGCTGAGGCGGTGGTCGACGGGGAGATGCTCGTTGAGCGTGACGCGTCGCCTGGGCTGCTTCGCCCCTGAGTGAAGTACATGCGTGGCCATGTCCGCCTCCTTGGAGCGCGCGAAGGACACTTCTGTACGTTGCTCTGAACTCTGTACGTTGCTCCGAACTCGGAGCGGCGTACTCCGAACTCGGAACCGCGTACTCCGAACCGCAGTACTCACCGACGTACTCGGAATCCGGCGTACGTACCTCAAGGATCCGCCCGCGAGCCCCCGACCGCCAGCAGACGGGACCGAAACCAGTCGCCCCTAGGAGCCTGGCCCCCCAGGCCCCTAGGCCCCCTGCCCCCGCTCCTCCCGGATCTGGGAGACCACGCGGGCCACCGACTGCCGCACGGCCTCGGTCTCGGTCAGGAAGTGCCAGTAGTCCGGGTGGCGCCCCTCCAGGGAGGCCACCGCGCGGTCCAGGCGGGCGACGGACTCGTCCAGCGGACGGGCGTGCCGCTGCTCCGGGGTCTGGCGCCCCGCCATGGCCAGGCGCTGGGCGTCGCGGATCGCGAAGCGGGTGCGCTCGATCTCCTGCTGGGGGTCCTTCGCCACCGCGTTGAGCCGCTGCAGCCGGTCGCCGGCGGCCGACACCGCCTCGTCCGTCGAGTTCAGCAGGGCGCGGACCGTGGAGAGCAGGGCGGTGGCGTCCGGCCAGCGCTGCTCTTCGCGCGCCTGCCGGGCCTCCTTGAGCTTGGCCTCGGCCTGCCGTACGTTCTCCGCGGCTTCGTCCGGCACGCGCTGCAGGTCCTGCCAGCAGGCGGCCGTGAACCGCCGCCGCAGCTCACTGAGGACCGGGTCGACCTGGCCGCTGCGGGTGGTGAGCGCCTGCGCGCGCGTACGCAGCGTGACGAGCCGGCGGTCTATCTCGGCGGCCCGCTCCGGCAGCTGCTCGGCCTCGGCCCGCACGGCTTCGGCGTCCCGCAGGACGCGGTCGGCGCGCTGCAGGGTCTCCGGCACGCCGTGCTGACCGGCGCCTTGATTGAGCTTGGTCAGCTCGGGCCCGAGGGCGGCGAGGCGGGCAGCCAGATCATCGGCCTTGAGCCCGGCCCCTCGTACGGCATCGAGGGCGTTGCTGGCGGCGAGGAGGGTCTGCCGGGCGCGCTCGACGGCCGGGGCGAGCCGGGCCAGCTGCGTCTCCGCCTTGTCGAGCAGCGGGCCGAGCCCCTGCTGGAAGCGGTCCAGGTCCTGCTTGGCCTTGTCCAGCTCGCCTTTGGCCTCGGTGAGCTCGGTCCGCGCACGGGCGGCGACGGAGGCCTCCAGGTCATCACGGTCGAGGTCGTGCGCGTCCACCGCGCTGATGTACTTCTGGCTGGCCTCGTCGATCCGCCGCCCGATGGCGTCGAAGTCGGAGACGGCACGCTGCGCGGCGGGCGTCGAGTCGACGGCGACGATGGTCTCGATGGAGATCCGCAGGTCCCGCTGGGCGGTGTCCAGCTCGTAGAAGGCGGCGGCTGCCGCGTCCTTGGCGGCCTGGGCATCGGCCCGCATGCTCTCCCCGCGCCCGCCGAACCACCGCCGGGTGCCGCCGCCCGCGAAGGCGGCGGGGAGGGTGAGGGCGAGGAGGGGGAGGGGCAGGAGGGCGAGCGTGACGGCATCACGGAGAGGGCTTCGGCGGATGCGAATGCGGGGGCGGGACGGGACGGCAGCGGGCACGGCGGGGGCCACGCCAGGGCGGGACCGCGGCCGCAAGCTCCCGCGACGAACCACATCCTCGTCCGTCGGCGTCGGCGTCGGCGTCGGCGTCGGCATCGGCAGCCTCGGCAGCTCGCGAAGTTCCGGCGGCGTCCACAGCTCCCGCCGTTCCGGCAGCTCCCGCAGCTCTGCCACGTCCGACAGACTCGGCAGCTCCGGCAGCTTCGGCGGTTTCGGCAGCGCTGATCTACTGGACGTATCTGGTGTGTACGGCTGCGAAGGTGTCGCCGTCACTATCCCTCTCCCGTGCTGTCATCCGCCTTGCCCGGTGTCACATTCTCCCACCGGTTAATGACGAACACACGGGCCGGTTAGTTCGCGCTGCGCACCGTGACTTTGCCGTCTTCGCTGCGGGCGGACACGAGGTGCGGACTACCACTGTCGCGGGGAACGGAAACATCCACGCCCCCGTCGGCCGTCTTGGTCGTCACGTCGTACGCGACGTCACGGCCGTCCTTCTTCTCCGGCACCTCGATGGTGACGGCGCCGTCCGCGCTGCGGGCCTCGACGCGGTCGGGCACGGAGGCCAGCTTCAGCCGTACGGCACCGTCCTTGGAGGTGGCACGGACGCGCGTCGACCGGATGCCGGTGGCGTCGACCGCGCCGTCGCCGCTGGCCAGGGTGAGCGGCCCGGCGAAGTCCTTGACGCTGACGGAGCCGTCGTGGGTCCGGATGGAGAGCGGCTCCCGCAGCCCGCTGGCGCTCACACGCCCGTCACCGTTCTCCACCTTCAGGGCCACCCCGCGGGGCACCTCGATACGGTGCTTGGCCGAGCAGTCACTGAAGACGCCGGAGCACTTCATGCGCAGCGTCAGCCGGTCCCCGTCCATGGCCCAGGTCACCTTGGGAGTGTCACCGAGCGCGGTGGACCCGTCGAACCACCGGGTCACCTTGACCTTGCCGTCGTCGGAGTCGCCGGTGACGAACTCCAGCGAGGAGTCGTCGGAGTCGACGGTCAAGGTCTTCCCCTCCAGCGCGAAGGTCCGCCGCTCCGGGGTGGAGTCGTCGTCGGCACTGGCGCCACAGGCACCGGCGAGCAGGGCGGCGGCGACGACGCCACCGGCGGCGGCGAGAACGCGGGCACGCCGGGAATGGCTGCGGCGGTGCGCGTGCGCGTGCACGGAATGAACGGTCATGAAGATCTCCCCCAGAGTGGCCATGGCAGTCGCCATGGCGGGCGGTCCGCGCCAAGACTGCGGCTTCCCCAGCCGCCCTCAGACCGTACGAAGGAACCCCGCCCGACGGGATCCGGCCCACTCCCGGATCAAAGGTGGGGTTAACCCCCTCCCGAGACCACCCCATACGGGTTTGCGGCCCGGGGCCACCGGCAAGGTAGGCTGTCGAAATATCCCGGGCGCGTAGCTCAGCGGTAGAGCGCTGCCCTTACAAGGCAGATGTCGGCGGTTCGAAACCGTCCGCGCCCACCGGTACGAAGACCCCCAGCCGATCTTGGCCGGGGGTCTTCTCGTTACGTTTCGACCTGGGGGCCGGGGGTCCAGCGGGGGGCCGAGTGGCTGTCGTTCGAGGGCTTGAGGGTTCCGGCCCTTACCTGGGAGCGGAGATCCGCTATCTCCTGTTGCAGGGACTTCAACTGCTCGTAGGTGTCGAAGAGATAGCGGACCTTGGTGCGCAGGGTCAGGGGGTCTATGGGCTTGTGGGCTACGTCCGCCACTCCGAGCAGGAAGGCCGCCGCGGCGATCTCGCGGCTCACGTCGAAGCCGGTCAGCAGGATGATGGGTATGGAACGTGTCTGGTCGAGGCGCCGTACGTAGCGCACGACGTCGAGACCGCTCACGCCCGGCATGCGCACATCGAGCAGGATGAGCCCGACCTCCCCGCGCAGGATCACCCTCAGGGCGTGGTCGCCGTTGGTCACGCTCACCAGCGGGTAGCCGAGGGGGGCCAACGCGCTCTCCAGCGCGAACAGGGTGTCCTTGTGGTCATCGACGACGAGGATCACGGATTCGGACGACATGGACATGAGCCCCCTCTCTCCGTAACCACGTTATGCCGAAGTCGAGTTGGAGAGTCCCTTCGTCACCTCAGGGTGATGTCCGGGTTCAAGGAAGAAGTAACAGGAGTCACGGGGGTAACAGCAGCACCATTGGTTACAGGGGTGGTTGCAGCGGAAGCGCCCCCTCCCGCTGGGAAGCGAGTGGGGGCGTCTGCCGTGCGAGGCGCAGATGTATGCGCGGGGGTTACGGTGCCTTCGCGTACTCCTGCGCCATGCCTCCCGCGAAGTCGTACACGACGACTTGTTCGTCACCGACGACCCAGGCGTCGTGTCCCGGCGAGCACACGAAGACATCGCCCGGTCCCACTTCGCCCTCGGCTCCGTCGTCCATGCGGACGCGCATCCGGCCCTTGACGACATAGGCGTTGTGGTGGATCTGGCAGCTCTCGGTACCCGCCAGTGGGGCCACGGACTCGGACCAGCGCCAGCCGGGCTCGAAGGTGCCCACGGCGAAGTCCAGCCCTGTGAGGTGGACGGCTTCCAGGTGACCGCGTGGGAAATCTCGCCGCTCGTCCGGCTTCTCTACCGCTTTGACCTCCATCATGACGACTTCCTCCGTCCGGGCCATGCCCACACTCTCGGAGTCAGTTGTCGCCGCCGCAGGTCCACGGCCGACGCCGTCACCAGCCGACCCCTTTCACTCCATCGTCTGCCTGTCCACCGGTGGGCGCCACCGGGGGTACGGGCGAGCACACCAGCGGGGCTTCCCGCCTCGTTCGCTGATCTTGTCGAATCGATCGGGTGGTCGTTCAGAACCTTGGGGATCTTGGGTGAGTTGGGCACTTCGGCAAGGGCTCTGGGAGTGTCCGGTCCGGATGCTTTCGGTGGGCGACCGTCGTACTGCCGTCGGGCCCTGCCGGAAGGGATTCACCTCGTGAAGATTGCCAAGGCCGCTGCTGGTGCTGTCGGTGTCGGGCTCGCTCTGGGGGCCGTTTCTCCCGCGTTCGCCGCGCCGCAGCCGCCTGTCGGCGGGGAGACGCAGATGCTCGACTCCGCCGCCAAGGCCACGCAGGAGCTGAAGGACCCGCTGACCGAGGTCGCCGTCGCCCCGGCCGCCGGTGAGGTACGCGCGGACGACCCCGCTGCCGTCACGACCAAGGTCGGCGACGCGGCGCGGGGGCCGGCCTCGATGATCGGGGGGCTGCCCGCCGGGGTGCCGCTCGGCTGACCGAGGGGGCGGTGCACCCCGTTGGCCGATACGGCCGATACAGGGGTGCACCGTAGTGGGGCGGCGGCTAGCAGTCCATCTTCCACGTGTGGGAGTCGCCGCTGTCGTTGGCCCAGCCGCTGGGGGTGGCGATCTCCTGGCCGGGGCCCAGGCACACCGTGCCGAAGCCGACGAGGCCCGGGTTCTCGTAGACCTGTACGTGGTCCTTGATGCCGGGGCCCGAGATGCCGTGGTTGGCCCAGGAGGAGTCGTTGTCCTGGATGGGGTCCTCCCAGTCGTGGTCGTCCCCCGACCAATTCGTGCGCTGGCCGCCGAAGTTGCTGTCCGTCCACGCGCAGAACTGGCCGCTCGGACACGAGGCCGCCTGGGCGGCGGCCGATGTGGTCACCGCGGTGCCGACCGCCAGGAGCGTGGCGGCGATCAGGGCCGCGGGCCTGTGCGTGTGCTTGTTGATCATATGGTGCTTCCCTCTTGCCTGGTCAGGGGTTAAGTGGTCAGTGATGGGTGGTCAGTTGGGCCTTGGCCCGCTGCAGCGCGCGTGCGCGCAGCCTTCGCCAGTCGGCCAGATCCTCGCGGTGCTGGGCGCGGACCGACGCGAGGCTGCGGTGGCTGTGGGCCGCTTCCGGCTTGAGGTTGTTGCTGATCGTCGAGACCTGGAACCAGCGCTTCTGGTCGCCGTAGAGCGTGCGTTGTGCCGCGGCGAGGCAGCCGTCGGTGTGGGCGCGCACGAGGTACCCGGTGGGGAGCTCGATGGAGAGTTCCGCGCGGCCCGTACCGAACAGGGCATCAGCCGTACGTTGTTGGGCGGGGCCCGATGACCTCTCGGGACCGGCGTGCGGGCGTGGCGGCTTCAGGCCCTGCCTCTTCAAGCAGGCGTCCGTCAGCTGCTGTTGGGCCGTTCTGATGACGTCGTCCGGTGGCATCGCGGGGGCCCGTGCGGGCGACTGCGCGCATGCGCTCAGGAACAGGGCGGGGGAGAGGAACAGTGCGGCCAGGAGGCGGCGGGGGCGGTGCGGCATCTGCGTACGTCAGCCCTGTTCGCACCCCATGGTCTCGTGGCTCACGCCGTCCAGCTTCGTGGCCCAGGCCGTCCAGTCCTCGTCGTAGTCGTCCTTGCGGATCTCTCGGTAGACGCAACTGGATCCGGAGCCGTAACTGATGGCGTAGACACTGCCGTTGGCGCGCGACTCGAAGGAGTGGGCGCTGCGCTGCGTGCCGTTCTCGGCCTCCGCGTAACCGGGCGGGCCGTAGCACCAGGCCTGGCCCATCATGCCGGGCTTGGTCCAGAAGCAGACCTGGCCGGGGGGTGTCGCCACCCGCGTCCGGGCGGCGTGCGGCTCGGCGGTGGCCGAAGGCGCGGCCGCGGTCAGGAGGGCCGCGACGGCGGCGGTGAAGGCGACGGTCGTAAAGCGCATGCGCGTGGGCTCCCGGGGCTGGTCGATGCGTTGTGCATGACCTCAATCCCCAGCGTTTGCGCAGGTAAGCGCCTTGTCACCCGGAATGATGACTAGTCATACCGGTGGTGTCAGTGGGTGCGGTCGCCCGGCGGCGGCCGCACCGTTCAGCGGCCCGAACCCCGATGGGTCCGGCGGTACCTGCGGTCCCAGCGCTCCTGGCGTTCCTTGCGGATGCGGTAGTCGCGGTACGTCTTGGGGTAGCCGCCTCCACCGCCGCCTCCGGCTCCACCGCCACCACCGGCACCAGGGGCCGCGCCCGCACCGCTTCCGCTGCTGCTCTTGCCCGAGCCCCCGCGGTCGTACTGCTGGACCATGAAGAAGACGAGTGCCGCAGCGGCCAGCCACAGAAGCGGCTGGCTGAAACCCAGGCCGATCAGGGCGATGAGCAGGACGACCAGTAGAACATTCATGGCAGCACCTCCCTGGCGTAGAGGGAGTCAACGCCCGCTGTCACCCCGTGTCAATGGATTTCCCGTGGGCGTGTTTGAGCCGTGCGCGAGCCGCCACCGCCTCGGGTCCCGCCACCTGTTCCCAGAAGCGGTGACAAGTGACGAACACCGCCAACTCCCGCTCCCGCGCACGGAGTTTCTCGACCTCCGCCTGTTCGTCAGGGGTCCAGCCGGGGGATGCGGGACGCTCCACCTTCCGCCAGCCGTGGTCGTCGCTGAAGCCGTCCAGCGGCGTGACCGACCAGGGGAGCCGCTTCAGGAGGGCCAGGAGCTCGGCCCGGACCTGGTGCAGTTCCTCCTGGCCCGCGAGGAGGTCGTCAGGGAAGTCGTATGCAGGGGTTGCAGGCACCCGCTAATGGTACTCCTGTTCGAATTTCGAGTGCGAGGGATGCCACGCGTGAGGTGGGGTGAACTTCTGGGACTTCCCGCCCGCGTCCCACTCGCGGCAAGCTGTAAGCATGTGCCGCAGCATCAAGACGCTCCGTCCGCCCGCCATCCCCGAAGACGCCACCGAGGAGGAGATCCGGGCCGCCGCGCTTCAGTACGTGCGCAAGGTCTCCGGGTTCCGCGCCCCGGCCGCGCACAACCGCGAGGTCTTCGACCGTGCCGTGGACGCGGTCACCGAAGCCACCGCCGAGCTGCTCGCCGGGATCGAGGTGCGCGGGGCCAAGCCGCGGGCGGCCGAGCAGCCGTCCGACGAAGCCCCGGCTGCCTGAGCCTGGGTCCGGCCGCCTGGGCCCAGCTGGCTGAGCCCCGCTGCCTAGCCAGTAGCCGTACGCGGCCGGCGGACCAGGAATGCCGCTCCCGCGCCCGCCGCGAACAGCGCGAGCAGCGAGACGCCCGTGGCCAGCCATGACGCGCCGAGCCACTGCCCGCCGAAGTAGCCGAGCGCGACGCTGTACCCGGCCCAGGCCACGCCCGCCAGGGCCGACCAGGGCAGGAACTCGCGGACCTTGCGGTGTGCCGCGCCCGCCGCGAGCGAGACGATCGAGCGGCCCGCCGGGGCGAAGCGCGCGATGACGACCAGGATGCCGCCGCCCCGCGAGAGTGCCGTGCCGAGTCGTTCCTGCGCGGTGGTGAGGCGGCGCGAGCGGGCGATGGCGCGGTCCAGGCGCTCGCCGCCGCGCCAGGCGAGGCGGTAGACGGCCAGGTCGCCGAGTACCGAGGCGGTGGCCGCGCAGAACAGCAGGATCAGGATGTCGGGAACCGCGTGCGGGACGTTCCCCGCGCCCGCCGTACCCGCCGCCGTACCGGCCGTGCCCGCCGCTGCCGCCGCGGTGGCGGCCGTGATGACGAGAACGCCGCTGGGCAGCACGGGCAGGACGATGTCGAAGAGCACGGAGAGTGCCACCGCCGCGTAGATCCATGGGCTGCTGGTCAGTGCGCCCAGACTTTCAAGCACCGAAATTCCCCGTAACTCCCCGGTCGACGACGTGACTGCCGCGACGTCGCGGGGGAGCGGCAGGGGCGGCTTGGTGACAGCTGTACAGCGTACGCCGCGCTCTCCGACGGAGATCCACGGGGGGCTCGTATGTTCGCTACATCACGTTCACCCGGCTGCCGCCTTCGATGCGGCATGCGGCGCCGAAGTCCCGTACGAACAGAAGTCACCGGCGCGGAGGCCAGCAGGGCCGAAGGACGGTTCGGAAGGAGCGGGGCGATGGTGGCAGGAATGCTCGCCGGGACCGTGGCGGCGGCGGTGCTCGCGGCAGGCGGTGGCACGGTCGACGCGGACGGGCCTTGTTACGAGATCCGGGTCGGAGCGCGGTTCGCGCCGCCCACGGCCTTCGTCGCCTCGTCGGCGATCACGTACGACAGGAAGCTCGTCCCCGCCGGGTCGCGGATCGAGGTCGAGCAGCGGAGCGAGCCGGGCGACATGGCGGTCACAGTCCGGGTGAAGGGGATGAAGCCCGGTCACGCGTACGGCGTGCATGTGCACCAGAAGCCGTGCGGCGCCGACCCGGCCGCGGCCGGTGGGCACTACCAGCACCGCGAGGACCCGGTCCAGCCCTCCAAGGACCCGGCCTACGTCAACCCGGAGAACGAGGTCTGGCTGGACTTCACCGCGGGCAAGGACGGCTCGGGCGGGGCGACCGCCCGCCACGGCTGGGAGTTCCGGCCCGGCGGGGCCGCATCCGTCGTGCTGCACCGCGAGCAGGGCGGCGCGGGTGACCGGGTGGCGTGCTTCACGGTGCCGTTCGGCCCCGTCGGCTGAGGCCTCGGAGCGGCGAGAGGTCTGAACGTGACGGCGCCTCCTTCCCCGTACTTCGTACTCGTACGGGGAAGGAGGCGCCGTCACGCCAAGCTGCGCGTGAACGCGTGAACGCGTCAGGCGGCCACCGGCGTCCGCTCCGACGCCGACTCGTCCGCCTTCTCGCCGCGGGAGGCGAAGAGGCGGTCGAGGCCGAGCGCGCCCGAGCCGGTGAAAACGAACAGGAGCATGGCCCAGCAGAAGATCGCCGAGGCCTCTCCGCCGTTCTGCAGCGGCCACAGGGCCTCCGGCTGGTGCACCTTGAAGTAGGCGTACGCCATCGATCCGGACGAGATGAACGCCGCGGCGCGGGTGCCGAGGCCGAGGGCGACCAGGGCGCCGCCGACCAGCTGGATGACAGCCGCGTACCAGCCCGGCCAGGTGCCCGCGTCGATCGTGCCGCCGCCCATCGCGCCACCGAGCACGCCGAAGAGCGAGGCGGCGCCGTGACAGGCGAAGAGCAGGCCGATGACGATGCGGAACAGCCCGAGGGCGTAGGGCTGGGCGCTGTTGAGACGTCCAGTCATGTGGGGGACTCCTTCGGTTTTTGGGGACGGTAACCGAGCGGAGGCCCAAGGTTAGGGGAACCTAATCAATGCTTGCAAGTTCAACATCTGGCCATTCGGGAGATTCCGCTCTTCTCGCGGACGGGACCCTTCCCCTCGCAGATGGGGCCTCCGCCGCGCCCGCCGCCGTCCGCAGCACGGCCCGTGCCACCGCGTCCGCGTCCGACAGGGTCACCGAGTCGACACCCGGCCTGGCCCCGGCGGCCGTCACCCAGTGCACGCCCTCGGTGGGCACTCCGAACGCGAACCTCCTTGCGTGGAAATGACCTTGACGGTCGATCAGGTGATAGGGGCGGGGTGTGACGTCGAGGCCTCCGGTTTCGTAGCCGTCGACCACGTGGGCGCGGCACTGGCCCGTCCTCAGGAGCTGCCCGAGCAGCTCGTCCGCGGTGCGCCGCACGTCCGGTTCGGGGAGCCGGGCCTCGATCACTGTGGTGACCGACACATCCGACCCCGGTACGTCGGGGGAGTGCGCGCGATACGTCCCGTCCGCGGCGGGCCGCACGTCGAGCCGCGGGCCGAGCACCTCGACGACGCCCGCCTCGATCAGCGCCGTCATCTCCTCGATGCGGCGCCGGGGCGGGCCGATCGAGAGGAAGGCGTTGAGCGGTGTGTACCAGCGGTCCAGGTGTTCGCGGCGCGAAGCCCCGGACAGGCCGCCGTGGTCGAGGATCAGGCGGAGCTCGTTGCGCAGGTCGCGCAGCACGTCCAGGGCGGACTTCAGCGGGCTCTCGACGTTGCCGAGCGCGGCCTGTGCGGTGTCCTCGCGCAGATACGCGAGCAGCCAGGCGCGGAAGTCGTCCGGGGAGCGGAAGGTGCGGCCGGAGTGCGGCTGGGCGAGCCGGTCCCAGGACCAGCGTGCGGCCTCGGGGATGCCGAACTCGTCCAGTACGAGGGCTTCTTGAGGGCTGTGGTGCGGTGCGGCGAGGAAGGAGTCCCGGAAGTCCGTTGCGCGCCCGGCGGGTTGGACGAGGGCGGTGTAGTAGACCGTCTCCACCTCCTTCGCCACCAGCGGCCATATCTCGTCCAGGAAGTCCGGGGCGTCACCGCTGTCCGCGCGCTTGCGGAAGCGGGCTATGACGTCGGAGGTGAGGGCGAGCGGCTCGTGCCGTCCGTAGGGGCCCTTCGCGTTGTCGCCGCGCGCTTGGTAGGGGATGCCGCGCCGGGAACCCGCGTACAGCTTCGGCTCGTGCCCCGATGGCTGATACCGCAGGCCGCCGCCTCGCGTGCCGTCCACCGCGTTGCCCGGCGCCGGGGTGAAGCGTCCGCCGCGGCCCACCGTCAGGAGCGCCATGTGGTCGAAGAAGTTCAGGCCGAGCCCGCGCAGCAGGACACGTTCACCGGGGGCCACGGCCGACAGGTCCACGTCGGCGGGGTTGGCGGGCGGTATGTGGCGCAGGCCGTGCCGCGCCGCGTGCGCGGCGAGGTGCTCCTGCCCTTCGTCGCTGTGCGTGGGGAGGTGGCCCTGCGCGAGGACGACGGCGCTGAGCCCGGGGAGTTCGCGGCCGCTGTCGAGTACGAGGGTCTGGGCGCCGTCACCCGGGCCGTCGAGCCGTACGGCCCGTGCCGCGTGCACCTCGACCCGGACCGTTCCGGGGGCCCGGCGCAGGGTCTCGGCGAAGACCCACTCCAGATAGCGGCCGTAGCAGGCGCGGGTCGGGTAGTCGTCCGGGCCGAGCCCCGGAGCGTGGCCGGCGGCGGCCCACGCGTACAGGCTCGGCCCCTGCCGGACCGGCCCCGCGCAGTCGACGCTGTCGTCGGTGAAGAGGGTCACCTGTGAGGCCACCGTGTTCATGAGTAGCTCGGCCGGCTGGGCGGTGCGCCAGACGCGTCCCGGCCCCGGGGGAGAGGGGTCGACGACGTGGACCGTCAGCCGTGCTCCCGGCGGCAGGAGTTCGACCGCGGATGCGCAGAGGCGCTCCAGGACACTCGTGCCGCGGGGCCCCGCGCCGACGACGGCGACTGCTACGTCATGCTCCGGTGCGGCCTCTGCGGATGGTGCGGACAAAGGTGTGACTCCCGGGCATAGGAGGGGGTGTGGGGGGCGGTGGCGCGAGGTGGGGTGGGCGGCGATGGAAGCGGACGGTCCGCCTCATCATGCCGCCGGAAGCCCCGAAGTCGAACCCATGGCGAAGGATCGCCAGACGGGTGTGGGCTGCGTCACACGATGCCCATGGGGCGCCCGTCGCCTTTGCGGGGCTATGGGGAATAAGGGGGGTGCGCGAGGTCTCGGGGAGGTCTGGGGGGAGAGGTCCGTGACGAGAAGCCCAGGGGATTTATCCGGGGTTGAGGGAGCTGCGGGGCTGCGCTCCCTCAGCCCCGCGAGGCCCCCCGGCGTCGCCCGCTCACGAGAGTTTTGACTCCTGGGTCGTCTCCAGGTGTACGCCGACGCCCTTTACCGCCCGGGCCTGATCCAGGCGTACGTCCGCCGAGCGGCCTCGTAGCGTCAGTGTCATGAGTTGGTTGCCGAACCAAGGGCCGCCCGTTCTGCGCCAGTTGATCGCGGCCCGTTTCGTTCGTCCGTGGCGCACGAAGCGGCGGCCGAGGGCGCGGCCCACCCTGCTCCAGCCGAAGTGGAAGCCCAGCTTTATCGACGCGGGGATGGAGTTGTGGATGGGGGAGCACGTCAGTTGCAGGACGCGGGCGTCGGGACCGCCGCCACCCGGCCACGTGGGTTCCGCGATGTACGCGTGGTGGACGTCGCCGGAGAGCACACACACCGTCGCCGGTGCGCCCGCGCCCGTGCCCGCCTCCGCGATCAGGGAGGTCAGCGCGTCGAAGGACGAGGGGAACGCCGCCCAGTGCTCCAGGTCCGAGCGCCTGCGCAGGTCCTCGCCGAAGCGGGCCCAGCGCGCGCCGCGCTCGCCACGGCACAGCGCGGCGTTCCAGCCCTCGGCGTCATGGATGAGGTGCGGCAGCAGCCACGGCAGTGATGTCCCGATCAGCAGGTGGTCGACGCTGCCTGCGTCGCCCGCACCGGCTGCCTCGCCCACGCCGTCCAGGGCCTGCTCCCGCAGCCAGCGGGCCTCATCCGGGTCGATCATCGCGCGGTTCTGCTCGTCGAGTACGCGCGCCGCCCGTGTGTCGATCATCAGCAGGCGTACGCGCCCGAAGTCCCGGCGGTAGCTCCACCGCGTCGCCGTGGGATCGGCGTCCGAGGCCGCCGCGAAGGCACGCAGCGCGTCCGTGCCGTCCGGCGTCGAACGCAGCGAGGCGTACAGCTCGTCGCGCTCCAGTTCGGCGGGCGGCAGATTGCCGATGTGCTGGTAGACCCAGTACGACATCAGGCCGCTCAGCACGCGCTCGCGCCACCACGGCGTCGCCCGCATCTCGGCGAGCCAGGCCGCGCTGGTGTTCCAGTCGTCTATGACGTCGTGGTCGTCGAAGATCATGCAGCTCGGCACGGTGGAGAGCAGCCACCGGACCTCGGGGTCGAGCCACGACTCGTAGTAGAGGTGGGTGTACTCCTCGTAGTCCGCGACCTGGTCGCGGATGGGGTCTCCCCTGTTCGAGCGAAGTCGAGAACTTGGGGAAGGGTCGTTCAGGTTCCGCCGTGCCGCGAGCCAGCGGCGCGTCGCATCGGACGTGTTGTCCGCGTACACCTGGTCGCCCAGGAGGAGCAGGACGTCCGGGCGGTCGGCCGCCGTGCCCGTGGCCATCCGGGCGGCGAGGGTGTCCAGGGCGTCGGGCCCGACGGGGTCGTGTTCGTCGCTCGGCGGTGCCGCCCAGCGGCAGGAGCCGAAGGTGACGCGGAGCGCCTCGTCGCCCTCGCCCGGCGTGCGGATGGTGCTCGGCGGGAAGGGCGACTCCGGCAGCGGCCACACGGGGACGCCGCTGTCACCGAGCCGCACCTCGTACGCGGTCTCCGTGCCCGGACGCAGCCCGGTGACCGGGATGAGCGCGTAGTGATGGCCCGCGATCTGGAACGTGTCCGCCGCGCCCTTGGCGCCGTCGGCGCACCGCACCTCGGCGGTGCACGGGCGGTCGGCCTCGACCCAGACCGTCGCCGTCGAACCGTCGACATACCTCAGCAGTGGACCCAGGCGCAGCCGTGCCACGATGATCACTCTCCTCCGTCGCCCCGTACGGTACGGAACGACGGAGGCCCGTGGCGAGGTTCCGCGGATTCCCGCTGGTTACAGGCCGGTTACCTCGCTGCTCGCAGGCAGGTGAGCTCAGCAGCCGTTGAGGATCGAGGACAGCTTGGTCTTCTCCTCCGCGTTCACGGTGAGCTTGTAGTAGTGCTTCACGTCCACCCACATCCGGGCGTAGTAGCAGTGGTACGACGCGGTGGGCGGCATCCACTCCGCCGGGTCCTGGTCGCCCTTGCTCTGGTTGACGTTGTCGGTGACGGCGATCAGCTGGGGGCGGGTGAGGTCGTTGGCGAAACCTTCCCGCTGGGCGGTGGTCCAGCCGCTCGCGCCGGACTTCCAGGCCTCGGAGAGCGGGACGACGTGGTCGATGTCGACGTCGGCCGCGGCGGTCCAGGTGCCGCCGTCGTAGGGGGACTTCCAGGTGCCCGAGGTGGCCGCGCAGCTGGAGTCCTGCTGGACGTTCGTGCCGTCGCGCTTGAGGACGACCTCTCGGGTGTTGCAGGCCCCGGACTGCGTGCTCCAGTGCGGGAACTTCTCGCGGCTGTAGCCGTCGGACGAGCCCTCGGCCTTCACGGTGAGCTGCCCCAGGTAGGTGCGGGCGGTGGCGGCGGAGACCGGGGCCGGGGGAGCGGCCTGGGCGGGGGCGCCGGTGAGGAGGGCCGCCCCGGAGGCGAGCGCGGTGAGGGCGGTGAGAGTGGCGAGGCGTCGACGCGCGTAGACAGCGGACATACGAACTCCCTTGATGTGGGGGGATGTTGGCCGTTGGGGCGGCCATGCTGACGCGGTGGGGTTTCCTGCGGATGTGCGTCAGGTGACAGGGTCGCGTCAATCAGGTGGTTAGTTCAAGAGTTCTGGCGCAGTGTCATGGCCGGTCATCTGTGCGGGAGTTGGCGGAAGGGTGCCGGATGGCCCTCGGGGAGCTCGCCGATGGTGACCTGGGTCACCTTCCGGAGAGGGCGAAAGGCCCCGGTCCGGGGTGCGCGGACGTCCCGTACGATGGATGGCGCAGAAGGGGAGTAGCTCTTCGCCGGACCGTCGACATACTGCTCAGCTCGTCTGAGCCGGCGCCCGGAGGCAGACCCCGTCATCGACGTGGTCGGCCAGCGAGACCTTCGGCAAGCAGTACCCGACGTACACGACCGTGTACGTCCGTGTGTGCTGCCGTGCCGAGGTGTCGTACGTGATGTACAGATTGCTCTCGGTGGGGCAGCCCCGACCGATTGAGGAACCTTGATCAGCATCAGCGTGATGGCGCTCGTCTTCGGCGTCGTCTTCCTTGCCGAACTCCCGGACAAGACAGCGCTGGCCGGGCTCGTCCTCGGGACGCGCTACCGCGCCTCGTACGTCTTCGTCGGGGTCGCCGCCGCCTTCGTCGTCCATGTAGTGCTCGCCGTCGCGGCGGGCAGCGTGCTGACGCTCCTGCCCCAGCAACTCCTGCACGCGCTCACCGGCGTCCTCTTCCTCGGCGGGGCGGCGATGCTGCTCCTGAAGGGCGGCGGCGACGACGAAGAGGTCCGCGAGCCCAAGGACCAGAGCTTCTGGAAGGTCTCCGGCGCGGGCTTCATGCTGATCCTGGTCGCCGAGTTCGGTGACCTGACGCAGATCATGACCGCGAACCTGGCCGCACGGTACGACGACCCGCTCTCCGTGGGTCTTGGCGCGGTGCTCGCGCTGTGGGCGGTCGCCGGGCTCGGCATCGTCGGCGGAAAGGCGCTGATGAAGCGCGTGCCGCTGTCGCTCATCACCAAGATCGCGGCGCTGTTGATGACGGCGCTGGGTGTGTGGAGCCTGTACGAGGCGATTGCCTGAATTGCCTGAGGTGAGCCGGTCGGCCCTGGTCTCGGACCGCCTTGTAAGGGGTGTGACCTGCGGTGCTGGCGTCTGGTGGCCCCTTTTTGTATCGTGGAGGAACAAAGTGGCTCCGCCCGTGTTCCCTGACCGGCGGGCGGGGCTGCCTTGATTCTTTTCTCCGCAGAATCTCCCACTCCCCTTCCCGCTCCCCCTGTGCTCTGGAGTACGTCGATGACGGCTGAGACTGCCCCTGTACTGACCGCCCGGGCCCTCCTCCTGGACATGGACGGGACCCTCGTCAACTCCGACGCCGTGGTCGAGCGCTGCTGGCGGCGCTGGTCCGAGCGGCACGGGCTCGACTTCGACGAGGTCATCAAGGTCGTCCACGGGCGCCAGGGGTACGCGTCGATGGCGGTACTGCTGCCGGAGCGGGCCATGGAGGAGAACTACGCGGAGAACCGCGAGATGCTGGCCGCCGAGACCGCGGACATGGAGGGTGTCGTCCCCGTGCCGGGGGCCGCTGCCTTCCTGGCCTCGCTCGAGGGGCTGCCGCACGCGCTCGTGACGTCCGCGGACGTTCCCCTGTCCACCGGGCGGATGGCTGCGGCCGGGCTTTCGCTGCCCGCCGTGCGCGTCACCGCCGAGAGCGTGGGCGCGAGCAAGCCCGATCCCGAGGGGTTCCTCAAGGGGGCCGCGGAGCTGGGCTTCGACCCCGCTGACTGCGTGGTCTTCGAGGACTCCGGGGCGGGCATCGCCGCAGGGCTCGCGGCGGGCATGCGGGTCGTGGGGATCGGCCCCCGGGCCGCGGAGTTCGGGCCCACCGTGCATGTCGCCGATCTGACGGAGGTACGGGTGGAGCCGGTCGCCGGTGGCGGGCTTCAGCTCAGCTTCGGCTGATCTTGGCCGGTCTTCGGGCTCTGGGGCGTTGGCCCTTGGCCTCCGGCCTCTGACCTCTGCGAAGTTTTCGGCGCCCTGCACCCTTGCGGTGCGGGGCGCCTTCGCGTTCCCGGCGTCCCCCGCGTTCCTGGGGCTCCCTACGGCTCCCTCGTCTCCGCCTCCAATGCCGCCCGCGTCTTCTTCCCGTAGACCCCCTCGCCGTCGCCCTGCGTCGCGCGGGCGTACTGGAAGCGGGACACCGCGTCCGCCACCTCGGAGCCGTACGTGCCGTCGGCGTCGTCCATGTACAAGTACAGCTGCTGCAGGCGCTTTTGGAGTTCCACGACCTCAGGGCCCTCGTCGCCGCGGCGCAGCACGCCCCCGGCCTTCGGTGCCGACGGCTCCACGGAACCCGTTGCCCGTGCCGTCGAGCGGCTCGGCGGCGTGGTGGACCGTGGCTTGGCCGAGGCGGTGCGCGACGGGGACGGGGAGGTGCTCTCCTTGTGCGACGGCGACGAGGAAGCCGACGCGGACGGGGGCGCGGAGGGCGACGTGGAAGCCGCAGGCGTCGACTTCGGCGGCTCCGTGGCGGAGTCGGACGCGGCGGTCACCGCTCGGGTCGGCACGTCCGGCAGCGACTGGTCCCGCTGCGGCTTGTCGGGCGCGAGCAGCACCGCCGCCAGCACTGCGACGGCCACCACGGCCGCCACGGCGCCCGCCCCCGCGTACAGGCGGACACGGCGGCTGCGCCGCGGCTCCGGCCCGTCGTCGTACGGCGGAGTGGGCGAGGGCTGGTCTCCTTCCGGCCCGGAAGATTCCGGAGACCCCGAGGGGCCCGGGAGCCCCGAGGGTCCCGAGGCGAGCCCCGAGGACCCCGGGGCCGCTCCTGTCGGCGTCCCCGGCGCGAACAGCCCCACGTCCGCCGACCGAGGCGGGACCGGAGCCTCGGTCTCCGGCGGGAGAACGGGCGAGGGAACCGACCTCGCTCCCGGCCCCGGATCAGGCGCCTCCGCCTCCCCGGAACCCGGCTCCGGCAGCGTCACATAGGGACGTATTCGCAGCGGATCGAAGTCCTCCGCGGCGGCCGCGTCCGCGGACCTCGCGTCCCGCGCCGCGTCGGCGGCCCGCTCCGTACAGCCGCAGGCAGGAGCGCTGCCCGATGCCCGCGACGTACCGCATTCGGGGCAGAGCTGGCCGTCCCGGCCGCCCAGGCCGGGCACGCCGTCCCCACCGGTGTCCCCGCCCCTGTCCCCGCTGCCGTCGGCGCCGCTCGGGCGTCTCTCCCTGCTGCTCACTCTTCGTACCCCACCCCTAGAGAACTCCAGCGATTATGCAGACCCCCGCTTCAACAGGCCATAACGGGTCACACGCACCAGGATGGAGAGGGAGGGGCCCCGCGCGCGATGCCGCAGGACTCGCGGGAGCCCTCAGGAGGTGTCCATGACGCAGGAAGTCAGCGCCCGCCCCGCGGGGCCGGAGCCGGATCCCGTCCCCGGGCCACCGGACGAGCACGCGCACGGCGGCGTACTGGTCTCCATCGGTGCGCTGCTGCTCGGCATGCTGCTCGCCGCCCTCGACCAGACCATCGTCTCGACCGCGCTGCCCACCATCGTCAGCGACCTCGGCGGCATGGAGCACCTCTCCTGGGTCGTCACCGCGTATCTGCTCGCCGCGACGGCCGCGACGCCGCTCTGGGGCAAGCTCGGCGACCAGTACGGCCGCAAGAAGCTGTTCCAACTCGCCATCGTGATCTTCCTGGTCAGCTCGGCGCTCTGCGGCATGGCGCAGAACATGCCGCAGCTCATCGGCTTCCGCGCGCTCCAGGGAATCGGCGGCGGCGGACTGATGGTCCTGTCGATGGCGATCGTCGGCGACATCGTCTCGCCGCGCGAACGAGGCAAGTACCAGGGCCTGTTCGGTGCGGTCTTCGGAGCGACGAGCGTCCTCGGTCCGCTGCTCGGCGGCCTCTTCACCGAGCACCTCAGCTGGCGCTGGGTCTTCTACATCAACCTCCCGATCGGCGTGGTCGCGCTCGTCGTCATCGCCGCGGCCCTGCACATCCCGGTGCGCTCGACGAAGCACGTCATCGACTATCTCGGCACCTTCCTGATCGCGGCCGTCGCCACCTGCCTCGTCCTCGTCGCCTCGCTCGGCGGCACCACCTGGGAGTGGGGATCGCCGCAGATCATCGGCCTCGCGGTGCTCGGCGTCGTGCTCGCCGTGGGCTTCGTGACCATCGAGCGCAGGGCGGCCGAACCAGTCATCCCGATGAAGCTGTTCCGGGTCAGGACGTTCACGCTCTCCGCGATCATCAGCTTCGTGGTCGGCTTCGCGATGTTCGGCGCGATGACCTATCTGCCGACGTTCCTCCAGGTCGTCCAGGGGGTCTCGCCGACGATGTCGGGCGTGCACATGCTGCCGATGGTGATCGGCATGCTCATCTCGTCGACCGCGTCCGGCCAGATCGTCAGCCGTACGGGCCGCTGGAAGGTGTTCCCCGTCGCGGGCACCGGCGTCACGGCGCTCGGCCTGCTCCTGCTCCACCAGCTCGACGAGAACAGCTCCACGGGCGAGATGAGCGCCTACTTCTTCGTCTTCGGCTTCGGGCTCGGCCTGGTCATGCAGGTCCTGGTGCTGATCGTGCAGAACGCGGTCCCGTACGGGGATCTGGGCGTCGCCACGTCCGGCGCGACGTTCTTCCGCTCCATCGGGGCCTCGTTCGGTGTCGCGATCTTCGGCACGATCTTCGCCAACCGCCTCGTCACCGAACTCTCCGACGCCGTCGCGGGCCAGAACCTGCCGCCCGGCGTCAGCGCGGACTCCCTCACGGCCGATCCACGGGGCATCGCCGCCCTGCCGCCGACGCTGCGGTCCGATGTCGTGCACGCGTACGCCTCGTCCATCACGGACGTCTTCCTGTACGCGGCGCCGGTGGCCCTGGTCGCCTTCGTCCTCGCCTGGTTCCTGCGCGAGGACAAGCTGCGCGGCTCGGTCACGGCACCGGATCCGACGCAGACGCTCGCCAGCAATCCCGTCGAGCGTTCGTCGTACGACGAGGTGGCGCGGGCGCTCTCGGTCCTCGGCACGCGGGAGGGCCGCCGCGAGATCTACGTACGCATCACCGAGCGCGCGGGCTACGACCTGCTGCCGGCTGCCAGCTGGCTCCTGCTGCGGATCAGCCGCCACGGACACGTGGAGCCGGCGGCGCTGGCCGAGCGCAGCACCGTACCGCTGAGTGTGATCACGGAGGCCTCGCGGCAGGTCGAGGAGCGCCGTCTCGCCCGGCGCGAGGGCATGGGGCTGACCTTGACCGACGAGGGGCGGGCCGCCGTCGTCGGTCTCTCCAGGGCTCGCGAGGAGTCCCTGTCCGAGCTGCTGGGCGACTGGTGGGGCCCGGACCGGCCCACCGACCTGGTCAAGCTCGTCGAGGAACTCGGCGCCGAGATGTGCGGCTCGGACTCCGAACGGCCGCACGACGGCAGGCCGCCACAGCGCGGGGTGGCGGCCTGAGCGGCGCCGCCACCCCGCTCCGGCCGGGGCGTACAGGAGGGCCCGGTCGGCTCAACTGGTTGCGGGGGAGAGCTTCTTGGCGTACCAGCACTCGGCGTACATCCGCTCGGTGAGCGGCTCGCTCTCCTCGTAGCCGTGCCGTGCGTAGAGCGCCCTGGCCTCGACCAGATCGAGGCGGGTGTCGAGGATGATGCGCTCCGCGCCGAGCGCGCGGGCGGCGTCCTCGGCGGCGGCGAGGAGGAGCCCGGCGCCGCCCTTGCCACGCATGTCCTCACGGAGGAAGACACGCTTCAGCTCGGCGGTGCTCGCGCCCTTCAGCTCGCCCAGGAGCCGCACCCCGGCCGTCCCGGCGGGCTCGCCCCCGTAACGGGCGACGAAGAGCACGCCGGTGGGCGGACGCAGTTCGTCGCCGGTCTCGGCCGCGACCTCGCGCTCCAGCTCCTCGGGTGCGGTCCTGTGCCCCTCGTGGAGGAGGTAGTACCGGTCGCTCACCTCCGTGTAGTACGCGCGCCAGAGCGCCGCCGCGGCGGGGGAGTCGACGGCTTCGGGGGCGACGGTCCAGGAGGGGGCGGCTTCGGAGGCCGTGGTACCGGTCTTGATGTGGGTGCTCATGGGGGCCATTCTCGGGACGCGACTGCGCTGCCCCGCAAGCGAATTACCGGCCCCTGGGCCTTGGGCCGCGGGTCACTGGGCCGTGGCCCTGCTCATGGGCCTGCTCGTGGCCCTGCTGAGGTCAGTCCTTGCGCCCGGTGGCGGCGACACCTACGCCGAGCCCGATCATGGTGAGCCCGCCGACGCCGCCGATCATCGAGAGCCGCCGCGGCGAGCTCGCGAACCAGCCGCGCGCGGTGGCCGCGACCAGGCCCCACACGCTGTCGGATGCCACGGCGATGGCATTGAAGACGAGGCCGAGCACCAGCATCTGCAGCGCGACGTGCCCCTGCTCGCGGTCCACGAACTGCGGCAGCACGGCGGCGAAGAAGACGATGGTCTTGGGGTTGGCCACACCGACGGCGAACCCCTCCCACAACGTACGCAGGCCACCGCGGGCGGGGCCTTCACCGCTGAACGCGGCGTGCAGGGAGCCGCGTTGGCGCACCGCCTTGACCCCCAGGTACACCAGGTAGGCGGCGCCGAGCAGCTTCAGCGCCGTGAAGACGACGACCGAGCGCTCGACGACGGACCCGACCCCGAGGGCGACGGCCACGACGAGCACGTACGCGCCGATCGTGTTCCCCACCACCGAGGTCAGCGCGGCACGGCGCCCCTGCGCCAGCGCCCGCCCGATCACGAACAGGACGCTGGGCCCGGGGACCACAATGAGCAGGAACGACATGGCCGCGAAGGCGAGTAGCCGATCGATGGACAGCATGGCCTCATGGCACCACGGGGCGGGCGCGCATCGGTACCGCTTTTCCGCCCCGCCCGCCCTGTCCGGGATGGCGGCTAGCTCTTGGGCGAGGCCTGCTGCACGACCTCGAAGGACCACACCGCGGCGCTGCTCGAAGCAGGCTTGGGCCGCTCCCCGCCGGCTGCGCCACCGCCCTGGTGCGCGGCCTTCATCGGGCCCTCCATCCACGCCTTGAAGGACTCCTCGTCACGCCACCGCGTGTAGACGAGGTAGTCGTCGGTCCCTTCGATGGGACGGAGAAGCTCGAACCACTCGAAGCCGTCGGAGTTCTCCACGGCCCCGGCACGGGACGCGAAACGCTTTTCGAGGATTTCCCGCTGTTCGGCCGGGACGGTCAACACGTTGATCTTGACGATGCTCATGGGGCCCATCCTGCCGCAGGGGCGCCCGGAGCCGGAGCCGCGGGGCGGGGTGCGTGGGGGTCAGGACCAGATGGCCAGCTCGCCTCCGGTGATGCGGGTGAGTTCTTCCGGCATGGGCCCCCTATGGCTCCATTCCGTATGGCCCTACTCCGCCTCCGACGTCGGTTTGCCGGGTGGGGTTGGGCGGTTGGTGAAGAGGGTGAGGTGCCAGGTGCCGTTCTTTTTCAGGACGCTGAAGGTGTCGTGTGTGTTCCTGCCGGATTTTTCCTGTGCCGTCAGCTTTGCCGAGCCTGTGTCGGGGCCTATGTCCAGGTCGACCTGGATCTTCTTGACCGACAGTTCTCGGCCGCCCTTGTCGGCGAGGATTCTGCGGGCCTCGTTGCGGGCGCGGGCGTCGTTCGGGACGCCGCCCACTTCGATCAGCCGGTTCGCGTCGCGGCTGTTCAGTGCCGTGACGTAGGACTCGACTGCCTTGCGGGCGCCCTGCTTTGAGGCGGAGGCGGAGGTGGTCGTGGAGTCTCCGGAGCCGCACGCCGCCAAGAAGGGTGAAAGGAGCGCGGCGGTCAGGGCCGCGGATGCTGCTGAGTGGCGTCGGGGCATGGTGGCCTAGCTCCTGTCCGCGTGGCGATCGCGCCAGGTTCGGGCCACCTCGTCCACGTCGAAGGGTTTCAGGCCCAGCGGCGGGCCCGGGGGCGGCATGCGCAGGGCCTCGCGGATCTTGGCGTTGAGGTCCGTCACCAGTCGGCGGGCGGCCTGCTCGGACGGGGCTTCGGGAGCCGCGGCCAGGACGTCCTCGGCCTCCTTGCGCAGGGCCAGCGTCGGCGGGAGGTGGGACAGGCCCTCCCGGACCATCTTCTGCTTCACCCACCACTGCTCGTCGTGCGAGGCGGTGTCGAGGCCCTCAGGGAGCGGCTTGCCGCGCCCTGGCAGCGTGGCGAAGTCGCCGCGCTCCTCCGCCTCACGGATCTGCTTGTCGATCCAGGACTCGAAGTCGACCCCAGGTGGCTTCCGTTCGGTCATGGGTTCATTGTTCCAAGTGCCCGTGCTTTCGCGCGAGGGGCGCCTTAGGATGCGGCGGCGCGGTGTGGAGCGGTGGGGCGTGGCGCGAAGCGGCTCCATGGAGCGCGTCCGGTCGTAGAGAGTGGGGGAGCTTACGTGCTGGAGCTGACCATGGCCTTCTTGTCCGGGGCGGACGAAGGGGCGACGGCGGGCATGCTCATGGCCGACGCGCCGAGCGCGCCGGGTTCCGTGCTGCGGGTGGGGCGCGATCGCGGCGTGTGCCGTCTTGTGCCGCCCGACGACTGGCTGTTCGTCTCGCGCACGCATCTGGAGTTCCGCTGCGGGCCCGACGGGACCTGGACCGTCACCTGGCTGCGCGGGTCGCATCCCGAGCCCGCGTCGGAGGTGCGGCTCACCGTGGGCGGGGCGCCGTCGCCTCTCGCGTACGGGGGGACGGCGCCGCTGCCACGGGGCGGATCCGGTGATGTCGTCATTCAGGACCGGGCCGGGCCGCGCAGCGTGAACGTCGGCTTTTATCAGGAGGGTTGAGCGCAGGAGGGTTGCGGCCGGGCGAGTCGGTGCGGTGCTTTTCGGGCCTGGCGTGGTGCCTAGTCCAGTACTCGGGCCACCGCCAGGCCGTCGTAGCCCTTCGTGCCCACCGTCTGCAGCGCCGTTCCGGTCAACTTCGGGTGGCTCGCGATGAGTTCCAGCGCCTTGCGCGTTCCCTGCACGCTGGGGTCCGTGCTGTCGGCGTCGGCCACCGCACCGCTTCGTACGACGTTGTCGACGATGATGAGGCTGCCGGGGCGGGTCAGTTTGAGTGACCACTCCACGTAGTGCGGGTTGTTGGCCTTGTCCGCGTCGATGAAGACCAGGTCGAAGGGGGCCGCCTCCTCGGCCACGAGCGCGGCGAGCGAGTCGAGGGCCGGGCCCACCCGGACCTCGGTGAGCTTGTCGAGGCCGGCGCGGGCAAGGTTGCCGCGGGCCACGTCGGCGTGGACCGGGGAGTACTCCAGGGTGATCAGGCGGCCGTCCGCGGGCAGCGCGCGGGCCAGCCAGATGGTGCTGTAACCGCCGAGCGTGCCGATCTCGAGGATGCGGTGCGCGCCCTGGATCTGGGCGATGAGCTGGAGCAGCTTGCCCTGGTTCGGCGCGACGCTGATCTGCGGCAGACCGGCTGCGTCGCTGTCGTGCAGGGCCGCGGTCAGCGCCTCGTCGGCGGGGGTGAGCAGGTCGGTGAAGTACGTGTCCACCGCGGTCCATTGCTGCTGGGTCATGGGGGCCTTTCCGAACGTTCGTTAGGTTCTCTAACGATGTTAGTGGGGTGGGGGTCGATTGTCAGCGGGGACTCGCATACTGGGGTCGTCGGGCTGTGACGGCGGGACGAGGGCTGTGGCTGCGGGGGTTGAGATGACGTACGGGACTGGGGCGGGGCCAGGGGTCGGGACCGGAGCGGAGTTGCCCGCGGCGGCGATCCGGGGGCTTGCCGACCGGTGGCTGCCGCTGATGGCTTCGCCGGGCTCGGCGGACGGGCATGCCCGGAGTGGCGGGGCGGGCGCGGGAGACTTCGTGTGCTCGCCCGCGGGGCTGTGGCTCGCGCTGGCCGCCGTCGCGGTGGGCGCGCGGGAGGAAACGGCTGGGGAGCTGGGGGAGTTGCTCGGCGTCGCAGGCGAGGAGGCCGCCGGTGTGGTCACGGCGGCCGCGCGGGCGCTGGCCTCCACGGACGCGGTGGCCGTCGCCACCCGGGTGTGGAGCCGGGTTCCGGTGTACCGAGCCCATCGGGAAGGGCTGCCGGACGTCGGATTCGGGCCGATGGACCCGGAGGGCATCGACGCGTGGGTGCGGGAGGCGACGAACGGGCTGATCGAGCGGCTGCCGGTGGTCATTACTCCGGATGTGCTGCTGGTGCTGGTGAATGCCCTTGCTCTGAAAGCGCGTTGGGAGATCCCCTTCGAGGGCGCCGGCACGCGTGACCAGGACTTCACGGATGCGCTCGGCGTGCGGCACCGGGTGCCCACGATGCACCGGCCCGTCCCGCTGAACTGCGCCTGGACGGTGGGCGGCGCGAGCGTCGTCGAGCTGAAGTGCCGGGCGGAGGGCGGGCGGGCGCCTGCCCGGGTGCGGTTCGTGCTGGGTGAGCCGGGGGCCGGGGCGGCCGAGGTGCTGCCGCTTGCGTGGGCGCCGGAAGGCCGGTGGACGGGCATCGACGCCGAGCAGATCAACATGACGTTGCCGCGGATGTCCTTGCGGACGCGGGTGGACGCGACGGAGCAGTTGGCCGCCCTCGGGGTGCGGTGGGCGATGAGCGAGGGGGCCGACTTCTCCGGGATGTCTCCGGAGAAGCTCGCGATATCGCAGGTGGTGCAGGAGGCCGTGGTGAAGATCGCGGAGGAGGGGGTGGAGGCGGCGGCGGTGACGGCTGTGCCGATGGCTCCCGGCGGTGCGTATGTCCCTCGACGGATCGAGTGGATCGCCTTCAACCGGCCGTTCGGGGTGGTGGTGCTTGACGGGGGTGGGGAGGTGCCCCTCTTTACCGCCTGGCAGGCGGGGGTGCCGGGGTAAGTGGCAGGGGGCGGGGCTGAGGTTCGGGCGGGCCCTGCGGGGCTTTCCCCAATCCCGCCCCTTCCCGCTGTACCTGATGTGCGGCTCCGCCGCGCGGCAAGGGGCTCCGCCCCCTGGCCCCCGAAAAGATGGCCTCAAACGCCGGCCGGGCTGAGTCGGGAAGCGACCCAAGCGCCGGCTGGGCTGAGGGGGAAGCGCTTCAGACGCCGACCGGGCTGAGGGGGGAAGCGCCCCAAGCGCCGGCTGGGCTGAGGGGAAGCGCCTCAAACGCCCGCCAGGCTGGGAGGGAAGCGCCGCAAGCGCCCGCCACGCTGGGGGGAAAGTGCCTCAAGTGTCGGCCGGGCTGAAGGGCGCAGGCCCAGGGCTACTTCTCCACCGCCGGACGCGACCCCGGCAGTGGGCGGCCCGCGCTCTCGCTCAGGAACCACACCGCGATGCCGCCCACCACGGCCGCGGCCATCATGTAGTACGCGGGCATCATCATGTTTCCCGTCGCTCCGATCAGTGCCGTCACCACCAGCGGTGTCGTGCCTCCGAAGACCGACACGGAGATGTTGAAGCCGATGGAGAGCGAGCCGTAGCGCACCTTGGTCGGGAAGAGGGCCGGGAGCGTCGAGGGCATCGAGGCCGTGAAGCAGACCAGGAGCAGGCCGAGTGCCGCCATGCCGAGGGCGATCGCCCAGAGCGAGCCCTGGCGGATCAGGAGCAGGGCGGGGACGGAGAGGAGCAGGAAGCCCGCGCAGCCCGCGGCGATCACCGGGCGGCGGCCCACCCGGTCGGTCAGCGCGCCCGCGAACGGCTGGACGCACATCATCAGCGCCATCACGGCGAGCACGACCAGGAGCCCGTGCGTCTCGTCGTACTTCAGCTCGCTCGTCAGATAGCTCGGCATGTACGAAAGCAGCATGTAGTCCGTGACGTTGAAGACCAGGACCAGGCCCATGCACAGGAGCAGCGCCTTCCACTGGCCCGTGACCATGTCGCGCAGGCGCACCTTCGGGCGGGACTGCTCGTCCTTGTGCGCCTTGGTGAGCTCCGCGGCGAACGCCGGGGTCTCCTCCAGCTTCATCCGCAGATACAGGCCGATCAGACCCATGGGGCCCGCGATCAGGAAGGGGATGCGCCAGCCCCAGGAGACGAGGTCCTCGGTGGAGAGGAGGGCCGTCATCAGGGTCACCAGGCCCGCGCCGCCGATGTAACCGGCGAGGGTGCCGAACTCCAGCCAGCTGCCGAGGAAGCCCCGCTTCTTGTCGGGTGCGTACTCGGCGATGAAGGTGGACGCGCCCGCGTACTCGCCGCCCGTCGAGAAGCCCTGCACCAGGCGGGCGATCAGGAGGAGGATCGGGGCTCCTACGCCGATGGACGCGTAGGAGGGGATCAGGCCGATCGCGAAGGTGCCCGCCGCCATCATGATCATGGTGAGGGCGAGGATCTTCTGGCGGCCGATGCGGTCGCCGAGCGGGCCGAAGACCATGCCGCCGAGCGGGCGGATCAGGAAGGCCGCCGCGAACGCGCCGAATGTGGAGAGCAGTTGGGCCGTGGGGTTGCCCGAGGGGAAGAAGACCTTGCCCAGCGTCACGGCGATGTAGCTGTAGACGCCGAAGTCGAACCACTCCATCGCGTTGCCGAGAGCAGCCGCCTTCACCGCCCGCTTGACCAGCGCCGGGTCGACGAGGGTGACGTCCGCCGAGGCGTCCGCGGACGGAGGGGCCTGGGTCTGCGGGGCCTGGGTCTGCGGCGCTACGGGTGCGACGGGTGCGGCTGCCGGCAAGGGTTCGCTCGCCTGCCTCTCGGTTGACTGCAAGGACAGGGCCGCCCGGCGAGGGGCGGCCCGCAGGCGACCATAGGTGTAGGCAGCATCATTACGGTCGGTGTCCGGTCGGCCGCGCACCGCTCCGAAACCGCCGCTATCCAGGGCAAATGGTTCCGCTTCCGACAGTGGCCGGAAGGCGTTCTTGTGATCTATGTCGCGGTTCGCCCGGGGAACCGCCCCACGGGGTGCGGGCCGTCGTTCCATGGACGAGCGTGGACAGAAGGTGTACGGCCCGTGCAGATCGCGTTGCCATGCGGACAAAAGGGCTGGTTAGGAAGTCTGCGCAAAAGCCGGTAGAAAGCGGTGTGGCCGCCAGGTGAAATGGAGGTGGTGCGCGTCTTACCCGAGGGCGTGAGTTCCGGGTCCGTACGGCGCACACCGGAGGCGGCGGCGAACTCTCGGAGCCGACCGGACGTTGGGACCGAGCAGAACCGAACAGAGACGACGAGCGGGGCGGGAGGGCCGACGGCACGTGGCGAACGTTGAGCACGGAGGACCGGGAAATGCCTTTGGGACGGGGGTGCCCGGCACACCGAGGACGCGGATCGGGGCGGCCCGCGTAGCCCTCTGGCTGATCGCCGCCGTACTCGCGGTACGCCAGGCGGCCGTCGTCCTGCGTACGCCGAAAGGCGAGCGGCTCACCGACCTGGAGACCTGGATCGGCCCGGACGGCGTCCTGCATGTGAACGGCTCGTTCTACGACGCGGACAAGTTCACCGGTACGCCCTTCGCCGGGCTCGTGCTCAAGCCGTTCTCCCGCGCGGCCGAGCAGGCACTCGGCTGGGGCTGGACGTTCGGCACGCTGCTCCTGGTCGTGGTCCTGGGCCTTGTCGTGGCCCGCGCCCTGCCGCAGCCCGTGGCCCGGCGCACCTCGCTGCTCGCCGCGCCCGTCGCGATCTGCCTCCTGATGCTGTCGCTCCCGGTGCGCAACACCCTGTATCTCGGCCAGACCAGCATCTTTCCCGTGCTCCTCGTCCTGCTCGGGTGCTTCGCCGTCCGGGGAGAACGCGCCAGCGGCATCCTGATCGGCATCGGGGCCGCGCTCCAGCCCACCCTGCTGCTGTTCGCCGCCCTCTTCTGGTTCACCGGCCGCAGGCGCGCCACGGCGTCCGCGGGCGCCACGTTCCTCGCCGTCACCGCGCTCGCCTGGGCCGCGATGCCGCACGACTCGTGGACGTACTGGATACACCACCTGGCGGGCGCGGGTCTCGGCGCGAGCCCGGCCGGGCTCGCCAACCAGTCGCTGCACGGCGCCCTGCTCCGGTTCGGCCTCGAAGGGCCGCTGGAGATCGGGTTCTACGTCACCCTGAGCGCGGTCGTCGGCTGGCTCGGCCTGCGCCGCGCCGTCCGGTACGCCAAGGACGGCCAGCTGCTGCTCGCCGTCGCCATCACCGGCTGCGTCGCCGTCGCCGTGTCCCCGACGACCTGGCAGCACCAGCTCCTGTGGGTGCTGCTCGCGGTGGTCGGCCGGGTCGGCAAGAAGCAGTCCGACCGGTACATGTGGCCGGTGGCCGTCGTCCTGGTGTCGACGCTGCCCGCGAAGATGATGCTGCCGAACATGCCGGTCGTGGAGCCCATCCGCGACAACGTCGTCCTGATCGCCGCGCTCGCCGCCGCCACGGTCGTACCGTTCCTGTCGCGTACGGCGGCGGAGTACCAGGCGCCCATCCCCACCGACTACGCCGCGCCTGTGCCCGCGCGCTGGAGCTGGGTGCCGCTGCTCCCGTTCTGGCGCCGGGTCACCACCCGCCCGAACCTCCTCCTCGAACTCCTCCTGATCCGCGTCGGCTACTCCGCTTACCAGCAGGCACGCCTCGCCGCGACGGGCGGCACCAACTCGGGCGGCCGGGCCACCGCCGAGCAGCACGGCGAACAGGTCTACGCGATCGAGCAGTTCCTGCACATCGACATCGAGCACTGGGTCAACCACGCGGTGGTGAAGGTCGACTGGCTCAAGGAGTTCTTCAACTTCTACTACACGTCGTTCCACTTCGTGGTCCCGCTGAGCGTCCTCGCCGTCCTCTACGTCCGGCGCCCCGCCGACTACCGCTGGGCGCGCTCGGCCCTCGGCTTCGCGACCGTCCTCGCGCTCGTCGGGTTCTGGCTCTACCCGCTGGCCCCGCCGCGTCTCATGCCGGACCTCGGCTTCATCGACACGGTCCACGGCGTACAGGACTTCAGCAAGCCGGAGTACGGCACGCTGACCGCGCTCACCAACCAGTACGCGGCGATGCCGTCACTGCACTTCGGCTGGTCGCTGTGGTGCGGTGTGGTGATCGTGGCCCTCGCGCCCAAGTGGTGGATGAAGGCGCTCGGCCTGCTGCATCCGCTGTGCACGGTCTCCGCGATCGTCGCCACCGGGAACCACTGGGTCCTGGACGCGGTCGGCGGCGCGACCGTCGTCGGCGCGGGCTTCGCCATCGGCCACCTCCTGGCCGGGCCCCGGGTGGGCCGCACTCTGAAGGTGGCCACGGGCGCGGAGCCGGTCATCGACATGTCGAAGGACTCGGCGAAGGACCGTACCCCGAGCTGATCCGGTACGTGCCGGGCGTGGGCACCGTGAGACGGGTGAACTCGCCGTGCCGCTTCAGGCAGGCTCCCTCCGCCCGCAGCCACGGCGAGTACACCAGGCGCAGCGTCACCGGCCCGCGCGTGGGCACACGGACCGTCAGGTCCGAGCCCGTCGCCCGCACGACGGTCGCCGGCCTCGACACCATCGGCACCGCGTTCTTCACCCGGAACACCCGCCAGTTCGCGTCCCGCCACACCGGCTCCAGCCACTCGGGGCCGCCGGTGACCAGGGCCGCCTCGTCCTCGGCGAACCCGTCCGGCTTGCCCGAGGGCAGCACCACATAGCCGACCGCCCACTTGTCCAGCCACGCCCGGTAGGTCGCGGCCGAGAAGGTCCCGTCGTAGAAGAGACGGCCGCGCTCGATGTCGAGCTGGCGGTTCCAGCCGCGCGCCATGTTCACGTACGGCGCCAGGGCCGTGGCCTCGCGGTGATTGCGGGCCGGGACCACCTCCACGCGCCCCCGGTCGGCGCCGAGCCGCTCCAGCTCCTGCACCACGCCCTGGGTGTCGGCGGCCCACTCGGGCACGGTCGTCGACACCGTCAGGTCGTCCACCGTCTTCTGCGTCACCCAGGCGGTGGACAGCACGAGGGCGACGATGAGCACGATGCGGCGTGCGCGGGTCAGCGCGGGCACCAGCAGGGCGCCGAGCAGCGCGGTGGGCGCGAGCAGCTCCGCGAGGCGCTCCACGTTCGTGCCGATCGGGGACGGGATGAGATACGTCAGGACCGTCCCGGCCGCGTACACGGCGGCCCCCCACCGCGGCACCCGCCACTCGCGCGGAGCCGCCACGATGAGCGCGAGGCTGAGGAGGACCGGCGGGAAGATCCGGTCGAACGGCATCAACTGCTCGCCGTTGAAGGGGAAAAGCACGGTGGTCGCCCCCACGACCACCACCGGCGGCACGATCAGCGCCGCGGCCCGCCCCCAGTCGCGCACGCAGAAGTAGGCCGCGCCCGCCACCACAAGGAAGAGCCCTGCCACCGGGCTGGACATGGTGGCGAGCGCCGCGCACACCACGGCGGCCCCCACACGGCGCTCCCGCACGAGCATCAGGCACGCGGCGAACCCGAAGGCGATGCCGAGTGCGAACGTCGTGCGCCCCGAGGCGACGTTGCACCACACCGCGAGCGAGGCGAGCACCGCGGGCCACAGCGGGCGCCGAAGCCCGGTGCGTTCGACGAGCGCGGCGACCAGCCAGGCACCGGCGACGCCCGACACCACCGTCACCGTCTTCACGCCCACGGCGGCCATCAAGTAGGGAGAGATCAGGCTGTAGTTGGCGGTGTGCATGCCGCCGTACCAGAAGAGGCCGTACGCGGACGCCCCGTGCTCGGAGGCGAAGCGCGCCCACGCCTCCTGGGCCGCCAGGTCGCCGCCGCCGGTGGCGAGGAACGCCGCCCACACCGCGTACAGCGGCAGGGTGGGCAGGGTGGCGAGGAGCGGGATCCGGTTGCGCCGGCAGAACTCCCGGAGGCTTCCCTTCCGCCCCGTGGGTGTGCTGCTGTCCGACGGGGCGAGAGGAAGACCGGCGGAGACCACGGCAACCGTTTCCGTTCGAAGTCTTGGAGAGGCAAGGTTTGCTTCTCAAGACGCGTTAGGCAACGGGAACGTTGGCTCAGGCCACCTGATGGCCGGATATTCAGCCTGATGGCGCAGAGGTGACCTGCAGGTGGCCCACAGGTGGCGCACGGGGCTGTGGGCGGCCCGGGGAGGCCCGGGGGAGGCAGGGGCAGGGCGTAGGAGGGAGTTGTCCCTGCCTCCCTGGCCAACAGGTCAGCCGGTGCTGACCTGCAGTTCCTTGACGCCGTTCAGCCAGGCCGAGCGGAGACGGCGGGGGTCGGAGACGAGCCGCAGATCGGGCAGCGCGTCCGCGATGGCGTTGAAGATGAGGTTGATCTCCAGGACCGCGAGCGACTTTCCGAGGCAGAAGTGCGGGCCTCCGCCGCCGAATCCGAGGTGGGGGTTCGGGTCGCGGGAGATGTCGAACTTCTCCGGCTCTTCGAACACGTCGGGGTCGTTGTTGGCCGAGGAGTAGAAGATGCCGACGCGGTCGCCCTTCTTGATCTTCGCCTCGCCGATCTCGGTGTCCTGGGTGGCGGTGCGCTGGAAGGAGACGACGGGGGTCGCCCAGCGCACGATCTCCTCGGCGGTGGTGTCCGGGCGCTCGCGCTTGAAGAGTTCCCACTGCTCGGGGTGGGTGAGGAAGGCGTGCATGCCGTGGGTGATGGCGTTGCGGGTCGTCTCGTTGCCGGCCACCGCGAGCAGGATGACGAAGAAGCCGAACTCGTCGGAGGAGAGGTTGCCTTCGTCCTCGGCGGCCACCAGCTGGCTGACGATGTCCTTGGCCGGGCACTCCTTGCGGGCGGCGGCGAGATTCATCGCGTACGAGACGATCTCCATGGCCGCCTCGGCGCCGACCTCCTCGGTGATCGCGTACTCCGGGTCGTCGTAGGCCGCCATCTTGTTGGACCAGTCGAAGATCTTCGTCCGGTCGTCCTGGGGGACGCCGATGAGCTCGGCGATGGCCTGGAGGGGAAGTTCCACGGCCACGTTCGTGACGAAGTCGAAGGATCCGTCGGCCGCGGCGTTCGCCCGGGCCGTCTCGACGATGGAGCCCGCGCGGTTGCGCAGGGCGTCCTCCAGGGAGCGGATGGCGCGGGGGGTGAAGCCGCGCTGCACGATCTGGCGGACCCGGGTGTGCTCGGGCGGGTCCATGTTCAGCATGATCAGCTTCTGGACCTCGATCTGGTCGCGGCTGATCGTCTCGTTGAAGCGGATGACCGCGGTGTTGAGGTTGGAGGAGAACAACTCCGGGTGCGTGGAGACGTACTTGACGTCCGCGTGCCGCGTGACGGCCCAGTAGCCCGAGTCGTCGAAGCCGGAGATGCGCGGCGGCTGGGTGATCCAGCGCACCGGTTCCGTCTGCCGCAGCTGGGCGAACTCCGGGTGGGGCACGCGCTCTTGGAGCAGGTCGGGGTCGGTGAAGTCGAACCCGTCGGGCAGCGCTGGACAGGGCATCGGCAACTCCAGGAGTTCAGTTCTGGGTTCTGAGTCTCGGTTCGGGGTCCGGGCTCCTGATTCTGACGGTCCATCAGGAGATGCCCCGCAAGGTAGTAACGGGTTCTACAAGAGGCAAGGCCCTCGACGGCACGGCTTTCGTGCAGGTAGTGCGCAAGGTGCGTGCAAGCCCCTTGCGGTGCCGGGGTCGCGCTCAGCAGACTGCATGCAGAACTAGAACGCGTACTAGTTCTCCGCGTGGGTGCCGGGACACTCCCGCGGGATGTGGATGGAGAGGACGCCCATGGCCGCGGAACCTGTCATCGTCGAAGCCGTACGCACCCCCATAGGTAAGCGCGGCGGCGCGCTCGCCAATCTCCACCCCGCCTATCTGCTCGGCGAGACCTACCGCGAGCTCCTCGGGCGCACGGGCATCCACGCCGACTGCGTCGAGCAGATCGTGGGCGGCACGGTCACGCACGCCGGGGAACAGTCCATGAACCCGGCACGCACGGCCTGGCTCACGATGGGTCTTCCGTACGAGACCGCGGCGACGACCGTGGACTGTCAGTGCGGCTCGTCGCAGCAGGCGAGCCACATGGTCGCCAACATGGTCGCGGCCGGTGTCATCGACGTCGGCATCAGCTGCGGCGTCGAGGCGATGTCGCGGGTGCCGCTGGGCTCGGGCTCCAAGCACGGTCCCGGCAAGCCGTTCCCCGAGGAGTGGAACGTCGACCTTCCCAACCAGTTCGAGGCGGCCGAGCGGATCGCCCGCAACCGCGGCCTCACCAGGGAGAACGTCGACTCGCTCGGCCTCATCTCGCAGGAGCGCGCCGCCACCGCCTGGGCCGAGGAGCGCTTCAAACGCGAGACCTTCGCCGTCCAGGTCCCCACGACGGAGGAGGAGCAGTCCGGCGGGCAGGGCATGTGGCGGCTCGTCGACCGGGACGAGGGGCTGCGGGACACCACGATGGAGGGCCTTGAGCGGCTCAAGCCGGTGATGCCGACCGCCGTGCACACCGCGGGGAACTCCTCGCAGATCTCGGACGGCGCGGCGGCGATCATGTGGGCGTCGAAGCGGATGGCGCGGGCCCTGAAGCTGAAGCCGCGCGCGCGGATCGTAGCGCAGGCCTTAGTGGGCGCCGATCCGCACTTCCATCTGGACGGCCCGATCGACGCGACGCGGGCGGTCCTGGGCAAGGCGGGGATGTCCCTGAAGGACATCGACCTCGTGGAGATCAACGAGGCCTTCGCGTCGGTGGTGCTGAGCTGGGCGCAGGTCTTCGAGCAGGACCTGGAGAAGGTGAACGTGAACGGGGGCGCGATCGCCATCGGGCACCCCGTCGGGGCGACCGGGGCGCGGCTCATCGCCACCGCCCTGCACGAGCTGGAGCGCCGCGACAAGGAGTTCGCGCTGATCACGATGTGCGCGGGCGGCGCGGTGGCCACGGGGACGATCATTCAGCGGCTGTGAGCAGTCTGCTTCCTGCTGCTTCCTCGCGTACGCCGAAGCGGCTCGCGTATGACGAAGGCGGCTCGCGTACGACGAAGGCGGCCACCCCTGGAGAGGGGTGGCCGCCTTCGGGTGACTCGGGGAGTCCTGTCGGCTCAGTGCTCAGTGCTCAGTACGAGCCGTTGGCCTGCCAGTGGTTCCAGGCGCCGACCGGGCTGCCGTAGCGGTCGTTCATGTAGTCGAGGCCCCACTTGATCTGGGTCTCGGGGTTGGTCTTCCAGTCCGCGCCGGCCGAAGCCATCTTCGAGGCGGGGAGAGCCTGGACCAGGCCGTAGGCGCCGGAGGAGGAGTTCGTCGCCTTCGGGTTCCAGCCGCTCTCGTGCTCGACGATCTTGCTGAACGCCTTGTACTGCGCGGGGTCCGGGATCATCTTCTTCGCGATCGCCTGCGCCGAGGAAGGAGCCGCAGCGGGGGCGGCGGCCGGAGCGGCGGCCTTCGCAGCGGTGGGGGCCGCGGCCTGGGCCGGACCCGCCATGAACACCATGCCGGTCGTGGCGGCGGCCAGAGCGGCACCGGTGAGGGCCTTCTTCGGGGTGGCGATACGGCGGAGGAGCGTGGCGGACAAAGCGTGGCCTTCCGTGGGGGACATGGTGTCGCGGGCATGCCGTGGGCCACGGGGGTGTGGCTGAGGGAATGCGTCGGGCCGGTGGCCTTGAGGCCGGAAGCGCCGTGCGACTCGATCCAGAGAAGCAGGGCCGCAACGCCTCCGCAATGACCCCTTTTACTAGTGGATGTCGCATGTGTGCGGAAGGTCCTTCGTGTGACGTGGCTCTCAATCGCCAGGTCGGAAGGTGTTTTGACGCGTCCGCGTCATAAGGGATGATCTACGGCCCTGCTTCGTAGAGGACCTTGGTCCTGTGGGCCGCCTCACCTCGCTGGGACCTCCATGTAACGGAGAGCCCACGGCCGCCTACGCCTTCGGGCCCTCGAATGTGACCTGGGCCTCGAAGGCGGCACGGCGCGTGGCCCGGCGCAGCGCCTTCAGGACGGCGGGGCCGAGGGCAAGGCTCAGCAGGACGGTGACGACGGCCCGGGGGAGGTCCCAGCCGAGGGAGGTCGCCAGGCAGTACGCGATGAAGCGGCCGAGGTTCTCGCCGACGGGGTCACCGGGCACGAAGGAGACGCCGGTGGCGAGGCCGCCGAGGTAGGGCCAGCCCTGCAGATTCATGACGGTGCCGTAGAGGACGGACGAGACGGCCCCATAGGCGGCGAGCAGCCACAGCTCGCGCTTCCCGCGCAGGGAGTCCGCCCCCGGCAGCAGCCCCGCGCCCATGCAGACCCACCCCATGGACAGCATCTGGAACGGCATCCACGGCCCGACGCCACCGGTGAGCAGCGCGGAGGCGAACATCGACACGGCACCGAGCACGAAGCCGAACCCGGGTCCGAGCACCCGCCCGCTGAGCACCATCAGGAAGAACATCGGCTCGATCCCGGCCGTCCCCGCGCCCAGCGGCCGCAGTGCGGCACCGGCGGCGGCGAGCACCCCGAGCATCGCGATGGCCTTGGCGTCGAGACCGACGTCCGCGATGGTCGCCACGACCACGGCGAGCAGCAGCGGCAGCAGGGCCGCGAACAGCCACGGCGCGTCCTGGGCGTGCGCGCTCAGCTCCGATTCGCCGCCCGCGATGAGCGGCCACCCGAAGGCCACGACACCGACCGCGCTGACGAGCGCGAGGGCGCCGACGGAGCGCGGGCCCAGGCGGATGGGGCGGGCCTGGCGGGCCACGGGGGAGCTGCTCACGCGGCCCCACCCCCGGCGTCCAGCGCGTCCCGTACCTCCGTGACCGTCAGCCACTTCTGCGGGGCCAGGATCTTGGTGGTCTGCGGGGCGAAGGACGGGGAGGAGACCACGATGTCCGGGGTCGGGCCGTCGGCGACGATCTCCCCGTCGGCGAGGATCGCCACCCGGTGGGCAAGTTCCGCCGCCAGTTCCACGTCGTGCGTGGCCAGGACGATGGCGTGCCCGTCGGCGGCGAGGCCGCGCAGGAGCGTGACAAGACGGGCCTTGGCCGCGTAGTCGAGGCCACGGGTCGGCTCGTCCAGGAGGAGCAGGGGCGGTCGGGCCGTCAGGACGATCGCCAGGGCCAGGGTGAGGCGCTGGCCCTCGGAGAGGTCGCGCGGGTGCGTGTCGTCCGCGATGCCGGGGAGCAGCTCGGTGACCAGGGCGCGGCAGGTGCCGGGGTCCGCCGCCGCGTCGTGGTCGGCCGCCGCGCACTCGGCGGCCACCGTGTCCGCGTAGAGGAGGTCGCGGGGCTCCTGGGGGACCAGGCCGACGTGCCGGATCAGCTCGCGCGGGCCGGTGCGGTGCGGGATCGCGCCGCCGACGCGGACCGAGCCCGCCGCCGGTTCGAGCAGCCCCACCAGGGTCGAGAGGAGCGTGGACTTCCCGGCGCCGTTGCGTCCCATCAGGGCCACGGTCTCGCCCGCGCGGACGGTGAGGTCCACGCGGCGCAGGGCTTCCACACGGCCCCGGCGCACGGCCAGACCGGAGACGCTCGCGGCTGCTTCGGGCGCGTCCGCCTGCGTACGTCCACGGAACCGGGCCCAGCGCGTCGCCGGGCGCGCGTCGGGGCGCGGGACGGCGGCCACCTCCCGGGGCGCGGCCGTGGCCAGGCGTTCGCGCAGCGCGCCCGCCCTGCGCCGGGCGTCCCGCACCGTCAGCGGCAGCGGGGACCAGCCCGCCAGGCGGCCGAGGCCCACCACCGGCGGATAGACCGGAGAGCGGGCCATCAGCGATGCGGGGTCCCCGAGCACGGGCGGCTCGCCCGGCGCCGCGAGCAGCAGCACCTGGTCCGCGTACTGCACGACCCGTTCCAGGCGGTGCTCGGCCATCAGGACCGTCGTGCCCAGGTCGTGCACGAGGCGCTGCAGTACGGCCAGGACCTCCTCGGCGGCGGCCGGGTCGAGGGCGGAGGTCGGTTCGTCCAGGACGAGGACCTCGGGGTGCGGGGTGAGCACCGAGCCGATGGCGACGCGCTGTTGCTGGCCGCCGGAGAGCGTGGCGATGGGGCGCTCGCGCAGATCGGCGAGGCCCAGCAGATCCAGGGTCTCCTCCACCCGGCGGCGCATCACGTCGGGGGCGAGCCCGAGCGACTCCATCCCGTACGCCAGCTCGTCCTCGACCGTGTCCGTCACGAAGTGCGAGAGCGGATCCTGGCCCACCGTGCCGACGACATCGGCGAGTTCACGCGGCTTGTGCGTACGGGTGTCGCGCCCTGCCACCGTCACCCGGCCCCGCAGCGTGCCCCCGGTGAAGTGCGGGACGAGCCCGCTCACCGTGCCGAGCAGCGTCGACTTGCCGACCCCGGAAGGGCCGACGAGGAGGACCAGCTCGCCCTCGGGCACGGCGAGATCGACCCCGCGCACGGTGGGCCCGTCGACCCCTTCGTACGTCACGGAGACATCCTCGAAGCGGATCATGAGGGCTCCTTGGAGCGAGCGGGGGCGCGGACAGGGGCGGCGGAATCGGCGGGCACCGGTGCCACGAAGGCGGGCAGCAGTCCGACCAGGACGGCCGCCGCGGGCCACAGCGGCAGCGTCGGCGCCGTCAGGGGGACGACTCCGGGGTGCAGGGCGGACGCGTCGTACGAGGCGGCCCAGATCGTCAGGCCCGCCACCGCGATCCCCGAACCGGCGACGAGCCAGGCGCGCACGCCCCAGGGGTCGGGGCGGTAGCGGGTGCGCACGGAGCGGCGGCCGCCGAGGCGCAGTCCGGCGAGCGCGGCGAGCAGACCGGCGGCCAGGACGGGCAGGCCGTAGCCCGTGCCGTCCGCGGAGAGCAGCCCGTACGTGCCCGTGCAGACGCCCATCAGGCCGCCGAGCGTCAGGACAGCGGTTGCTCTGCGCACCCCGGCGGGCACCGGCGCGCTGCGGCCGAAGCCCCGCGCGTCCATCGCGGCGGCCAGGGCGACCGACCGCTCCAGGGCGCCCTCCAGGACCGGGAGTCCGACCTGGAGCAGCCCCCGGATGCCCCGGTCCGCGCGCCCGCGAAGGCGCCGCGCGGCCCGAAGCCGCTGCACATCCATGATCAGGTTCGGTGCGAACGTCATCGCCACGACGATGGCGACGCCCACCTCGTACAGCGCGCCCGGCAGCGACTTGAGCAGCCGCGCCGGACTGGCGAGGGCGTTCGCGGCGCCCACGCAGATCAGCAGACCCGCCAGGCGCACCCCGTCGTAGAGCGCGAAGAGCAGCCCCTCGGCCGTCACCCGGCCCCCGATCCGCACGCCCTTCGCCCAGTCGGGCAGCGGCACTTCGGGGAGCGTCACGATGACGTGCGTACCGGGGATGGGGGAGCCGAGGACGACGGCGAAGACGAGCCGGATCGCGATCACCACGAGACCCAGCTTCACGAAGGCGCCGTACGACCGCGCCCACGGCGCCGACGTCCTGCGCGCCGCCACCACATAGCCCGCGACGCCGATCAGCATCCCGAGCAGCAGCGGGTTGGTGGTGCGGGACGCCGCGACGCCGAGCCCGAGCGCCCACACCCACCAGGCGCCCGGGTGCAGCGCGTTGCTCCGGTGCGCCTCGGGGGCGAGGCGCCGCCGCAGCGCACCGGGAGCGGTGCTCGGGTGATCGGTCATCGTGCGGTCAGCCGCGTCGGCGGCGTGCCTGCCAGACGGCGGCGCCGCCGAGCAGGGCGATGGCGGCCACGCCCGCGATCAGACCGACGGAGGGGCCACCGGAGTCGCCGTCCTCGTCGCCGGCCGTGCTCCGGGCCGGCTTCTTCCCGGAATCCCCGTTGCCCGAGACCTGCTCGCCGCAGCCCGACTTCGGGAAGTCCGCGATGGCGCACAGCAGGGCGTTGCTGTCGTAGCGCAGGGGCTTGGCGACCGCGGCCAGCGCGTCGGCGCTGGTCGCGTCGTCCGCGATCCGCGCGCATGCGGTACGCGGCTTCGGCGGGGTCTCGCCCTCGGGGGCGTCACCCGGTGTGCCGAAGTCGATGACCAGGGCGATCCGCTTGCGGTCGTCCTGGGCGGGGGTCTTGGCGCAGATGGTGTCGAAGTCCGCGGCGCCGCGCGGCTTCGCGGAGTCCTTCGAGTCGGCGGACACGGAGAACCGGAAGCCCTGCACGGCCCCGTCGTCGGGGCGTGCGGTGCTCGGCCCCTGGGTCGCGTACGCCCAAGTGGAGCCGTCCCGGTCCCAGAAGGACCAGTAGCGGTAGCCGGCGGCCTGGGCGGGGGCGGCGGCGAGGACGCCGGACAGGGCGGCGACGAGCGCCCCGGTCACCAGGCGCCCGCACCGCACGCGACCCCGCGTCACGGCTGCTTCTTCTTCTTGTTGCCGCTGTACAGGAAGCCGATGCCGGCACCGGCGACCAGACCGACGCCGATGATCCACCAGACGCTGACGCCGCTGCCGTCGTCGCTGTCCTTCTTCTCGTCGGCGGCCTCGGTCGCCTGCGGGGCGGGGCCGGTCGCGTTCAACTGCTTGACCAGGTCCGCGCCACCGAAGTCACGCGCGTCCAGGCCCGAGGCGTGGGCGGCGAAGATCAGCTGGGCGTACGCGGCCGGACCGGACTTCTTGGCCCAGTCGGCGGAGTTCTTCGACAGCCACTCGGCGGACTTCTTGGCCTGCTCCGGCTGGCCGGCCGCGGCGAGCGCGAGCACCGAGTCCGCGGTGTTGCCCAGGTCGGGCATGTTCTTGGCGCCGGGCATCGACGACATCAGGTGGTCGTCGCCCTTGGCGAGGGTCTTCAGGAGGTAGCCGGTGCCGTTCGAGGCCGCCTGCTCGGCGGTGTCCGCCTTCTCGCACTTCGGGGCGGCGGTCTTCTTCCCGGCGGCGTCGACGACCAGGCCCTTGCCGTGGGCGCCGAGCACACCGGCCGCCGTGGCGTCCGCGTTCGGCGAGAGCTTGCCGGACTTGGCGTCCGCGAGGCCGAAGGCGCCGCCGTCCTTGTCACAGCTCATCGAGAGGGCGGGCAGCGCGTCGTAGGGGGACTTGCCGCTCTGGGCCTTCACCGACTGCGGCTTCTCGCCCGCCGCGGCGAGGGCGCCGATCACGATGCCGGTGGAGTTGGCGTCGGAGGCCATGCCGGGGCTGTAGCCCCAGCCGCCGTCCTTGTTCTGCACCGACTTCAGCCAGTCGACGCCCTTGCCGACCGACTTCTTCTGACCGCCGAGCGCGGCCAGGGCCTGCACGGCGGATGCGGTCGCGTTGCTGTCGAACGTCGTCTTGGAGTCGCACGGCTCACCCGCGTCGGCGCGGTACGCGGCGAAACCGCCGCTCGCGCACTGCTGCCCGGTGAGCCAGTCGACGGACTTCGCGGCGGGCTTCACACCGGCCGAGTCCTGGGCGAGCAGGGCGTACGACTGCCGGAACACCCCGTCGAACTTGGGGTCCGCGTCTCCGTAGAGGCCGGAGGGGAGGGCTGCGGAAGGCGACGGGGACGCGCTGTCCGCGAAAGCGGCCGGGGCGGCGGCCGAACCGATCACGGCGACGGCGGCCAGGACCGCTGCGCTGCGGCGAACGTTCATGATGCGGCGGGTGCCTCTCCCTGCGGGGGAGCGGGGCAGCACGGGCGCGTGCGGGCACGGGCACCGGGCGGCTCCGGCTCCGTATACCTCGACGGTGCCGTTCATCGGGGGCCCCGATGAAGCGAGCCGGTCATGCTCGGTACCGGGCATTCCGGCTCACCGCTGGACGCGGTACACGGCTGCGGGTCAGCGCCGGATTCGCACCGGCTTTCCCCCGTACGGGCATGATGACGACGGGGTCACTCTACCGGCCCGTAGGGGGGAGCGGTCCGGGGCGCCCGCCTCCCGGGCCGCAGGTCACACCGCCCGGTAGCGCACCGGATCGTGGCCGACCGCCTCGGCACGCCCCAGCTTCACCAGGCGCCGCACATGGGCCTCGGCCTCGGAGACCGCGATGTTCCGCGAGCCGTAGCGGATCTGGGCCCAGGGGCGGTTCCACTCCATCTGCTCGGCGAGCTGCCAGGGCGTGAGCGGCTCGGCCAGGAGGGCGAGCAGGTCCGTCAGGCGCTCCTCGTGGTGGGCCAGGATCTCCCGCACGCGGGCCGGGGCGTCGGCGAACGCGTACTGGTGGGCCGGAAGGACCTCGGCGGGGCCCAGGCGGCCGATGCGCTCCAGGGAGTCGAGGTAGTCGCCGAGGGGATCGGTGACGGTCTCGTCGTCGGGGTCCTCGTACAGGCCGATGTGCGGGGTGATCCCGGGGAGCAGATGGTCGCCGGAGAACAGCCGGCCGTGGCCCGGCAGCCGCGCCGGGTGCTCCTCCTCCAGGTGCAGGCAGACGTGGCCCGGGGTGTGGCCGGGGGTCCAGATCGCGCGGAGCCTGCGCCCCGGCAGTTCGAGGAGCTCGCCGGGGGTGATGCCGCGGTCGGGGAGCGCGGCGGCGAGGCCGGGCAGCCGGGGTGCGCGGCCCGCGTCACGGGCCGCCACCAGGGGGGCCAGGTGGTCGGCGGGGGCACCGGCGGCCGTCAGCTTCTCCACCATGTAGTCGAACCAGCGCTCGGGCGGCCCGGTCCGTGTGCGGCGGACGACCGACGCGTCCGCCTCGTGCATCGCGATCCAGGCGCCGGAAGCCTCGCGGACCTTGGCGGACAGGCCGTGGTGGTCGGGGTGGTGGTGGGTGATGACGACGCCGTGCACCGCGTCGGCGGACGTGCCGCAGGCGGTGAGGCCCTCGGCGAGGGCGTCCCAGGACGTGGGGTCGTCCCAGCCCGTGTCGATGAGGACGGGACCGGCGTCCGTGTCCAGGAGGTGGACCAGGGTGAAGCCCAGGGGGTTGTCCGGGATGGGGACCTTGATGCTCCACACGCCGCCGCCGTGGTCGGTCGCCTTCGGATCGGTCACCTGCGTCATCGGGCACCCTCGTCTCTCGTCGGCTGCACGGCCACGACCACGGCCGCCGTCACCATAACTAGAACTAGTTCCAATGATCGCCCAAGTCGACTGTTTCGACAGGCTACTTGCATCTTGCTCTCCGTGGACTACTGGAACTAGAACTGGTATCAGTTCTGAAACAGTGTCAGAAAGCGTGCCGCGCAGGCGGAATCCCGCAGGAGGCAGTCAGCCATGACCGAGCTCGTGGAACACGGACAGCTTTTTATCGGCGGGGAGCTGGTGGACCCCCTCGGCACGGACGTCATCGAGGTGGTCTCGCCGCACACCGGCCAGGTCTTCGCGCGCGTGCCGCACGCGGCGCCCGCCGATGTCGACCGGGCCGTCGCCACCGCGCGCAAGGCGTTCGAGGAGGGCCCCTGGCCCCGGATGACGCTCGACGAGCGGATCGAGGTCGTCACGAGGATCAAGGACGCGTTCGCCGTACGGCACGAGGAGATCGCCCGCGTCATCAGCTCCGAGAACGGCACCCCCTACACGGCGAGCGTGATGGTGCAGGCCCTCGCCTCGATGATGGTCTGGGACTCGGCGCTCACGGTCGCGAAGAACTTCACGTATGAAGAGGCGCGCGACGGAGCCCTCGGCAAGATCCTCGTGCGGCGCGAGCCGGTCGGCGTCGTGGCGGCCGTGGTGCCGTGGAACGTCCCGCAGTTCACCGCCGCGGCCAAGCTCGCGCCCGCGCTGCTCGCCGGCTGTCCGGTGATCCTCAAGACCTCGCCCGAGACGCCGCTCGACGCCTACATACTCGCCGACATCGCCCATGAGGCGGGGCTGCCGAAGGGCGTGCTCTCGATCCTCTCGGCGGACCGCGAGGTCAGCGAGTACCTCGTCGGGCACCCCGGCGTCGACAAGGTGTCCTTCACCGGTTCCGTCGGTGCGGGCAAGCGCGTCATG
Source organism: Streptomyces sp. NPDC032198 (assembly GCF_040636975.1). NCBI lineage: Bacteria > Bacillati > Actinomycetota > Actinomycetes > Kitasatosporales > Streptomycetaceae > Streptomyces > Streptomyces sp. NPDC032198. The sequence goes on along the minus strand of NZ_JBEZVL010000001.1, from coordinate 705,277 downwards.
GAGGTCGCCGCGCGCAATCTCACGCGCGTGACCCTGGAGTTGGGAGGCAAGTCGGCCGCCGTGATCCTGCCGGACGCGGACGCGTCGGCGGCGGTCGCCGGCATCGTCCCCTTCGCCTGGATGATCAACGGCCAGGCGTGCGTGGCCCAGACCCGCATCCTCGTGCCTCGCTCGCGCTACGACGAGTTCGCCGAGGCCTTCGCCGCCGCGGCGTCCGCGCTCAAGGTCGGCGACCCGCTCGACCCGGAGACCGAACTGGGCCCGCTCGTCGCCAAGCGCCAGCAGCAGCGCTCGCTCGACTACATCCGCATCGGCCAGGAGGAGGGCGCCAAGATCCTGACGGGCGGCGGCCGTCCGGCCGGGCTCGACCAGGGCTGGTACGTCGAGCCGACGCTCTTCGGCGGCGTGGACAACTCGATGCGCATCGCCCGCGAGGAGATCTTCGGCCCGGTCATCTGCCTCATCCCGTACGGCGACGAGAGCGAGGCCGTGAAGATCGCCAACGACTCCGACTACGGGCTCAGCGGCAGTGTGTGGACGGCGGACGTGGAGCGCGGCATCGACGTCGCGCGGCGGGTGCGCACCGGGACGTACTCGGTGAACACCTTCAGCCTCGACATGCTCGGCCCGTTCGGCGGCTACAAGAACTCCGGTCTCGGGCGGGAGTTCGGGCCCGAGGGGTACGGCGAGTACTTCGAGCACAAGATGATCCACCTGCCCGCGGGCTACGAGGGGACGGGTGCCTGATGGGTGACCGCTGGCACGTCGAGGTGGACCGGTCGGTCTGCATCGGCTCCGGGATGTGCGTGATCACGGCGCCGGGCGGCTTCGCGCTCGACTCCGCCCGTCAGTCGCACCCCGCGGATCCCGAGACCGACGCCAACGAAAAGGTGCTCGAAGCGGCCGAGGGGTGTCCGGTCGAGGCGATCACGATCACGTTGTCCGGAAGTGGTGAGGTCGTCTTCCCGCCGGAGGACTGACGGGATGCGCCCCGCGGGCCGAACGGGTTCGCTCTGGCAACGGGATTTACTTCCGTGATGCGATCCGCGCCGGTTTGTGCGGTTCCTATGTGCTTTATGTGCGCTCGAACGGGTGCGAACAGGACTTTACCCATGCGTTCCGCATGCCTGATCGATGACATCCGTGACTGTCCGTCCCCTTTGCGGCCTGGAACTGTTCAAGGCCAGACCACATCGGGGAGGGGGCGCAGTGGACAAGCGGTACGAGGTCTACTGTCTGGCGGACAGGTTCTTCTACGACACTCCGGACCGCATGTCCGTCGGCGTGACCGGCACCGCCCCCGAGTTCGGGACGGCGGGCCGCACGGTCCCGGCGGGATGGCGCTCGGCGCGGGTGGGCGACTGGCTGACACTCGCCCCCGTCGACGAGGACGGGCACTCGCGGCCCGCGCCCGCACAGGGCTGGAAGGTCCATGTCTCCGCCACTCTGGAGAACGCGGACCGGATCGCCGCGATCGTGTGGGACTACTGCGTGCCGCGCGTCGTCCCCTTCAAGTTCATCGCGGGAGAGCGCCTCCTCCACCTGCGCAACAGCAAGTACGCGGGCCGGGACGGCAGTGGGAAGTTCGCCACGCTCTATCCGGCCGACGAAGAGCAACTGCACTCCGTGTTACGTGAGTTGGGCGACCTCCTCGAGGGATGCGAAGGCCCGTACATCCTCACCGACCTCCGCTGGCGGGAAGGCCCGCTGTACGTCAGGTACGGCGCCTTCACCCGACGTGTGTGCGCCGACGAGCGCGGCAGCCTCGTCCCCGCGATCGAGGACGACCAGGGACGCCTCGTCCCCGACTCGCGCGACCCGGCCTTCAAGGTCCCCGAGTGGGTGACCCTGCCGGCGTTCCTCGAGCCACAGCTCGCGGCGCGCAACAACCAGACGGTCACCGACCTGCCGTACCGCATGGAGAAGGCGCTGCACTTCTCCAACGGCGGCGGGGTCTACGCGGGTACCGACACCCGTGACGGCCGCAAGGTCGTCCTGAAAGAGGGACGGCCGTACGCGGGCCTGGCGTCGGACGGGGCCGACGCCGTGGCCCGTCTGGAGCGCGAGCGGGACGCGCTCCAGAAGCTTTCGGGGCTCGGCATCGCCCCCGAGGTGCGCGACTGGTTCGAGCTCGGCGGCCACCGCTTCCTCGTCATGGATTTCCTGGAGGGCCGCACCCTCAACTCCTTCTTCGCCGACCGCCATCCGCTGTGCGTCAACGAGCCGGCGCCCGAGGCGATCGCCGCGTACACGGAGTGGGCGCTGCGGATCCACCGTGCCGTCGAGGAAGCCGTCGCGGCCGTGCACGGAAGGGGTGTCGTCTTCAACGACCTCCACCTCTTCAACATCATGGTCGCGCCCGACGAACAGTCCGTCGCGCTCCTCGACTTCGAGGCGGCGACCACGGTGGGCGAGGACGGACGCCAGATCGTCGCCCACCCCGGATTCGTCGCGCCCGCTGACCGCAGGGGCACGGACGTCGACCGGTACGCACTGGCCTGCCTGCGGCTCGCGCTGTTCCTGCCCATCACCACGCTGCTGTCCATCGACCGGGGCAAGGCCGCGCACCTCGCGAAGGTGATCACGGCCGAATTCCCTGATGTACCCAAGGAGTTCCTCGACGAAGCGGTCGTGGAGATCGAGCGGGCCACGCGGGGCCAAGGCCACGCGACCGGCGCCGCCAGGCCCGCGGCGGCAACGTCCGCACCGCTCGTCGACCCCGCCGACTGGCCGTACAGCAGGGATTCGATGGTCAAGGCCATCCTCGCCTCGGCCACCCCGGAGCGCGACGACCGGCTCTTTCCCGGCGATGTCGCGCAGTTCACCGACGGTGGCGGGCTCGGCCTCGCGCACGGCGCGGCCGGAGTGCTGCTCGCCCTCGCCGAGAGCGGCGCCGAACGCTACGAGGAGGGCGAGCGCTGGCTCCTGAAGCACACCGAGCCCGCGCCCCCCGGCACGCCCCTGGGCCTCAACGACGGCCTCGCGGGCATCGCCCACGTACTCGAACGCCTCGGCCACCGCACCCGCGCCCTCGACCTGATGGAGACCGTCCTCCAGGAGAACTGGCAGCGGCTCCCCTCCGACCTGAACGGCGGCCTCGCCGGACTCGGCCTCGCGCTCGACGCCCTCGCGCACAGCACCGGCGAGGAAGCCCTCGCTCAACACGCCCTGCGTGCAGCGGAGTTGCTCGGTGAACGGCTCACCGCACAGAGCCCGCCGAACGGGCGGCCCCGCGCCGGTCTGCTGCACGGCGCCACCGGCCCCGCGCTCCTCTTCCTGCGGCTCTACGAGCGGAACGGCGACCCCGCGCTCCTCGACCTGGCGGGGCGGGCCCTGCGCGCGGACCTCGCCCAGTGCGTGGCCCAGCGGGACGGCAGCCTTGCCGTGAACGAGGGCTGGCGCACCATGCCCTACCTCGGTGACGGCAGTGTCGGTATCGGCATGGTCCTGGACGACTACCTCGCGCACCGGGACGACGCCGAGTTCGAGGCGGCGCGGCCGGGCGTCCTGTCCGCCGCGCGCTCACGCTTCTGCGCGCAGCCGGGCCTGTTCCAAGGGCGGGCCGGACTGCTGCTGCACCTCAACCGCAGCACCGCGCCGGGCATCACGCCCGAGGACATCACCGCGCAGATCGAGGAACTCGGCTGGTTCTCCATGTCGTACGCGGGCCAACTCGCTTTCCCGGGCCATCAGATGATGCGCCTCTCCATGGACCTTCACACCGGGACGGCGGGCTGCCTTCTCGCCCTCTCCGCGGCGCTCGGCGACAGCGGAGCGCACGTCCCCTTCCTGCCGCCGCCACGGCGGCCCCAGAGCCGGTCCCGCGACGTCGTCGCGGGGTCGTGACACAACCCCCTGGGGAGAGCGACGTCCCCACGGGAATCGTCCCCAACAGAGAGGTAAAACCATGGCACTTCTCGACCTTCAGAGCATGGAATCCGACGAGATGACCGGTGGCGGCGGCGGCGGTGGCGGAAGCCAGCTGAGCCTCCTCCTGTGCTGGAGCACGGCCAGCGTGGCCCTCTGTCTGTGACGGTTGTCCGCTTCTGACCGCACGGCAGTGAAGACCCGGGTGGCTCCTTGCGAGGGGCCGCCCGGGCCCGCCGTGGGCACGAGGACGACGAGGTCTACGAGGACGACGAGGACCCGACCGCATGGCGACGACGACCCCCCGTCCACAACAACCCGCCTCCGACGCAGGTCTGTTGCGCGAGGCGACCCGCCACAGCGCCGCCCGCTGCGTGGCCCTGGCGCTGTGCACCGTCGCGGGCGCGGGCGCGAGCCTCCTCCTGCCGTTCGCGATCGGCCGCGGCCTTGACGCCGTCCTCACCTCTCACGCGGCCGGCCACGTCGGCGCCGACGCCACCCGCTGGATCCTCGTGTGCGCCGCCCTCATCGGCGCGAGCGCACTCCTCGACGCTTGCGACGGCGTCCTCACCGGCACCACCAACGCCCGTACGACGGCCTGGTTGCGCGGCCGTGTCGGACGCCATGTGCTGGCCGTCGGGCCACGCGCCACCGCACGCTTCGCCCCCGGCGACCTGGTGGCCCGCCTCATCGACAACGCGGCACACGCGGGCATCGCGCCCGCCACGCTCGCCACGCTTCTGGCCGCCCTGGTCGCGCCCGTCGGCGCCGTGGTGGCCCTCGCCCTGATCGACGGCTGGCTCGCCGTGGTCTTCATCGGCGGGGCGCCGGTCCTCGTCCTGCTCCTGCGGTGGTTCGTGCGCGTCTCCTCCGACTGCGTGGCGCGCTACCAGCAGATCCAGGGGGACATCGCGGGCCGCCTCGGCGAGGCGATCGGCGGGGCCAGGACCATCACGGCCGCGCACACCGAGGACAAAGAAGCCAGGCGCGTCCTGGACGCCCTGCCCGAACTCTCCCGGCAGGGACACCGGATGTGGCGGGTCCAGGGCCGCTCCCAGGCGCAGGCCGTCGCGGTCGCGCCCCTGCTGCAGATCGCGGTCGTCGCGGTCGCCGGCCACCTGGTCGTCCAACACCGGATCAGCGTGGGCGAGTTGCTCGCCGCCTCCCGGTACGCGGTGCTCGCCACCGGGATCGGGATGCTCGTCGGACAACTGGGAGCGCTGGTGCGGGCGAGGTCCGCGGCGCGCCGCCTGGGAGAGGTGCTCGCGGAGCCCGTGACCTCGTACGGAAACGGCGAACTACCGCCCGGAGAGGGAAGGCTGGAGCTGCGCGGAGTCACCGTGGTCCGCGGTGGGCGCACCGTACTCAAAGGCGTCGACCTGACGGTCCCCGCCGGCGGCACGCTCGCCGTGGTCGGGCGCTCCGGAGCGGGCAAGTCGCTCCTGGCGTCCGTCGCAGGCCGGCTCGCCGACCCCGACGAGGGAGACGTACACCTCGACGGTGTCGCGCTGAGTTCGCTCGGTCGCGAGGAACTGCGCCGCGAGGTCGGATATGCCTTCGAGCGGCCCGCGCTGCTCGGCGCCACCTTGGAGGACACGATCGGCTTCGGCGCCCCGCGGCCGGCGCCGCCCCGCATCCGCGAAGCGGCCCGCGCGGCTCACGCCGACCCCTTCATCACCCGCCTCCCCGACGGTTACACCACCCCCTGCGCGGACGCGCCCCTGTCCGGGGGCGAGGCTCAACGCCTCGGCCTGGCAAGGGCGTTCGCGCGGGGCGGGCGCCTCCTGATCCTGGACGACGCGATGTCGAGCCTGGACACGGTGACCGAACACCACATCGCCGAAGCCCTGCTCCACCACACACCGCACCGCAGCCGCCTGATCATCGCCCACCGGGCGGCGACGGCGGCCCGCGCGGACACGGTGGCGTGGCTGCACGACGGCCGGATACGGGCGGTGGGGACCCATGCGGAGCTGTGGGAGCGAGCGGAGTACCGGGAGGTGTTCGGCGCGTGAGCCGCGTCAAGCGCGTGCACCCGTCCTCGCCCCCGCAGGGCCCCTACCGCCGAGGCCTCCGCTTCCTGTGGCGCAGGTGGCCGGTGGTGCTGCGGCTCGCGCTCTGGTCCGTCCTGGAGACCGGTCAGACCTTCCTCACCGGGTACGCCCTCGCACGTGCCCTGGACGACGGGTTCCTCGCGGGGCGTGAGGCGGTGGGCCTCGCGTGGCTCGGCGGGGCGGGGCTCGGCGTGGTCGTGGCCGCGTACGGCACGGGGCGGGTGTATCGCGCGGTCGCCGATCTGGTGGAGCCGCTGAGGGACACCCTGGTACGGCAAGTCGTCGGCCGGGGGCTGCGCGACGCGGACGGCGCCTCCGTGTCCCGGCTCACTCAGCAGGTGGAGATCGCCAGGGACACGTTCGCGGGGCTGATCCTCGTGTCCCGCTCCTTCGTCTTCACGGCGGCGGGCGCGCTGATCGGCCTGTTCTCGCTGGCCCCACTGCTCCTGCTGGTCGTCGCGCCACCGCTGCTGGCCGGTGTCGGCCTGTTCGTGGCGAGCCTGCGTCCGCTGGCACGGCGCCAGGAGAGGTTCCTCGTCGCGGACGAGGGCATCGCGGGCCAACTGGGCTCGATTGCACCGGGGTTGCGGGACGTCACGGCCGCGGGCGCGGAGCAGGACGTGGCCGAGGACCTGGACCGGGGCATCGCCACGGAGTACGCGGAGGCCCGCGCCCTCGCCCACTGGGGCGTTCTGCGGACGGCGGCCCTCGCGACCGGCGGGCAGCTCCCGCTCGTCCTGCTCCTCGTCACGGCCCCCTGGCTCCTGAACAACGGCGTGACGCCGGGCGCCCTGGTGGGGGCGATCGCCTACGTCACCCAGGCCCTGCTCCCGGCCCTGCACAACCTGATCCACGGCCTGGGCGCAAGCGGCTCCCGCCTGGCCATCGTCCTGCGCCGCCTGACGTGGGCCCCTCCGACGCCCGAAGCCTCCCCGGTCACGGTTACCGATGGGGTCGTGGGTGACGCGAGTGACGCGAGTGGAGACGCGTGGCGTGCGGGCTCCCGGCGGCGGGACCACCCGCGGCCTGGACGCGTCGGCTCGGCCACCGATGCCGGCGATCCTGGCCTCGTCGAGGCCGTGGAGGGTGCTGGGCCTGCGGGTGGTGAGGGAGCCGGGCATGACGGCGGGCCCGTGAGTGGCGCCGAGGCCGGGCGCGACGGCGGCCCCGCGCATGACCAGCGGCCTGTTACCCCGGCCCCGCCCGCACCCGTCGGGTGCTCTGTCCCTGGCCCCGGCGGGCACTCCGTCCCCGCCCTCCAGCTCTCCCTCGTCACGTTCGCCTACGGCCCCCTCGCCGAACCCGTCCTGCGCGACCTGTCGCTCACCGTCCCGCGAGGCGGCCATCTGGCGGTCGTCGGGCCCAGCGGAATCGGGAAGTCCACCCTCGCCGGTCTCGTGGCCGGGCTGCTCAAGCCCGGCGGCGGTTTCGTCCGGGTGGACGGGCGGACCGTGCGCGGACAAGAGGCCGTCGGGCGGCGGGTGCTGATCCCGCAGGAGGCGTACGTCTTCAGCGGCACGGTGCGTCAGAACCTGGAGTATCTGCGGGCGGACGCCGTCAGCGACGCGGAGCTGCTGGCCGCCGCGCGGGCCGTCGGGCTCAGCGGGGTGATCGAGCGGCTCGGGGGGCTCGCCGCCCCGGTCGATCCCGCCGCGCTCTCCGCGGGCGAGCGGCAGCTCATCGCGCTGACCCGCGCCTATGTCTCGTACGCGCCCCTCGCCCTGCTCGACGAGGCCACCTGCCACCTCGACCCGGTGGCGGAGGCCCGCGCCGAGCGGGCCTTCGCGGCCCGTCCTGGCGGCACACTGGTGGTGATCGCGCACCGCATCAGCTCGGCCCGCCGCGCCGACCGGATTCTGGTGATGGACGGGACGCACGCCCTGTGCGGGCGCCACGAGGACCTGCTCGAACGGTCCTCGCTCTACCGTGAACTGTCCGGCAACTGGGGCCCCTCGAACGGCTGCACGTCACACCCAGCCCTCCCCGCGCGAGATCCGTATGGCGTCGATCCTGTTGCGGGCCCCGGTCTTGCGGGTGATCGCGGCCATGTAGTTGCGCACCGTCCCGTTGGTCAGGTGCAGGCGGTGCGCGATCTCGGCGACGGGCGCGCCCCCGGCGGCGAGTGAGAGCACCAGTAACTCCCGGTGGGTGAGCGGCATCTGAGCCGCCTTCAGGAAACCGAAGCCCAGCGACTCGTCCACGAACCGCTCGCCGGACGCCACCTTCCTGATCCCGGTGAGCAGCCGGTCCGGCGGGCTCGCCTTGTCCACGAAGCCGAGGGCGCCCGCCTCCATGCAGCGGCGCAGCAGCCCCGGCCGGTTGCCGGAGACCAGGACGAGGAGCGGGCAGCCGAGGCCGCCGCTCACGGGATGGGACTGCTCCCCGAACTCAGCGGACGCGTACGCCGTGTCGCCGTCGGGGTCGACGACGCAGACGTCGGGAAGCACCGCGCTCGTACGGTCGCGGGCGTTGTGCCACGGTGCATGGAACACCTCCAGGTCCGGCTCACGGGCGAGACGTTCCGCCAGGGCCGATCGCAAAAGACAGGCGTCGTGCACGAGAAGTACCCGGGTCACGCTTGGCTCCTCCAGGTTCCCGCTCCGGTCCCGATGGCTTCGTACAGCACGCAGACCATTAATAGCCGCGCCGACCGCCGTGTGTACGCGGAGAACTGGCCAAGCGGGACCAGGAGAGGCTCAGGGGCGCAATTGCCAGGTGGTTGTGCGCCCCCCATGCACCGATTAAGGGGTTGCGGGAAGCTTTGGCCAGAGGGACGTGTGACGGATCCTGAGACCCCAGGGACGGGCTGTGCGGTCTCGGGGGAGGGGTCCGGAACGGGCTGCGCGCTCTCCGGGGACGGGCTACGCGCTCTCGGGGGACGTGAGGTCGATCAGGCGGCACACCATCTCGATGTCGATCTTGACCTGTGCGATCGAGGCCCGCCCCGAGAGCCAGGTGATCAGCGCCGAGTGCCAGGTGTGCTCGATGACCCGGACCGCCGAGAGCTGCTCGGGGGTCGGCGCGTCGGCCAGGCCCATCGCGTCCAGGATGATCGCCGTGGTCAGCCGCGAGACCGTGTCCACCTCGGGGCTCACGGAGCGGTCGGCGAAGGTCAGCGCCCTGACCATCGCGTCCGCCAGGTGCGGCTCGCGCTGCAGGGCGCGGAAGGCCCGCATCAGCGTCTCCGCGCACCGCTCGGCGGGCGTCTCGCCGGCGGGCGGGCGCTTCCGGATCGTGGTGTGCATGTGCTGCAGCTGGTCCTGCATGGTGGCGACCAGGAGATGGACCTTGGAGGGGAAGTAGCGGTACAGCGTGCCCAGGGCGACGCTGGACGACTCGGCGACCTCGCGCATCTGCACCGCGTCGAACCCGCCCCTGCTCGCGAGTTGGGCGCTGGCGTGCAGGATGCGGCGGCGGCGCGCCTCCTGCCGTTCGGTCAGGGGCGGCGACGCCGGATCAGCTGCTGCGACTTCCGCTGCCTTGGCTTCCGCTGTCATATGTCCCGTTGTTCCGTCGTCCCGTTACGGTCACGTGGTCGGCCAGCATGGCAGGGCGCCCGCCGTGGCGCGAATCACCTGATCCGGGCCTTACAGCGCGGCTACCTGCCGGTAGATTCAAAGCTCGTTCAGCGATCATTCAACGATCAAGTCTGAAACTTGTTCTAGATTACCGTCCCGGCGTAACCTCGCGGACAACCGCAGGGAGAAGGGGGCCGAGAGTGACCGCTGAGGCCATGGAGGCGGGTCCCCGTACGGGTCCGGCCGATGGTGACCGTCCGTTGCGCATCGCTCTCCTCACGTACAAAGGCAACCCGTTCTGCGGGGGACAGGGCGTCTACGTACGTCACCTCTCGCGCGAGCTGGCCCGGCTCGGCCACAGCGTCGAGGTGATCGGCGCGCAGCCCTACCCCGTCCTGGACGAGGGTCTGGAGGGCCTCAGGCTCACCGAGCTGCCCAGCCTCGACCTCTACCGCTCGCCCGACCCCTTCCGCACGCCGAAGCGCGGCGAGTACCGCGACTGGGTCGACGCGCTCGAAGTGGCGACGATGTGGACCGGCGGTTTCCCCGAGCCCGCGACGTTCAGCCTGCGGGCCCGCCGTCACTTGCGGGCGCGGCGCGGCGAGTTCGACGTCGTGCACGACAACCAGACCCTCGGCTACGGCCTGTTGGGCGACCTGGGCGCGCCGCTCGTCTCGACGATCCATCACCCCATCACGGTGGACCGCCAGCTTGAGCTGGACGCGGCGGCAGGCTGGCGGCGCCGCATGTCCGTGCGCCGCTGGTACGCGTTCACCCGCATGCAGAAGCGTGTCGCCCGCCGCCTGCCCTCCGTGCTCACCGTCTCCGGCACCTCGCGCCAGGAGATCATCGACCACCTCGGCGTACGCGACGACCGCATCGACGTCGTGCATATCGGCGCCGACACCGACCTCTTCTCGCCCGACCCGTCGGTCCCCGAGGTCCCGGGCCGGATCGTCACGACCTCCAGCGCCGACGTCCCGCTCAAGGGCCTCATCCACCTCGTCGAGGCGCTGGCCAAGGTCCGCGCCGAGAACCCCGCCGCCCACCTCGTCGTCGTCGGCAAGCGCGCCGAGGACGGCCCGGTGGCGCAGGCGATCGAGAGGTACGGCCTCGAAGGCGCCATCGAGTTCGTCAAGGGCATCACCGACGCCGAGCTGGTGGACCTCGTCCGCTCGGCCGAGGTCGCCTGTGTCCCTTCGCTGTACGAGGGTTTCTCGCTCCCCGCGGCCGAGGCCATGGCGACCGGCACTCCGCTGCTCGCGACGACCGGCGGTGCGATCCCGGAGGTCGCGGGCCCGGACGGCGAGACCTGCCTCGCGGTGCCGCCCGCCGACCCCGGCGCGCTCGCCGCCGGACTGAACCGGCTGCTCGGCGACCCGGAGCTGCGGGCCCGCCTCGGCGCGGCCGGGCGTGAGCGGGTTCTCGCCAAATTCACCTGGGCCCGCGCCGCCCAGGGCACCGCAGAGCTGTACCGCGCGGCGATCGCCCGCGATGCCCGCCCGCAATCCGGCCGCCCCGCGGCCACCCCGACGTACTCCGGGAGCCCCAGCTGATGCTGACCGTCGACTTCACCCGCTTCCCGCTCGCCGCGGGCGACCGCGTCCTGGACCTGGGCTGCGGCGCGGGCCGGCACGCCTTCGAGTGTTACCGGCGGGGGGCCCAGGTGGTGGCCCTCGACCAGAACGGCGAGGAGATCCGTGAGGTCGCCAAGTGGTTCGCCGCGATGAAGGAGGCGGGCGAGGCACCGGCGGGCGCGACGGCCACCGCGATGGAGGGTGACGCGCTCAACCTGCCGTTCCCCGACGCCTCGTTCGACGTCGTGATCATCTCCGAGGTGATGGAGCACATCCCCGACGACAAGGGCGTGCTCGCCGAGATGGTCCGCGTCCTGAAGCCGGGCGGCCGCATCGCGGTGACGGTCCCGCGCTACGGCCCGGAGAAGATCTGCTGGGCCCTGTCGGACGCGTACCACGAGGTCGAGGGCGGTCACATCCGCATCTACAAGGCGGACGAACTGCTCGGCAGGATGCGGGAGGCGGGCCTGAAGCCGTACGGCACGCACCACGCGCACGCCTTGCACGCGCCGTACTGGTGGCTGAAGTGCGCGTTCGGGGTGGACAACGACAAGGCGCTGCCCGTGCGGGCGTACCACAAGCTCCTGGTCTGGGACATCATGAAGAAGCCGCTGGCCACGAAGGTGGCGGAACAGTTGCTCAACCCGGTCGTGGGCAAGAGTTTCGTGGCGTACGCGACGAAGCCGCACCTGCCGAAGACCGACGCGAAGACCGACGCGTGACGAGCCCGGAGCGGACGGAACACCTGGTCCTGCCGGGCGTCCTGACGGCGGATCAGGCCACGCGGACCGTGCGCGGGATCCTTGCCGTCCAGCGCGAGGACGGCGCGATCCCGTGGTTCCGCGGCCACCACCTCGACCCCTGGGACCACACCGAGGCCGCGATGGCCTTGGACGCGGCGGGCGAGCACGAGGCCGCGGGGCGCGCCTACGACTGGCTCGCGCGGCACCAGAATCCGGACGGTTCCTGGTACGCGGCGTACGCCGACGGGGATCCGCACGACGTGACCGACCGGGGCCGCGAGACGAACTTCTGCGCGTACATCGCCGTGGGCGTCTGGCACCACTACCTCTCGACCGGCGACGACACGTTCCTCGACCGCCTGTGGCCGACGGTGGTGGCGGCGGTGGAGTTCGTCCTCACCCTGCAACAGCCGGGCGGCCAGATCGGCTGGAAGCGGGAGCAGGACGGCACGCCGGTCAACGACGCGCTCCTGACCGGCAGTTCGTCGATCCACCAAGCGCTGCGCTGCGCCCTGGCGATCGCCGAGCAGCGGGAGGAGCCGCAGCCGGACTGGGAGCTGGCGACGGGCTCGCTGGCCCACGCCATCCGCAGCCATCCCGAGCGCTTCCTGGACAAGGACCGCTACTCGATGGACTGGTACTACCCGGTCCTCGGCGGCGCGCTCACGGGCACGGCGGCCAAGTCCCGGATGGAGGAGGGCTGGGACCGCTTCGTGGTGCCGGACCTCGGCGTGCGCTGCGTCATCCCCAACAACTGGGTGACGGGCGGCGAGAGCGCCGAACTCGCCCTGTCCCTCTGGGTGTTGGGCGAATCGGACCGCGCCCTGGAGATCCTCCAGTCGATCCAGCACCTGCGCGACCCCGAGTCCGGCCTCTACTGGACGGGCTACGTCTTCGACGACAAGGCGATCTGGCCCGAGGAACTCACCACATGGACGGCGGGCTCCCTGCTGCTCGCGGTGGCGGCCCTGGGCGGCGACGAGGCCACCTGCGCGGTGTTCTCGGGAGAACGCCTGCCCCAGGGCCTCGCACCGGAGTGCTGCGACGCCGCTACCGGGGGGCAGTAGCGACGCCGCAGCGGCGCCGCTGCCGGGGGGTGACAGCGGCGCGCCGACGCCTGGTCCCACCGCTCAGTAGCGGCGGAGCCGTCCTGCGACGGCGTGGCCGATGAAGACGTACACGAGAGCTGCGAGGCCGTAGCCGCAGACGACGCGGGCCCAGGCCTCATCGAATGTGAACAGGTCATGTGACCAGCCTGCGAGCCAGCGGGCCACGTCGTGGATGAACTGGACGAGGTCGTTGGCGCGGTTCGCGTCCAACAGATACATGAGGATCCACAGGCCGAGGATGATGGCCATCACGTCTGCGACGATGACGATGACCCTCGCTGCGGTGCTGCCACGTGCTTGTCGGGTGGACATAAGACCCGTGTACCGGGATCGGCCCGGTTGAAACCCGTACGGGCTCGCCCGAGTGGCGGGCCGCGCCGGGCGGGGTGAGGCTGCCGGGAGAGCTGTCCTCTAGCTGTCCACTCCCGGAGGTCCCCCGTGTTGCTGTCCGCCGCGACCGTACGCCGGTCCCTCGTCGCCCCTGTGTTGTGCGGCGCCCTGCTCGCGGGGCTGACCGGGTGCGGCGGTGACGAGGCGGACGCTGCCTCGGCACCGTCCAGCTCGAGCTCCGCCGAGAAGCAGAAGTTCGCGAAGACACGGTTCGTGGCGAACGCGGGGATCGCCGCCGGTGCGACGTACCAGTGGATCGTGAAGCCCTTCCGGGCGGGGAAGTTCAAGAAGGGTGCCGATGGGCGCAAGTTCGCCCTGATCAAGGCAGGCCTCGCCGGAACCCTCGCCTACAACCGCCTGAAGGCGGCGACGAAGAACGCCCAGGGCGACCCGACGCTGTCCAAGGCGGTGGCCCCGCTGACGGCGGGCATCGACGCGCTGAAGGATCTCCCCAAGAAGCTCCGCAAGGGCGATTCGACGGACTCGGTGGTGAACTCCTTCGACGACGTCATCAACAAGGTGAAGGACGCGGGCAAGGGCGCGGGCGCGGAGGTCAAGGACCGCGTGCCATCAGCAGGGGAACTGGCAAAGGGCTAGGTAGGCCCCTGGCCTCGGGCGGTCCGGGGCAGGGTCCGGGGCAGGGCCCGGACCCTGGACCGAGCCGCCGCCTGGCTGCGCCCCCGCCCGACCACCGGCTCCTGGGGGCCCGCCCTCAAGTGCCGGGCGGGCTGGAGCGATGGATGCCGACGGCCGGAGACCTGCGCCAGACGGTCCGGGACATCGGCCGAGTAGACCCGCCGGCCCGTTCCGCGCCAGCCGTGCGAGTCCGCGCCAGCCGCGCGAGTTGTGCCTGCCCGCGCCAGTCCGTGCCAGCCGCACCAGTCGTGTCAGCCGCTCCGGTCCGCGCTAGCCGCTCCGGTCCGTGGAAGCCGCGCTGGCCGCGCCAGGCGCTTCGTTCCGCGCCGGCCGCGCCGTCCAGGCAAGTCGTGCCAGTTTGCGCCAGCCGCATTGGCCGTGCCCGCCGTGCGAGTCCGCGCCAGCCGTTTCAGCCGCGTCGTTCCGCGCTAGCCGCAGCGGACCGCGTCAGCCGATCGCGCTCGCCGCAGCCGTCCGCGCAAGCCCGCGCGCAAGCCGTTCGCGTCAGCCGTTCAGTTCGGCCAGCACTCGTAGCGTGTGGTGGTCCGGGGACAGGACGAGGAGGTCCGTTACGGGGCCCTTGCGCCATAGGTCCAGGCGTTCCGCTATGCGTTCTCGGGGGCCGATCAGGGAGATCTCGTCGGCGAAGGCGTCCGGAACGGCCAGTACCGCCTCCTCCCGGCGGCCTGCCAGGAACAGGTCCTGGATGTGTCGGGCCTCCTCCTCGAAGCCCATCCGGGCCATCAGATCCGCATGAAAGTTTCGCGCGGAGTGCCCCATCCCGCCGATATAGAACCCCAGCATCGCCTTGACCGGAAGCAGGCCCTCCGCAACGTCGTCGCAGACCTTCGCCCGTGCCATGGGCGCGACCATGAAACCGTCCCGCGCCTCCGTCAGCGACGCCTCGTACACATCGGCCCGCATCGGCGACCAGTAGAGGGGCAGCCAGCCGTCGGCGATCCGTGCCGTCTGCGCGATGTTCTTGGGCCCCTCCGCGCCGAGCAGCACCGGCAGGTCCGCTCGGAGCGGGTGTGTGATCGGCTTCAGGGGTTTGCCGAGGCCGCTGCCGTCCTCGCCCTGGTACGGGTGCGAGTGGAATTGGCCTTCGAGGGTCACCGGGCCCTCCCGCCGCAGCACTTGGCGGATCACATCGACGTACTCGCGCGTCGCCGTCAGCGGTGACTTCGGGAACGGGCGGCCGTACCAGCCCTCCACCACCTGCGGCCCGGAGAGGCCGAGTCCGAGCATCATCCGGCCGCCGGAGAGATGGTCGAGGGTCAGCGCGTGCATGGCTGTCGTCACCGGTGAGCGCGCCGCCATCTGCACGACCGCCGTACCCAGCTTGATCTGTGAGGTCTGCGCCGCGATCCAGGTGAGGGGAGTGAAGGCGTCGGAGCCCCACGCCTCCGCCGTCCACACGGAGTCGTATCCGAGCCGCTCGGCCTCCTGGGCGAGTGCCACGTGCCCGGGATCGGGGCCGCGCCCCCAGTAACCGAGTGCGAGTCCCAGTCGCATACGCGATCCCCATTTCTCCTGACGGCCCGTCAGTTCCCTGCGAGGTGGCGACTGTACGACAACGGCCCCCCGCCCGGAAGGGCGAGGGGCCGCGAGGTGTCGCGAGGTGCGGGAGAGATCAGCCGCGCTGAATCCCCGTGGTGTCCTGCAGCACGCCACGGCGGCCGTCCTGCGTCTGGGCCACCAGGCCGGGACCGCGCTGCTCGACGGCCAAGTACCAGGTGCCGGGCGCCAGTTCGGCGATCGGCGTCGGCGAACCGTCCTCCGCGTACAGCGGACGCGGCACCGGCACGGCGAACCAGAACGGCGAGAAGTCACCGGCGGGCTGCGCCTGACCGGGAGGCGGCGTCTGCTGCCCCGGCTGCGGCTGCCCCGGCTGCGCACCGAAGGGCTGACCCTGCTGCGGCTGGCCGGGCTGACCGGGCTGGGCGCCGTACGGCTGCCCCGGCTGCGGCTGACCCTGGGCGCCCGGGTACCCGTACCCGCCCTGCGGCTGACCGCCGTAGGGCTGGGGGGCGGGACGCGGGGAGCCGACGAGGGGGGCCTTGAGGGCGGGCACGGTCAGGGCGAGGATCGCCCCGGCGGCCATGACCAGCGTGGCGATCAGGGAAAGGATGAGGCCGACACCGGCGTCGACACCGGCGTCACCGGCTCCCGTGCCCACGTTGTCGTACCCGCTGGACGGGTCGAAGATCTGACCGATGGCGCTCCAGGCGGCGGCAACGGTGAAGGCGACACCGAAGTGGCCGAGGTCGAGACCGAAGACCTTCGGAGGGGTCGGCAGCGCGCGGGAGACGACGATGCAGACAGCACCGATGATTCCGGCCAGGGTGACGCCCAGCAGAACCGGCCCGCTGCTCCAGGCATTCGGCATGTCTAGGGAGTCCGAGGCGCCTTCGACATCGAAGATGTCCAGGAACGAGGCGATGAACAGCAACACCGCTGCCCCGATCACCACGCCGTCGCCTCGAGTGAGAGAGCGGATATTCACTTCAGGTCCTTCGTAAGTCGTCTCGTCGGTGGAGGCGTCGCTCGCCCCAAGGTCGTGGTGCAAAGCGCGGGGATGGCCCCCCATCGTACGGAGGACATTATCGTTCACTCGCGTGGGGTGTCTGCTCGGGATAAAGACCTGTCAACCCGCTACCAACCCGTTATCCGCGCAAGAAGCTCACGATTCCGTCGGAGATCCCCTGCGCCGCCTTCTGCCGCCACGCGTCGCTCGTGAGCAACGCCTCGTCCTTCGCGTCCCTCATGTTGCCGCACTCGATGAAGACCTTGGGGACGGTGGACAGGTTGAGGCCCCCCAGGTCCTTGCGTACGTCGAGTCCGGTGTCGTCACCGACGTAGTTGGAGGGGGCGCTGCCCGTCGCGAGCACGAACTTGCCCGCGATGCGCTCGCCCAGGGCGCGTGACGGGACGACGATCTTGGTGGTGTCCGCGGCGCCGGACTTCACCGATGCGGGCAGGATCACATGGAAGCCGCGGTTGCCCGCCGCGGATCCGTCGGCGTGCACGGAGACGACGGCGTCCGCGTGGGCGTTGTTGCCGATGCGGGCGCGCTCGTCGACGCAGGGGCCCCAGGGGCGGTCGCCGTCCTGGGTGAACTTCACAGTGGCGCCCTGCTTCTCCAGCAGCGTGCGCAGCCGGCGCGAGACGTCGAGGGTGAACTGGGCCTCGCTGTAACCGTTGTTGGTGGAGGTGCCCGTGGTGTCGCACGCCTTGCGGTTCGTCCCGATGTTCACCAGGCGGTTGATCTCGGCCGTGTGCCTGCCGTTGCCGGTGTTGTGACCCGGGTCGACGACGACGACCTTGCCCTTGAGGGGCCCGGAGGCGGCGGGCCGGGTCGAGGACTTCGGGGGCTTCGTCGTGCTCGGCTTGTCGCTCGCCTTGCCCTCGCCCTTGTCGTCGTCCTTCTCGGAGGCCGGCGGGGACGGCGCGGCAGAGGGTGAACCCTGCGCGGACCGACTGGTGGAGGGGAGCGTTCTGGGCGGTTCGTTCCCGCCGGGACCGCTCGTCGCCTCGTAAATGAGCCACCCCGCAAGGCACGTCGGCACCAGCGCGGCGAGCGTCACGGTGAGGGGGCCGCCGCTGAAACGGCGGGGCGGGCGTGGGGGCTGGCTGTCCGGACCTACGTACGACACGAGAGCCACCATACGGGCCGTTCACGTGCTCCGCAGGGACCCACGGTTCTCCACTCTTTCCGGTTACGCCCCGGACGCGGGGGTCCTTCCGGGGGCGGCGAGCTACGCCCGGTACGCGCGGTGTCGCAGGTCATTTCGCCGATGTCGGGTTCTTGCGCTGGTTGGCGTGGAAGCGCGCCTTCTTCTGGCGGTTTCCGCACGTGTTCATGTCGCACCACTTGCGGGTGCGGCTCTGGCTGGTGTCGAAGAAGGCGGCCCGGCAGGTCGGTGAGGCGCACAAGGCCAGTTTTCCGTCTCGTTCGCCCGCGATGATGGCGACCGCGTCGGCCGCGATCACGCTGAGGGCGTCTTCCACGCGGGAAGCCGAGCCGAGCCGCCATCGCCGCTCGCCGCCGGGCGTCAGGACGGCCGCGGCCCGCCCCTGGGCGCTGCGGTCATTGATGACGTGGACGGCGGATGAGGGGAGAGCTTCCTGGAGCGCGGCCGCTGTCGCGGCGGCGTGGATCGACTCCCTCAGCTCCCGGGCGAGGTCGAGCTGGGGCGCGGTGCAGGAGTCCACGGCGAGGCCGCTCACCGCCAGCCAGTCGATGAGGCGCTGCGGCGTGGGGATGCGCTCGACGGAGTCGCCATGACGCTCCGACAGCGTCCCCGTGAAGCTGGTCGCCAGCACGCTGCCGAGGCGGAAGTCAGGGAAGCCAGCACGCATGGAACCACCTTAGCCGGTTGCACGTCGGCATGGAGGCGCGGTAGAACCGTCTTAGCCGGTTCCTAGCAGTTCGCGGCCGGTTCCACGATGGCCAGGAGGACTCATGACCCGTCCAACCAGCGACGTGCAAGCAGGCGTACAAGCAGACGTGCAGGCAGACGAGCAAGCAGACGTGCAGGCATTTGAAGCCCACGCATCCGACGCCGACCTCGACGATCTGCGCGCCCGCCTTGCCGCAGCGCGACTGCCGGAGGCCGAGACGGTCCAGGGCGCCGCGCCAGGCCCCCGCCGCTGGGCACAGGGCGTACCGCTCGCCGACCTCGTCGATGTCGTGAACTACTGGCGCACCGGATACGACTGGCGGTCGTTCGAGGCCCGCCTCGACCGGATCGGCCAGTTCCGCACGACCATCGATGGTCTGGGAATCCACTTCCTGCACCGCCGGTCCGCGCGCGCGGACGCCACTCCTCTGGTCCTGACCCACGGGTGGCCGGGCAGCATCGCCGAGTTCATCGACGTGGTGGACGCGCTGGCGGACCCGGACGATGCGGACGCACCGGCGTTCCACGTCGTGGTCCCGTCGCTGCCGGGCTTCGGATACAGCGACAAGCCGGCCACCACCGGGTGGGGGACCGAGAAGATCGCGGCCGCCTGGGTGGAACTGATGGGAAGGCTCGGCTACGACAAGTTCGTGGCCCACGGCGGCGACTGGGGAGGCAACATCACCACGGTCCTCGGCGGCAGGTTCCCGGCGCACGTGCTCGGCATCCACACCACGTTCGCGGAGGCGCCGCCCGGGTTGACGACGGACGGGCTGACGGCGGTCGAGCGACAGTGGACCGAGGACACCCGCCACTTCTATCGCCACCGCGCGGCGTACGCGAAGCAGCAGGCGACCCGGCCGCAGACCATCGGTTACGCGCTCGTCGACTCACCGGTCGGGCTTCTCGCCTGGATCCTCGACAAGTTCGCCGAGTGGTCGGACATCGAGGACAGCCCGTTCGAGACGATTTCCATCGACAGGGTCCTGGACGACGTCACCCTGTACTGGCTGACCCGGACCGGCGCATCGGCGGCCCGCATCTACTACGAGAGCCACAACTCGCTGGACCCCGAACTCCGGGTCGACGTCCCGTCGGCCATCACCATGTACCCCAGCGACATCGAGAAGTCCCCACGCCCCTGGGCACAGGAGCGCTACCGCCGGATCGTCCGCTGGAGGTCGCCCGGGAGCGGGGGACATTTCCCGTCGCTGGAGGTCCCCGAGTATTTCGTCAAGGATCTACGAGAGGGCCTCGCGGCGGTGCTGGCCGCTCAGCGCTCCTCCCGTGCGGCGCAGGACGCGCAGTGAGTCCGTTGCCGAGACCTCGGTGAACGCGCCGGACTCCAGTGCCCTGAGGTAGACGCGGTACGGGGCCTGGCCCGTCATGATGTCCACCGGGTCCGGGAAGACGTCGTGGATCAGGAGGAGGCCGCCCTCCGCGATGTGCGGGGCCCAGCCCTCGTAGTCGGCCGTCGCGTGCTCGTCCGTGTGGCCGCCGTCGATGAACACCAGGCCGAGGGGCCCGCCCCACGCCTTCGCCACCTGCGGCGAGCGGCCGACGATCGCGATCACGTGCTCCTCCAGGCCCGCCCGGTGGAGCGTGCGGCGGAACGTGGGGAGCGTGTCCATGCGGCCGACCCGCGGGTCGACCGTCTCCGGGTCGTGGTACTCCCAGCCCGGCTGCTGCTCCTCGCTGCCGCGGTGGTGGTCCACGGTGATCGCCGTGACGCCCGCCTCGCGCGCCGCGTCCGCGAGCAGGATCGTGGAGCGGCCGCAGTACGTGCCGACCTCCAGGAGGGGGAGGCCGAGCGTCGCCGCTTCCGTCGCCGCCGCGTACAGGGCCAGGCCCTCGCCGGTCGGCATGAAGCCCTTGGCCGCTTCGAAGGCGGCGAGGATCTCCGGCTTGGGCTGGGGGGCCATGGGTTCTCCTGAGCCTCGGGAAAGCGGTGGGTGTCCGGTGTGGGCCGCCCTATGCTGCCGCATGGTTCAGCTGACCATCGAGGCGGGGCCGCATCCGTTCCCGGACCGGGGGCCTCGCGTGCCGCGATCACCGGCTCCGCCGAGTTCGTCCTCAAACGCCGGACGGGCTGGATGTCCAGCCCGTCCGGCGTTTGAGGACATGTGGTGGCCCGCCCCTACGCCAGCACGTCACTCCCGCCCGGCAGCAGCAGGTCCATCTCCACCGCCGAGTCGTCGCCCCGGTGCGCCGCCGCCGAGGCCAGCGGTGCGTGTCCGGCGGCCGTGGCCGCCAGGACGTAGGAGCCGTCCCCGGGGACGGGGAGCGCGTAGCGGCCGACCTCGTCCGTGAGGGCGGAGCCCGCCTGCCGCCCCCTGCGGTCGATCAGCGTGACCTTGGCGCGGGCGACCGGCGTCCCGGAGGGGCTCAGTACCCGGCCGTGGAAGCCGGCCAGTGCCTCCGTCGCGGCGCGCAGGTTCGCGTCCTCCTCGCTGCTCGCCCGGAGCTGGGTCCTGACCGAGCGGCGGGCGGAGGGGAGGAACAGGGCGAAGACCAGGCCGAGCGCGACCGCGCCCGTGGCGATCAGGAACGACGTGCGGAAGCCCGTCATCGTGGGGATCGCGACGCCGCCCACGTGGTCCGCCGTGTTGGCGAGGACCATGCCGATGACGGCGCTGGAGACCGACGTACCGATGGAGCGCATCAGCGTGTTGAGGCCGTTCGCCGCGCCCGTCTCGGAGGGGTCGACCGCGCCGATGATCAGCGCGGGGAGCGAGGAGTAGGCGAGGCCGATGCCCGCGCCCACCACGACCGCGATGATGATCGTCTGCCAGGCGGCGCTCATCAGGCCGAGGCCCGCGCCGTAGCCGATCGCGATGATCAGCATGCCGAGGATGAGGGTCACCTTCGGGCCGTACTTCGCCGAGAGGCGCGCGTAGACCGGGGCCGTGAACATCATCGTGAGGCCGAGCGGCGCCACGCAGAGGCCCGCGACGACCATGGACTGGCCGAGGCCGTAGCCGGTGGCGGCCGGCAGCTGGAGCAGCTGCGGGAGCACCAGGGAGATCGCGTAGAACGCGACGCCGACCATGATCGAGGCGAGGTTGGTGAAGAGGACCGCGGGGCGGGCCGTGGTGCGCAGGTCGACCAGCGGCGCCTTGAGACGCAGCTCCATCACGCCCCACAGGACCAGGACGACCGCGGCGGCGGCGAACAGGCCGAGCGTCAGGCCCGAGGTCCAGCCCCAGTCGCTGCCCTTGGTGATGGGGAGGAGGAAGAGGACGAGCCCGGCGGAGAGCCCGAGGGCGCCGGCCACGTCGAACGTGCCCTGCGCCTTCACCGTGCTCTCGGGCACGAAGAGGACGGTCAGAAGCATCGATATGACGCCGAGTCCCGCGGCGCCGAAGAACAGGGTGTGCCAGTCGGCGTGCTGCGCGGTCAGTGCCGCGAGCGGTAGCGCGAGGCCGCCGCCGACGCCGATGGACGAGCTCATCAGGGCCATCGCGGAGCCGAGCTTCTCGCGGGGCAGCATGTCGCGCATCAGGCCGATGCCGAGCGGGATGGCGCCCATCGCGAAGCCCTGCAGGGCGCGGCCGACGATCATCACGACGAGATCGTCGGTGAAGCCGCAGATCAGGGAGCCCACGACCATCACGGCGAGGCTCGTCAGGAGCATGCGGCGCTTGCCGTAGAGGTCGCCGAGGCGGCCCATGATCGGGGTCGATACGGCGCCGGCGAGCAGGGTCGCCGTCATGACCCAGGTGGCGTTCGACGGCTTGGTGCTCAGCAGCGTCGGCAGGTCCTTGATGACCGGCACCAGGAGCGTCTGCATCACCGCGACGACGATGCCGGCGAAGGCGAGTACGGGGACGACTCCGCGGGTGCCGCGTTGGTGGGTCGTCGACTGCGTCATTACGTGGGGCCTCCGGGGGTGGTGCAAAAGCTGGCAGGGGTACGTGCAGAACGAACCTGTTTCCCGGGGCGACTATTCCGACGGATGTCGTACGAGGGGAATTCTTGACCTGTTGTTAACCGGGGTATGGATCTGACCGCCCGTCAGGCTTCCTAAGAATTGGAACGTGTTCTAGTCTGTCGCTGTCCCGGAAGCTGCTACCGGCGAGGACGCGCATGGGCATCGGAATCACGCAGGAACAGCGGGAGTTGGCGGCGGCGGTGCGGGGCTGGATCACCCGCGCGGTGCCGCCCGAGGAGATACGCAAGCTGCTGGACGCTTCCCCGAGCTCTCAGCTCCGTTCGAGCAGGGGAGACCCCGCTCCCGGCACGGGCGCCAGGCCCGCCCACTGGGACGGGCTCGCCGAGCAGGGGCTGCTCGCGGTGCACCTGCCCGAGGAGTGCGGTGGCGGGGGCGGCGATCTCGTGGACCTCGCGGTCGTCCTGGAGGAGGCCGGGCGGGCCGCGCTCCCGGGGCCGTACCTGGCGAGCTCCCTCGCCTCGGTCGTGCTGCACCGGGCGGGCGCCACCGGGCTCGCCGCCGAGCTGGCCTCCGGGGCGCGGATCGGCGCCGTCGCTCTCGGCGCGGGCACGCTGACCGCGGTGTCCGTGGCGGACGGCTACCTCCTCGACGGCACCGCGCCGCCCCTGCTCTGCGGGGCCGACGCCGACCTGCTGATGCTGGCCGCCGAGTCCGCGCGCGGAACCGAGTGGCTGGCCGTCGACGCGGCCGACCTGACCATACGTACGCAGGAGAGCGCCGACCCGACGCGGCCCACCGCCGAGGTGACGGCGGTCGGGGTGGAGGTTCCGGCCGACCGGATGCTCGACGTCGACGCGGCGCTCGTACGGGACCTGGCGTGCGCCCTGTACGCGGCGGAGGCGTGCGGGGTGGCGGTCTGGGCGCTGGAGACGGCCGCCGGTCACGCGAAGGTGCGGGAGCAGTTCGGACGGCCGATCGGACAGTTCCAGGCGGTCAAGCACCTGTGCGCGGACATGCTGGTGCGCGTCGAGCAGGCGCGGGCGCTCGCCTGGGACGCGGCACGAGCGGCGGACGACCCCGCGCGGGACGCCCGGAGCCTTGTCTCCGCGCTCGCCGCCGGGGTCGCGCTCGATGCCGCGTACTCCTGCGCCAAGGACGCCATCCAGATCCTCGGCGGCATCGGGTTCACCTGGGAGCACGACGCGCATCTGTATCTGCGCAGGTCGCTGGTCGCCCGGCAGCTGCTCGGCACCGGCGACGCGCACCGGCTGCGGGCGGTGCGGCTCGCGGAGGGCGGGGCGCGCCGGGAGCTGCGGATGGAGCTGCCCCCGGAGGCGGCGGCGTACCGGGAGCAGGCCCGCGAGGCCATCGCCCCGGCCCGCGGCCTCGCCCCGGCAGCCGCCCGCAAGGTCCTCGCGCCCACCGGCTACGCCGCGCCCCATCTCCCCGAGCCGTACGGCCTGGGCGCGGGGCCCGTCCAGCAGCTCGCCGTCCAGCAGGAGTTGGCGGCGGCCGGGGTGCGCGTCAGCGATCTCGGGATCGCCACCTGGGTGGTGCCCTCCCTCATCGCGTACGGGACGCAAGGGCAGCAGGAGCGCTTCCTGGCGCCCACGCTCAGGGGCGAGGTGCTGTGGTGCCAGCTGTTCAGCGAGCCCGGGGCCGGTTCGGACCTGGCCGCGCTGCGGACACGGGCCGAGCGGGTCGAGGGCGGCTGGCGGATCAACGGCCAGAAGGTGTGGACGAGCGCGGCGCAATGGGCCGACCACGGGATCCTGCTGGCCCGCACCGACCCCGACGCCCCCAAGCACAAGGGCCTGACGTACTTCCTCATCGACATGAAGCGCGCCTCGGGCATCGACATCCGTCCGCTGAAGGAGATCACCGGGGACTCCCTCTTCAACGAGGTCTACTTCGACGACGTCCTGCTGCCCGAGGACGCCGTCGTCGGCGAGGTGAACGACGGCTGGCGGGTCGCTCGCCACACGCTCGGCAACGAACGCGTCCACATGGCCGACCAGCTCACCTTCGACACCGGCCTGGAGGCGCTCATCGCACGCGCCGCGGAGGTAGACGGCGCCTGCCGCGCCCGGATCGGCGCGCTCGCCGCCGAGGCGCACGCGCTCGCCTGCATCGGCCTGCGCACGACCATGCGGCAGGTGGCCGGGGCGGAACCGGGGGCCGGGGCCTCCGTCCGCAAGCTCGTGCAGACCCCGCACCAGCAGAAGGTCGCCGAGCTGGCCATCGAGCTGCTCGGCCCGGCGGGCGTGGTGCGCGAGGGCGCCGGGGAGCGGGCGCTGCACGGCTTCCTGATGTCGCGCTGTCTGACCATCGCGGGCGGGACCACACAGGTGCAGCTCAACGTCGTCGCGGAACGGCTCCTCGGCCTGCCGAGGGACCCCGAGCCCCGTCCCACCACCTAAGAGGAGCTGGACAGTGAAGGCGTACATAGCCGGCGTCGGCATGACGAAGTTCGAGAAGCCCGAGACACGGGACTGGCAGTACTGGGACATGGCGAAGGAGGCGGGCACCAAGGCGCTCGACGACGCCGGGATCTCCTACGAGGACGTGGAGCAGGTCCCGGTCGGGTACTGCTTCCAGGCCTCGACGGCGGGCCAGCGTGCCGTGTACGAACTGGGCCTGACCGGTGTCCCCGTCTACAACGTGAACAACAACTGCGCGACGGCGTCGACCGCGCTGATGATGGCGCGGCAGTTCGTCGAGGGCGGCATCAACGACTGCGTGCTCGCGCTCGGCTTCGAGAAGATGGCGCGCGGCGCGCTCGGCGGCCGCTCCGACGGAGGGGACTTCAAGACGTCCCCCGTCGCCCGGCACTACGGCGTGATGGCGGCCGGACACGGCTTCGAGATGACCCCGCCCACCGCCCAGATCTTCGGCAACGCGGCGCGCGAGCACATGGAGAAGTACGGCACCACCGAGGCGCAGCTCGCCGCGGTGGGCGCGAAGAACCACCGGCACTCGGTGCACAACCCGTACGCCCAGTTCCAGGACGAGTACAGCGTCGACGAGATCCTCGCCGCCAAGACCATCCACCGCCCGCTCACCAAGCTCCAGTGCTCGCCGACGTCGGACGGCTCCGCCGCCGCGGTCGTGGTGTCCGAGCGGTTCGTCGAGCGGCACGGTCTGGAGGAGCGCGCCGTGGAGATCGCCGCGCAGGCGATGACCACGGACACGGGGGAGTCCTTCGGCTCGGGCTCGTGCATCGACGTGGTGGGACAGCCGATGTCGCGGGCCGCCGCGCGGCAGGTGTTCGAGAGGTCGGGCCTCGGCATCGAGGACGTCGACGTCGTCGAACTGCACGACTGCTTCTCCATCAACGAGCTCCTCACCTACGAGGCCCTCGGCATGTGCGGGCCGGGGGAGTCCGGAAAGCTCGTCGAGAGCGGCGCGACGACGTACGGCGGGCGGTGGGTGGTGAACCCGTCGGGCGGCCTGATCTCCAAGGGGCACCCCCTCGGCGCGACGGGAATCGCCCAAGTGGCGGAACTCACATGGCAGTTGCGGGGCGCGGCGGACGCACGGCAGGTGGCGGGGGCGCGGGTGGGCCTCGCGCACAACATCGGCCTGGGTGGGGCGGCTGTGGTGACGCTGCTGCGGAAGAACTGACCAGAGGATCAGCAGCGGCGGAAGCGAGGTCCTGGAGTCCTAGGACGCACGACCGAGGCCCCCTGCGCCAAAACCCCGATGCAGGGGGCATCCGGTGCCTGAGAGCATGGCCGTCATGGTCCAAACGCCCCCTGACACTTACATAGCCGCGCCGCCGCGGAAGTCCGCACCCGTGTGGGCGGTGCTCCTCGCCGCCTGCGCCGGACAGTTCCTGGTCGTCCTCGACGTGTCGGTGGTGAACACCGCGCTGCCGTCCATGCGGGCCGACCTCGGCATGAGCGCGGTCGGACTGCAGTGGGTGGTCAACGCCTACTCGATCACCTTCGCGGGCTTCATGCTGCTCGGCGGGCGGGCCGGGGACCTCTTCGGGCGCAAGCGGATGTTCCTCGTGGGGCTCGGGCTCTTCACGGTGGCCTCGCTCGCGGGCGGCCTCGCACAGGCCGACTGGCAGCTGCTCGTGGCGCGGGCCGTGCAGGGACTCGGCGCGGCGGTGCTCGCGCCGTCCACGCTGACGATCCTCACCTCGGCGGTGCCCGAGGGGCCCGCGCGGGTCCGCGCGATCGGCACCTGGTCGGCGGTGGGCGCGGGCGGCGGCGCCGCGGGCGGCCTGGTCGGCGGGGTCCTCACCGACCTGCTCTCCTGGCGCTGGGTGCTCCTGATCAACGTGCCGATCGGCGCCCTCGTCATCGTCGCGGGCGTCGCCTGGCTCAGCGAGAGCCGGGCTGGCGAGGCACGCCGCCTGGACGTCCCGGGCGCGGTCCTCGTGACGGCGGGGCTCGCCACGCTCGCGTACGGGATCGTGCAGACCGAGGAGAAGGGCTGGACGGCCGCGGCGACCCTGGTGCCGCTGGCGGCGGGCCTCGCGCTCCTCGCCCTCTTCATCCTCGTCGAGGCGCGTACGAGGGTTCCGCTGATGCCGCTCAAGCTGTTCCGGGTGCGGTCCGTCTCGGCGGCCAACGCGGCGATGTTCGTGTGCGGCGGCGGAATGTTCGCCATGTGGTTCTTCATGACGCTGTACGCGCAGAACGTCCTCGGCTACTCCGCGCTGAAGGCGGGCCTCGCCCTGATCCCCTCGTCGCTGACGATCGTCCTCGGCTCGAAGCTCGCGCCGCGCCTGATGCCGGTGCTCGGGGCCAGGAACGTGTCGCTGCTCGGCATCATCGTGGCGGCGGCGGGCTTCGGCTGGCAGTCGACGATGACCGCCGACGGCGGCTACCTCACCTCGATCATGCTGCCCGGCATCGTGATGATGTTCGGCGCGGGCCTCGCGTCGACCCCGCTGGCCTCCCTCGGCACGTCCGGGGCGGACCCGGGCGACGCGGGCCTCGTCTCCGGGCTCATCAACACCTCCCGCACGATGGGCGGCGCGCTGGGCCTGGCGGTGCTCTCCACCGTCTCGGCGTCGCGGATGGGCGGCTCGACCACGCCGGAGGCGCTCACCTCGGGGTACGCGATGGCGTTCCGGACCAGTGGGTTCATCCTGCTGGCGGGCGTGTTGGTGCTGCTGGTGTGGATGCCGCGGGAGGGGAATTCCAGCCCGTCCGGCGTTTGAGGACGAACTCGGCGGAGCCGGTGACCGACGGTGCGCGAGGCCCAGGGGCCGGTCAGAGCCAGCCCCGCTGCCTCGCCTCACGGACCGCCTCCATGCGGTTGCGCGTCCCCGTCTTCCCGATGGCCGCCGAGAGGTAGTTGCGCACGGTCGACTCCGAGAGATGCAGCTGCCCCGCGATGTCGGAGACCGTCGCCCCGTCCACCGAAGCCTTCAGGACGTCCGCCTCCCGGCCGGTCAGCGGACTCGGCCCCGCGCTCAGGGCAGCCGCCGCGAGCGCGGGGTCGATCACCGTCTCGCCCCGCAGGACCTGCCGGATCGCCTCCGCGAGGTCCTCCACCGGGCCGTCCTTGACCAGGAATCCCACCGCGCCCGCCTCCATGGCCCGGCGCAGATAGCCGGGCCTGCCGAAGGTCGTGAGGATGAGGACGCGGCACTCGGGGCACTCCTCCCGCAGGTCCGCCGCCGCCTCTAGGCCGCTGCGGCCCGGCAGTTCGATGTCGAGGAGCGCCACGTCGGGCCGTGCGCTCAGCGCCGCGTCCACGATCTCGTCGCCCCTGCCGACCTGCGCGACGACCTCGATGTCCTCCTCCATGCCGAGCAGCAGCGCGAGCGCGCCCCGCATCATGCCCTGGTCCTCGGCGAGCAGGACTCTGATCATGGGGTGTGCTCCTCCAGGACGGGGCCGGAACCGGGAACGGGGCCGGGACTTGGTTCGGTGACCGGCAGCTCCGCCGTGACCCGGAAGCCGCCGCGCGGTGCGGGGCCCGACTCCAGGGAGCCGCCCGCCGCCGCGAGGCGTTCGGCCAGGCCTTTCAGCCCGCTGCCGGGCGGTGTCGAGCCTACGCCGCGGCCGTCGTCGGTGATCAGCAGCCGGGACCGTTCGGCGGTGCCCGTCACCTCGATCTCGCAGCGGGTCGCCCTTGAGTGGCGTACGACGTTCGTGGCGGACTCCCGCACGACCCAGCCGAGCAGTGCCGCGGTCTGCGGGGCGAGCGGCGGTCCCGACTGGCGTACGACGGCCTCGATGCCCGCCGCGTCCAGGAGGTCGCGGGCCCGGTCGAGCTCCGTGGCCAGGCTGCCCTCGCGGTAGCCGGTGACCGCCTCGCGGATCTCGGTCAGGGCCTGGCGGCCCACGGACTCGATGTCGGCGACCTGGCCGAGCGCCGCGTCCAGGTCGCGCGGGGCGAGCCGCCGGGTCGCCTCCGCCTTCACGACGATCACCGAGAGCGTGTGGCCGAGGAGGTCGTGCAGGTCCCGGGAGAAGCGCAGCCGTTCCTTCTCGACCGCGCTGCGGGCCAACTCCTCGCGGGTGGAGCGGAGTTCCTTCACCGTCTCGGAGAGGGCGAGGATCGCCGCCGTCACCATCACGGAGATGAACGTGCCGTACGCGATGCCCGCCGCGTCCCAGCCCTCCCGCAGCCCGCCGACCACCGCGGCGGAGATGCTCAGGGCGAACCCCGCGGGAGCGAGCTGCTTGCCCCGCAGGACCGAGCCGGTGGCCAGGCCGAGCAGCGGGAAGAACATCAGCCAGCTGTCGCCGTAGCCGATGGCCAGGGCGAAGGTGACCGCGGTCAGTGCGAGCAGTGCCTGCTTGGTGGCGCGCGCTTCCCGCGCCTTCTTGTCGAAGGCGCGGAACACCACGTTGATGTAAAGGGAGTTGAAGACCAGCAGGCCGATCCCCGCGATCCAGGGATTGCCCGTCTTGCCCTGGAGGAGGTTGGAGAAGGCGCCCATGCCCATCAGGAGCCAGGGCAGCATCGCGAAGCCGTTGGGCGGCCCCAGGTCGTCGGGCCTGCTCCGGGAGGACTTCTCCTGCGCCCGCACCTCGGCGAGCTGCGCCCTGCTGCTGTGTTTCCAGCGCGCGAGACGCGTGTGCCGCCGCCAGAAGCCCTTCTCCGACATCACTTCTCCTATGGCGCCGTCGCGCCTCGTCATGCGGTCCGCGCAGACCGGCGGTACGAGGACACAGCGTACGAAGCGAACACGAGCAGCCAGGCCGTCAGTACCGCCACGGTGCCGA
Source organism: Streptomyces sp. NPDC032198 (assembly GCF_040636975.1). Taxonomy (NCBI): domain Bacteria; kingdom Bacillati; phylum Actinomycetota; class Actinomycetes; order Kitasatosporales; family Streptomycetaceae; genus Streptomyces; species Streptomyces sp. NPDC032198. The sequence continues at coordinate 675,892 of NZ_JBEZVL010000001.1, read as the reverse complement.
TGCCGAGGCCGCCGCCGTCCGTCACGGACGTGCCGAGCTCCGCGAAGCGGTGCGTGGGGGTGTAGTCGGACACGGTGCGCAGCCAGCCGGGGAACAGCTCCACGGGGAACCACAGGCCGCCGAGCACCGCGAGCCCCAGGTTGCAGGCCGTGTTCACCACGCCCGTGGTCTGTGCGGTCAGGCGGTAACCGTTGCCGAGCCCCAGCATCGTGAAGGGCAGCGAGCCGAGCCACAGCAGGAGTGCCGCCGCCGCCCACTGCCAGGCCGCCAGGCGTACGCCGTTGACCAGGCCGCCCGCGGCGAACACCGCCACGATCGCCGGGAGCACCGTCACCGCGCCGGTCAGGGCACGGCCCGTCACGACCTCGCGCGGCGTCATCGGCGTGACCCGCAACTGCCGCAGCCAGCCGGTCGTCTTGTCCTCGGCGACGCCGGTGCCGGTGTTCAGGGCGGCGATCACGGCTCCGTACGCGGCCATGCCGATCATCGACGTCGTCTTCCACTCGTCGTAGCCGGCACCGCCGCCGATGTTGGTGAACAGCAGATACATCAGCACCGGGAGCCCGATGCCGCCGATCACGAAGCCGGTGTCGCGCAGCGTCCTGCGTACTTCGAGCCTGAGGTAGGCGAACATCACACGGTCTCCTGGGTGAGGGAAGTGAGGGAAGTGAGGGAAGTGAGGGAGGTGACGGGGGCGGTCAGGGCGAGGAACGCCTCGTCGAGCGAGGCCGCGGCGACCTCAAGGCCGCGGATCGCGCCGAGCTCCGCGAGCGCGATCACGGTCGCGTCCGAGTCCCGCGTACGCAGCCGGGCCCGGTCGCCGCGCACCTCGACGGAGGCCACGCCGGGCAGCAGGGTCAGGCCTTCCGTGCCGCGCCCCGCGAGGTCGAAGGAGACGGTGCTGCCGCCCGCGGACCGCTTGACCTGCTCGCCGCTGCCGTCGGCGACGATCCGGCCGTGGTCCATGACGACGATCCGGTCGGCGTGCCGGTCCGCCTCCTCCAGATAGTGGGTGGAGAACAGGACGGTGTGGCCGCACCGCGCGTAGGCCCGCATCGACGTCCAGAACGCCTGCCGCGCCTCCACGTCGAGCGCGGCGGTCGGCTCGTCGAGGACGATCAGCGCGGGGTCACCGGCCAGCGCGACCGCGAACCGCACCCGCTGCGTCTGGCCCCCGGACAGCTTGTCGACGCGCCGCCCCGCCAGCTCCTCGATCCCGGCCAGCGCGAGGGCCTCGTCGACGGGCAGTGGCGCGGGATAGCGCCCGGCCACGAAGGAGACCAGCTCGCGCACGGTGACCCGCGGGACCAGACGGGCCTCCTGGAGCATCGCGCCCACCTTCCCGGCGCGTACGGCGTTCTCGGGCGGGCCGCCGAAGAGCTCGACGCGGCCCGTGTCGGGGGCGTCGAGGCCGAGCAGGAGGGAGATCGTCGTGGACTTGCCTGCGCCGTTGCGGCCGAGCAGGGCGACGGTCTCGCCGCGGCGGATCTCCAGGTCGACGCCGTCGACGGCGCGGAGCGGGCCGAAGGCCTTGCCCACTGAGGTGAATGCCACGGCCCGCTCGGCGGGAGCTGTCTTCGTCATGTCTCCGACCCTACGAACGCGGGCCGTGGCGGCGGCAGATGTGGTTGTACGGACTCGGCCGGTACAAATGTCACACGCCTGATCAGCAGTGGATCTGACGTGACGTCAGGAGTCTTCACAACTACCGGACGCTCGGCTATACATGGGTTCGCCGGACTGGAACGCGTTCTAGAACGGGCTCCTTCCGGCCCTGTTGCGACCTCGGTGCGACCGACGGTGCGGACGGCCGCACCGAGGTCTTCAGACCGGCCAAGGAGCTGCCACCACATGCCCATCGACGCCGCGAAAGCACTGGCCGCGGAGCCCAGGTCGGCCGAGATCGCCTGGGATCACAAGGACATCCAGCTCTACCACCTGGGCCTGGGCGCGGGCGTCCCCGCCACCGACCCCGACGAGCTGCGCTACACCCTGGAGTCCGGGCTGCACGTCCTGCCCAGCTTCGCCACCGTCGCGGGCGCCGGCATGGGCGTCGTCGGCGGCCTCTCGTCCCCCGGCATCGAGGTGAACCTGGCCGCGGTCCTGCACGGCGGCCAGAGCATCACGCTGCACCGCCCGATCCCGGTCAAGGGTGAGGCCGTCACCACCTCCAAGGTCGCCGCCGTGTACGACAAGGGCAAGGCCGCGATCCTCGTCCTGCGCACCGAAGTGGCCGACACGGACGGGCCGTTGTGGACCAGCGACGCCCAGATCTTCGTACGCGGCGAAGGCGGATTCGGCGGCGAACGCGGCCCCTCCACCCGCCTCCCGGCCCCCGAAGGAGAGCCCGACAGGATCGTCGAGCGCCCCGTCCGCGAGGAGCAGGCGCTGCTCTACCGCCTCTCCGGGGACTGGAACCCGCTGCACGCCGACCCCGAGTTCGCCAAGCTCGCGGGCTTCGACCGCCCCATCCTGCACGGCCTGTGCACGTACGGGATGACGCTCAAGGCGGTCGTCGACACGGTGCTCGGCGGCGACGTGTCGCGGGTGCGGAGCTACAGCACGCGCTTCACCGGGATCGTCTTCCCCGGCGAGACCCTGCGGATCCGGATGTGGCGCTCCGATGGCCGGGTCCAGGTGGCGGTGACGGCGGTCGAACGGGACGACGCGCCGGTGCTCGCCGACACGATCGTCGAACACGCCTGAATCTTCGTACGAGGGAGCCGCACCATGCGCGCAGCCGTACTGCACGAGATAGGCCAGGACAAGCTAGAGGTGCTCGACGACGTCGAGACGGTGGGCTTCGGCCCCGGCAAGGTGAAGATCCGGGTGCGGGCCACCGGCCTGTGCCACTCCGACGTCTCCGCCATGAACGGCGTACTGCCGCAGCCGGCGCCGTTCATCCCCGGCCACGAGGGCGCGGGCGAGATCGTCGACGTCGGCGACGGCGTGACCGGGATCAGCCAGGGCGACCGGGTCCTGGTCTGCTGGCTGCCCGCCTGCGGCCAGTGCCCTGCGTGCAAGCGCGGCCAGAGCCAGCTCTGCCTCGCCGGGTTCATGAACGCGGGCACACCCAACTTCAAGCGCCCCGGCGGGGATGTCTTCGGCTTCGCGGGCACGGGGACGTTCACCGAGGAGGTCGTGGTCGACGCGGGCTGCGCGGTGCCGATCCCGGACGACGTGCCCTTCGACATCGCCGCCCTGATCGGCTGCGGGGTGACGACGGGACTCGGCGCGGCCGTCAACACCGCGAAGGTGGAGGCCGGTTCGTCGGTCGCCGTCATCGGTTGCGGCGGGGTCGGCATCTCCGCGATCCAGGGCGCGCGGCTCAAGGGCGCGGCGCAGATCATCGCCGTCGACCCGGTGGCGTCGCGGCGCGAGGCGGCCCTGCGGTTCGGCGCGACGGAGGCGGTCTCCCCGGACGAACTGGCCGACGCCAAGCAGCGGATCACCGCGGGCGAGGGCTTCGACTACGTCTTCGAGGTCGTCGGCAAGTCCGCCACCGCACGCACCGCCTACGAGACGACGAGGCGCGGCGGCACGCTCGTCATCGTCGGCGCGGGCGCCATGGACGACAACCTCCAGCTCAACATGTTCGAGCTGTTCTTCGACGAGAAGAAGATCCTGCCGTCCATGTACGGCGGCGGCGACGTCCTGCAGTCCTACGAGCGGGCCATCGCGCTCTGGCGCGCGGGCCGGATCGACCTGGAGAGCCTGATCACCCACCGGGTGCCGCTCTCCGAGATCAACGAAGCGCTTGACCAGATGCGTACGGGCGTCGCGCTGCGTACGTGCATCGAGATCTGAGAGGACTTCGATCCCTGATGGCACAGCCATTGCCACGGCCACTGGACGGTTTGGCCGCGATCGTGACAGGAGCGGGCCGGGGCCTCGGGCGAGCGGAAGCCCTCGAACTCGGCAGGCTCGGCGCGAGCGTCGTCGTCAACGACTTCGGCAAGACGGGCCGTGACGGCTCGGGAGAGGCATCGGCGGCGCCGGCCGAGGAGGTCGCCGCCGAGATCCGGGCGGCGGGCGGGCAGGCGGTCGCGCACCTGGGCGATGTCGCGGACCACGAACAGGCGCGCGGGCTCGTCCAGTTGGCGGTCGACACGTACGGCAAGCTCGACATCCTGGTGAACAACGCGGGGATCCTGCGGGACAGGATGATCTTCTCGATGAGCGAGAGCGAGTGGGACTCGGTCATCCACGTCCACCTCAAGGGCCACTTCAACACCACGCACTTCGCGTCCGTGCACTGGCGTGAGCGGTCCAAGGCGGCGGACGGCCCCGTCTACGGCCGGATCGTCAACACCTCGTCCGAGGCGTTCCTCGCGGGGTCGGCGGGCCAGCCGAACTACGCGGCGGCCAAGGGCGGCATCGTCGGCCTGACGACGTCGAGCGCGCTGGCGCTGCGCAAGTACGGGGTGACGGCCAACGTCATCTGCCCCCGGGCGCGGACCCGGATGACGGAGGACGTCTTCGCCGGGTACCAGGAGCCGGGCGCGGGCGAGCTGGACGCCCTCGCCCCCGAGCATGTGGCGCCGCTGGTCGGCTACTTGGCGTCACCCGCGGCCTCCGGGGTCAACGGACAACTGCTCGTGGTGCACGGCGGCATGGTCGCGGTGGTCGAACGGCCCAAGGTGGCGGCGAAGTTCGACACGGCGAAGGACGTCTTCACGTACGAGGAACTGGACGAGGCCCTGTCGCCCTATTACGCGGGGCGGCCGGACGGGGAGACGTTCGCGGCGTCGGAGGTGCTGGGCCTGAAGCGGGGGTGAACCCCGCCGGAAACGGCAGACGCCGGGCGGGCCGGAAGTTCCGGCCCGCCCGGCGTCCTGCGGAGAACCCGGTGGAGCCGGGTCCTACTTCTCGCCCTGGCGGCGGTGCCGCCCCCGCGGCGCCGCGCCCCCGTCGTGTTCGGCCACAGGCCCCCGGTGCTTGCCCGCACCGGTAGCGCCCGCCGCCTCCCGCGGCTCGGGATTCCGCTCGGATTCCGTACTGATCTCGGTCGTCATCAACACACTCACCCCGTAAACCGGTAAAGAAGATCGTTCGTACAGCCGGGCGAGTCTAACCAACGTCCTTGCGCCCGGTGAGAGGCGCCTGCTGCAACGGAACGGGCCGCGCGGCGACCGGCGCGGGCGCCGCCGCCGGAGCGGCAGGTTCCACCTCCGCGACCCCGCACGGAACCGCCCCCGTCACATACGGAAGACGCAGCGCCCCCTCCCGCGTCCACCACCCCGAACCGGCCAACCACCCCTCCGGAGCGGCAAGTTGATGCAGGCGGCGCTCGGCGGGCCGCCACAGGCCCAGCCAGCTCCCCGCCGCCCCGTCGAGCCGCAGCGCCACCGCGCAGCTCTCCGGCATCAGCGTCTGACCCGGCTGGATGGCGAACGGCGTCACCGCGAGATCGGGCAGGCGCAGGCACTCCGGGAAACGCACCGGGCGCGTGCCGCCGAGGACCCCCCAGCCGAGCCGGTCGTGACCCGGAGCGTCCGAACGGATCAGGAGCAGCCCGCTGTCGGGGTCCGCGAGCAGCAGCCGGTCGTTGCTCTCGTCGGCGATCTGGAGGAGGGGGGACACCTCACCGGCCCGCTCCAGGTCCACCGCCACCGCCTTCACCCGGCCGCCCAGCTCCCGGTCCAGGGCCAGCATCCGGCCCTCACCGTCCAGCCACACCCCGCCCGAGCAGCGCCCGGGGATCTCCGCGACGTGCTCGGGACCGAAGGCGCCGCCCGCCACCAGCCACAGGGCGGTCGACCCCGCGCCCACCGCGAGGGCGTACGCGCGACTGCCGACCGGCGACGGCGGCAGCAGCGTCAGCCGGGACTCGCCGCACTCCACGGCGCCCAGCGGCACCTCGCCGGTCTGCGGGCCCGTCGGGTAGAGGAGCGTGAACGTGTGCCGGCCGTCGACGACACGGTGGATCAGGACGCGCCCGTCGGCCATCGGGAGCACCTCGGTGCCGGGCTCCTCGGGCTGGCTGCCGGGCAGGGGCACCGCGTACGGCTCGGGGGAGTCGAGGGTCCAGCGCTCGGGGAACCAGGAATCGCCGTCGAGGGCGAGGCGGGCGGCGTACGCGCCGTTGGCGGTTATCACGGGGGGTGTCGCGGGCGCCGGGGGAGACGGCGGCGCGGTCGTGGGCTCGGGCTCAAGCGTGGGCGCTGTCATGGGGGAACCTCCGGGCCATGAAGCTAGTTTTCGCACGCACTGCCGTGGCATCCGTGGCCGCCCGCTTCACACAGAAGGGTGGCGATGTATCGATTCGCCTGAGGGGGCGGGGGTGGTTGTGCTGGGCGGGAGGGCCGCGCTTAAGGTAAGGCGAACCTAAGTGGTTGCGGGCCTGCGGTAGCGGCAGCCGCGGCACACCCCCTGGAGCCTGGAGCACCGATGTCACCGCTTGCACTGCTTTCAGCGTCCTCACGGTCCGTACGACCCCGCCGCCACCGGGCCGCGACCGCGGTCGCCGTCGCCGTGGCCGGCGCGCTCTCCCTCGCGGCCTGCGGATCCGGTGACGACTCCGGCAAGTCCGACAACGGCAGCGGCAGCAAGGCCGTCGCCCAGGGCGGCGACGACTTCGCCAAGGCCGCCGAGCAGACCGCGAAGATGGGCACCACGGCGAAGCCGGGCGAGTTCCCGCGCACCATCACGCACGCCCGCGGCAAGACCGAGCTCAAGGCGCGGCCCGAGCGGGTCGTGGTCCTGGACGTCGGCGAGCTCGACAACGTCGTCTCGCTCGGCATCAAGCCCGTCGGCTACGCCCCCACCGAGGGCGACGACGGCATCCCCGGCTACCTGAAGAAGGACGCCGGGAACCCCAAGAACGTCGGCACGATCAACGCCCTCAACCTGGAAGCGATCGCGAACCTCAAGCCCGACCTGATCATCGGCAGCGAACTGCGCGCCGCCAAGCTCTACCCGCAGCTCGACAAGATCGCCCCGACGGTCTTCTCCATCCGCCCCGGCTTCACGTGGAAGGAGAACTACCTCCTGAACGCCGCCGCGCTCGACAGGACCGCCGAGGCCAAGGCGAAGCTCGGCGCGTACGAGAAGAAGGCGAAGGCGCTCGGCGAGGAGATCGGCGACGGCGGCAAGAAGCCGACGATCACGATGCTCCGCTACATGCCGGACCGCGTACGCCTCTACGCGAAGGCGTCCTTCATCGGCACGATCCTCGACGACACCGGCCTGCCCCGCCCCAAGAACCAGCAGGTCAACGACCTCGCGACGGAGATCAGCACCGAGAAGATCGACGAGGCCGACGCCGACTGGATCTTCACCGGCGTCTACGGCGACGCCAAGAAGACGGGCCGCGGCGAGGCCGAGAAGAACCCGCTGTGGAAGAAGCTCGGCGCGGTCAAGGACGGCCAGGCCAAGGACGTCCCGGACGAGACCTGGTACCTGGGTCTCGGCGTGACGGCGGCGAACGAGGTCCTGGGCGACCTCAAGGGCTTCCTCGTCAAGTAGGGCGGTCAAGCAGGACGCGGCTCGTGGGCGTCCGGTAGCAGTACGTAAGCCATGGCCGGCGGGGCACGGAGGGCAGGTAGCCTTTCCTCTGTGCCCCGTCTGTCTGAAGTCATCGCCGCCCTCGACGCCCTGTGGCCCGCCGAACTGGCCGAGAGCTGGGATGCGGTCGGCACGGTCTGCGGCGACCCCGGCGCGGAGGTCTCCCGGGTCCTCTTCGCCGTCGACCCCGTACAGGACATCGTCGACGAAGCGGTGAAGCTGGGCGCCCAGCTCCTGGTCACCCACCACCCGCTCTATCTGCGCGGCACGACCACGGTCGCGGCGTCCACCTTCAAGGGCCGCGTCGTCCACGACCTCATCAAGAACGACGTCGCGCTGCACGTCGCCCACACGAACGCGGACCGCGCCGACCCCGGCGTCTCGGACGCCCTCGCGGGCGCGCTCGACGTCCGGATCGTCCGTCCCCTCGTACCGGACCCGGCCGACGCGCACGGCCGCCGCGGACTCGGCCGGATCTGCGAGCTCGAACACCCCCTGACGCTCCGCGAACTCGCCGCCCGCGCGGCCGAGCGGCTGCCCGCCACCGCGCAGGGCATCCGCGTCGCGGGCGACCCCGAGCAGCTCATCCGCACCCTCGCGGTCAGCGGCGGCTCCGGCGACAGCCTCTTCGACGACGTACGTGCGTCGGGCGTGGACGCCTTCCTCACCGCGGACCTTCGCCACCACCCGGTGTCGGAGGCCCGCGCCCAGACCCCGCTCGCGCTGCTCGACGCCGCGCACTGGGCCACCGAGTGGCCGTGGTGCGAGCTGGCCGCCGCACAGCTCGATCAGATCTCCGACCGTCACGGATGGGGACTGCGCGTCCACGTCTCCAAGACGGTCACCGACCCCTGGACCGCCCACGCGGCCTCGAATACCCACACCACAGGAGCCCCTCATTAACGCCGCGCCCGCCGACCAGATCCGACTCCTCGACGTCCAGGCACTCGACGCACGCCTCCAGCAGCTGGCGCACCGCAAGAAGTCCCTGCCCGAGCACGCCGAGATCGAGTCGCTGACCAAGGACATCGCGCAGCTGCGCGATCTGCACGTCGCCTCGACGACCGAGGAGAGCGACTGCGCCCGCGAGCAGACCAAGGCGGAGCAGGACGTCGACCAGGTGCGCCAGCGCGCCAACCGCGACCAGCAGCGCCTCGACTCGGGCGCCGTGACGTCCCCCAAGGACCTGGAGAACCTCCAGCGCGAGATCGTCTCGCTCGCCAAGCGCCAGGGTGACCTGGAGGACGTCGTCCTCGAGGTCATGGAGCGCCGCGAGGCCGCCCAGGAGCGGGTCGCGGAGCTGGCGGAACGTGTCTCCTCGGTCCAGGCGAAGATCGACGACGCGACGGCCCGCCGTGACGCGGCCTTCGAGGAGATCGACGCCGAGGGCGCCACGACCACCAAGGAGCGCGAGGTCGTGGCGGGTTCGGTCCCGGCCGACCTGCTCAAGCTCTACGACAAGCTCCGCGTCCAGCAGGGCGGCGTCGGCGCGGCCAAGCTCTACCAGCGCCGCTGCGAGGGCTGCCGCCTCGAGCTGAACATCACCGAGGTGAACGAAGTGAAGGCGGCGTCCCCGGACACCGTCCTGCGGTGCGAGAACTGCCGCCGCATCCTGGTCCGTACGTCCGAGTCGGGTCTGTAAGAGGCCGTGGCGGTGCGGGAGTTCATCGTCGAGGCCGACGGCGGGTCGCGGGGCAACCCGGGGCCCGCGGGCTACGGCGCGGTCGTCATCGACGCGACCACGGGGGAGACGCTGCGGGAGGCCGCCGAGTACATCGGCGTCGCGACGAACAACGTCGCCGAGTACAAGGGGCTTGTGGCCGGCCTGAAGGCGGCCCACGACCTCGACCCGGCCGCCTCCGTCCATGTCCGCATGGACTCCAAGCTCGTCGTCGAGCAGATGTCGGGCCGCTGGAAGATCAAGCACCCGGACATGAAGCCGCTCGCCGCCGAGGCCGCGCGGGTCTTCCCGTCGTCCCAGGTGACGTACGAGTGGATCCCGCGCGAGAAGAACAAGCACGCGGACCGGCTCGCCAACGAGGCGATGGACGCGGGCAAGCGGGGCGAGCGGTGGGAGCCGTCGGACTCGACGGCGGAGCTGGACGCGAGGGCGGCACGGTCGGCTTCCGTTCCTTCCGTTCCTTCCGTTTCTGCCGAGCCCTCGGGCCCGCCGGGTGACGCGATCGCCGGTGCGGCGAAGGCGCGGGCTGCGCTGGCCGGGGCGGGGGCCGTGACTGCCGACGCGCGTGCCGCGGGAAACGTGGCGGCTCAGACGTCCGCCCCGCCCGTCGGCTGGGCGGCGCCCGCGGACCTCGGTGCTCCCGCGACCTTCGTGCTGTTGCGGCACGGCGAGACCGCGCTGACGCCCCAGAAGCGGTTCTCCGGGAGCGGTGGGTCCGACCCGTCCCTCTCCGAGGTGGGCCGGGAGCAGGCCGAGCGCGCTGCGGCGGCGTTCGCCGCGCGGGGCACGATCCAGGCGATCGTCTCCTCGCCGCTGAAGCGCTGCCAGGAGACGGCGCAGGCCGTCGCCGGGCGCCTGGGCCTCGACGTGCGCATCGACGAGGGGCTGCGCGAGACGGACTTCGGTGCCTGGGAAGGGCTCACCTTCGGCGAGGTGCGTGCGAGCCGTCCCGAGGAGCTGAACGCGTGGCTCGCCTCGCCGGACGTGGCACCCCCCGGTGGGGAGTCCTTCGCCGAAGTGGCCCTCAGGGTGTCAGCGGCGCGGGACCGCCTCGCCGCCGAGTACGCGGGCCGCACGGTCCTCCTGGTCACCCACGTCACGCCGATCAAGACACTGGTCCGCCTGGCCCTTGGCGCCCCGCCGGAGGCCCTGTTCCGCATGGAACTCTCGGCGGCGTCGGTGTCGGCGGTGGCGTACTACGGGGACGGCAACGCGTCGCTGCGCTTGCTGAACGACACTTCGCACCTGCGGTAGGGCCTGGGCCTGGCGGGGGAGCGGCGGGGATCTCTGCGGGTACGTCGTGGCTGAGCGCGCGGTTCCCCGCGCCCCTGACGGGGCGCTTCACCGTCGCGGGGGCAGGCCCCGCCAGGGGCGCGAGGAACGGCGCGGCCAGCCACGACGTACCCGCACTCGGCGGGCAGGCCCCTGAGGGGCGCGGGGAACGGCGCGATCAGCCCCCACGCACCCGCAGAGGCAACTCGGCGGGCAGGCCCGTCAGGGGCGCGAGGAACTGCGCGATCAGCCCCCACGGACCCGCACAACCCCCGCCCACCCGCAGAGGCGTACTCCGCATCAGGCCCAGGGGCCCGGGTCAGCGAAGGGACGCCGCCTCGCGGGCCAGAGCCTCGATGCGGGGCCAGTCCTTCGCCGCGACCGCGTCAGCGGGAAGCATCCAGCTGCCGCCCACGCAGCCGACGTTCGGCAGCGCGAGGTACGACGGCGCGGAGGCGAGGCCGATGCCGCCCGTCGGGCAGAAGCGGGCCTGCGGGAGCGGGCCGCCGAGCGACTTCAGGTAGGCCGTACCGCCGGCGGCCTCCGCCGGGAAGAACTTCATCTCGTGCACCCCGCGCTCCAGGAGCGCCACGACCTCGGACGTCGTGGAGACCCCCGGCAGGAACGGCACCCCGGACGCCTTCATCGCGGCGAGCAGCGTGTCGGTCCACCCCGGGCTGACCAGGAAACGGGCCCCGGCGTCGACGGAGTCCGCGACGCCCCGGGGCGAGATGACCGTGCCCGCGCCGACCACGGCATCCGGCACCTCCGCCGCGATGGCCCGGATCGCGTCGAGCGCGGCGGGCGTCCGCAGCGTCACCTCGATCGCGGGCAACCCGCCCGCCACCAGCGCGCGCGCCAGCGGCACGGCGTCGGCGACGTCCTCCACGACGACTACGGGGACGACGGGGGCGAGATCGAGCACTGAGGCGGCGGCCGCGGCGGAGGAGGGGGAAGTCATGGGTGCATCCTGCCCCGGCCCACGCAGCATGCGCAAAGGACGTTGCGCATGCTGCAACCGCAGGTGGGGCGGGGCCAGCGGACCTCGCGCACCCCCACTCAGTGGATCTCGCGCACCACCACGTCGAGCGCCCACGCCTTGCCCGCCTTCGCGGGAGCCTGCGCCTCCACCACGTGTCCGAGATCCCGCAGCACCTCGACGAGCTCGGCCGGACCCTTCGGCTGAGCGCCGGTCTCCAGCAGGGAGCGCACGATCCGCCCCTTGGTCGCCTTGTTGAAGTGCGAGACGACGGAGCGCTTCTCGACCCCGTCGACCATCTGCGCGTGCAGCACCCGCACGGTCGCCGTCCGGTCCGCGACCTCGCCCTTCGGCTTCCACGCGGCCGTGTACGCCGATGACCGCAGGTCGAGCACCAGACCGTCGCCCGCGGCTTCGGGCATCGCGGAGGCCATCGGCGTACGCCAGTAGGCGCCCAGCGCGCCGAGGCCGGGCAGCTTCACGCCCATCGAGCAGCGGTAGGAGGGGATGCGGTCGGTGACGCCGACGGCGCCCCACAGCCCGGAGAAGACAAGGAGCGAGCGGGCAGCGCGGCGCTTGGCGGCGGCGTCGAGGGAGGCGAGGTCCAGGGCGTCGTACAGCACCCCCGTGTAGATCTCCCCGGCGGGCCGCGCGCCCGCCGTCCTCAGCTCGGTGTTCTTCGCGACCTCGCCGCGCAGGCCCTCGCTCAGTCCGAGGACGTCACGGGCCTTCTCCTCATCCGCCACACAGAGGTCGACCAGCTCGTCGAGCACCGCCTGCCGCGCGTCCGCGAGCGCCGGCAGGGAGAGCGACTCCGGCTTCAGGGGGGCGCCACGGCCGGAGGGCGCCTTGCCTTCGGAGGGCGGCAGCAGGACGAGCATGGGTCTCCTTCGGAGGTGACGAAAGGGGGATGCGGCCCCGCGCCAGGGTAATCGCCCCCGACCACGAACTTCACGCACGCCGCCCCCCCCGCCCCACCCGCTCACCCCACAGGCCAAGCCACCCCACCGGAAACCCCTGCACCCCACCTGCCCGGTCGCGGGCGCTCCGCCGCCAGTAGTCCGCCCGACCCGCGATCGCGCCGCGCGGCGCGGCAGCTATTCAACCGCCGCCCGCACACCCCGCACCCGCGCCCGCGCCCCCCACCGCCCCTCCGGCGCCCGCACCCCGCACCCCGCCCCGCCCCCTCCGCCGCCCCGCCCCCTCCGCCGTGCCGCCCCGCTCCTCCCGGCCTACGCTCGGTCCATGCCTCGTCGTCATCTTCGTGTGACCGGTGCAGCCGAAGCTCCCTTGCGGGGCGTGCTGCGTGAGCTGCGTGCGAAGTTGGAGGTTCCCGAGGGGTTCCCCGGGGGCGTCCTCGCCGATGCCGAGCGGGCCGTCGCCGCCCCGCGTCTCCCCGCGGTCGACGCGACCGACATCCCCCTCTTCACCATCGACCCGCCCACCTCCGTCGACCTCGACCAGGCGATGCACCTGTCCCGGCGGCAGGGCGGCGGGTTCCGGGTGCGGTACGCCATCGCCGACGTCGCCGCGTATGTGACGCCGGGCGCGCCGCTCGACGCGGAGGCCCATCGACGCGTCACCACCCTCTACTTCCCCGACGAGAAGGTGCCGCTGCACCCCACCTCGCTGAGCGAGGGCGCCGCCAGTCTGCTTCCGGGGCAGGACTGCCCCGCGGTGCTCTGGACGATCGATCTGGACGGGGAGGGGCGGGCACTCTCCACGGACGTGCGCCGTGCCCTCGTACGCAGCCGCGCGAAGCTCGACTACGACGGCGTACAGCGGGCCATCGACGGCGGAACCGCCGAGGAGGCCCTCGCGCTGCTCGCCGACATCGGGCGGCTGCGCGAGCAGCTGGAGGTCGAGCGCGGCGGCATCTCCCTCAACGTGCCCGAGCAGGAGATCGTGGAGCGGAACGGCGCGTACGAACTCGACTTCCGCGCCCCGCTGCCCGCCGACGGGTGGAACGCCCAGATCTCCCTGCTCACCGGCATGGCCGCCGCCGAGCTGATGATCCGGACGGGGGCGGGGATCCTGCGCACCCTGCCCACCGCCCCGGACGGCGCCGTCGGCCGGCTGCGCCGCACCGCCAAGGCCCTGCGGGTCGACTGGCCGCACCACGTCCCGTATGCAGAGCTCGTCCGCTCCCTCGACCCGCACCAGCCGCACCACGCCGCGTTCCTCCAGGAGTGCACGACGCTCCTGCGGGGCGCGGGCTATACGGCGTTCAGCGGCGGCGACGTCCCGGAGCTCACCACGCACGCCGCCGTCGCCGCCCCCTACGCCCACTGCACCGCCCCGCTCCGCCGCCTCGTCGACCGATACGCCTCCGAGCTGTGCGTGGCCGCGGTCGCCGGGGACGAGCCTCCGGAGTGGGTGCTCGCCGCGCTGCCGGACCTGCCCAAGGAGATGGCGGACGGCACGCGGCGCGCCAACACCGTGGAGCGCGAGTGCGTGGACCTCGTCGAGGCCGCACTGCTCAAGGACCGGGTGGGCGAGGTGTTCGACGGGGTGGTGGTGGACGTCCAGGAGCGTGAACCCGCCGTCGGGACGGTCCAGTTGACCGACCCCGCGATCGTCGCCCGCGTCGAGGGAGGCACCGGCGATCTGCCGCTGGGGGAGCGGCTGCGGGTACGGCTCACGCAGGCGGACCCTGGGACGGCGAAGGTGCGGTTCGCGCCTGCGTGAGGCCCTGGGTCAGGGGCTGGGACAGGGACAGGGACTGGGGCAGGGCCTCGGGGAGCGCTCTTCTGACGGCGGCCAGCAGCTTCGCCGGCCCGTCCGCGTGCAGTCGTACGGTCGTCACCGGCCGGCCCCCGCCGAGGGAGCCGACCGCCGTGACGGGCTCCGTCAGCTCCAGGGTGAGGGACGTCCGCGAGGCGACCGGAATGTCGATCACCCCGTCGGCGGCCTCGTGCGTGAAACGCCACTCGCCGCTCGCGGACGCGATCAGGTGGAGGGGTATCCGCAGGTCACGGTGGGCGCCGTGGCGTACGCGGAGTGCGTCGGCGGACAGCACGTGCGGCCGGGTCACGGACGCGGCATGGATGCCGAGCATCAGGACGACGCCGTAGACGTCGATGACGAGAGTGATCGCGTGGAGCGCGGGAAAGTCCCGCAGCAGCACGGCGAGCCCGACCGTCTCCACGACGCGGACGAACACGAAGCCGTAGAACATCGCGGCCTGATCGCGGGCGTGCCCGAAGGCGAGATCCCCAGGCCCGCACGCCGTGCCGCCGCCGCGCCACCCACAGCACCAGGCTGCGCAGCGCCCGCGCCTCATGGCCGACGATCCGCCGCACCGGCTCGGACATGAACTCCCTGACCGCCGCGCGCCCGTGCCTGCGACCACGACGTCCGACCTGGCCCGCGCCGCCTGGGCCTTCGCGCACGGCATGGTCATCCTGGAGGTCCACGGAGTCATCCTGGAGGTCCACGGACGGTTTCCCGGTGACGCGGAGCTGGCGACGGCATGGAAGAGGGGCGCGCGGGCGTTGCACCCCTAAGGGCGCCTGAAGACGCCTGCGGGCGACGCCCGGGAGCGTCGACCGAGCGTGGTGACGAGGGGGAGCGGTATGAACGGTGGGACACCGCAGGGCGGTCGCGAGCATGCGGTCTGGGCGCGGGCCCGCCTCGAACCGTGCGCGCCGCCCCTCGACCTCCTCACCGCCCGCTTCGACCGGCACCGCTACGCCCCGCACTACCACGCGGAGTTCACCGTCGGCGTCTGCGTCGGCGGCTCCGAGGTCATCGACTACCGGGGCGGACGCCTCGACGTGGGGCCGGGAAGCATCGTCGTGCTCGCCCCGGGCGAGGTGCACACCGGCGGCCCGGGACGCCAGGGCGGGTACGCGTACCGGGCGATGTACCCGGCGCCGCACCTCCTGGCAGAGGGCACCCTGACCACCCCGCACTTCGGCGACCCGGTCCTGCACGACCCCGAGCTGGCCGCGGCCCTGCGCACCGCCCACACCGAACTCAGCGGCAGCCACGACCGGTTGGAGGCCGAGTCACGGCTGCCCTGGCTGCTCACCGCCCTCGCCCGCAGACACGGCTCAGCCCGGCCCCTGTGCGACACGGTGCCCGGCGGCGACCGCATCGCCCGCGCCGTGCGCGACCGCCTCGCCGACGAACTCCTCGCCCCGCCCTCCCTCGCCGAACTGGCGGCGCCCCTGGGCCTCTCCCGCTACCAACTCCTGCGCGCCTTCCGTACGTCGACGGGAATGCCGCCGTACGCCTGGCTCGCCCAGCACCGCGTGACCCGGGCCCGCGCGCTCCTGGACGCGGGGCTGCGGCCCGCGGAGGCGGCGTCCCTGGTCGGCTTCGCCGATCAGGCGCACCTGACCCGGTGGTTCCGCCGGGTCCTCGGGGTGACCCCGGCGGCGTACCGCAACAGCGTTCAGGGCCACCACCGCACTCAGGACCGCAACAGCGTTCAAGACGGCGGGCGCTGAACGGCCGGAAACTGCCCGCATGACTGCACGCGGCTGGTTCCTCTTCTCCCTCATGGGCGTCCTCTGGGGCATCCCGTACCTGATGATCAAGGTGGCGGTCGAAGACCTCTCACCCTCCATGGTGGTCTTCACCCGCTGCGCGCTCGGCGCCGCGCTGCTCCTGCCGTTCGCCCTGCGGCAAGGGGGCCTCACCCGCGTCCTGGGCACCCACTGGAAGCCGATGCTGGCCTTCGCCTGCATCGAGATCCTGGGCCCCTGGTGGACCCTGACGGACGCCGAGCGCCACCTCTCCAGCTCCACCGCGGGCCTCCTGATCGCCGCCGTACCGATCATCGGCGCCGTTCTGGCCCGCCTCTTCGGTGACACGGAGCGCCTTGGCGCGCGCCGCCTGACGGGGCTCGGGCTCGGTCTCGGCGGAGTGGCGGTCCTGACCGTCCCGCACCTCACCGGCGGCGACGCCTGGTCGCTCACGGAGGTCCTGCTCACGGCGCTCGGCTACGCGGCGGCGCCCCTGATCGTGGCCCGCCACCTCAAGGCGGTCCCCACGCTCCAACTGATCGCCCCCTGCCTGACGCTGGCTGCCGTGGTCTACGCCGTACCGGCCGCGCTGACCTGGCCGTCCGCCGTCCCGGACGCCCCGACGCTGGCCTCCCTCGCGGGCCTCGGCGTCATCTGCACGGCCCTGGCCTTCGTCGTCTTCCTCGAACTCATCCGTGAGGCGGGTCCGACCAGGGCGGTCGTCTTCACCTACGTGAACCCGGCGGTGGCGGTGGCGGCAGGCGTCGCGTTCCTCTCCGAGGACTTCACGGCGGGCATCGCGGCGGCGTTCGTGCTCATCCTGGCGGGCTCGTTCCTGGCGACGGGGGCGTTCGCGGGGCAGAGCCGCGGCACGCGCCGGGTAGCATGGTCGACACGGCAGACGAGCCGGGCGGACGGCCGCGTGAAGCTCCCCTCACCAGGGGCTCTTCCCGAGGAACGTCCGGGCTCCACAGGGCAAGGTGGTGGCTAACGGCCACCCGGGGTGACCCGCGGGACAGTGCCACAGAAAACAGACCGCCGGAGACTTCGGTCTCCGGTAAGGGTGAAACGGTGGTGTAAGAGACCACCAGCGCCTGAGGTGACTCAGGCGGCTAGGTAAACCCCACCTGGAGCAAGGTCAAAAGGGGCCCTGGAAACAGGGCCCTGCGCGGACGACCGAGGGCTGCCCGCCCGAGTCCGCGGGTAGACCGCACGAGGCCCGCAGCAATGCGGGCCCTAGATGGATGGCCGTCTCCCCGGCCGCCGCGAGGCGCCCGGGCGACAGAACCCGGCGTACAGCCCGACTCGTCTGCCCGTCCGAGTCCCTGCTGGTCAGGGGCTCGGGCTTCCATCTCTGTACCTCTTCGGGTCGAATCCGGGTCGATCGGTACGCCCCCTCGGGTTCCATCCCTCGGGGTCGTCCTCGCGCTTCGGTAAGCGATCACCTAGGTCGTGTGCGCAGCTACTCTCTCAGCCCGGCGACCTGATCTCGAGTTCCTCGACAAGAGCGGCAGGCTCCTCGACTCCGAGACCGCGCACACCTGGGATCTCAAGCCCGGCAAGAGCGACCTGGACCGGGTGGGCAACACGCTGCCCGAGGACGTCAGGGACCGCACCGCGTCGGTGCGCGTCCTCGACGTTCGCGGGGTGATGCCCAGGGTCAGGCTCGGCAGGTCGAGGTCGGCCAGCAGGCGTTCCATCTGCTCACGCATCACCGCAGGGCCGCCGACGTTGGTATAGAGGGCCTGTTCGCCGAGGATGACGTTGTAGTGGTGCTTGCCGTCGCGCAGGACCTGTTGGCGTTCCATGCGCTTGGCCACGCCCGCCGGTACGTCGTCGGGGGTGTCGTGGAAGCTGACGACCCATTGGAGGATGACTGTCGCGTAGGCCTCGGTCTGGAGGGTCCCCCAGATCATCTGCGGGATGTAGGCCTTGCCGTCGGTCGTGTTCTGATACCAGTCGATGACTTCGGCCTGGATGTCTTCGGTTCCGCTGGCCAGGCGTTGTTGCCATGGGGTCACGTGCGTCATCAGAACCTCCTGTTGCTGGGCGGTGAATGCGGCACCGGGAGCCGGGCCGTTTCCCTCCCTGTGAGCCCGGTGTAGTCGGTCGGCGATGGTCGCGCCTAGTCGAACGCCCGTCAGCTTTCGCGGGTGGTGACGGGCAGGTGGTTGATCTCTTCGGCTTTGCGGGCCAGGAGGTAGGCGGGGTGGCCTCCTCGTTCGGTTTCGTGGCTGAGGTCGAAGCCTTGGTGGTCGCGGTAGTAGCGCACGAGTCCTTGGTGTCCGCAGCCGCGCCGTACCCAGAGTTTCCCGTTGCGGGCTGCGTGTCCCAGGGCCCACCAGGCGATCAGGGTGCCGGGCTTGGCGGCCCGGTGCTCGGGGTGGGTGAACGTGGTCGCCAGGAACAGCGCGGGCTCGGCGCGCTCGGCATCGGTCCAGCCCCACTCGGGTGTCTGCTCGTAGAGGCTGGTGCAGCCGATGAGTTCGCCCTCGCCGGTGGTCAGCGCCCAGACGGGGGTGTGGTCGTTACCGGCCTGCGCGGCGATCTGTTCGGCCCGGCCATCGTCGAGGAGGTCTTCGCCCCCGACCTTGCCGGTGCTCATCATCCAGGCGGCGCGGGCGCGGATCAGGTCGGTGTAGGCGGGCCGGTCGTGGGCGGTGGCGGGGCGCATCACGTACATGTCTTTCAGGCTCTCAGTTGTGGGCGGCACGGTAGGCGAGATCGGCGGCGACGACGTCGGCGAGCCGGTCGTCCGTGGCGCGTATCTGCCCGTGCTCGATGCGGGCGAGGGCCTGGGCGAGGGTGTCGGGGTCGATGAGCTTGGCGTCGATGAGTGCCGAGCCGTCGGCGAGCAGGCGTCGCACCTGGGCGGGCAGGGTGGTGCGGATCGCCGTGTTCATGACGTCGGTGAAGTTCTCCGGCAGCGGCGGCTCCACCACCAGCTCGGACAGGCCCAGCGCGGTCAGGCGGCGGCGGTGCAGGTTTTTGCGGGAGCGCCAGGAGCGGGGCAGCCACTCGCCGAAGCGGATCATGTCCGGATCAGCGAAGGGGTGCACCGGCCAGATCCCGGCATCGAGCATCAGCGGCGCGGCCGAAGCCATCGCGAGCAGGGTCATTTCGTTGACGACGGCGGGCGGGCAGGTGTCCCTGTCCACGTCTAGGAGGGCCTCACGAGCCACGGGGCCCAGCCACTCGGTCATCGCGTGTCCGGGGCCGACGGGCTGATGGGGTGCTTCCTCGGGGGTGAGGGCGACCATCTCGTCTCCGCCGATCCCACTCACCACGGTACGGATGCCGTGGGCGGCCAGCTGGTCGGCGAGGTGGGCGGTGGCCTCGTGGTAGGGCTCTTCGTAGGGGTAGACGTATCCGCCCAACGCCCGTCGTCCGCCGGGGTGCAGTGGGGGAAGGGCGGGCGTGGTGATGTCGGTGCGGAAGCGGCCGGCGTCGATCATCTCGGCGCGCCGGATGCGTTGTTGCTCGCCCATCTCGCCGGGCAGCAGCATCGCGGAAGCGGTGATCCGGTCGGGGTGGCGTAAGGCCAGGTGGGTGCCGGTGATGGCCGAGCCGAAGCCGCCCGAGACGTGTGCGCTGGTGGTGTCCGGGTCGTAGAGGTGCCGGTCGAAGACGGCGTCGAGGATGCTGCCGTACGCGCCCAGCACGTCGGCGTCGTCG
This sequence comes from Streptomyces sp. NPDC032198, assembly GCF_040636975.1. Taxonomy (NCBI): domain Bacteria; kingdom Bacillati; phylum Actinomycetota; class Actinomycetes; order Kitasatosporales; family Streptomycetaceae; genus Streptomyces; species Streptomyces sp. NPDC032198. Next base: position 656,307 of record NZ_JBEZVL010000001.1, on the reverse strand, counting down.
GCGAGCGTGCGGGCCTTGGAGTGCAGCGCCGAGTCCGGCTGCTCGAAACGGATGGGCTCGTGCCCGTCGTAGTGGGCGGTGGCGCGTTCGGTCAGCCGGTACAGGCCGGTGAAGCAGGTGTGGTGGCTGTAGCGGAACCATAGGCTGAGCAGCCGGGCCGTCTCGGCGGGATGGAATTCCACGCGGGGCAGGCGCTTGACGAGATCCGCGGTGGTCCACGACCCGTGCAGCACACCGTCGTGGGCGGTCAGGTACAGCGGTGCGGTGCCCCGTTCACCGGCGCTGATGCTGAGCGGGCCGTCGAGGGCAAGGTCGATGGCCACGAAATCCTGTGGCCACGCCAGGAGTTCCGCCCGCCGCGCCCGGAAGGCGGCGGTGGACAGCTCCACGACGGCGCGTCGCCCCTCTCCTGCGCGGCGGGCGTCGCGCTCGCGGACATGAATCAGAGATTGGCCGGTGTCGCGGTCGGTGAGGACGACCGCGTCAACGGCCGGGTGATCGAGCGGCGCGACCCAGGACGAGCCGCATTCAAGGCGGGAGTTCTGCCACGCCCAGCCGCCGGCCTCGCGGCTCGCCGGGATGGGGTCGATGCGCAGCTTGAGCACGAGTCCTCCACGAGATGGGGCGCGGGGCCCGGCCAGGGCGGATGCGGGGCTGGCCGGGCCTTGCGTACGGGGGCTGGGGCGGGGTCAGACCTTGAGGGTGTCGTACTCGTGATTGGTGTCCGAGGAGCCTGCTTCCTTCTTGTAGGCGAAGCGGGTTGCCAGGTCGGGCACCTCGAACTGAGCGCGGTCGGTGAACAGCGGACCCAGCTCGATGCCGCCGAGCGTGGTGGCTTGCAGGCTGGTGGACTGGTCCAGGCGTTGCTTCACAGCGGGTTCCTTTCGTCGGTGGTGCTCTGGAGGGGGCGGGGGATGCCCGCATGGCCCGTGCCGGGCCGCCCAGCTGGGGGGGGGAGCCCACGGGTGGATGGTCAGGCCCGGCACGGGAGTCGTTAGGTGTTGTTCACCACGGCGATCAGGGCCGCGCCGAAAGCGACGACGACCAGCGACACCAGCGCGGTCGTGATGACCGTCTCCGCGAGCCGGGAGCGGTTCGGGCGCCGGGCGCGGTAGCGGTCCCAGCGGTTCACCACGGCGGGACCATGGCGTTCTTCAGCAACCGGCATGCTCCGGCCAACAAGTAGAGGCTGGCGGTGGGGTTGGTGAAGGCGCCGGTGAGCTGGTCGTGGTGGACGGCTCTGGCGTGCTGGATGCTGTCGGACAAGACAGCGCGGGCGCGCTGAGCTGCGGGGCTGCCGCCGCCCGTGACCGTCAGCCGTCTCTCGGCCGGGGTGATCAGCAGCGCGAGGTACGCGGTGAGTTCGTCGGCGACCTCATGGGCGAGGCGGCTGGTGGGGTCGGCGACGGCCAGGCCTTCGGCGCGGTGGATGGCGTTGTCGACGAGGGCGAGATCGAGGGGGTCGCCGACCTCGGGGTGGGGGGTCGTCATGGTCACCGCTGGTCCTCGCCCTCGGATGGAAGTCCGCTGAATCGCGTAACACCCACCCAATCGCAGCGAGTTGGGCCAGACCACGGCGTTCATGGGACACCCTTGGGACACCTTGGGGCGTTGTGGGTACAGCACAGCCAGTGGACGTGTCAGATGACGGGGGGCCGGGCCGATGACCTTGGGTGAACGGCGCAAAAGCCTGGGCTACAGTCAGGAACGGGCTGCCGAGATCCTCGCGGTGGACCGGCGGACGCTGGGCCGGTGGGAGTGCGGCAAGGCATCACCCCAGCCCTGCCAGCGCCCCGCACTTGCGCGGCTGCTCCAGGTCGGGCTGGACGAGCTGGACGTCCTGATCGGCCAGACACGCACCGGCACCGCTCAGGAGCCAGTCATGGTCACGCCGGGGGGCGTCTTCACTGCGGGGGTATCCGACGACATGATCCGACGTGAGTTTCTGCGCCTGGTCGCGGTGACCGGCGCCATGGCCAGCACGGGGGGCGAGGCTTGCGCCGACGACGGCGAAGCGGCCGATGTCCAGGCGGGGACTTTCGCCGCGATGAACGACCATCTCTGGCAGGTGTTCCTCCTGGCTCGCTCCAAGCAGGCGGTCTATCCGCTGGTGCATGACCAGACAGCCGCGCTCACCGACTCCCTCGCCGACGGCCGCAACAGTCGTTTGCTGATCGCGGCGGCCGGTGATCTGTTCCAGCTCGCCGGGGAGCTGGCCTTCGATCAGAACCGCTACACCGATGCCGCCGCCGCGTACGGCCTGGCCGCGTCCGCCGCCAAGGACTCCCAGGCCTACGACCTGTGGGCGTGCGGGCTCACGCGCCTTGCCTACGTCGACCTGTATGAGAACCGCTATGCGCAGGCCGTCTCGACACTCGGCGCCGCTGCACGCATCGCGCGTCGCGGCGACCCGCAGCTCTCCACCCGGCACTGGGTGGCTTCCGTCCAGGCTGAGGCGCACGCGGGACTCGGCGATCTCACCTCGTGCGAACGCGCCCTGGAACAGGCGCAGGAGGTCACCGCGGGCGGCGTGAGCGGCAATGGCGGCTGGCTGCGGTTCGACGGCTCACGCCTCGCGGAGGAACGTGGCGCCCGCTACGTCCGCCTGGGCCGCCTCGACCTCGCCGAACGCGCTCTCCAAGAGGCGCTGCGTCTGGACGGTCTCGCACCCGGCCTGTCGCTTCGACGCCGGGGCGCGGTCCTCACCGACTTGGCGGCGATCGGTGCGAAACGGCGGGACGTCGAGCAGCTCACCTCCTACGCCGGGCAGGCCCTTGGCATCGCCCATGAGTCTTCCTCCGGATACGTGGCTCGTAGACTCACCGGACTGCGCACCAGCTATGCGGCGCTGTCCGGTGACCCCCGAGTCGCTGAACTCGACGCCCAGATCGGTGTGCTGGCCGTGTGACCGACGAAGGGTGGACGTGGTGAGCGACAGCATCAAGGGCGCGAAGGTCTTCCGTGAGGCGTGGATCGCGGGGGTGCTCAAGCACTTCCCCGGTGAGCCCAAGCCCTCCTACATCACCCCGTGGGAAGACACCCCCGACTGGGAGCGTGCTGCGGCCGGCGCCGTCTTCGATCAGGTCGCCCAGTTCCTCACCCTGTCCGAAGGCCACGCCAAGCGGCTGACGCGTGAGCAGAAGAGCCGGTTCGTCGCCACCGCGTGGACCGCGCAGATGTATCGGCACTTCGGCGACCCCAAGCCCGCCTACGTGGCCGACTGGCCCGAGCTGCCTGCCTGGCAGCAGGAGACCGACGCCGACATCTTCGAAGCTGTCGAGACCGCCACCGACTCGGCGCCCGCGTCGTAGATCAGCGCATGGGAAGGGCCCGCCCCCTCGCGTGACGGGGGCGGGCCCTTTCCATGTGGTGCTGCTCAGGCTCTGGTGGTCAGGACGGTGCGGTACCAGACCGGATCGTGGGATTGCTCGGGCAGGACGCCGACCGGCTTGCCGGTGGAGCGCTCGGCTTGCTTGCGGGCTATCTCGCCGACGATGTGGGCGGCGGGCTGGATCTCCTCACGCGGGGTGAGGCGGTGCGACGGGGTTTGGTGGACATCTGCTGTGTCGGCGAACGATGCCGCCGTCGGCATCCCGACGGCGGCGAGCGCTGCGAAGACGATCGCGAGGGCTCGTAGGCGCACGCGCAGAGGCCTCGTCGACCTGCGGGTTCTCCTCGGTTATCTCCTGGACCCAGCCCCACGCGTACGGCACGGGCATCCACCGGTCGTGCCTGTGGATGAGGTTGATGGCGGCCTCCTTGCCGCTGTCGCCGCGCGCAGTCTCGTACAGGGAGACAGACGTGCAGGGCGTCGAGTTCATCACGCGTGGTTATCGGGCGGCCTTTCCATGGGCGGTGGTGAGTTGTGCGGGGACGCCGTGGCGGTAGCCCTCGCGTAGACGCTGGATGGTCTGTGCGTCGTGGTTGACGAAGTCCATGAGGCGTCGGTGGACGACGGCGGCGGGCACGCTGAAAAGATCGGCCTCGGCTTCGATCCACCCCGCGCACTCGTCACGTTCGGCGTCGCTGACCTTCGCGGCAGAGTCTTCGTCGTCGGGCTCGATGATCTCCGCGTCGTGGATCTGACCGTCGTCGTCAGTGACGCCAATTGGCTTCATTGACGTGTGGACGATCGGGCCGACGGTGACATCACTGACGCCAATTGGCGTCATGGGACGGGCCATCACGTGGGCGACGGCTCGGGGCCGTGACGCCATTTTGGCGGCCTGCTCGGCGACCTTGCGGGCGAGGTCGCGTAGCGCGGGAGGCTCGGGGCAGTCGGCGTCACGCGGGATGGCCTTGACGGCGCTGCGCAGTACGGCGGCGGTGGCCTTGCCGCCCGTGGCGTCGACGACGCCTTGGGCGAGCGCGGCGACGGCTTCGTCTCCCCAGTCGCGCTGGACCGCGACGAGTTCACGGGCCGGGCCTTCACCGATGACGCCAATTGGCGTATTGAACCCGGCGTACAGCCCGACTCGTCTGCCGCTTCTCCCCTCCGGGCCCGGCGCCCGCCGACGGCGTCCCGCACAGCACGCCGCGCGAGTCGATCCAGGCGCCCGGAACCTCAGGTCGTCGAGAGCCTCAGAACACCGAGAGGCCCGTCAGGGTCGTGAAACGGTCGAGCGCCGCCACTCCCGACACGGAGTTGCCGCGCTCGTCCAGACCCGGGCTCCAGACGCAGAGCGTGCAGTGGCCCGGGATGACGGCGATGATGCCGCCGCCGACGCCGCTCTTGCCGGGAAGGCCCACGCGGTAGGCGAAGTCGCCCGCCGCGTCGTACGTCCCGCAGGTGAGCATGATCGCGTTGACCTGCTTGGCCTGGCTGGAGCTGAGCAGGCGCGTGCCGTCGGCGCGGATGCCGTGGCGGGCGAGGAAGCCGGTGGCCAGGGCGAGGTCGGCGCAGGACGCCTCGACGGAGCACTGGCGGAAGTACTGGTCCAGCAGGACAGGCACCGGGTTGTCGATGTTTCCGTACGCCGCCATGAAATGGCCGAGCGCGGCGTTGCGGTCCCCGTGCGCGGACTCCGAGGCGGCGACGCTCTCGTCGATGGTGAGCCGGTCGTTGCCGCTCTCCGCGCGCAGAAGGTCCAGGAGTGTGCCCGCCGCGTCCCCGGTCTGGGTCTGGAGGCGGTCGGTGACGACGAGCGCGCCCGCGTTGATGAAGGGATTGCGCGGGATGCCGCTCTCGTACTCCAGCTGCACGAGCGAGTTGAAGGGGTTGCCGGAGGGCTCGCGGCCCACGTGGTCCCACAGCGCGTCGCCCTCGCGCGCCAGGTCGAGCGCGAGGGTGAACACCTTGGTGATGGACTGCGCGGAGAACGGCTGCCGCCAGTCGCCCACCCCGTACACGGTGCCGTCCGGCTCCGCGACGGCCATGCCGAAGCGGCGCGGGTCGCACGCGGCGAGCGCCGGGATGTAGTCGGCGGGCGTGCCGCGCCCCGGCGTCTTCTCGATCTCGGCCGCGATGCGGTCCAGGACCGGCTGATAGGTCTGGGGCGAGGTCATGATCGCCATTTTGCACTGGTTGCGGAGGTGCGGCCGAAATTGGCCGTAGCATGTCAAGAATCATGGGAGCGGCCCTTGTGGCCGCAAGGGGCCCATGCCTCAATGGGCGACGGCCGGGGTGCTGACGTGGCGTCAGTTCCCGTGCTTCCTTCCCCCCCCCGCATTCCCCCCACTTGAAGGCAGGACCCCATGAGGCATGGCATGCGCGTAATAGGCAGGAAAGGCAGACTCGGTGCCGTCAGGCCCGGCGGACTCGGCAGGCTCGGTGCCGGGTCGGCGCTCGGCGTCGGTCTTGTCGCCGTCGGCGCGATGGTGATGGCGCCCGCCGCCACCGCGGTCACCCCGGACACGGCCACTATCTCGTTCGACTGCGGGTCGTGGGGATCGGGTTCGGCGACGCTGAAGGCCACCCAGGACGGGACCGCCGCGACCATCAGCGTCTCCACCTCGGCGATCAGCGCCCCCATCGACATCGCCGCCAACTCGGTCGACTCGACACTCACGCTCACCAAGAACGGATCGGACACCGCGACCTTCACCGGCAGCTCCAACCCGGCCATTCCCGCCGGCGGCGAGGTGTCCACCGGACCGCTCGACGGGACCGTCGCCACCGGCGACAGCCTGGAGGGCAAGTCGCTGCAGGTCGTGGTCCTTGGGATCAGCGTGACCTGCAACGCCACATCGGCGCAGGCGCCGGGGCCGTTCGTCTTCTGACCCTTGTGCGGGTGGGGGCGGTGGCGCTCAGGTCCGAGCGCCACCGCCCCTTCCGCCGGGTCCCCCTGCCAGCGGGCGCCAGTACTGGTCCTTGGCCTCGTCCCGTACGACGTATCCCAGACCCTGCATCGTCTCCGCGAGGTCCCGGACGTCCTCCTTGGCCTCGCCCTTCAGTGCCGCCTTCCGCGCCGCGAGGACCGCGTGCGCCTCGGCGGGCAGGCCGGGAGCGCCGGGGATCCAGCGGTGGAACATGGGCGCGTGCGGGTCGGTGTCCTGCCAGGGGTAGCCGTGCGAGCGGAACGCCTCGGCCAGCGCCGGGGCCGCCGTCTTGTGCACGCCGCGCGTGAACTGGCGCGACGTCTCGTCCAGGACCACCAGCTCCTTGCCGTCCAGGAACACCGCGGAGACGCGGGTACGTTCGATGGTCCTCGTCACCTCGTGCTGCTCGGTCACCAGCTCCTGGTCGGTCAGCCTCAGCTTCAGGGTCTCGGCGAGCTCCGTGACGGCGAGGAGAACTCCGCCTGCCAGACCGACGCCCGTCACGATCGCCGTCTGCCACGGCTTGTCCAGCGAGCCGACGAACGTGATGCCGTCCCGCCAGGGCAGCACCGGCAGGTCACTCAGCCACCGGGCCAGGGGCGGCAGGGCGAGCCCCAGCAGCAGCCCCAGGATCGGCGTGCCGATGAGTATCGTCAGCAGGTCACCGCGCGGGTAACCGAGGACCGTCGTACGGTCCTTGCGGAGCGGGACGGGGGCGAGACGCTCTTCGCTGGTCATGTCCTCGACGCTAGGCGGGCGGGTGCCCGCGGGGGAGCGGCCGAAAGTCGATGAGCGGCAGACTTCGGTCGGTATCGCGGAGGCGCGGGCGGCTGCCCACCGCCCTCGGCCCGCTGCCCTCAGCTCACCGTCCTCAGTCCACCGGCATCAAGGTCAGATAGGCGAGGCCGAGCGCCTGCCGGTAGCCGCGCAGCCAGCTGGAGCGCTGGCGGTCGACCTTCTCGCGGGTCTCGGCGGCAAGGGGGTGGCCGGAGTGCGTGGCCAGCCATTCCTCCACGTCCGCGCGGTAGCCGGACTCGAACGCCTCCCACTCCTCCGCGCTCGCCGTCTCCACCCACACCGGCCGGAAGCCCGCGGCGATCGCCACGTCCACGAGGTCACCCAGGTGGAGGTGTTCGCCGGCGTGGGCGCCCGGCCACATCGCGGAGAGCTCGTCGGAGGTGGGCGTGCGCTGCCAGAAGCCTTCGCCGAGCACGACACTGCCACCGGGGTTGACCAGGCCGCGCAGCGCGCGCAGAGCCGCCTCGGTGTGGCCGGGCGGCTCGGTGGCACTGAGCGCGTGGCTCGCTCCCAGGCACAGGACGAGATCGGCGGGGCCGCGGGTGGTGTCCGTCGCCGATTCCTCGACGAAGGAGACCCGTTCCGCCAGGCCGCGCTCCTTGGCGGCGGCGCGGCCCCTGGCCAGGTCCTCGCCCGACAGATCGACGCCCACGCCGGTGGCGCCCGGGGCGGCTTCGAGGGCACGCAGCAGCAACTCGCCCCAGCCGCAGCCGAGATCGAGGACCGAGCCGGTGCCCGGCGCGACGCGCTCGACGAGGCGCGCGGCCCGCGCCTCGGAGAGCGGGCCGTGGAAGGTGAGGCGCGTAAGACGGGGCGGCAGGTCCGATGCGGCGGTCCCGCCGGACGGGGAGGAGAGGGCGGTATCGGTCATGGGCGCGGACGCTATCCGGTCAACTCGTACCGGGGCGAGCGACTTTCGCCGCGGGGCGCCGGGGCGCCGGGGCGCCGGGCCGTCGGCCGACCGCCGTGGGGCGCCGGACGGCCTCACCCACCGAAGCTTCCGTCGATCGACACCATCATGGCGGCCGGACGGCCACGTACGTCGTCGAGCGCCCAAGAAGCGCTCGTCACACCGGTGCTGCGGCGGGCAGAGGGCTGTGGTGCGGGTGGCCATCGTGGCGGCCGGGCGTCCAGGTACGTCGTCGAGCGTCCATCAAGCGGCCGTCAGGCACCGGTGGTGCCGGGCGGCCATCGTCGCGGGCCGGCGTACCTTGTCGAGCGCCCATCAAGCGCCGGGCCGTCGGCCGTGGGGCAGCCGTGGGGGTAGTCGTCAGGTCTCGTCCGGGCCTGACTCGTTTTCCTGTTCCCGTACGTTCTTGGTTCGTGAGCCCACCGTTACGAGCACGCCGAGCGCCGTGCCCGCCAGGGCGGCCGGCACCATCCAGTTGCGGTTGAACGTGTGGCCGAGCGCGGAGTCGGCGGAGTAGGCGCCGGGGCCCGTGACGGCGAGGGCCGCGGCGACCATGCCGAGGAACGCCGGGTACTCGTAGCCGCCGCCCTGGCTGAAGAAGCCGTTGGGGGCGTGCACCGCCGTCGCCCCGGCCATGGCGCCCGCCGCGGCGGAACCGGCGGCGGGGGTGGCCAGGCCCAGCGCGAGCAGCGTGCCGCCGCCCGCCTCGGCGAGCCCCGCGATGACGGCGTTCGCCTTGCCGGGCCTGTAGCCGATGGACTCCATGAAGGCGCCGGTGCCTTCGATGCCGTGCCCGCCGAACCAGCCGAACAGCTTCTGGGCGCCGTGTGCGGCGAGGACGCCGCCGGTCCCGACACGGAGCAGCAGAAGGCCCAGGTCGCGTCGGTCGAAGCAGGAACTGGTCATGGCTCTGTCTCCTGGGGTGGGGGCCCGGGTGGCGGTGCTCGTCACGCGGTGCTTGTCACCCCACCGTCCGTCAGAGCCCTGCCGCACACCCCGCTCAAGCGGCCGTACGAGTGACCCCGTCCGGTGGCGCGGCGGGGCGGCCGGTGTGAGCGTGGGTGCATGAGCATTCAGGTAAACCGGCTCTCCGACCCGACGGTCAGGGCCTTCGTCACCGCCGTGAACGCCCACGACCAGGCCGCCTTCCAGGCCCTGCTCGCCCCCGGCGCGACCATGTCCGACGACGGTTCCGACCGGGACATCGCCGACTGGACGGACCGCGAGATCTTCTCCCCGCACGGCCACATGGACGTGGAGAACGAGTCGGACGCCGGGCGCGTGCTGCTCGTCACGTTCCGCAACGACACGTGGGGTGAGATGCGGACCAAGTGGCAGTTCACCGTCGACGACGACGGGAAGGTCTCCCGGTTCGAGACGGGGCAGGCCTGACGAGGCGCACTGCCTCGCGCCGGGCTTCCCGGGTGACCCCTGGGCCCACCCGGCCGAACGGGCCTACTCCCCGATCGGCACCGCCGCCCCGCTCACCCGTACCCTCGCGTCACCTTCCCGCAGGCTGACCGTGAGCACCCCGGGGCGTCCCATGTCCGCGCCCTGGTGCAGGGTGAGCTCCGACTCGGCGGGGACCAGGCCCAGTTCGCGCGCGTACGCACCGAACGCGGCCGCCGCCGCGCCCGTGGCGGGGTCCTCCACCACGCCGCCCACCGGGAACGGGTCGCGTACGTGGAACGTCAACTCCGATTCCCGCCAGACCAGTTGGACCGTGGTCAGCTCCAGGCGGCGCATCAGGGCCGCGAGGCGATCGAAGTCGTACGACAGGTCGGCGAGGCGCTCGCGCGTCGCGGCGGCCAGGATCAGATGGCGGGCGCCCGCGTAGGCGAGACGGGGCGGCAGCGCCGGGTCGAGGTCGTCCGCCGGCCAGTCGAGCGCGGCCAGGGCCTCGGCCAGGTCGGCCGCCGTGACCTCGTCGACGCGCGGTTCGACGCTGGTGAGCGTGGCCCGCAGGGTGCCGTCCGCGTCGGTCACGGTCACCGGCACCGTGCCCGCCTGCGTGGAGAAGACGAAGTCGCCCGCGCCGCCGCCCCGTTCGGCCAGGGCGACCGCCGCCGCCACCGTCGCGTGCCCGCAAAAGGAGACCTCGGCCTTCGGGCTGAAGTAGCGCACGTCGTAGGAGCGCGTGCCGGCGGAGCGGCCGTCCCCGGCAGCGGAAGCGGACGCGGGGAACAGGAAGGCCGATTCGCTGTACCCCACCTCCGCGGCGATCCCCAGCATCGCCGCATCATCGAGACCGGCGGCGTCGAGCACGATCCCGGCGGGGTTGCCGCCCGCCGGGTCGGTCGCGAACGCGGTGTAGCGCAGCACGTCAGGAGAGAGGGCGCCGGGGGAGGAGATGTCTGCTGAATTCGTCGTCATGTCGCAGGGCAACCGTTCCGCGACCCCGATCATTCCCGCTGCTCCCCAGCGCGGGTCCCCACCGGCCGTCACGGAGCGGCTGCCCTGCCCCCTCCCCTTCACAGTGGCTGATGAGCCGTCAGTGGCAGCTCTTGTAACCGGGGTTGCTGTTCGTCCAGGAGCAGGAGTCCTTGAGCGAACCGCTCGGCTTGATGAGGCGGGCCTTGTCGCTGGTGTTGTTCCAGACGTACGAGCCGCGGCCCCAGTAGCGGACGCCGGACGCGTTGGTGCCCTTGCCGGTGCGGACCTTGACCGTCTTGCCGGCGCCGATCTTGTAGCTGCCGAAGGTGTACGTGTAGCCGGTGTTGTCCTTCAGCTTGTAGCCCTTGAGCTGGACCGCCGAGCCGGAGTTGTTGTGGATGTTCACCCACTCCGCATTCAGCGAGGAGTTGGAACGGGAGTCGCGGCCCGGGCTGTCGAACTGGATGTACCCGAGGTGCAGTCCGCCCTGGTGCGCGGCCGCGGTCGCGGGGGACGCGGCGAGCAGAGGGGCCGCGAGTGCGGCCGCGGCGAGGATGGCCGGGGCAGCGGAACGTATGCGCAAGGTGTGCTCCGAGTGTGCTGTGAGAGTGCTCTGAATGTGGAGTTCTCGTGGAGGGCTCGCTGAGCATACGGGGTGTGATGCGCGTAATTGACGCGGGACTTCCCATTCCGTTTGTGTAGATGTGGGCCGACCGTGATTGCGGGGTCACGGTCGGCCACGTCACGGCCGGCCAGGGGCGCCGGTGGCTAACCCCGCCCGATGAAGGGCATGTTGGTCGCCAGCACCGTCGCGAACTGCACGTTCGCCTCAAGGGGCAGCTCCGCCATGTGGCGCACCGTCCGCGCCACGTCCGACACGTCCATCACCGGCTCGGGAGCCAGCTCCCCGTTGGCCTGGAGGATCCCGGTCCGCATCTGCTCGGTCATGTCCGTCGCCGCGTTGCCGATGTCGATCTGGCCGCAGGCGATCCGGTAGGGGCGGCCGTCCAGGGAGAGGGACTTCGTCAGGCCGGTCAGCGCGTGCTTCGTCGCCGTGTACGCGATGGAGCGCGGGCGCGGGACGTGCGCGGAGATCGAGCCGTTGTTGATGATGCGGCCGCCCTGCGGGTCCTGCTCCTTCATCTGACGGAAGGCGGCCTGCGCGCACAGGAACGCGCCGTTGAGGTTCGTGTCGACGACGTGCCGCCACGCGTCGTACTCCAGTTCGTCGACGGGCACGCCGCCCGGGCCGAACGTCCCGGCGTTGTTGAAGAGGAGGTCGAGACGGCCGAAGCGGTCGCGCACGGTCGCGAAGAGCGCGGCCACATCATCGGGCCGCGAGACGTCGGTGCGCACGCACAGGGCGTCGGTCTCGGCCGGGGCATTCGGCTCGGCGGATTTCTCGGCGTGCGGGACGGGCCGCACGGCCGCGCCCTCCGATACTCCGGCCGCGATCGCCGCCGTCTCCTCCAGCGTCTCCTTGTGGCGCCCCGCGAGCGCCACGGACCATCCGGCCCGCAGCAGTTCGACCGCCACGGACCGGCCGATCCCGGAGCCCGCGCCGGTCACCACAGCGGTCTTCGTCTGTCCAGTTGGCTCAGCGTTCATGGCCCCGCAGCGTACGTGAGGCTCGTCCACGCGGACATCATCGTCCCGCCATCCGGGTGTTGTGTACGCGACAGGCGCGCGTCGTCCCCCACCACTTGCATGCCCGTGACACCAATCGTCAGGGGAGGGCCATATGACACCCGCAGGCCAGCAGGACACAGCCGAAATCCAAGCCGCCGCGAGCCGCTTGGGCCGCCGTCGTTTCCTCACCGTCACCGGAGCCGCCGCCTCGCTCGCCTTCGCCACCAACCTGCCGACGGCGGGCGCAGCGAGCGCCGCCGAGCTGGACGCGCGGAAGATCGCCGACAACCCGTTCACGCTCGGCGTGGCATCCGGCGACCCGCTGTCCGGCTCGGTCCTGCTCTGGACCCGCCTCGCCCCGTCCCCGTACGAACCGGGCAACGGTCTGCCCGCCGAGCGTGTCATCGTCCAGTGGGAGCTCGCCCACGACGCCCGCTTCCGCCGCATCGCCAGACGCGGTTCCGTGAACGCCCACCCCGAGTTCAACCACACCGTGCACGTCGAGGTGAACAACCTCGACGCCGGGCGGACCTACTACTTCCGCTTCAAGACGGGGAAGTGGATCAGCGAGACCGGCCGGACCCGCACCGCCCCCGCGGCCGGCAGCAGGGTCAGCTCCCTGACGCTCGCCGCCGTGTCCTGCCAGGCGTACCACGACGGCTACTTCACCGCGTACAAACACCTGGCGCAGGACGACGTCGACGTCGTCTTCCACCTCGGCGACTACCTCTACGAGTACGCGGTGAGCGCGGTCGGCGGCGCCCGCAACTACACCGACCGCACGCTCCCCGCGCTCTACAACCGCGAGACGCAGACGCTTGAGGACTACCGCCTGCGGTACGCCCTCTACAAGTCCGACCCGGATCTGCGCGCCGCGCACGCCGCGCACCCCTTCGTCGTCACCTGGGACGACCACGAGGCCGAGAACAACTACGCGGGCGACCTCGACGAGAACGGCAACCCGCCCGCCGAGTTCCTCGTCCGCCGCGCCGCCGCCTACCGCGCGTACTGGGAGAACCAGCCGCTGCGCAGCCCCCAGCAGCCGCAGGGCCCGGACCTGCAGCTCTACCGCCGTGTGCAGTGGGGCAGGCTGGCCCAGTTCGACGTCCTGGACACCCGGCAGTACCGCTCCGACCAGGTGTACGGCGACGGTACGCATGTCCCGGGGCCCGAGTCGACGGACCCGAAGCGCACGCTCACCGGGGCCACCCAGGAGCGCTGGCTCATCGACGGCTGGCGCCGCTCGCGGGCGCTGTGGAACGTCGTGCCGCAGCAGGTCAACTTCTCCCAGCGCAAGCTCGACCTCAACGCGGTGGCGAAGGTCAGCATGGACGCCTGGGACGGCTACACCGCATCCCGCGACCGCGTCCTGGCGGGCGCGGCGTCGGCCGGGATCGAGAACCTGATGGTGCTCACGGGCGACGTGCACGTCGCGTACGCCTACGACATCAAGGCCGACTTCGACGACCAGGCGTCCAGGACGGTCGGCACGGAGATCGTCGCCACGTCCATCGCCAGCGGCAAGGACGGCGCCGACAAGCCCGCGAACTGGGACACCTACACCAAGGCCAACCCGCACATGAAGTTCTACAACGGGCGGCGCGGCTATGTGACCGTCGCTCTCGGACAGAAGTCCGCGCGCGCCGACTTCAAGACCGTGTCGGCGGTGACCACGCCGGGGGCGCCCCTCACCACGGCCGCGTCCTTCGTGACGGAGGCGGGGAACCCGGGGCTGAAGCCGGCCTGACCCTCCTTGCCCAGCGGTCCGCGGGGCCGCGCTCACTCGCCCGGGTAGCGCACCCCGATCCGCTCCCGTACCGCGTCCAGGGTCCGCATCACGGCGAGGGTGCCGTCCAGTGGGACCAGGGGTGACTCGGTGTCGCCCGCGCGCAGGCGGTGCATGACCTCGGCGGCCTCGTGCTTGAGGCTGTCGCGGGGGCCGTGCTCGGGGACGGCCGTGAACTCCTCGGGGTCACGGCCGTCGCGGTGCAGCACGAAGCGGTCCGGGAAGAAGAAGCCGTTCGGTACGTCGATGCGGCCCCGCGAACCGGTGACGGAGGCGGTGACGGGGGTGCCCGCGTTGATGGAGCAGTGCAACAAAGCGTGAGCACCGCTCTCCCACGAGAGCAGCATTCCCGTCTGGAGATCAACGCCCTCGTCCGAGAGCGCCGCTCTCGCGCTCACCCCCGAAGGCTCCCCGAGCAGCAGCTGCGCGAACGACACCGGGTACACCCCGAGATCGAGCAGCGAGCCACCGCCCTGCGCCGGGTCACGGAGGCGGTGCGCCGGCGGGAAGGGCCCGGCGAGCCCGAAGTCGGCCTGCACGGTCCGCACCTCGCCGATCGCCCCGTCGTCGACCAGCGCCTTCAGCCGCCTGATCAGCGGATGGCAGTACATCCACATGGCCTCCATCAGGAAGAGGCCGCGCCGCCGGGCGAGCGTCACCATCTCCAGAGCCTCGCGCGCGTTCAGCGCGAACGCCTTCTCGCAGAGCACCGCGCGGCCGGACTCCAGGCAGAGCCCCGCCGCCGCCCGGTGCGAGGCGTGCGGCGTCGCCACGTACACGACGTCGACGTCCTTGTCCTCGGCGAGCGCACCCCACTCCCCGTACGCGCGCGGTATCCCGAACCGCTCGGCGAACGCCTTCGCCGACGCGTCGGTCCGGGACGCCACCGCGACCACCTCCGCGTCCGGCATGTCGAGGAGGTTCGCCGTGAACGACGCGGCGATCCCGCCCGTCGCGAGGATGCCCCAGCGCACGGGCTCACGGTCGTCTTCCACCACAGGGGCCCCTGTTCCTACCGCGGAGTACCGCGGGAAATGGTCTCAACCAGCACAGCTGAGCTGAGAGCATAGGTAATCGCACGCCTAATCGGGAGGGAATCCGTATGCCGGAGCACGGCAGCCGCACCACGAGTGGGTCAGAAGGCCCCCTCATACGGCAGTCCCGGACGGTGGAGAGCGACGTGGCCCCGGCCGCTCCCGCCCGCACCGCCCAGCGCCGCACCGGCATCCTGGTCACCCTCGTGCTCGGCGGTCTCACGGCGGTGCCGCCGCTCTCCATGGACATGTACCTCCCGGCGCTCCCGGAGGTCACCCGCTCGCTGCACACCTCCGCCGCGACCGCGCAGCTCACCCTCACCGCCTGCCTCACCGGCATGGCGCTCGGGCAGCTCGTCGTCGGGCCGATGAGCGACAAGTGGGGGCGCCGCAGGCCGCTGCTCATCGGGCTCCTGGTCTACATCCTCGCCACCGCGATCTGCGCCTTCGCGCCCACCGCTGAACTCCTCATCGCCTTCCGCCTGTTGCAGGGCCTGGCGGGCGCCGCGGGCATCGTCATCGCCCGCGCCGTCGTCCGTGACCTCTACGACGGTGTGGAGATGGCCCGCTTCTTCTCCACCCTCATGCTGATCTCCGGGGTCGCCCCGGTCATCGCGCCCCTCATCGGCGGCCAGGTCCTGCGCTTCACCGACTGGCACGGCATCTTCGCCGTCCTCACCGTGGTCGGCATCGCCCTGACGGTGCTGGTCTGGCGGTCCCTGCCCGAGACGCTCGCCCCCGAGAACCGGCACAGCGGCGGCACCGTCGAGGCGCTGCGCACCATGAAGTCGCTCCTCGCCGACCGCGTCTTCACCGGGTACATGATCGCGGGCGGCTTCGCGTTCGCCGCGCTGTTCGCGTACATCTCCGCGTCGCCGTTCGTCATCCAGGAGATCTACGGCGCCTCCCCGCAGACCTTCAGCCTGCTCTTCGGCGTGAACTCCATCGGCCTGATCGCCGTCGGGCAGATCAACGGCAAGTTCCTCGTCGGCCGGGTCAGCCTCGACAAGGCGCTCGCCTTCGGCCTGACGGTCATCGTCCTCGCCGCCACCGCGCTGCTCGTCATGACCTCGGGGGTCTTCGGGCACGTCGGCCTGATCCCCGTCGCCGCCGGGCTCTTCGTCCTGATGTCGGCGATGGGCCTCGCGATGCCCAACACGAACGCCCTCGCCCTGATGCGCACCCCGCACGCCGCCGGATCCGCGTCGGCGCTGATCGGCACGTCCTCGTTCCTCGTCGGCGCGATCGCCTCCCCGCTGGTCGGCATCGCGGGCGAGGCCACGGCCGTCCCGATGGCCGTGGTGCAGCTCGTCTGCGGCCTTGCGGCCATCGGCTGCTTTCTGGGACTGTGCCGCCCCTGGCAGCACTCGGCCAGGCCGAACCGGGAGGGGACGGACCACTGACCGCGCCACGCCTGCTGCGCGCCGGGACGCCGGACCGCGCGGGCCTCGACACGGACGAGATGGCCCACCTCGTACGCGAGGTGCGCGCACTGACGCGCGGTGAACGCCCCTGGTGCGCGGGCGCCGTCGTGCTCGCCGGACGCGGCCCGGTGATCGCCGTAGAGGAGGCGGTGGGCCGTGCGGTGCGCTACGCCGCGTACGACCCGGAGAAGGACGCCGGGGTCGAACTGCCGCCCGCCGAGCAGGTGTTGACCCGCACCGGCACCCCCTTCGACCTGGCCTCGCTCACCAAGCTGTTCACCACGGTCGCCACGATGCAGCAGCTGGAGCGCGGCACACTCGGCATCGACGCGCTGGTCTCCGCGTACGTCCCCGAGTTCACGGCGGCCGCCGAGCACGGCATCACGGTGCGCCAGCTGCTCACGCACACCTCGGGCCTGCGCCCCGAACTCCCGCTGTACGACTGCCCGGACGACGCCGCGCGCCTCGCCGCCCTGCGTGCGGAGGCGCCGACGGGTCCGCCGGGCGACCACCGCTACTCCGACCTGAACATGCTGCTCCTCCAGCACGTCCTGGAGCGCCTCACGCGCCGCCCGCTCGACGAGCTCATCCGTGAGGGCATCACCCGGCCGCTCGGCATGACGGCCACCGCCTTCGGGCCGCGCCCCGACGCCGCGGCCACCGAGGACCAGCGCAGGCCCTGGGCCAAGGCCGACCGGGGGATGCTGCGGGGCGAGGTGCACGACGAGAACGCCTGGGCGCTGGGCGGCGTCGCGGGCCACGCCGGGCTCTTCTCCACCGCGCGCGACCTCGCGGTCTTCTGCCGCGCGCTGCTGTGCGGCGGCTCGTACGGCACGGCGCGCATCCTCGGCCCGGACTTCGTGGAGCTGATGCTGACGCCGCCGGGTCTTGGCTTCGGCCTCGACCAGGCGTGGTTCATGGGGAGCCTCGCGGGGCGCGGTGCGGCGGGGCACACGGGGTTCACCGGGACGTCACTGGTGATCGACCCCGCCACGGACACGTTCCTGATCCTCCTGGCGAACACGGTTCATCCACGCAGGGGGCGCGCCGACAGCGGGCCTCGGGCCCAGGCCGCCACCCGGCTGGCCCGTGCGGCCCGCTGAGCGCGGGGCTCTGCTGGGGGGGCAGTGGTTCACCTGCGGGCCGGTGGGGGCCGGTCGCGCAGTTCCCCGCGCCCCTTACGGGGCCCGGTCGCACCATGTGTCACAGCGCCGCGCCCCTTACGGGGCGCCCCGCGCCTGCCGGACGGCCCCGTAGAATCACGGGGTGAACGCCCCGATTTCCCCGGCATCCCCCGCCGAGACCCTGCGCACCGCCCTCGCCGGGCTCCTCGACGGGCTTCCGCCCAAGCAGGCCGCGCAAGCCGTCGACCGGCTGATCGCCAACTACCGGGGCCTCACCCCGACCGACGCCCCGATCCTGCGTGATCGCGCCGACGTCGCCGCGTACGCCGCGTACCGCATGCCCGCGACCTTCGAGGCGGTGTGTTCCGCGCTCGGCGCCCTGGCGGACGCGGCGCCCGAGGGGTGGGCGCCCGGCAGCCAGGTGGACGTCGGCGGCGGGACCGGCGCGGCGACCTGGGCGGTGAGCGCGACCTGGGCCGGCGAGCGGCCCGTCACGGTCCTCGACTGGGCCGAACCCGCCCTCGCCCTGGGCCATGAACTGGCCGCGGCGAACCCATGGTTGAAGGCCGTGCAGTGGCAGCGCTCTCGTATCGGATCGGCGCTCACCATCGAGAGCACCGATCTCGTCACGGTGTCGTACGTCCTCAAGGAGCTGACCGAGTCCGACCGCCGGTCCCTCGTGGACGCGGCGGCGGCAGCCGCGCGGCAGGCCGTCGTCATCATCGAGCCGGGCACCCCCGACGGCTACACGCGGATCATCGAGGCCAGGGACCGGCTCATCGAGGCCGGTTTCCGCATCGCCGCCCCCTGCCCGCACAGCTCCGCCTGCCCGATCGTGCCCGGCGAGGACTGGTGCCACTTCTCCGCCCGCGTCAGCCGCTCCTCCCTGCACCGGAAGGTCAAGGGCGGGTCCCTGGCGTACGAGGACGAGAAGTTCAGCTATGTGGCGGCGGTCCGCTTCGACGCGGATCCGGCGCCGAAGCGAGTGGTGCGCAGGCCGCAGATCCGCAAGGGCCAGGTCCTGCTCGACCTGTGCGCGGCGGACGAGACCCTGCACCGCGAGACGGTGACCAAGCGCCACGGGCCGCTGTACCGCGCGGCCCGTGACGCGGAGTGGGGCGACACCTGGCCGCCCCACCAGGAGGGCTAGCGGGAGCAAGCCGGCGGGAGCCGGCCAGGGCTAGCCGCGCAGCTCCTGCGTGCAGCACTTCACGCTGCCGCCGCCCTTGAGCAGCTCGCTCAGGTCCATGACGACGGGTTCGTAGCCACGCTCCCGCAGCGGCCCGAAGAGACCGACCGCGGCCTGCGGGAGCAGCACGTGCAGGCCGTCCGAGACCGCGTTGAGCCCGAGCGCCACCGCGTCCGGCTCCTCGGCGATCAGCGCGTCGGGGAAGAGGCGCCGCAGGACCGCCTGACTGCCCGGCGAGAACGCGGGCGGGTAGTACATGACGTCGTCCGTCGCGTCGTCGAGCACGGCGAGCGCCGTGTCCAGGTGGTAGTAGCGGGGGTCGACGAGATCGAGCCCGAGCACCGGGCGGCCGAAGAACTCCTGCGCCTCCCCGTGCGACAGGGGGCTGGCCCGGAAGCCGCGCCCGGCCAGGACGTACGAGGACGTGACGGCGAAGTCGCCCTCGCCCTCGTTGATGTGGGTGGGTTCGTGGAGGTCCGTGAAGCCGTGCTCCCTGAACCAGTCCAGGTGGGCGACGGCCTCGGGGCCGCGCTCCGGATGGGCGAACCGCGCGCCCAGCACCCGGCCCCCGATGACGGTCGCGCCGTTCGCGGCGAAGACCATGTCCGGCAGGCCCGGACGCGGGGTGAGCTCCTCGACGGTGTGGCCGAGCGAGCGGTAGCGGTCGCGCAGATCCTCCCACTGGGCGATGGCCAGCGGGACGTCGACCGGTTTCGAGGGATCCATCCAGGGGTTGATGGAGTACGTGACCTTGAAGTGTGCCGGTGAGCACATCAGATAGCGCCGGGGTGTGGCGCGACGAGGAAATCGGGTCAACGAGGGCTCCTCACGTACCGCGGGGGTCAGAGGCTGCCCGGAGTGGGGCAGTTGCTGCCCATGGTGCGGTCTGGGGAGCCCCCGCGCTGTGATCTGAACGGGTGGTTCATCGAGTGGCCCACCCGCGTTTACGAGACGGTACGTCTCGGCTCGCTCGCTGCTACATTCGACGACATGGCCACGAAATCCGCCCCTGACTCCAAGCGCCGCAGCGAACGCTCGCGCCGCGCGATCTATGACGCCGCCCTCGACCTGGTCGCCGAGGTCGGCTACGGCAAGCTCACGATCGAGGCGATCGCCGCCCGCGCGGGCGTGGGCAAGCAGACGATCTACCGCTGGTGGCCGTCCAAGGGCGCTGTCCTGCTCGACGCCTTCGTGGACCTCGGCGAGCAGGCGCACCAGGAGGCGAGCGACAGCACCGGCCACGAGCTGACCCCGACCGCGATCCCGGACTCCGGAGACCTGGAGGCGGACCTCAAGCTCGTCATGCGGGCCACCATCGACGAGTTCAAGAACCCCAAGTACGACGCACCCTGGCGGGCACTCGCCGCCGAGGGCATGCTCAACACGGAGCTCGGCGCCGAGTACGTGGAGAAGCTCCTGGAGCCCGGACTCCAGATGTACGTGCGGCGCATCGAGATCGCCCAGGAGGCCGGCCAGGTCGCGCCCGAGGTGGACCCCCGCATCGCCCTGGAGCTGTGGACGGGCCCGCTCGCCCAGCGCTGGATGCAGCGCACCGGCCCGCTCACGCACGAGTACGCCGACAAGCTCGTCGAATACGCCCTCTACGGAATCGCGCCGCGCTGATCACACACCCTTCGACGGCGTCCGCGCCAGCAGCCCCGGCGCATCCGTGATCACGCCGTTGCAGCCGAGCCGCAGAGCCCGGTCGCGCTGGCGCGGTGTGGTCACCGTGTGCGCCCACACCCGGGGGACCCCGGAGTAGACCGCGCGCAGGAGATCCACGTCCCGCGCCTTGTGATCCACGTCCAGGACGTCCACGAACCCCGCCCATAGCGCGGGCCGGTCCGTGCGCATCTGCGCCTTGGAACGCCACAGCTGCGCGAGCAGGCCCATGCCGTGGGCGCGCGCGGCGACGCGGGGCTCGTTCGAGTTCACGAACACCGAGCGCGTCAGGCCGCGTGCGCGGATCAGCGAGCCGAGCGTCCGCAGGCTGCGCGGATCCTTCGCCTCCAGCATCAGCACGATCCGGCCGCCGAAGCGGTCGAGGATCTCGGCGACCGTCGGCGGACGCTCGGCGCGCCAGCTCCCGGGCAGGCCGGCCCGCGGGCGCAGCCGCACCTTCCGCCACTGGCCCAGGGTGAGCGAACGCACCGGCCCCTTGGACGTCGTCGTACGGTCCAGGGTCTCGTCGTGCATCGCCACGAGGGTGCCGTCGCGCAGTATCCGGGTGTCGACGTCGATGACCTGGGCCGTACCGCGTTGGTAGGCCGCCACCAGGCCGGACATGCTGTTCTCCGGCACCTCCAGGGCGCCGCCGCGGTGTGCGGTGTAGGTGACGCGGGGGAGGGCCTCCACCGTCAGGGGGCCGCCGCCGCCCCATTCGAGCGGGGTGAGCGGTCCGGCGGGCGCCGCGAGAGCCAGTGTGGCGAGGCTCATGAATCCCGACAGTCCCGTGAGCACAGTCCTGGTGACCATGGCGAACACGGTAGGGGGCTAAATCCCTGATTAGTACGGAATGACGCGCGGTGTCACCCTGCGCCTTGCATCACCTCAGCTACCCCGGATGTGGGCTCTGGCCCCCCGAGGAGCAGGATGGTGCGACCATGGGAGATGCTTCTCGGCACACATGCGAGGTGAGGGGATTGATGGGCGCGGAGTTCGGCCGCCGGTCCGGCGGGCAGAGCAGGATTTCCCAGTGGCTTCGCCGACGTCCCCGACCGGACGACACGGCAGGTGACGAAGCGGGCCGCGAGGCCCTGCTGGTCGCCGCGGCGGCAGCGGGTCTGCCGCTCTCACCGGCCGCGCACCCCTCCGCGTACCGATGTTCCTGTGACCGCATCGGCTGTCCCACCCCCGCCAGGCATCCCCTCTCCTTCGCCTGGCAGACGCAGTCCACCACCGACCGCGGGCAGATCGAGCGCTGGGCCAGGCATCAGCCGCAGGCCAACTTCATCACCGCGACCGGCATGGTGCACGACGTCCTCGACGTGCCGCTGGCCGCCGGGCGCGAGGCGCTCGCCAGGCTGCTCGCCGACGGCATCGACGTGGGCCCCGTCGCCGAGTCCGAGGGCACCATGGACGAGGGGCGGATGCTCTTCTTCACGCTCACCCGCGGTACCCCCGAGGACGAGGACGAGTGGTGGCCCTGCGAGCTGGACTGCCACCCCGAGACCACGAACGAACATCCCGGCTTCCGCTGGCACTGCCGCGGTTCGTACGTCCTCGTGCCGCCCGCGCGACTCCCCGGTGACCTGGCGGTCCACTGGATCCGCGGCCCCGAGCACGCGCTCCCGGACCCACTGACGCTCCTGGAGACGCTCACCGACGAATGCGCCCGCGTCGCGGGCGAGCCCCAGCACGAGGTCGCCGCCTGGCCGTTGAGGGGCTGACGCCCGTGCGCGGGGTCGCCTCCAGAACCGGCGGCTAGTCGCCCTGCGCGCCCGTCAGGCCCTGGATGCGGCTCAGGAACGTCACCTTGCCCGAGCCCGCCGGGTCGACGACGAGCTGGTTGGAGACGCGCTCCAGCGTCATCGACTGCTTGACCTCACCCTTCAGGAGCGGCTTAACGTCGGGCGCGACGGGGATGTTCACGCCCTTCGCCGCGGTCCGCTTCTCGTAGTGGTGCGTCGAGAAGAAGACCATCGCCCCGCCGTCCTGGGTGCGCAGGCCCACCGGCGCGAACGTCCCGTCGTTCCGCGGCTCGTCGATGTACTGGACGGCTATGCCGCGGCGCTTGGTGTTCTTGTCGCGGAACGCCTTCCACGTCGACGTGTGGTCGCCCGGCGCGAACGTGTCGCCGCCCGACTTCAGATACGTCGTGTACTCCTCGCCGAGGTCCTTCGGCGCCACCGCGAGACCCGGGGAGTTCACCTCGACCGGCTCGGCCCAGCCGTCCTTGTCCTTCTTCAGGGCGGGCACCTTGCCGGGCGACACCAGATTCAGGTACGACGCCTCCCACAGCTGGTCCTTGCTGCCCTTCGTGAAGACGAGCAGCCAGCGCATGTCAGCGCGGCGGTTGGCACGCGTGTCGGCGACGAACCACCGGGGCCAGCCGGCCTTCTTGGGGATCGAGAACTTCGCATCCGTCAGCTCGAGCGGCACCTGGCCGGGATTGCCGTTCGGGTGCTGGGCGCCGTTCGACTTCAGGCCCGCCTGGTTGATGGCGCTCAGCGGACCGGTGACCCGGGCGGCGTCCAGCGCCGGGTCGTACGCCTTGTCCGCCTTGTTGTACGCGGTGAGGAAGTCCTGCAGTGCGCGGTCGGCCTCAGCCTTCGTCGCCGCCGGGACGACTTCCCGCTCCCCGTGCACCGTCACGCACCCGCTCGCCGTCACCGTCAGTACGGTCACCGTCGACGCCACCATCGCGTACCGGACCGGACGTCGCGACCGGACCTGCCGCATCGGAGTGCGCTGCCTTGGAAGCCTGCTCATGCGTTGCGTTCACCTTCCCCTTCCCGGGCCCGAACCCTACCGGGGCGAAGAAGAACGCGAGCGTCGGGATCAGGTACAGCAGCCACACCGTGACCTGGACGACCGTCGGGTCCGGCTGGAAGTTGAGGACGCCCTTCAGGAGGGTGCCGTACCAGCTGTCCGGTGGGATCGTCGCGCTGATGTCGAACGCCTTGTTCTGCAGGCCGCCGAGGAACTCCGCCTCCTGCAGGTCATGGACGCCGTACGCGAGGACCCCCGCCGCCACGACCACCAGCATGGCGCCGGTCCAGGTGAAGAACTTCGCCAGGTTGATGCGGACCGTGCCCTTGTAGAACAGCCAGCCCAGCGCGATCGCCGTGACGAGGCCCAGGAGCACGCCGATCAGCGGACCGTGCGTACCGTCGTTGGACGCCCGCACCGACGCCCACACGAACAGCGCGGTCTCCAGGCCCTCCCGGCCCACGGCCAGGAACGCGGTGGCGACCAGCGCGCCCGTGCCCATCTGCAGCGCGGCGTCCAGCTTGCCGTGCAGCTCCGCCTTGAGATGACGGGCCGTACGCCGCATCCAGAAGACCATCCACGTCACCAGCGCGACGGCGAGGATCGACAGCGAACCGCCCAGCGCCTCCTGCGCCTTGAACGTCAGCTCCTGCGAACCGAACGTGAGCGCGCAGCCGAAGCCGAACGCGATCCCGCACGCGACGCCGATGCCCAGCCAGATGGGCTTGAGGGCGTCGCGGCGGTCCGTCTTCACCAGATAGGCGATGAGGATGCAGACGACCAGGCTGGCCTCGAGACCCTCGCGCAGGCCGATCAGGTAGTTACCGAACATGTCTGTCAGATCCCCTCAGCCGAACAGTGCCCGGCCCCACCAGTCGTCCTTGTCGCGGACGCCCGGCGGGATCGCGAAGACCGCGGAGCCCACGTGCTGGATGTACTCGTTGAGTGCGTCGGAACGCGACAGGCTGCGCTGCACCGGGATGAAGCCCGTGCGGACGTCCCGCTGGTACGCGAGGAAGAAGAGCCCCGCGTCCAGGCGGCCCAGACCGTCGGTGCCGTCCGTGAAGGAGTAGCCGCGGCGCAGGATCGTCGCACCGTCGTTGCTGTCCGGGTGCGCGAGCCGGACGTGCGAGGTGGGCTTCATCGCCTTCAGGAACGGCTTGTCGTGCTCCTTGGCCTTGCCGACCGGTGCGCCTTCGCCCTTGTCGCGCCCGAAGATGTCCTCCTGCTCACCGAGCGAGGTCCGGTCCCAGGTCTCGACGTTCATGCGGATGCGGCGCGCGACGAGGTACGAGCCGCCGGTCATCCAGCCGGGCCCGTCCTTCTCGCCGACCCACACGTGCTCGGCGAGCGCGGAGTTGTCGTCGCCCGAGACGTTGCGGGTGCCGTCCTTGAACCCGAAGAGGTTGCGCGGCGTCTGCGCGCCCGGCGTCGTCGACGAGGTCTTGCCGAAGCCGAGCTGCGACCAGCGCACCGCGACCTTGCCGAAGCCGATGCGGGCGAGGTTGCGGATGGCGTGCACGGCGACCTGCGGGTCGTCCGCGCAGGCCTGCACGCAGAGGTCGCCGCCGCCGCGGGACTTGTCGAGGTTGTCGCCGGGGAACTTGGGGAGGTCCACGAGGGCTTCGGGGCGCCGGTCCGCGAGACCGAACTTCTCGAAGAGGCCGGGACCGAAGCCGATGGTGAGCGTCAGCCGTGACGGCTTGAGGCCCAGCGCCTCGCCCGTGTCGTCCGGCGGCGCCTCGGTGAGACCGCCGTAGGCGCCCTCACCGACCTCGTGCCCCGCGGTCATCCGCGCGGCGGCCTTCGTCCAGTCCTTCAGGAGCTGCACGAACTCCTCGCGGTCGTCCGTCTTCACGTCGAACGCGGCGAAGTGCAGCCGGTCCTGGACGGGCGTCGCGATGCCTGCCTGGTGCTTGCCGAGGAAGGCGACCGCGCCGCCCGCCGACGCGGCGGGCACGGCCTCGTCCCCGGAGCGGGCCACGGCGACCGCGCCCCCGGTGACGGCGGCGCCGAGCGCGAGCCCCGCACCGCCCCAGCCGAGCAGCGAACGCCGGGAAGGGGAGGAGGGAGAAGGGGAGGAGGGAGAGGAAGCGGAAGCAGCGCCGGCGTCGTGGCCCGCCTCGTCCGGCACGGCCGCGCTGCCGCTGTCGCTGCCGCTGCCGGTGTCGGTGTCGTTCGTGGTGTCGGTCATCGTTCCGGTGCCCCCTAACCGCTACTTGCTCTTCGCGACGGCGGCGGCCAGCTTCGACAGCGGCTCCGCGAGCGCGTTGACGCCGTCCGACAGCTCCTTGGTGTCCGCCTTGTCGAGCTTGTCGTACGACGTGAAGGTGTACGAGTCCTTGCCGCCGCCCGTGCGGTACTCGGCGAGCAGCTTGTCCAGGGCCGCGAACTGCTTGTCGAGTTCCTTGGTGAGCGCCGGGTCGTTCTCCGAGGCGACGGCCTTGAGCAGGCCGTACGCCTTCTCCGCGCCCTCGACGTTCGCCTTGAAGTCGACGAGGTCGGTGTGCGAGTAGCGCTCCTCCTCGCCGGTGACCTTGCCGGTGGCGACCTCGTCGAGGAGCTCCTTGGCGCCGTTGGCCATGGAGGTCGGGGTGATCTCGGCCTTGCCGACGCGGTTCTGCCAGTCCTTGAGGTCCTTGTCGAGCTGCGTGGCGAGCTCCTTCTCGCGCCCGCCGATCTTCTTGTCCTTCCACAGGGCCCGCTCCAGACGGTGCCAGCCCGTCCAGTCCTTCGTCAGGTCCTGGCCCTCTTCCAGGCCGTCCTCGCGGACGTCGACCTTCGGGTCGATGTCACCGAAGGACTCGGCGACCGGCTCGGTGCGCTCCCAGCCGATGCGGGAGTTGGCGTACGCCTTCTTGGCGGCCTCGATGTCGCCCTTGCGGACGGCGTCGGTGAAGACCTTCACCTTGGGCAGCGTCGCGTCGGCCTGCTCCTGCGCGTAGGCGCGGTAGGCGGCGACGGACTTGTCCAGGCGCGGGTCGCGCTTGACGGTCTTGCCGCCGCTGACGGTGACCTTCTGGCGGATGCCGTCGCCCTTCATGCCGGGCTTGCAGGCGATCTCGTACGAGCCGGACTTCACCTCGGCGGTGAGCTTCTGCTTCGTGCCGGGGCCGATGTTCTCGCGCTCGCTGACGATGCGGTCGTCGGGGAAGAGGAGGTAGACCTCGGTGACCTTGGAGCCCTTGTTCTCGATGGCGAGCTCGACGTGCCCGGCGCTGAGCTTGGTCTCGGAGACGTCGCACTTGTCGTCGGTGGCGGTCACCTCGACGGTGTTGCCGCCGCCCTTGGTCTCGCTCTTCTCGGTGCAGCCCGTGACGGCGGTGAGTGCTGCCACTGCGGCGACGGCGGTGGCGGCAGAGAGACGGACGGGGCGCATACGGGCTCCAAGACGGGTCAAGGATGGATCGGACGTGCGGATGGGGCGCGTCGCGGTGGTGAGGCGGACCTAACTTAACTGAGCCTTACCTGGTCGATACCCAGCCATCCAGTGATTCACCTCTCACTGGGGAAGGGGTGCTTACGGAGGTGTCACGGTGGGGTGATGGGAGGTTCATGGCCGGGTCAAGCAAGGGTCAAGAGGGATCTTCCGGGTCATCTTCCGGGTCGCACCCGGGGCCCTGAGTGTGCGGATCACCGGCTCCGCCGAGTCCGTCCTCAAGCGCCGGACACGCTGCTGCCGACGGCCCAGGCACGCACCGGGGCGACCATCGGCACCCCCGTCCGCGGATGCGGGAACACCTCGACCCGCTGCCGGTACACCTCGCTCAGGAGCTCGCCCGTGAAGACCTCGCCCGGCGCGCCCTCCGCCGCCACCACTCCGGCCCGCAGCAACGCCACCCGGTCCGCGTAGGCAGCCGCGAGCCCCAGGTCGTGCAGGACCACCACCACCGCGTCACCGGTGGCGGCCCGCTCCCGGCAGATCCGCAGGACCAGCTCTTGGTGGCGCAGATCGAGCGCGGCGGTCGGCTCGTCCAGGAGGAGGAGCGGGGTCCGCTGGGCGAGCACCCGGGCCAGCGCGACCCGCGCCCGCTCGCCGCCGCTCAGCGCGGAGAAGGGACGCGCGGCGAACTCGGTCACCTCGGTCGCGGCAAGCGCCTCCCGCACCACGCGGTCGTCCTCGTCCTCCAGCGCCGTCCCCGCCCAGGGCGCACGCCCCATCCGTACGACGTCCTCGACCGGGAAGGGAAAGGAGAGCGCGGCGGACTGCGGCAACACCGCGCGCCGCAGCGCCAGTTCACGCGCGGGCCACTCGCTGGTGGGCCGCCCGCAGACGCGTACGTCCCCTTCGGCGGCCGGGAGATCGGCCGCGAGCGCGGCCAGCAGCGTCGACTTCCCCGCCCCGTTGGGCCCCACGAGGGCAAGCACCTCGCCCGCACGGGCGGTGAGCGAGACCCCGGCAAGGACCTCGCGGCCCCCGAGCCGCACCACGAGCCCCGACGCCTCGGCGAGCACGTCGCCCGGAGCGAAGGCCCCCGGCAGGGCGGCCCGCCCGCCACCGGTCGCGAACAACCGCCGCGCGATCCGCGTGATCATGCCCAACCCCCTTGCTTGCGACGGGTCCTGCGCAGCAGCCAGAAGAAGAACGGGCTGCCGAAGAGCGCGGTGAGCACCCCGAGGGGCAGCTCAGCGGGAGCCGCCACCGTCCGCGCCGCGAGATCCGCGCCGACCAGCACGACCGCCCCGCCAAGGGCGCTGCCCGGCACGAGGAAGCGGTGACCCGGCCCCGCGGCCATGCGCAGGAGATGCGGGACGAGCAGACCGACGAACGTGATGATCCCGGCGACGGCCACGGCGGCGGCGGTCAGCAGCGCCACCACCAGGACCAGCACGAGCCGCAGCCGCTCGACGTCGACCCCCAGATGCCGCGCGGGCCGCTCGCCGAGCGCGAGGAGGTCCAGCTTGCGTGCGTACAGCGGCGCCACGGCCAGACCCGCCACCGCGCACGGCAGCACGGCGAGCACCTTGGGCCAGGTCGCCTGGGCGAGCGAGCCGAGCTGCCAGAAGGTGATCTGGGTGACCTGCGCGTTGTCCGCGAAGAAGATGCAGAGCCCGATCAGCGCCCCCGCGAACGCGTTCACGGCGATGCCGGTGAGGATGAGCGTGACGACCTCCGTGCGCCCTCCGTCGCGCGAAAGGACGTACACGAGAAGGACGGTGGCGAGTCCGGCGACGAACGCGCAGACCGTCACGGTCCAGTTCCCGAAGAAGCTGAGACCGAGCGCGATGGACGCCACCGCGCCGACGGCCGCGCCCGCCGAGATGCCGATCACGCCGGGCTCGGCGAGGGGGTTGCCGAACACGCCCTGCATGAGCGCCCCCGCGCATCCCAGGGATGCCCCGACGAGCAGCGCGAGCGTCACGCGCGGCAGCCGCACGTTCCACAGGACGCTCTCGCCGACCCGGTCCAGCGCGTCCCCGCCGAGACCGGTCCGGTGCTGGACGGAGCCCAGGACGTCCCCGAGGGGGATGTCGTACGCGCCGACGCCCGCGGAGAGGAGACAGAGCAGGACGAGGGCAGCCGTGAGCCCGGCGGTCAGCGTGACGGCCGTGCCGCGCCGCCGGGCCCGGGGCGCCGTCGACTCCCGCGTGGCGGGACCGGTGTCGGCCGCCTTGGGCAAGACGGTCACTTCTTGCTCCCGTACAACTGCTCCACCAGGGACTTCAGGACCTGGTCCGTGCGCGGCCCGTAGTTCAGGAGCACCCCGTCGTCGACCGAGACGATGCGGCGGTCCAGTCCGGCCGGGGTCTCGGCGACACCCGGGACCTTGAGCAGCCCGTCCACGCCGTCGACCGATGCGAGCCCCTTGGACATGACGAGGATCGCGTCCGGTGCTGCCTTGGCCAGTGCCTCGCTGGTGATCGCCGTGAAGTCCTTCTTCAGGCCCGATTCCTTGCCCGCGTCGACCGCGCCCGCCGCCTCCAGGAGTGAACTCGCGCCGGACTCGCGGCCACCGAGCAGATAGACGGACGCGGAGCCGCGCAGATAGAGGAAGGCGACGCGGGGCTTCTCGGTGCGGGCGGCTGCCGGGATGGACTTCCTGACCTTCGCGATGCGCTTCTGCGTACGGGACTTGAGCGCGTCGCCCGACTTCTCGACCCCCAGCGTCCTGGCCACCGCGTCGATCCGGGGGCCCACGTCGTCGAGGCCCTTCGCCGGGTCGAACACGACCAGCGGGATGCCCGCGTCGCGTATCTGGCCGATGGCCTCGGCGGGCCCCGTCGTGGTGTCCGCGAGGACGACCGTCGGCTTCAGGGAGAGGACGCTCTCCGCCGACACGTCGTGCGCACGCGTCACCACCGGCAGCTTCTTTGCCTGCTCGAAGGTGGCGGTGATGTCGCGGGCCACGACGTTCTTGCCGAGGCCGAGCGTGAAGACGATCTCGTTCAGGCTGCCGGTGAGCGGCACGATCCGGCTTGTGTCCTTGACGGTGACCTTCTTGCCGTCGGCGGACGTGACGGTGGCGGGGAGCAGGGGCTCGGGGCGGGACTTCAGCGGCTCGACACGGTCGGGGCGGCCGGTCGCGGACGCCGCCGCCTTCGCCTTCGGGGACGTCCCGCTACCGCCGTCCGAGGCGGACCCGCAGCCCGTGAGGGCCAGGGCGAGAACGGCGGTCCACGCGCCGGCGATACGGAATGAGCGCGGCATACGCACCGAAGTCCACCGTCCTGTCGTGCTGTTGAGGGTCTGTTCCGAGGCGCCCGGGGCCCGGGGGACCGGGAGGGGGTTCCAGCCGAAGTGATCGTAGTTTAGGTTAGCCTTACCTTATTGACCACACCCGGAGGGGTCCCATGTCGTCGTCAGGACAGGCGCGAGCCAGTGCCCGCGCCGGAGCCGTGGCGGTGCTCACCGCACTCGTCGGAGCGCTGCTCCCCACGGCCGCCGCGCACGCCGAGGACCGCACGGTCCAGGGCGGACGGCTCGACTGGGGCATCAAATCCTCGTTCCAGAGCTACGTCACCGGGCCGATAGCCCAGGGGAGTTCGACCCTCCAGGGCGGCGCGGCCACGGTCGGCGGCAGCCAGTTCCGCTTCCACTCGGCGAAGGGGTCGTACGACCCGGACAGCGGGGCCTTCAGCGCCGGGTTCTCCGGCGGAGTGCACTTCCTCGGGCACAAGAAGGGCGGCTCGTACGAGCTGGACCTCACCGTCAGCCGCCCCACCGTCAAGATCTCCGGCGGCTCCGGCACGCTCTACGCCGACATGGTCAGCAAGGAGAAGGGCACGGGCAAGGTCACGTCCACCGCCCAGGTGCCGCTCGCCACCCTCGGCGTGTCCGGCATCAACATGAAGGGCGGCTCAGGACCCATCGCCCTCAACAACCTTCCCGCGACGCTCACTTCCCAGGGCGCGAAGGCCTTCGCCGGGTACTACGCGGCGGGCACCGAGCTGGACCGGGTGAGCCTGTCGACGGATCTGGTCGCGGGGCCGGCCGGCTCCGGCTCCGGCGAGAAGAAGCCGTCAGGGAAGCCCTCGAAGAAGCCCTCCGAGAAGAAGAAGGAGGAGAAGGCGAAGGCGGGGCGCATCGAGGACGCCGCCGTCGACTGGGGCGTGCGCCGCACCTTCCGGGAGTACGTCACCGGCTCCATCGCCAAGGGCGAGTGGAAACTGTCCGCCGGGGCCCAGGACGGCGGCGCGCTCTTCCGCTTCCCCCGGGGCGAGGGGACGTACGACGAGAAGAAGCGGACCCTCGACGCGGACTTCGCGGGCACGGTGCGCTTCACCGGTGAGCACGGCCTCGACCTCGCGCTGAGCAAGGTCGCCGTAAAGGTCGAGGACGGCAAGGGCACGCTCTTCGCGGACGTCGACAGCAAGGGTGACAACAAGGGTGGTAAGGGGGTTGCCCTGAAGAGGGCGCCACTGATCACCTTCGCGGCGACATCCGGTCAGCTGAAGCCCGATGACGGGCTCGTCTCCCTCACCGAAGTGCCCTCGAAGCTCACCGCCGACGGCGCCAAGGCGTTCGGCGGCATGTACAAGGCGGGCTCCACGATGGACCCGCTCTCGCTGGCCGTCGCCCTCGACGCCGACGCCAAGCTGCCCGCGCTGCCGGACCTCGGATCGTCCGCGAGCCCGTCGCCGCAGGCCGAGAAGGCCGCGGGACCGAAGACGCAGAACGCCGCCGACGCCTCCGACTCCTCCTCGCCCGCCGTGCCGATCGGCATCGGCGCGGGTGTGGCGGTGCTGCTCGCCGCGGCGGTCACGTTCGGGGTCGTGCGCAAGAAGCGTGCGGCGGCGGACGCCACCGGCCAGGACTCCTGACCGCTCCATCACCCCACCCCCTCCTCGCTGTTACCGCTCTCTCCAAGGAGAAGACTGATCATGGCCGCCACCCGTCGTCCCCTCATCCTCGCGGCAGCCGTCGCGACCGCCGTCACGCTCGGCGCGACCGCCCTGACCCTCCCGGCGCTCGCCGCCGACAGCGCAAGCGCCGCCGCCGCGCCGAAGCTGGAGCTGACGGACGGCACCCTGGACTGGGGCCTCAAGGAGTCCTTCCGCACGTACGTCACCGGTCCCGCCGTGGGCAAGATCGAGGCCACGGACGGCGCCAGGCAGGCCGCCGACAACGGGGTGTTCACCTTCACCGACGGCAAGGGGACGTACGACACCGGGACGCACGCCACCGACACCGCCTTCAAGGGCAGCGTCCGCTTCTCCTCCCCGGCCCACCGTTTCGACATCACGGTCGCCGACGTCAAGGTCCGCACCGAGGGCACGAGCGGCGCCATCCGGGCCGACGTCAGCCTCAACGGCGCCGTCCAGAACGACATCGACCTCGCCAAGCTCGACCTGACCGGGATCAGGCCCGGCCAGGGCGAGGGCGGCGCGATGACCTTCAAGGACATCCCGGCGACGCTGACCGCGGACGGTGCCAAGGCGTTCAACGGCATGTACAAGGAGGGCGACAAGCTCGACCCGGCGACGCTGTCGGTGAAGGCGGGCGGCGCCGTGACCGAGACGCCGAAGCCCACCGGGACGCCCAAGCCGACCGAGACGCCCAAGCCGACGGGGACCCCCAAGCCCACGGAGACCGCCGAGCCGACCGGCAGCCCCACCACGACCCCGAAGCCGACCGGCACGTCCGGCGCCGGGAAGCCCGCGGGCGAGGTGCACGACGGCTCGCTCACCTGGGGCGTGAAGGAGAGCTTCCGCCGCTACATCGAGTCCGGCGGCGGCGCGACGCTCTCGGGCGGCGCCAAGAAGAACGGCAACGGCTACGCCTTCCCGTACGCCAAGGGCGAGGTGGACTCCGACGCCAAGAAGCTGACCGCGTCCTTCGGCGGCGCCGTCCGCTTCCAGTACAAGGCGCACGGCATCGACATCAGGCTGAGCGACATCAAGGTGGCGGCGAACGGCACCAAGGGCACGCTGACCGTGGACGTCACCTCGCCCAAGGGCAAGAACAACGACGTGAAGTTCGCGACGCTCGACCTCGCCAAGGCGTCGTACACGGCGAAGAACGACGTCGTCGTGCTCGACAAGGTGCCCGCGGCCTTCACGGCGGCGGGCGCGAAGCAGTTCGCCAGCGATGACGCGCCCTCCAGCTACAAGAAGGGCGACGCGATGGACCCCGTGACGGTGGCGCTCTCCGTCGCCGAAGGGGCGAAGCTGCCCAGTGGCTCGACGGGTGGCTCGGCCGACTCCGGTTCCACCGGCGGCGGTTCGGCCGCGCTCGGTGGCGGCGGCTCGGTCGGCGGCGGTACGGGGGGCTCGCTGGCGTCCACCGGTGCGTCGGTGCCGACGGGTGCGCTGCTCGGGGCCGCGGGGGCGATCGCCGC
Source organism: Streptomyces sp. NPDC032198 (assembly GCF_040636975.1). Classification (NCBI taxonomy): domain Bacteria; kingdom Bacillati; phylum Actinomycetota; class Actinomycetes; order Kitasatosporales; family Streptomycetaceae; genus Streptomyces; species Streptomyces sp. NPDC032198. The sequence continues at coordinate 623,572 of NZ_JBEZVL010000001.1, read as the reverse complement.
GGCGGGTGCCGGTGCGGTCTTCGTGGCCCGCCGCCGGGCTTCCTGACGCGCGGGGATCCCGCGGATGCTTGAATGCCCGGATGACGCGACTGCCTTCGCAACTGCCTTCAGAACTGCCTGACGGTCTCGACGTGCTCCGGGTGTTCTGCGGGCCCGACGGCCGGCACGGCAATGAGCTGGGTGTCGTGCGCGAGGGGGCCCGCGTCGCGGGGCGGGACGAGCGGCAGGCGATCGCCGCGAAGCTCGGCTTCAGCGAGACGGTGTTCGTCGATGACCCCGAACGCGGGGTCATCGACATCTACACCCCCACCCTGCGGCTGCCCTTCGCCGGGCACCCCTGCGTCGGTACGTCCTGGCTGCTCGACGTGCCGGAACTGGTCACGCCCGCAGGGGTGGTGGAGGCCCGCCAGGACGGGGAGTTCAACTGGATCGCGGCGCGGCCCCGGTGGGCACCGGAGCGGACACTGCGCGCCTACGCGACCGCGGCCGAGGTGGACGCCCTCAAGGTGCCCCCGCCGGGGGAGTGGATCTACGCCTGGGCGTGGGAGGACGAGGCGGCGGGGCGGGTCCGGGCGCGGGCGTTCCCCGGCCGGGACGACGGAATCCGGGAGGACGAGGCCACGGGGGCGGCGGCGCTGCTCCTCACCGAGCGGCTCGGCCGTGCGCTCAACATCACGCAGGGCCGAGGCTCCCAGATCCTCACGGCCCCCGCACCGGACGGGCTGATCGAGGTGGGGGGCCGGGTACGGCTCAGCGGGGGCTGAGGGGTGCCCCTGCGGGGCTCTCCCTCCCTGCCCCTACGCCGACAGCGGGAACTCTTCGCCCAGTTCGCGGAACACTCCGGTGTTCAGGGCGAAAGCCCGCTTGCACTCGTCCACGATCCGCTGGCGCTCCAGCTCGTCCGGGACGACCTCGCCCAGGCCGTCGAGCAGCTCCCGATAGCCCCGCTTGAACGCCGCCGGGTTCGAGATGCCCTCGAAGACGTAGAACCGGACGCCGTCGCCCTTGCGGGCGAACCCCCACGTCTGCTCCGCCTTGCCGCGGATGATCTGGCCGCCGGAGAGATCGCCGAGGTAACGGGTGTAGTGGTGGGCCACGTAACCGCCCGGCCACTCCCGCGCGCACTCCGCGACCCGTGCCGCGTACGCCGCGGTCGCCGGCAGGGGAGTCGCCTCCGTCCGCCAGCCCGCACCCCGCAGATGCGAAAGGTCCCGCTCCAGTTCCGCGACGCGCAGCAGTTCGGGCTGGATGAAGGGGCCGGCGACCGGATCGTCCTTCAGCGCCGCGGCGCCCTCCTCCAGGGCGCGGTACACGAACCACAGCTGTTCCGTGTAGCGCGCGTACGCGTCGACGCCGAGCCTGCCGCCGAGGAGGTCGCTCATGAACGTCGAGGTCTCCGCCTCCGTGTGCTGCTCGTGCGAGGCGGTGCGGATGACCGTGGAGAACGGATCCATGAGGGACCTCCGAAGCCGAAGAGAGCGGGGGAGCGAAGAGCGCGAAAGAAAGCCGCAGAAAGGCGGGAGCCAGTACGACCGCTACCGATCATCCAAGTTAGGCTTACCTAAGTCAACTGGTTCCCGACGTCCTGTCGGTAAAACGCTACCCGCTCAGAGCTCAGGGAAGCGTAAGGATCTCCGCCCCGCTGTCCGTCACCACGAGCGTCTCCTCGAACTGCGCGGTCCGCTTGCGGTCCTTCGTCACCACGGTCCAGCCGTCCTCCCACATGTCGTACTCGTGCGTGCCGAGGGTCAGCATCGGCTCGATCGTGAACGTCATGCCGGGCTTGATCGTCGTCGTCGCGTGCGGGCTGTCGTAGTGCGGCACGATCAGGCCGGAGTGGAAGGACGTGTTGATGCCGTGGCCGGTGAAGTCACGCACGACGCCGTAGCCGAAGCGCTTGGCGTACGACTCGATGACGCGGCCGATGATGTTGATCTGGCGGCCGGGCTTGACCGCCTTGATGGCGCGGTCCAGGGACTCCCGGGTCCGCTCCACGAGGAGCCTGGACTCCTCGTCGACGTCCCCGACCAGGTACGTGGCGTTGTTGTCGCCGTGCACACCGCCGATGTACGCGGTCACGTCGAGGTTGATGATGTCGCCGTCGTTCAGGACGGTGGAGTCCGGGATGCCGTGGCAGATGACCTCGTTGACGGAGGTGCACAGCGACTTCTTGAAGCCGCGGTAGCCGAGCGTGGAGGGGTAGGCGCCGTGGTCGCACATGTACTCGTGGGCGACCCGGTCGAGCTCGTCGGTGGTCACCCCCGGCGCGATGTGCTTGGCGGCCTCGGCCATCGCGCGCGCGGCGATCCGGCCCGCGACGCGCATCAGCTCGATGGTCTCGGGGGTCTGCACCTCGGGCCCGGTGTACGGGGTGGGCGCGGGTTTCCCCACGTACTCCGGGCGCCTGATGTTTCCCGGAACGGGGCGGATGGGAGAGAGCTCCCCTGGTACGAGCAGCGACTGGCCAGACATGCCAGCGAGTCTAACCAGCGGTGGTGGGGCAGCATGGCGGGAGAGAGAGGAGCAGACCATGGCACTGTTCAAGAAGCGGACCGTCGGTAAACCGGGCGAGTGGTTCTACTGCCTGGAGCACAAGAAGGTCGAGGAGGGCCCCGACTGTCCGGGCAAGGACCGCTTCGGGCCCTACGGGTCACGCGAGGAGGCCCAGCGGGCGATGGAGACCGCCGCCGAGCGGAACCTCGAGTGGGAGACCGACCCCAAGTGGCACGACAAGGACACCGGCAGCGCCTGACCCGGCGCCGGACGGCGTCCTCGTCCGTGCTCGCGTCGTACGGCAGCAGCTTGGAGCGCCAGGGGGGAGGTCGGGCCATATCGAGGAAAGGGACACGAACAGCCATGCCCAGCGCTGGTCATGGGCGGGAGCAGCCGAATCCTCGGGGCCGCGTCACCACCGCGCCGGAGGCGGGGACGTGAGCTGATCCGCCAGGCGTGACAGCCGGTCGCGCAGACGGCGCCGCCCCCGTGCCGCCGGGAGGTGGTTCTCGCCCGTGGCCGCGCTCACCAGGTGCTGGACCATGTCCAGGTCCAGGTCGGGCGACTCCGGTACGGGCAGTGCCTCGTGGGCCATGGCCCGCAGATCGCTGTCGGCCGAGCCGAGGGCGAGTACGGTGGCGCCCGCCGCGCGGGCATCGTGAACCCGGTCGAGGAGGGCCGCCCCCGGCGCGGCCGCGGGCGTGTCCGGCGCCACCACCAGCAGCGTCTCCCCGCGCCTTGCCGCCTCGATGCGGCCGAGCCCGGTCGACAGATGCGCGGGATCGCCCTCCCGCACCCGGTGGCGTACGAGTGTCGGCGTCAGTTCCGGTGTCCCGGACCACGCCGCCTCGTCCACGAGATGCGCGGCCAGATGCCACGGCTCGTACTCCTCGGTGCCCACGAGCAGCAGCCCGCCGCCGTGCGGCACCACGGAGGACCGCAGCGTCCCCGCGAAGCGGCGCGTCGCGCCCACCCACTCGGTTCCCGCGAGCACTTCGCGCAGCAGCGCGACCCGTACGGCGTCCATGGGGTCGCATCCTGCCCCAACGTGTGACTCGTCAGGCGGAGTTCACCGGGAATTCGCCCGGGGTGGGGACTGACCGGGGATGGCTGATGAGACAACTGTTCCCTTCCGCGCCGGGCGCGAGGGCTATGCGAGCTTCCGGATCCCCGCCGTCGTCCGCACCCGCTCCGGCACCCTGCTGGCCTTCTGCGAGGGGAGAGTCGGCTCGCAGGCGGACTCCGGCAACATCGACGTCGTACTGAAGCGGTCCAGCGACGGTGGCCGCACCTGGGGGCCGCTCCAGGTGGTCGCCCAGAACGGCACCAACCTCGCCGGCAACCCCGCCCCCGTCGTCCTGGACACCGGCCGGATCCTCCTGGTCCATGTCCGCAACGCCGCCGCCGCGACCGAGGACGCCATCCGGCGCGGCAAGGTCTCCGCGGCGAACGGGCGGCGGATCTGGGTCCAGCACAGTGATGACGACGCACTGACCTGGTCCGCCGCCAGGGAGATCACCGGACAGGTGAAGAAGACGAACTGGCGGTGGTACGCGACCACGCCCGGCCACGCGATCCAGCTGACCGGCACCGCCGCGACCGGCCGGGTCGTCGTGCCCGCCAACCACTCCCTGCCGCCCACCGGTACGGACGACGGCACCGAGGGCAAGTACAACGGCGGCCACTGCCTGCTCAGCGACGACCACGGACAGACCTGGCGCATCGGCTACGTCGACGACAACACCGACGGCTACGTGAACGTGAACGAGACCACCGCCGCCGAACTCGCCGACGGGCGCCTCTACTTCAACACCCGCAACGACTCGCCGTCCCCCGGCACCCGCGCCGACGCCCACTCCCGCGACGGCGGCCGGAGCCTGCTCAAGCCCTTCCGGCCGCAGGCAGGGCTCGTCGGCCCGGTCGTCGAATGCAGCGTGCTCCAGCTGCGCACGCCGGACGTGCTGCTGTTCTCCGGGCCCGCGGACCCCGGCTTCCGGGCCCTGATGACGGTGCGCCGCAGCCGCGACGGCGGCACCACGTGGCAGGACGCGTACACGGTGGACGGGCTGCCCGCCGCGTACTCCGATCTCGTGCGCGTCGACGACGGGACCGTCGGACTGCTCTACGAGACCGGCGACTTCAGCGCCTACGAGACGATCACGTTCCGGCGGATACCGGTGGCCGCCCTGGCCTGACTCGGGCGGTGACCGGGCGGTGAGTAAGGTCGGCCGCATGACCTCTAACGACAGTGTGCAGAAGCCTCCGGCCAAGGATCCCTGGGAGCTGCCCGACGTCTCCGGGCTCGTCGTCGGCGTGCTCGGCGGCACCGGCGACCAGGGCCGCGGCCTCGCCTACCGCCTGGCCCGGGCGGGCCAGAAGGTGATCATCGGCTCCCGCGCGGCCGAGCGCGCGCGGACCGCCGCCGACGAGCTGGGCCTCGGCGTCGAGGGCGCCGAGAACGCGGAGTGCGCGCGGCGCAGCGACATCGTGATCGTCGCCGTGCCGTGGGACGGGCACGGCAAGACCCTCGAAGCCCTGCGCGAGGAGCTGAGCGGCAAGCTCGTCATCGACTGCGTGAACCCGCTGGGCTTCGACAAGAAGGGCGCCTACGCCCTGAAGCCCGAGGAGGGCAGCGCCGCCGAGCAGGCCGCCGCCCTGCTGCCGGACTCCCGGGTGACGGCCGCCTTCCACCACCTGTCGGCGGTGCTGCTCCAGGACGCGGCCGTCGAGGAGATCGACACAGATGTGATGGTCCTGGGCGAGGTCCGCGCCGACACGGACATCGTCCAGGCGCTCGCCGCGCGCATCCCCGGCATGCGGGGCGTCTTCGCGGGGCGGCTGCGCAACGCGCACCAGGTCGAGTCCCTGGTGGCCAACCTGATCTCCGTGAACCGGCGCTACAAGGCCCACGCGGGGCTGCGCGTGACCGACGTCTAGGACGTGGCGGGCATGGGGGACACTGGTTGCGGACGCCGCATCGCGCGGTGGTCCGCCACCCCACGGACCGACCCCCGACAGGAGCCGACCCCCATGCCCCGCCTCGCTCTCTACGCCCTCGCGGTCTGCGCCCTCGCCGTCGCGGCGGCCGTGGTCTCCTTCGTCCAGGGCTACTGGATCGGCGTCATCTGGGTGCTGCTCGCCGGACTCTCGTCGAACATGGCGTGGTACTACCTGCGCCGCGCGAAGGCCGAGCGCAACGCCCGCGCCGCTACCGGTTGAGCGTGCAGGACTGGCTCGGGTCGCCGTCCCAGAAGCGGTAGAAGTCCTGGCCGCAGTAGGTCTCCAGGTCGCCCACGCCGAGCCCTCGCAGGATCGCGTCGATCGCGTCGAAGAAGGCGCCGTTCACCTCGGGGATCCACAGGATGCCGAAGACAGCGATCAGACCGAACGGCGCGAACGGCTCCACCTGGCGGCGGATCTTGTACGAGAGCCAGGGCTCGATGACGCCGTAGCCGTCCAGGCCCGGGATGGGCAGCGAGTTCAGGATCGCGGCCGTCACCTGGAGCAGCGCGAGGAAGGCGAGCGCGAAGCGGAAGGTGTCCGGCACGCCGGAGAGCGAGTCGAGCCAGAAGGGCGCCGTGCAGACGACCGCGAAGAGCACGTTCGTCAGCGGGCCCGCCGCCGAGATCAGACTGTGCTTCCACTTGCCCCGGATGCGGCCCCGCTCGATGAAGACGGCACCGCCGGGCAGGCCGATGCCACCCATGATCACGAAGAGCACAGGAAGCACGATGCTGAGCAGCGCGTGCGTGTACTTCAGCGGGTTGAGGGTCAGATAGCCCTTCGCGCCGACGGAGATGTCACCGCTGTGCAGGGCGGTGCGGGCGTGCGCGTACTCGTGCAGACAGAGCGAGACGATCCAGGCCGCCGTCACGAAGAGGAAGACCGCGAGCCCGGGGTTGTCCGCGAATCCGGTCCATGCGGCCCAGCCGGAGACCGCGGTGACGGCGGCGATCCCGAGGAAGACGGGGCTGATCCGCCGGTCGCTGCTTCGGGTGGGAGCGATGGTCATGGTGCGGGGCTCCTGGAGGTGGCGGGCCGGTTGTCGTACGGGAACGTACCCCGGCGTACGGCTAAAACGTCTCGCACTCGGCGGGGAGTTCCGGGGAGGGTGGGGGCATGACGCTGTGGGACGTGATGTACGACGACTGGCAGATGGAGTGCTGCGGGACGCCGTTCTCCGTGGGGGACGAGGTGGCGTGGCAGTTGGAGGGCGGTCCTGACCTCTACTCCGTGGAGCGGCACGGCGAGGAGGCACCGGACACGGTGGGCCGGGTCCGGTCGATCCGGATGGTGACCCGGGGCTTCGCCCGCGCGGCCGGCACGAACACGTTCGAACCCGTACCGGGCGAGGAGTGGCTCCGCCCCGTGGAGGCGTGCCCGAAGTGGTTCACGGACCCGGTGGAGGGGAGCTGGGAGCAGGGATACTTCCGGCGGGAGGTAGGGGTACTGGTCGTCCTCGACGTACGGGAAGAGGCCGGGTGACCAGTGGCGTGGGGGCCCGCCTCGATCGCTCCGGACAGCAGGGCAGCGCCCGCGCCGAGCGCGTCCCCGGCCCGCGGGCGACCCCCGGCATCACGTAGCAGTCGGCCCGTGACGGGCCCACGTGCGGTGCGGCGCCCCGCATCGCTCCTCATCCTGACCGGAGACAATGGACCCCGTGCGCTACCGCATTCTCGGCACCACCCAGGCATTCCACGCCGACGGCACCTCTGTCGCCGTCGGCGGTTCAAGGCTGCGCGCTCTGCTGACGGTCCTCGCCCTGCGCGTTCCGCGGGCCGTTCCTGCGGCCGTGCTCGTCGACGAGGTGTGGGGCGGGGAGCCGCCCGCCGACGCGACCGGTGCGCTACAGGCCCTGGTGGGCCGGCTGCGGCGGGCGGTCGGCGCCGGGGCGATCGCTTCCGGCGACGGCGGCTACCAGCTGTGCGCCGAGCCGGACGACGTCGACCTGCACCGCTTCGACCGCCTCGCGGCCGAGGGGACGGATGCCCTCGCCGACGGTGACGCGGCCAAGGCGGCGGCGATCCTGGACGACGCCCTGGCCCTCTGGCAGGGCCCTCCGCTCGCCGACCTCCCGGACCGCACGGCGGACGCGGCCCGCTGGGAGTCCCGCCGCCTGGAGGTCCGCCGCGCCAGGCTGGCCGCCGCGCTCGCCCTGGGCCGGGCCGAGCAGGTGCTTCCCGAGCTCGCCGCCCTGTGCGACGGGCACCCCCTCGACGAGCCGCTCCAGGCCCTGCGGCTGCGGGCGCTGCGCGACGCGGGCCGCCCGGCGCAGGCACTCGCCGCGTACGACGGAGTGCGCCGCCTCATCGCGGACCGCATCGGCGCCGACCCGGGCCCCGAACTCCGCGCCCTGCACGAGGAGTTGCTGCGCGCGGACGAGTCGCAGCCGCCCCCTGCCCGGACCCGGCCGCCCCGGAGACCGCAGGGCAACCTGCGGGCCAGGCTCACCTCGTTCGTCGGCCGGGAGGGCGACATCGAGGCCATCCGGGGCGACCTGGCGCGGGCCCGCCTCGTCACGCTGCTCGGCCCAGGCGGCTCCGGCAAGACCCGGCTCTCGCAGGAGGCCGCCGAGGCCCACGCCGACGGTGTGCCCGACGGCGTATGGCTGGCCGAACTCGCCCCGGTCGACGACCCGGACGCGGTGCCGGAGGCGGTCCTCACCGCGCTCGGCGCCCGCGAGACGGTCCTGCGCGGCGCGGGCGCCGAAGAGCTGCGTGCCGTCTCGGAGTGGCACGACGACGACCCCGTCGTCCGCCTCACCGAGCACTGCGCGCCCCGCCGCATGCTCCTGATCCTCGACAACTGCGAGCACGTCATCGACGCCGCGGCCCGCCTCGCCGACCGGCTGCTCGCGCACTGCCCCGGCCTGACGGTCCTCGCCACCAGCCGTGAACCCCTCGGCGTGCCGGGGGAGTTGCTGCACCCCGTGGAGCCCCTGCCGGAGCCGATCGCGCTGCGCCTGCTCGCGGACCGCGGCGCCGCGGCCCGGCCCGGCTTCCGCATCGAGGACGACCGGCCGGCGGCGGCCGAGATCTGCCGGCGCCTCGACGGCCTGCCGCTGGCCATCGAACTGGCCGCGGCCCGCCTGCGCATGCTCACCCCCCGGCAGATCGCCGACCGCCTCGACGACCGCTTCCGCCTCCTGACGAACGGCGCCCGCACGGTCCTGCCCCGCCAGCAGACCCTGCGCGCGGTGGTCGACTGGTCCTGGGACCTCCTGGACGCCCCCGAACGCACCGTGCTCCGCCGCCTCTCCGTCTTCGCGGGCGGCTGCGACCTGGCCGCCGCGGAAACGGTGTGCGGGGCCGCGGCCGGGCTCCGGCCGCGGGACGTCGCCGACGTGCTCGGCTCCCTCGTCGACAAGTCCCTCGCCGTCGCCGCCCCTTCCCCACAAGGCGTCATGCGCTACCGGCTGCTCGAAACCGTCGGCGAGTACGCGGGGGAGCGGCTCGACGAGGACGGGGACCGCGACGCCGCCGAACGGGCCCACCTGGTGTACTTCCGTGAGCTGGCCCGGCTGACCGAACCGCGTCTGCGGGGCGGCGGCCAGCGGGAGGCCGTCGAACGCTTCGAGGTCGAGTACGAGAATCTGCGCACCGCCCTGCGGCACGCCGTCGCCGCCAGGGAGGAGCAGGAAGCGCTCTGCCTGGTCCTCTCGCTGTCCTGGTACTGGACGATCCGTGACCTGCGCATCGAGATCCGCAACTGGTCCCGCGAGGTCATCGCCCTCGGCCCGGACCCCTTCGTACGTCCCGTCACCCCGGTGGAACCGCTCTACGAACGCTGCACGGACAACCCGCTGCCCATGCGCCCCGAGGTGCTCCAGGAAGCACGGCGAGGTGTCCACCTCATCCAGCTCTCCTGTATGGACATGAACCTGGACTCCTGGCAGACACCGGAGGCCCTGGAGAAACTCGCGGGCATCCGTGAGGCCTACCGGCCGGGGCTTCCGCAGACCTGCTGGGCGCCGGGCAGCCTGTGGTTCTTCGCGGTCCTGCTCGACGGTGACATCGACCGGATGCACCACATCATCGACGCGACCATCGGCACCTGCCGCGAGCGGGGCTACGACTGGGAGCTCGCCGCGTCCTTGCAGCAGCGCGCCAACGTCCTCGCCAACCGGGCCGACCGGGCGGGCGACGCCCGCCGTGACGCCGACGAGTCCCTGGAGATCTTCGACCGGCTCGGCGACGTGTGGGGCATGGCCGAGGCGCTGTCCTCGCGCGGCGAGGCCCATGAGCGGCGCGGCCGGTTCGCCCAGGCCGCCGAGGACTTCGAGGCCGCCATCGGGCACGCGGAGCGGCTCGGTGCCCCCGCGCAGGTGAGCGTGCTCACGGCCCGGCTCGGGGCGGTGCTCACCGAGGCGGGCGAAATGGAGCGGGGCGAGGAACTGCTCTGGTCGGTCCTCGACCATGACGGCAAGGCCGCCGCGAACTCCAGCGAGTCCCTGCCCGCGGCCCGCTTCTTCCTCGTCGACCTGCTCACCCGCACCGGCCGCACCGCCCAGGCGCGGGAGCAACTCCAGCTGCTCCGTGAGGAGTTCAAGGCCGCCGAGTTCGTCATCTTCGAGGGGTTCATGCTGGGCGCCGAGGCCTGGATCCACACCGTGGACGGCCGGCATGCCGAGGGCCTCGTCGCGGCGCGCGCCGCGCTCGACAAGTCCCGCGACCCGCTCAGCAAGATGATGGCTCCGCAGATGACCTCCGTCCATCTCGCCACCGCCGCCCGCGCCCTGGCCGCCCTCGACGGCGGCCGGCACGCCCGCGACGCGGTGCGGCTGCTCGCGGTCGCGGCCCATGAGCTGCCGCCCGGTCACTTCGCGCCCGCCGCGGAGCGCGAAATCGTCACGGCCGCCGTGGAGTCGGCCCGCGGGGCACTGGGTGACACCGCGTACGAGGCCGCGTACGCGGAAGGCGGCAGCCTCTCCGTGGAGGAGGCCGCCGCCCTCTGCGACAGGTACATCACCGGCTAGCGCGTACGCACTCAGCTCTTCGTGCGGAACTTGTGGATCGCGATCGGCGCCATCACCAGCGTGAGCGCCACCGACCAGCCGACCGTCACCCAGACGTCGTGGGCGACCGGGCCGCCCACCATCAGGCCGCGCGCGGAGTCCGCGAGCGAGGACAGCGGGTTGTAGTCGGTGAAGCCCTGCAGCCAGCCCGGCATCGACTGGGTCGGCGCGAAGATCGACGAGCCGAACTGCAGCGGCATCAGGACCAGGAAGCCCATCGCCTGCACGGACTGGGCGCTCTTCATCGTGACGCCGAGGACCAGGAAGATCCACATGATCGACGTGCCGAAGAGCGCGGAGAGGCCCACGGCGGCGAACAGTCCGGCCCAGTTCGTGATGTCGAAGCCCACCAGGACACCGACGATCATCATGATCGTCGTCGCGATGAGCAGCCGCATCAGCTCCACCACGATCTTGGCGAAGAGGACCGAGCCCTGGCCGATCGGCAGGGTGCGGAAACGGTCCATGATGCCGTTCTGGAAGTCCTGGTTGAAGCCGGTGCCGACGGCCATGGCGATGTTCATGCTCATCATCGCCATCATGCCGGGCACCACGTACTGCACGTACTGGTCCTGACCGCCGCCGAGCGCCTGGCCGATGGAGCCGCCGAAGACGTACACGAACAGGAGCGTGAAGACGATCGGCATCAGGACCGCGTCGAACATCGACTCGGGGTCCTGGCGGATCCAGAGCAGATTGCGGCGGACCAGGGCGCTGGTGTGGCGCACGTGGTCGCGCAGCCCGATACGGGCGTCGGCCTCTCCCTGGTGGAGGGGCGGCGTGAGAGTGGCGGTGCTCATACGGCAACCTCCTCGAGTTCGGGGCGGACGTCCTGCGGGGCGCTGGCCTTGTGGCCGGTGATGGAGAGGAAGACCTCGTCCAGGCTGGGCAGTTCGGTGGCGATCGAGCCGATCGTGATGCCGCGCGCGGTGACCGCGCCGACCACGGCGGTGAGCTGCTCGTCGCTGAGGATCGGCACCAGGACCGTGCCGGACTCGGCGTCCACGGTGGAGGTGGCGAGGCCGGTGAGGCCCATGTCGTCGAGCGCGCCGGCCAGCGGGCGCAGCTCCAGCGGGTCGGCCGGGCGGATGCGCAGGGTGCGGCCGCCGACCTTCGCCTTCAGCTCGTCGATGCCGCCATTGGCGATGACCTTGCCGCGGTCGATGACGGTCAGCTCGGAGGCGAGCTGCTCGGCCTCCTCCATGTACTGGGTGGTGAGCAGCACGGTGACGCCGTCACCGACCATGCGCTTGACCTCGGCCCACACCTCGTTGCGGGTGCGGGGGTCGAGGCCGGTGGTCGGCTCGTCCAGATAGAGGACGGACGGGCTGCCGATCATCGACGCCGCGAGGTCGAGGCGTCGGCGCATGCCGCCGGAGTACGTCTTGGAGGGGCGGCTCGCCGCCTCGGTGAGCGAGAAACGCTCCAGGAGGGCGTCGGCCTTCGCCCGCGACTCCTTGCGGGAGAGGTCGAGGAGCCGCCCGATCATGTACAGGTTCTCGCGGCCCGAGAGCTTCTCGTCCACCGCCGCGTACTGACCGGTGAGGCCTATCACCCGGCGGAGCTGGCGGGGCTGCTTCACGACGTCGTACCCGGCCACGAAGGCCGAGCCCGAGTCCGGGACGACGAGGGTGGAGAGGCAGCGGACGAGGGTCGTCTTGCCCGCGCCGTTCGGACCGAGCACGCCGAGGACGGTGCCTTCGCGTACGTCGAGGTCCACGCCGTCCAGTGCCTTGGTCTCGCCGTAGTGCTTGACCAGTCCCCTCACGGTGACGGCGCTTCCTGCGCCGCCGGGGGTGTTGTTGATTCGCGTCATGCCGCAAGAGTGGCAGCAGCCACCGACAAACCACCGACAGGCCGCCTACACCCGGTCGGTGGCAGGCGGACAGCCCGTCGACGGGGGAAGTTCGACGGGCTGCCGGTGGTGCCGCTATGGCTCATGTACCGGGCGCGCGGCGCGCACCCGGCGGTACGGGTGGTACTGGCGGTACGGGTGGACCTGATGGACCTAGTGGACCGAGTGCTCCGCGGCGGGAAACGCCCCGCCCACCACGTCCTCCGCGAACGCCTTGGCCGCGCCGCTCATCACGCCGCGCAGATCCGCGTACTGCTTCACGAAGCGCGGCATCTTTCCGCCGGTGAGGCCCAGCATGTCCGTCCAGACCAGGACCTGCGCGTCGCACGCCGCCCCCGCGCCGATCCCGACCGTCGGGATGTGCAGGGAGCGGGTGACCTCGGCGGCCAGCTCCGCGGGGACCAGTTCGAGGACCACCGCGAACGCGCCCGCGTCCTGCGCGGCCTTCGCGTCGCTCAGCAGACGGTGCGCCGCCTCGTCGCCGCGGCCCTGGACGCGGTAGCCCATGGTGTTCACGGACTGCGGCGTGAGGCCGAGGTGGGACATGACGGGGATGCCGGAGGAGACGAGGAGCTCGGTCTGGGGGAGCGAGCGTTCGCCGCCCTCCAGCTTCACCGCGCCGACCCCGGCCTCCTTCACCAGGCGCGTCGCCGAGCGAAGGGCCTGGACCGGGCCTTCCTGGTACGAGCCGAAGGGCAGGTCACCGACGATCAGGGCGCGCGACGTGCCCCGTACGACGGCCGCGGACAGCATGGTCATCTCGTCGAGGGTGACGGGCACGGTCGTCTCGTACCCGAGGTGGCAGTTGCCCGCCGAGTCGCCGACCAGCATCACGGGGATGCCCGCCTCGTCGAAGACGGACGCGGTCATCGCGTCGTACGCGGTGAGCATGGGCCACTTCTCGCCCCGCTCCTTGGCGGCGGTGATGTCCCGCACGGTGATGCGGCGGGAGCTCTTGCCTCCGTACAGCGCCTTGCTGCTGTCGGTGGACTGGCTCGCGGCGGGACCAGTGGGCTGGTTCTGGGCAGCCGGAAGTTGCGTCATCGCAACGGCTCCTTCTGTTATCTCGAGGCGCCCTGACGGCGTCCCCGGATCACCTCCATGGTGGCATCGCGTGCCGCCCGGCGGCTAGTGGACCCTTCGGTAAAGTCTTTACAATACGAGACGGTCTCGTATCGAAATGGGCCTAGGGTGGGGGCCATGACTACTCCAGCCGTCACCACCCCACGCATACCGGAAGCCGTTCACCGGCGCCGGTGGGCGATCCTCGGCGTCCTGATGCTGAGCCTGCTGATCGTGGTGCTCGACAACTCGATCCTGAACGTCGCCATCAAGACGATCTCGACCCCGGAGCCCACGGGTCTCGGCGCCACCCAGAGTGACCTGGAGTGGGCCATCAACTCCTACACCCTGGTCTTCGCCGGGCTCCTCTTCACGGCAGGACTGCTCGGCGACCGGCTCGGCCGCAAGCGGGTGCTGCTCGCGGGCCTCGCCGTCTTCGGCATCGGCTCCGCGCTCGCCGCCGAATCCGGCTCCCCGGTCCAACTCATCCTGTTCCGCGCGGTGATGGGCCTCGGCGCGGCCTTCGTGATGCCCGCCACCCTCGCCGTCCTGATGAACGTCTTCGAGCGCGACGAGCAGCCCAAGGCCATCGGCATCTGGGCCGGCGGCGTCGGCCTCGCCATCGCGATCGGGCCCATCACCGGCGGCGTGCTCCTCGACCACTTCTGGTGGGGCTCGGTCTTCCTGGTGAACGTGCCGATCGTGATCATCGCGATCGGGCTGATGATCTGGCTCGTGCCCGAGTCGCGCGACCCGAAGCCGGGCCGGATCGACCTGATGGGCGTGGGCCTGTCCATCGTCGGCCTCGTCCTGCTCGTCTACGGCATCATCAAGGGCGGCCAGCTCGCCGACTTCACCGACCCGGCCGTTCTCGCGACCATCGTCGCGGGCCTCGCCGTACTCGTCGGCTTCGTGCTGTACGAGAAGCGCAGCGACCACCCGTCCATCGACATCTCGTACTTCAAGAACCGCGTCTTCTCGGCGGCGATCAGCTCCCTCGCGCTCGTCTTCTTCGCGCTGATGGGCGTGACGTTCTTCGCGGTCTTCTACACCCAGAGCGTGCGCGGCTACTCGCCGCTGCAGACCGGCCTGCTGATGCTGCCGCTCGCCGCGGCCCAGCTCATCTTCGCGCCGCGCGCCCGCCTCGTCGTCGACCGCTTCGGCGTCCGCGCCGTGTGCACGAGCGGGCTGCTGCTCCTGGCCGCGATGCTCGCCGCCTTCACGATCCTGGAGGCCGACACCCCGATCTGGATCCTGGAGGTCATCTTCTTCCTGATGGGCACCGGCATGGCGCACATCATGACCCCCGCCAGTGTCGTCATCATGCAGGCGCTGCCCCGCGAGAAGGCGGGCTCCGCCTCCGCCCTGAGCAACACCTTCAGGCAGGTCGGCGGCGCCCTGGGCATCGCGGTGCTCGGCTCCGTGCTCTCCGCGGCCTACCGCAGCGGCGTCGAGGACAAGCTCACCCTGCTGCCCGCCGACATCCGGCACACCGCGGGCGAGTCCATCGAGGCCACCCTCGGCGTCGCCGCCAAGCTCGGCCCGCGCGGCGAGCCCCTGGTCACAGCGGCCCACGACTCCTTCCTGCACGCCATGCACATCACGGCGCTCTGCGGTGCCGGCGTCGCCCTGATCGGCGTCGTGGTCGTCGCCCTGTTCCTGCCGGGCCGCACGCCCCAGGAGCCCGAGGCCCAGAAGCCGGAGGCCGACCCGGTGGGCGCGGGGCGCTGACCGGGACGGGGGAGAATCGGCCCGGCAGAGCGACGGACGAGGAGAGACGGAGTTGACGTGGTCCACATCGCCAAAGGCGTCCGGGGGCGCCCCCGCAGCGAGGCCGTGGAGCGGTCGATCGTCGAGGGCGTCCTGAAGCTGATCGAGGACGGTGTGCCCCTCGCCGACCTCTCCATCGAACGGATCGCCCGTACGGCGGGTGTCGGCAAGGCCACCATCTACCGCCGCTGGAGCGGCAAGGAGGAACTCTTCGTCGACATCCTGCGCGGCATCGACGACCCGCAGCCCGAGCTGGCCGGGGACTCGATGCGCGGCGACATCATCGTCTGCCTGGAGCATCTGCGTAGGCGCGGCGTGAACATGCGTTCCTCCGCGCTCCTGCACAACGTGTTCGCGCAGATGAAGAGCCTGCCGAAGCTGTGGGAGGCGTACCACGCGACCGTCATCGAACCCCAGCGCCGCGTCATGCGCGAGGTGCTGCGCCGCGGCATGGAGAACGGCGAACTCCGCGACGACATCGACATCGTGCTCGCCAACGACCTCTTCGTCGGCCCCATGCTCGTACGCACCGTGCTGCGCTCCGACGACCCGCTCGACGAGGACCTCCCCGAGCGGATCGTGGACTCCGTGCTCGCGGGACTGCGGCCCACGGGGTGAATGTGCGCGTTTCGTCACAGCGGCCCCGTTGTGCGGCGAGATGCGGAACCTGCCGCCCCGCGCCGCTCGTCCTCGTCCCGTACGGCCGTCACGGACGGCGGGGAGGACACCCGATCATCGCCTAGGGTTTCAGGGGCGAGGACGGTTGCACGGCAGCAGTGAGGCGACGAGCGTATGGCGCAGGCGTATGTGACGGAGACGGGCAGCGGCGGCTCGGAACCCGGCCGCCAGGGGGCTCGGTTCCGGCGCCTGGTCGACGGGTGGCGGAACGACCGGGGCATCTGGCGGCGTGGGCTCGTCACCGCCGGGTTCGCGGTGCTGCTCGCCCTGGTGATGCTCTTCCACGCCCAGATCCCGAACGGCATCGGCAACCTCGGCAGCCTCATCGAGACGTTCCTGCCCTGGCTCGGCTTCCTCGTCCCGGTGCTGCTCGTCATCGGCTTCGTCCGCAAGTCCGCCACCGCGCTGATCGCCGTGCTGCTGCCGGGGATCATCTGGGTGAGCTCCTTCGGCGGCCTGATCACCGACAAGTCCGGTGCGGGCGGCGACCTGACGGTCGCCACGCACAACGTGAACGCGGAGAACGCCGACCCGTCCGGCACCGCCCGTGACGTCGCCGCTTCCGGCGCCGACGTCGTGGCCCTGGAGGAGCTCACGGCGGACGCCGTCCCGACGTACGAGAAGGCGCTGGCCGGCACGTACAAGCACCACTCGGTGCAGGGCACGGTCGGTCTGTGGAGCAAGTACCCGCTGACCGGCACCAAGCCCGTCGACATCAAGCTGGGCTGGACGCGTGCGATGCGGACGACGGTCGCAAGCCCCAAGGGCGAGGTCGCCGTCTATGTCGCCCACCTGCCGTCGGTGCGGGTCAAGCTGGACGCGGGCTTCACCGCCAACCAGCGTGACGCGAGCGCGGACGCGCTGGGCGAGGCCATCGCCGACGAGCCGATCTCCAAGGTCGTGCTGCTCGGCGACCTGAACGGCACGATGAACGACCGGGCCCTGAACGCGGTCACCTCGCAGATGCGGTCCACGCAGGGCGCGGCGGGCGACGGCTTCGGCTTCAGCTGGCCCGCGTCGTTCCCGATGGCGCGCATCGACCAGATCATGGTCAAGGGCGTCGAGCCGCTGTCGTCGTGGACGCTGCCGGAGACGGGCAGCGACCACCTGCCGATCGCGGCACGCCTGGAGCTCTAGGGCCCTAGCCCCGGGTCCCTCCTGCCACGTGCCGCACACGCGTTCTTAACCTCGCGGAATACTGGGCCCGAGAGGGTTTGTTCCGTACGTAAACTTACGGAACACCAGTCCCTCATGCGCTCCCCCGGAAGGTTCTTCATGCCCCTGGCCCTGCTCGCCCTAGCCGTGGGCGCCTTCGGCATCGGCACGACCGAGTTCGTGATGATGGGCCTGCTGCCCAACGTCGCGGACGACCTGGACATATCCATCCCCACCGCCGGGCACTTGGTCTCGGCGTACGCCCTGGGTGTCGTCATAGGCGCCCCGCTGCTCGCCGCGGTCACCGCGCGCATGCCGCGCCGCCGGGTCCTCATCGGCCTCATGGTGCTCTTCGTCGCGGGCAACGCGCTCTCGGCGGCAGCCCCCGACTACCACTGGCTGATGGCCGCCCGCTTCCTGAGCGGCCTTCCGCACGGCGCGTTCTTCGGCGTCGGCGCGGTCGTCGCCACCGGCCTGGTGGCCCCCGAGCGCAAGGCGCGCTCGGTCTCGCTCATGTTCCTCGGCCTGACCGTCGCCAACATCGTGGGCGTGCCCGTGGCCACGGCGATGGGACAGCAGCTCGGCTGGCGCGCGACGTTCCTCGCGGTCAGCGCGATCGGCCTCGCGGCGATCGCCTCGCTGGCGCTCCTCGTCCCCGCCGACCACGGCCACGGCGAGAGCGGCGGCCTGCGCGGGGAACTCCGGGCGCTCGGCAGCGTCCCGGTCTGGCTCGCGCTCGGCACGACCGTCGCGGGCTTCGGCGCGCTGTTCTCCGCCTACAGCTATGTGACGCCGATGCTGACCGACGCCGCGGGCTACGCGGAGTCCAGCGTCACGCTGCTCCTGGCGCTGTTCGGCGTCGGCGCCACGGCGGGCAACCTGCTCGGCGGCCGTCTCGCCGACCACTCCCTGCGGGGCACGCTCTTCGGCGGGCTCACGGCGCTGGTCGTGGTCCTCGCCCTGTTCCCGGTCCTGATGGGTACGGCGTGGAGCGCGGCGATCGCGGTGACACTGCTCGGCATGGCGGCGTTCACGACGGGCTCGCCCCTGCAGCTCATGGTGATGGAGAAGGCGTCGGCGGCCCCGTCCCTGGCCTCCTCCGCCAACCAGGCCGCGTTCAACCTCGCCAACGCGGGCGGCGCCTGGATCGGCGGCCTCGCGCTCGCCGCGGGCCTCGGGGTCACTTCCCCGGCGCTGACGGGCGCGGCGCTCGCCGTGCTGGGCCTCGGGGTGGCCGGGGTGGCGTACCTGGTGGACCTGCGGTCGCCCTCGGTGGGCAGTGAGCGGCTCGTGGCTTCGGGGGAGCCTGTGCGGGAGTCGTCCCACGCCGGGTAATCCGGGGGTGGTTCCGGTGGGTGGGCCGGGACCAGTGCGGTCCCGGCCCACCCCGGGTCAGACGGACTCGCGCCAGCGGTTGGTGATCGGCAGCCGCCGGTCCTTGCCGAAGCCCTTCGCGGAGATCTTCGTGCCCGGCGGGTACTGCCGCCGCTTGTACTCGGCGGTGTCGACCATCCGCAGCGTCTTCACGACCAGCTCCCGGTCGTACCCGGCGGCGACGATCGTGTCCGCGCCCTGGTCCCGGTCGACGTACATCTCCAGGATCGCGTCGAGCACCGGATAGTCCGGCAGCGAGTCCGTGTCCACCTGGCCCGGACGCAGCTCCGCGCTCGGCGGCTTGCTGATGGAGTTCTCCGGGATCGGCGGCGTCTGGCCGCGGTCGAGCGCCGCGCGGTTGCGCCACTCGGCGAGCCGGAAGATCAAGGACTTGTAGACGTCCTTGATCGGCCCGTACGCCCCGACCGAGTCGCCGTAGAGCGTCGAATAGCCCACCGCGAGCTCGGACTTGTTGCCCGGCGCGAGGACGATGTGGCCCTCCTGGTTGGAGAGGGCCATCAGCATCGTGCCGCGCAGCCGCGACTGGAGGTTCTCCTCCGCGAGCCCGGTCAGACCGAGCGACCCCATGTACGCGTCGAACATCGGGGCGATCGGCACCGTACGGAAGTTCAGACCCGTACGCCGGGCCAGCTCCTCCGCGTCACCGATGGAGTGGTCCGAGGAGTAGCGGGACGGCATGGCGACGCCGTACACGTTCTTCGCGCCGAGCGCGTCGCAGGCGATCGCGGCGGTCAGGGCTGAGTCGATGCCTCCGGAGAGGCCGATCAGGACGCTGCTGAATCCGTTCTTCGCGGCGTACGCACGCAGGCCGACCACCAGCGCCGAGTACACCTCCTCGTCGTCGTCGAGCCGCTCGGCGTACCCGCCGGTGAGTTCCGGCTCGTACGCGGCGAGGGGCTCATCGGAGACGGTGACGTGCTCGATGCGCAGTCCGTCGTCCACGATGCCCGACGGCGGCTGCGGCGCGGCGGCCGGGAGGTCCAGGTCCAGGACCACACAGCCCTCGGAGAACTGCGGGGCGCGCGCGATGACTTCGCCGTCCCGGTCCACGACGACCGAGTCACCGTCGAAGACGATCTCGTCCTGGCCGCCGATCATGGCGAGGTAGGCGGTGGTGCAGCCGGCTTCCTGCGCGCGCTTGCGCACCAGCTCCAGGCGCTGGTCGTCCTTGTTCCGCTCGTACGGGGACGCGTTGACGGAGAGCAGCAGGCCCGCCCCCGCGGTGCGTGTCGCGGGGACACGGCCGCCGTCCTGCCAGAGGTCCTCGCAGATGGCGAGCGCGACGTCGACGCCGTGCACGCGCACGATCGGCAGGGTCTCGCCCGGCACGAAGTAGCGGAACTCGTCGAAGACGCCGTAGTTCGGCAGGTGGTGCTTGGAGTACGTCAGGATGGCCTCGCCGCGGTGCAGCACGGCGGCGGCGTCCCGCGGGGCGCCCGCGGGCTGGCCGTACTTCGGCTTGGCCTCCTCGGTGCGGTCGAGATAGCCGACGATGACCGGCAGCTCTCCGTACCCCTCGTCGTTCAGCCGCGTGGCGAGCGCGCGCAGCGCCGCCCGCGAGGCATCGACGAAGGACGACCGCAGCGCGAGGTCCTCGACGGGATAGCCGGTCAGCGCCATCTCGGGAAACGCGACGAGGTGCGCTCCCTGCTCGGCGGAGTGCCGGGTCCAATGGACGATCGCCTCGACGTTCCCGGCGAGATCGCCGACGGTCGAGTCGATCTGATTCAGGGCGAGGCGTAGTTGAGGCACGAGGACCAGTGTAATCGTCAGAGCGACGCGATGCCCTGCGGGGCGGGTGTGGGACGCCCCACTGAGGACGCCCCGGGGGACGCCCCGCGGGGGGCGTCCCGCCTGGGGGTGCCGGTCAGCCGCGGTAGCCGAGGACCGTCATCATTCCTGCCTCCGAGTGATAGATGTTGTGGCAGTGGATCATCCACAGCCCCGGGTTGTCGGCGTCGAAGTCCACCGTCAGGGTGCCGTTCGGCAGGATGACCGCGGTGTCCTTGCGGGGGCCGCCCGCCACGTTCGCCAGGCTGAACGTGTGGCCGTGCAGGTGGAGCGGGTGCCACATCGTCGTCGAGTTGGCGAAGACCAGGCGGACCCGCTCGCCCGCGCGGACCGGGTGGCGGCGGTCGGGGGAGTAGGGCTTCTTGTCGAACGCCCAGTCGTACTTCGCCATCCCGCCGGTCAGTTGGATCCTGATCGTGCGGTCCGGCTTGCGGGACGGGAGCGCCACCGACGGGGCGGCGCGCAGCTTGTCCGCCGTCAGGAGGCGGCCCTTCAGCTCCTTGGGGCGGGTCGAGGGAGCGGGGGCCGCGCCGCCGCCCGTGCGGAGGACCGCGAGCGCCGCCGCCTTCTTGCCCTCGGCCGCCGCCGTCAGCGGGAACGCGCCGTCCTTGGCGGTGACCAGGACGTCATAGCGCTCGCCCATGCCGAGGAGCAGCGCGTCCGTCTTCGCGTGCTCCACCGGGAAGCCGTCCGTGTGGGTCACCGTCATCTCGTGACCGCCGAGCGTCACCCGGAAGGCCGTGTCGCCGCCTGCGTTGATGAGGCGCAGGCGGATGCGGTCGCCGGGGCGGGCCTTGAAGGAGGAAGGGGCGTCCGGCATGCGGCCGTTGATCAAGTAGTGCGGGTAGGCCACGTCGCCCGCGTCGCCGCCCAGCAGGTCACTCTTGGCGCCCATCATCATGCGGGAGGGGCCTGACGGCTTGGTGCTGGTGCTGGTGCTGGTGCTGGTGCTGGGTTCTGGGGACGCGTCCGTGCGGAGGGACATGTGCGACATGTCGTGGCCGCCGCCGTGATCCATGCCGCCGCCTGAGTCACTCCCGTCGCTCATGTCGTCGCCGCCCATGTCGTGGCCGCTCATGCCCTTGCTGAGTTCTGCCAGGACGGCGTCCGGGGTCGAGCCGTCCACGCCGTCGACCCAGTCGTCCAGGACGACGACCCACTCCTTGTCGTACTTCAAGGGCTCCTTGGGGTCGTCGACGATCAGTGGTGCGTACAGACCGCGGTCCTGCTGGGTGCCCGAGTGGGGATGGAACCAGTACGTCCCCGGGTGCGGCACCGCGAAGCGGTAGGTGAAGTCGGCGCCCGGCTTGATGCTCTGCTGGGTGAGGCCGGGGACGCCGTCCATGTCGTTGCGCAGGGCCAGGCCGTGCCAGTGCAGGGACGTGGCCTGGGGGAGGTGGTTGGCGAGCGTGAGGGCGAGGGTGTCGCCCGCGGTGACGCGGACCTCCTTGCCGGGGAGCCGGTCGCCGTACGCCCAGGTCCTGACCGTGCGGCCGCCGAGGTCGAGCTTGGCCTGCGTGGCCATGAGCTTCACCTCACGGACGGTGCCGCCGTCCTTGGTCCGCTTCTTCTCCGCGGCGGCGACCTCCTTGCCGGAGGGGTCGACATAGCCCTCGGGCTCGGAGCCGCCGCCGTGTCCGGCGTGGCCGGAGCCGCCACCGGAGCCGGACCCGGAGCAGGCCGTCAGGATTCCCGAACCGGCGAGGGCGGTCGCGGCGCCGAGCAGGGCGCGCCGCGAAGGGGTGCGGCGGGAAGGGGTGCGGCGGGAAGGGGTGCGCAGGGGTTGATCGCGCATGGCTGAGTACACCTCGTCGTAGTGGTGCGTGCAGATGGGCGCATCTGCTGCTTCTGATACACCGCTCGACGCCCGGAGGTTCCCATCAGGGATCCGCCAGGTCGCGGGCAGTGCGAAGCAGCCGGTGCGCCGGCCTAAATGCGCAGCACCGAGAGGCGGGAGAGGAGTATGCGGGGCGGCGGCGGATTGGGCCGCAGCCCGTCGAGCAGCCGGGCGAGCGGACGCACGGGGACGGCGAAGCCGCCGGGCCGCAGCAGGCCCGCCTTCAGGAGCAGGACGAGGGTGAGGGCGGCGAGGACGGCCAGACAGACGGACAGGGGGTCCATCCCGTCCATCCCGGGCATAGCCGGGTCGCTCGCGGTCGCGCCCGAGGCGCTCACGGTCGTCGCGCCCGTCGCGCCCGTCTCGCTCATCTGGTGTCGGCCGACGTCTTGTTCGGGGCCGCGGTCGTGGCTCGCGGAGAGATCCGCTGCGGCGCTCGACGAGTGAGTCGCCACGGATGCCGTGGAGCTCGGCGAGTGGCCTGTCGGATGGCCCAGCGTATGCATCGTCACGATGCCGAAGAGCAGCGCGGTGAGCAGCAGGAGCTGCTTGCCGTTCGCTGATCTCTTCAGGGCCGCCATGGGCGGAACCTTACCCCCGGCGGGTATTCCGCGACATGCGGGCCCCCGGTGCTCGACTGATCATGAGCCCATGACAAGTACGGACAAAGTGGCACAAGTCGCTCCGGTCGGGTCTGTCGCGTGTCGCGAGGAGCCCGGACCCGATGTCGCCTCCTTCTCCGCTTCCGTCGCCGTGTCGGCCTTCCTCATGCTCGGCGCGGTCGCCTACAGCGCATGGATCCTCGAAGCCTTCCTCGGCACGGGACTCTCGCCGC
Organism: Streptomyces sp. NPDC032198; assembly: GCF_040636975.1. Classification (NCBI taxonomy): domain Bacteria; kingdom Bacillati; phylum Actinomycetota; class Actinomycetes; order Kitasatosporales; family Streptomycetaceae; genus Streptomyces; species Streptomyces sp. NPDC032198. Next base: position 600,687 of record NZ_JBEZVL010000001.1, on the reverse strand, counting down.
TGACGTCGTACGTGAGTGAACTCGCGGCCCGGGACCAGCCGTTCAGCACGCTGTTCCGCACGACCGACCTGACCGCCGGACTGTTGATCCTCGCGGGCGCGGCGGGCGCGCTGCTGTGGCTGCCGCGCCGGTGGAGCACGGTCGTGGGGTGGGCGGGACTCGCGCTGTTCGGGGCGGCCACCGCGGTCGACTCCCGGCTGTCCATGAGCTGCGCGCCTACCGCCGACGCGGACTGCATGGCCAGGGAGCGGGCGGGGCTCCTGCCCGCGACGCACGCGGCGCACGTGGTGAGCAGCAGTGTCGCGGTGACGGGGGCGCTGGTGGGGATGGTGGCGCTGACGCTCGCCGCGCGGAGGCACGGGCTCCTGCCCTCCCTCGCGGACTCCACCGGCCTCCTTCTCCTGCTCCTCGAACTGGCCGCCACCGTCTGGACCTTGGCCTCCATCGCTGCCTTCGACGCGGGGTACGGCACGTGGGCGCTGGGGATGGGGCAGCGGCTCCAAGTACTGCTGATCGCGGTCTGGCTGGGGTTCCTCGCGAGGACGGTGGTGCGGCGCGGATGAGTTTCGTACGGATCGGGGGAGTTCCGCACCACGTGCGGGTGACGGGGAGCGGGCCGGTGTGCGTGCTGAGCGCGGGGCTCGGGCTCGCGTGGTTCGACTGGGACGCGGTGGTGGAGATCCTTGCCCCGTCGCGGACCGTCGTCCGCTTCGACCGGCCGGGGTCGGGGCTGAGCGGGCACGCGCGCGTGCCGCCCACGCTTGCGGGCGAGGCCGAGCGGATCCTGCGGATCCTCGACGCGCTCGGCCTCGCGGGACCGGCCACCGTGGTCGGGCACTCCCTCGCGGGCTTCCACTGCGAGGCGTTCGCCCGCCTCCATCCGAAGCGCACGTCGGGCCTGGTCCTCCTCGACTCCAGCGTCGAGGAACAGCCGAAGGTGCGGGTCCCGCGCCGGGTGCGGGTGGGGGCGGCCCGGGTGGGCGGGACGGTACTGGGCGGGGCGGGGCTGCCACGGGCGGTGGGGCCCGCGGTGCGGAGGGCGGCGGTGCGGGGTGACGTGGCGTCGGCGGGGCTGGTGCGGCGGGTCTACGGGGTGAGCCGTGTGTGGCAGGGAGCTCTGCTCGAGTACGCGACGTACGTGGACGCGGCGCGCGAACTCACCGCCCTTCGCCGTGCCTCCCCCCTCCCGCCCCGACTCCGGGCGACGGTCCTCGCGGCGTACGCGGACGGCGCGGGCGGCTGGCTCGCCCGCCAGCGTTCGCTCGCCACCTCCCTCAACGCAACCTTCCACGTGGCAACCCCCTCGGGCCACCTCGTCATGCGGGACGCCCCGGGGGACGTGGCGGATGCGGTACTGACCACGGGGCCCAGCGGCACCCCGTGAACCGCCGCGGGCACGCGGCAGCAACGGCCCAGCCCCCTACGCCCCGCCTCCCCGCAGCCCCCGTACGCTCTCCCGGATCACGATGTGGGTGCCCAGGAGGTGGCGTTCCTGGCCCGCTCGGGGGGAGCCCGCCAGGGCGAGGCGGACCGCCGTGCGGCCCATTTCTTCCGCGGGGATGTGCACGGTCGTGAGGCCGGGGCTGATGTCCGCCGCCACGGGGTCGTCGTTGTAGCCGACCACGGAGACGTCCTCCGGGACCCGCAGCCCGTACTCCCGCAGCGCGATCATCGTGGCCGCCGCCACCCTGTCGTCGCCCGCGAACACCGCCGTGAAGTCCGGCTTTCCGTCCGCCTTCTTAAGAAGGTCCATGATCGCTTCATAACCGTGGTTCTGTCCGAAGCCGATGCCGTGCAGGATCGCCTCCTCGCGCGGCACCCCGTGGTCGGCAAGCGCGCGTAGGTACCCGGCGACCCGGGCGTCGCCCGTGGTGTGGCCGGGCTGGTAGCCGATCAGAGCGATCTTGCGGTGGCCCGCGCCAAGCAGGTGGCTCGTGATCGCGTGCGCCCCCGCCTCGTTGTCGTACTCGACGACCAGCGCGGGGACGTCCGGCGCCGGCGCGGGACGCCCGCACAGGATCAGCCGGGAGCCCGCCGCGGCCAGCGCCTCCGCGTACCGCGCCATCCGCTCGCGGTACTCGTCGTCCTCGATGACCCCGCCCACGAGCACCACCGCCTCGGCGGCCTGCTCGCGCATCATCTGCACCAGGGCCAGCTCGCGGCCCGGATCACTGCCCGTCGACGCGACCAGCGTGAGCCTGCCCCGCTGGGCGGCCTCCATCTCCACGCCCTGCGCGACATGGGCGAAGAAGGAGCTCACCACGTCGAAGGTGAGCACCGCGATCGTCTTGCGGCCCGCGCCCGCCAACGCGCGCGCGTGCGCGTTGGCCACGTAGTCGAGGTCCTTGACGGCCCGCAGCACCTTCGCGCGCGACGCCGTCGACGTCGGGTAGTTGCCCGCGAGGACCCGCGAGACGGTCGCGACCGAGACGCCCGCCCGCGCCGCCACATCGCGGATGGTGACCCGCTCACCCACTGTGTCTCCTCATGTAGCAGTACCCGGTTCATGTAGCAGCACCCGGTCAGGGGCGCGTGCCCGGATCCAGTAGCCGTGCCCGGGTCAAGTAGCAGTATCCGGGGCGGTGTTGCCCCCACGGCAGCCCGCCCCGGACCCATCATCCCGCGCCCGCGCCGGATCAGTGCGCGGCTTCGTACTCCTTCGCGAACTCCTCGCGGGCCTTCTCGCCGCCCTGCGTCTGCCACTTCTTGTAGACGGCGTCCCAGTCGGACAGCTTCTTGCGGCCCGAGACGATCGCCGTGACACCGTCCTCGATGACCTGCTGCATGGACGCGCCCTGCCGGTTGTACGTGTCCGACATCAGGCCCCAGTGGTCGTCACGGACGAGGTTCGGCACGACCGCCTTCTCCCATGTGTGCAGCCGCTTGGTCAGATCGGGGTAGCCCGGGAAGTACAGCGGCTGCGGCGCGTCCATCAGGTAGGCGAAGGGGAGGTTCGTCCGGTTCTCCACCAGGCCGAGCGAGGTGGGGATCGGGTCGCCGTTCTTGTCGTACTCGAAGTGCGTGCCTTCGACCCCGGAGTGCATCAGCTCGTACTCCTTGGAGCCGAACGGCGACGCCAGCCAGTCCAGGACCCGCAGCATCAGCTTGATGCGGTCCTTGGAGGCCTTCTTGATGACGGTGTAGCCGAAACAGCCGCGGTTCTGCTGGTAGACGGGCGTCGCGCCGTCGACCACGTACGGCACGGCCGCGTCCAGCGTGAACTCGTCCTTGATGCCTTGCGCGTTGGAGATGACCGCGCCCCAGCCGTCCGTCATCGAGCGGACCGTGCCGTTGTAGAACTGCGTCTTGAGGTCGACCTGGGAGATCGAGGTGGCGTCGGAGTTGTACGAGCCCGCCTTGCGCATCTTCGCCATGTACTCGAGCGCGGCCTTGAACTCGTCGGTCCCGAACATGTCGGTGACCTTGCCGTTCTTGATCTGCCACTGGTTCGGGGCGCCGTGCCACATCGCGTGGTAGAGGTAGCCGAAGAAGCCGACCGACGAGGCGCCGAGCGCGGACTTCTTGTCCCGCGAGGCCTCCCTGGCCATCGTCTGGAAGTCGGCCGCCGCCATGCCCGGCTTGTAGCCCGCCTTGTCGAAGGCCTCGCGGTTGATGAACATCGCGCCCTGCACCTTGGCGCGCTCGACCGGCAGGCCGTAGATGCCGCCGGAGACGCGGCCCATGCCCTCCCACGCGTACGTGGGGATGTTGGCGAGGTTCGGGTAGTCGTTCACCGCGTCGCCGGACAGGTACTCCGAGAGGTCCGCGCACCGCGACTTCACGAACTGCGACTCGCGCGGCAGGACGTACCCGCCACCGAAGTTGATCATGTCGGGCAGGTCGTCGCCGGACATCAGCGTGGACATCTTGGAGCGGAAGTCCGCGTCCGGCACGACCGAGAACTCGACCTCGACACCGAGCGCCTCGTTCATCGCCTGCCAGTACTTGTTCGATCCGGCCGGCTTCGGCGGGGTGCCGTAGGTGATGGTCATGACCTTGATCTTCTGCTTGCCGTCGCCCGGCTTCTCGGCCGTCGCCGTGACCAGCTTCCCGGGGTACTTGGTGAAGCCGGGCTGTACCCCCGCCGTGGTGGGGGCGAGGTCGGGCTTCGGGCCCTTGGCGGGCGTGTACGTCGGCCACGGTGTGGCCTTCTTGTTGGCGTTGCTGACCGAACCGCCGCCGCTCGAATCCGTGGAGCACGCGGTGAGCAGGGAGGGGGCCGCGACCGCGGCCCCGCCGACGGCTATGGAGCGCAGCAGCGTACGGCGCGACATCGAGGAACCGGACACAGTGACAACCTTTCGAAACCCGGGTTATTGGCTCAGCGGAATGGGCTCAGCACCTGAGGAACTGGCTCAGCTCTTGATGGCGCCCGTGAGCACGCCCTTGGTGAAGTACTTCTGCAGGAAGGGGTAGACGATCAGGATCGGCACGGTGGCGATCACCAGGACGGCCATCTGCATCGTCTGCGGGGCCGACACGTTCGACGCGTCGCTCAGCCCGGTGTCCGCGATCTGCGAGCCGCCCATGACGTACGTACGGAGGACCTGCTGGAGCGGCCAGTGGTCGGACTCCAGATAGATCGAGGCATGGAACCAGGCGTTCCAGTAGCTCACCGCGTAGAAGAGGCCGACGACCGCGAGGGCCGCCTTGGAGAGCGGCAGCACGACCCGCCACAGGATCTGCCAGTCGTTCGCGCCGTCGAGCCGCGCCGCCTCGTACAGCTCTTCGGGAACGCCCTGGAAGAAGCCGCGCAGGACGACCAGGTTGAAGACGTTGATGAGGACGGGGACGATCAGCGCGCTGTAACTCTCGAGCATTCCCATGCCCTTGACCAGCAGGAACGCGGGGATCATGCCGGGTGGGAAGAGGAAGGTGAACAGGACGATCAGCAGGATCGGCTTCCCGCCGTACACCTTGGGGCGGCTCAGCGCGTACGCCAGGAACGTCGTGCACGCCAGTGAGGCGAGCGTGCCGATGATCGTGACGGCGGCGCTCACGCCGAGCGCCTTGGTGACGATGCCGCCCTCGAAGACCTGCTCGTAGGCGCGCAGGGTCGGGTGCGTGGGCCACAGGACCCAGCCGCCGTTGTCGATGACCTCGCGGTTGGAGGCGAACGACGTCGAGACGATGACCAGGAACGGCACGAAGACCATGACCAGGATGGTGACGATCGCCAGGGCCTTGGCCACCTGGGTGACCGGCTTCGGCTTCTCCATCCAGGAGGGGCGTACGGGGCGCATCGGCTTCCCGGGGCGTGTGGGGCGCAAGGATCGCGTGGGGCGTTCGGGGCGTTCGGGGCGTTCGGGGTTCTTGGGCCGTGCCGCGACAGCGGATTTCGTGCTCACTTGTAGACCCCCTGCTCGCCGAGGCGATGGGCGACCTTGTTGGCCGCGAAGACGAGAATCGCGCCGACCACGCCCTTGAACAGGCCCGCCGCCGCGGCGTAACCGGTGTCGCCGCCGACGATGCCCTGCCAGAAGACGAAGGTGTCGAGCACCTCGCCGGCCTCCGGCCCGACCGACTGCCGTTGCAGCAGCATCTGTTCGAAGCCGACGGAGAGGATGTCGCCGAGCCGCATGATCAGCAGCAGGATGACGACCGGCCGGATCGACGGCAGCGTCACGTGCCAGAAGCGGCGCCAGGGGCCCGCCCCGTCGATGGCGGCGGCCTCGTACTGCTGCTCGTCCACCTGCATCAGCGCGGCGAGGAAGATGATCGTGCCCCAGCCGGCGTCCTTCCAGACGACCTGCGCGACGACGAGCGCCGGGTAGGCGTCCGGGTTGCCGATGATGTCGACGGAGTGCAGACCCGCCTGCCCAAGGACGGAGTTGAGGAGGCCGGTGTCGGCGAGCACCTGCTGGAACAGCGCCACGACGATGACCCACGACAGGAAGTGCGGCAGATAGACCACCGACTGCACGAAGCGCCGTGTCAGGTCCGAGGTCAGGCTGTGCAGGAGCAGGGCGAGCCCGAGCGGGACCGGGAAGAAGAAGACCAGCTGGAGCACCGCGAGGAAGAGCGTGTTCCAGGTCGCGTGCCAGAAGTCCGGGTCGCCGAACATTCGGTCGAAGTTCTCGAAGCCGACCCAGGGGCTGGCCCAGAGGCCGTCGAAGGGCACGTATTCCTTGAAGGCGACGGCGTTCCCGATGAACGCGCCGTAGTGGAACACCAGGAAGTACGCGACTCCCGGGACCATGAGCAGCAGCAGGACTCGCGAGGAGTGAAACCGTTTCCATCGCTCATCACGCTTGAGTTTGTTGCCTTTTGGCCGGTTACTGCGCTCGCCGGGCGGCTTCACCGCCTCGGTTTCCGTCCGGTCCTTCGTCACCGCTGGCACGGCAGCCCCTCCGTCGTCGGAACAAGGTGACCGGAATCTAAAGCGGTTACTACCGCCGGTCAACCCCCTTGGCCCCGCGATCTCTTGACCACCGTCCCGACTTCGGCCTAGCCTCCAGGCGCTGTTGGGTAACCGGTTACTACGAGGGATGGTCACGCGTGGCAGACCAGGCAGAGTTGAAGGGTCCACCGATCGCCGCACTCGCGATGAGCGCGGATGTGGCGGACCGGGTGTTCGCCCCCGCCATCCGCGAACGGCTCGCCCGCAGCGTGGACTTGGTGCCCGGTCTGCTCGCCGGGCCGCTCACCGCCCCCGACGCACGGGCCGTGCTCGCCGACACGGAGATCCTGGTCACCGGCTGGAACTGCCCGCCCATCACGGCGGAGGTCCTCGCCCACGCCCCTCGGCTACGGCTCCTCGTGCATGCCGCCGGATCGGTGAAACCCGTGGTGACGGACGCGCTGTGGGACCGGGGCGTGACGGTCTCCTCGGCGGCCGACGCCAACGCGGGGCCCGTCGTGGCCTACACGCTCGCCGCGATCACCTTCGCGGCGAAGGGCGCGCTGTCGGCCGCGGCGGGCTACGCCGCGGGGTGGCCGCCCTTCACCGAGCGGAAGGGCGGTGACGCCCGCACCATCGGCATCATCGGCGCGTCCCGCATCGGCCGCGGGGTCATCGCCGCGCTGCGCGCGTCCGACGTGGGCTGGCGCGTGCTGCTCACCGATCCGTACGTCACGGTGGAGGAGGCGGCCGGGCTCGGCGTGGAGCTGGTCGACCTCTCGGAACTGTGCCGACGCAGCTCGATCGTCAGCGTCCACGCGCCCCAACTCCCCGAGACGCGGGGCATGGTGAGCGAGGAGATGCTGAAACTGATCCCCGACGGGGGCACCGTCATCAACACGGCGCGCGGCTCACTGGTCGACACGGAGGCGCTGGCCAGGGAGTGCGGGGCGGGGCGCCTGGACGCGTTCCTGGACGTGACGGACCCGGAGCCGCTGCCCGCCGGACATCCGCTGCTCGTACTCCCGAACGTACTGGTCACCCCGCATGTCGCGGGGGCACAGGGGAGCGAGGTGCGCCGGCTCGGGGAGTTCGCGGTGGGGGAGGTGGAGAGAGTCCTGGCGGGGGCGCCTTTGCGGGGGAGACTGCTGCGGGAGGAGCTGGCGCGGCTGGCGTAGGGTCCGGTCCGGCCGGAGGCGATCAGTCAGCCCGTCCGGCGTTCGGGGACGAACTCGGCGGAGCCGGTGATGCGCGGTGCCGGAGCCCGGCGGGGCTCTGCGGGGCTCTGCGGGGTCCTGCGGGGTCCTGCGGAGGGGGGCAAGCCCCCGGCCGGGGCGGCAGCAAGCCCAAGCCCAAGCCCCACCCCCGGCCGACTGCCGCAACGTCACGGCTTTGCGCCCCGCGCCTTCAGCAGGTCCGCCATCAGTTCGATCTCCGACTCCTGCGACGCCACCATCCCCCGCGCGAGCCGCACCTCTGCGCCCACCTCGCAGCGGTCCACGCACCCCTCGGCCATGTGGACCCCGCCCTTGTGGTGCTTGGTCATCAGCTGGAGATAGCGCACCTCCGCGGCCCGGCCGCTCAGCTTCTCCAGGCCCTTGAGCTCCGTGTTCGTCGCCATCCCGGGCATCAGGGCGCCGTCCTTGCCCGGCGGCATGTCCCCCATCCCCATCCACTCCATCGGAGCCTGCTCGGGCACCTTCGGCAGCTCCCACAGGTCGAGCCAGCCGAGCAGCATGCCCCGCTGGTTCGCCTGGGTCTGGGCGATGTCGTACGCGAGGCGGCGGATCTCCTCGTCCTTCGTGCGGTCGCGCACGATGTACGACATCTCCACGGCCTGCTGGTGATGCGTCGCCATGTCCCGGGCGAAGCCCGCGTCCGCCGAATCCGTGGAGGGCGACGACGCGCCGGACGAGCCGTCCGACGACGCGACCGCGACCGTGATCCCGCCGCCGGCCACGGCCACCGCCGCGACGGCCCCCACGATCCAGCAGGTGCGCCGCCTCACTGGCCCTTGCCGCCCGTGCAGGCGGCCCCCGGCTCGGGCGTCTGCTTGCCCTGTACGTAGGTGGAGAAGAAGGAGGCGACCTTCGGGTCGGACGCGCCGGTCACCGTGCGCTGGTGGCCCCAGGCCGACAGCATGACCGGATCCTTCTGGTCCTTGACCGGACTCATCAGCGAGTACGGCGTCTGCTTGACCTTCGCCTCGAGCTTCTTCAGGTCCGCGGCCTTCGCCTTGTCGTTGTACGTCACCCAGACGGCGCCGTGCTCCAGGGAGTGCACGGCGTTGCGCTCGGGGAGCTCGTCCTTGTAGACGTCGCCGTTGCAGTTCATCCACACCTGGTCGTGGTCGCCGCCCACCGGCGGGGTCATCGCGTAACTGACGTCCTTGGTGACGTGCGTACGGCCCAGCTTCTTCGCGTCCCAGACCTTCTCGCCGTCCGCGGTCGTCTTGAACGTCGGCGCGGACTTCCCGTCGGCGGCCGTGTCGGAGTCGTCCGCCTTCTGGAAGAGGACGACACCGCCCACGACGAGCCCGGCGACCACCACCGCGCTCAGGGTGATCGTGATGATGCGGCCACGGCGGTCGCGGGCACGCTCTGCCCGGCGCAACTCCTCTATCCGGGCCTTGCGGGACGAGCTGCTCGTGTTCTTGGCGGAACCCATGATGTGTCCTTCGGCGATGCGGCGATACGACGGAAAGGGCGGGACGCGCGTGGCGGAACATGGTGGAGCGGTTCGCTGATCGTAATGGGCGAGCCCGGCGGGCTGTAGGGGCAGTCCGAGCCGCCCGCTGTTACGGCCGCGCCGATCAGCAGGCACTATGGGCACAGGGCGGCACATGGCCCGCAACGTGCCCGAAACGGTGTGGTGGGATGCTCATGTGCCCCGATGCGTCCCCAGCCGCGAGAACAGTGCGCGCACAGCGCGGGAAGAACACGGACGCAGGCGGCCTGACCAGCAATGATGGGTGGAAGTGGAAGATGGACAAGCAGCAGGAATTCGTGCTCCGGACACTCGAGGAGCGCGACATCCGGTTCGTTCGCCTGTGGTTCACGGATGTCCTCGGCTTCCTGAAATCGGTCGCGGTGGCGCCCGCCGAGCTGGAGCAGGCCTTCGACGAGGGCATCGGCTTCGACGGCTCGGCGATCGAGGGATTCGCCCGGGTGTACGAGTCGGACATGATCGCCAAGCCGGATCCGTCGACGTTCCAGGTCCTGCCCTGGCGTGCGGAGGCCCCCGGCACCGCCCGCATGTTCTGCGACATCCTGATGCCTGACGGCTCCCCGTCCTTCGCGGACCCGCGCTACGTCCTGAAGCGCGCCCTGGCGAAGACCTCCGACCTCGGGTTCACCTTCTACACCCACCCCGAGATCGAGTTCTTCCTCCTGAAGGACAAGCCGCTGGACGGCTCGCGGCCCACCCCCGCCGACAACTCCGGCTACTTCGACCACACCCCGCAGAACGTCGGGATGGACTTCCGCCGCCAGGCGATCACGATGCTCGAATCCATGGGCATCTCGGTCGAGTTCAGCCACCACGAGGGTGCGCCGGGCCAGCAGGAGATCGACCTGCGTTACGCGGACGCGCTCTCCACGGCCGACAACATCATGACGTTCCGTCTGGTCATGAAGCAGGTGGCGCTGGAGCAGGGGGTCAACGCGACCTTCATGCCGAAGCCGTTCTCCGAGCACCCCGGCTCGGGCATGCACACGCACCTCTCCCTCTTCGAGGGCGACCGCAACGCCTTCTACGAGTCGGGCTCCGAGTACCAGCTCTCCAAGGTGGGCCGCTCCTTCATCGCGGGCCTCCTGAAGCACGCCGCCGAGATCTCCGCGGTCACCAACCAGTGGGTGAACTCCTACAAGCGCATCTGGGGCGGCTCGGAGCGCACGGCGGGCGCGGGCGGCGAGGCCCCCTCGTACATCTGCTGGGGCCACAACAACCGCAGCGCGCTCATCCGCGTCCCGATGTACAAGCCCGGCAAGACCGGCTCCGCGCGCGTCGAGGTCCGCTCGATCGACTCGGGCGCGAACCCGTACCTGACGTACGCGGTCCTGCTCGCCGCGGGCCTCAAGGGCATCGAGGAGGGCTACGAACTCCCGCCGGGCGCCGACGACGACGTCTGGGCCCTGAGCGACGCGGAACGCCGCGCGATGGGCATCGAGCCGCTCCCGCAGAACCTCGGCGAGGCGATCGCCCTGATGGAGCGCTCGGAACTGGTCGCCGAGACGCTCGGCGAGCACGTCTACGACTTCTTCCTGCGCAACAAGAAGCAGGAGTGGGAGGAGTACCGCAGCGAGGTCACGGCCTTCGAGCTGAGGAAGAACCTGCCGGTGCTGTAAGCGCAGGTCGGAGCGCTTTCCGTTCACTTCCCCGAGGGGGCCCGCAGCCGACGGCTGCGGGCCCCCTCGGCTGTCGGCCTACGGCTGGGCCGTCTGTGGGCCGTCTGACGCTGAACCGAGCCACCAGACGGGACCTCATCGTCACAGGGCTTGGACAGGTGCACGCCTTCCAACTGTGGTGAGGCTTGAGGTTCCGAGCGGGGCCGGTCACCTGCGTTCATGGGCGACCGGCCGTGAGAGTGGCTACCGACTTCCGTCCCCGCCTGGACGGCCGTGAACGACGCTGAATGAGACGGAGACTGAGACGGAAGCCTGCCCGGTCTTCAGGGCCTGAGCTGGATCTGCTGAGGGTCGAAGCAGACCAGCCCCATTGAGTCCGCGAGGGTCGCCGCGTAACCGGAGGCCTCCTCAGCCATGCTCCAGCGCATCGGGAAGTAGACGAGTGGGCCGCGCGCCTCCCCGATCAACGGCCCCGTTGACCAGGGGGAGGTGTCCTCCTCAACCTCGGTCACGTCACACCACCGCTCCAGCAGGGCAGCAACGTAAGCCGCTATGTGTTCGGTCGGCGGATGCTCCGCATCTGTATCGACGTAGCGCTCATAGCGGCCGGTGAACGCCTTGTCGTCCGCAGGACGCTCGTCCTCCCACACAGCCAAGTCGTAGCTCATGCCCGGAGGCTCTCACGCTGAACTGACAGGCGGACCTTGTTGGTGATCTAGGGCTAGTTGAACCAGCGCTGATGAGGCGCGCTCGTGTCCACGGTGCAGAGCCGCTGCCCTCAGCGAGACCGCAGGAAGGCTCTGCCGTCTCTCAGTAGGCGCTGATAAGGCAAAAGCAGGACGGGTGCCACTTCCCACGGGCACAATGGTGAGATGCGCTTCGACCTGAGCCGGCTCGGCAGCCGTGAATTTGAGCACCTGACTCAATCGATTGCAGTTGCTGAGCTCGGGCCTGGCGTCGGAGTATTTGGGTCCGGTGCAGACGGCGGCAGGGAGGCTACCTTTGAGGGCCCCGTCCGTATTGCCACAAACGGGCATTCATGGAGCGGCTATGGCGTCATTCAAGCTAAATATAAGGAGACTCTCGGTAAGCCGAAGGATGATGCAACTTGGTTGATCGGTGAAATAGATGGAGAAATGAAAGGGTGGATCAAGCGAAAGGCGGAAAAGAGGAAAGTCCCCGAATATTTTGTCGTTTCGACTAATGTCAGGCTTTCGCCGCAGGACGACGGGGGAATTGATAGGGTAGATGAGTGCCTAAAGGGATATGCGCAGCGTCTCGGATTTAAAGGATGGCTTGTTTGGCACTCTGACTCTATTTCGACTTTTTTGGCCAATCACAGAGATATTCGCATTTCGTATGCACCTTGGGTCACCCCTGGGGATGTCTTGGCTCGGGTCCTATCTGATCAAAGTGATCTCAGCAATGAAATTTCTGAAGCCCTTAGCTCTTTCACGGCAAAAGAGCTACTCAGGGAGAGATACGTCAACCTTGACCAAGCCGGCGCCACGGATGATGGCAGCGTAGCTCTAGCAGATATCTTCATCGACCTCCCGTACCAGCCGTGGTCCGGTGTGGAGGAATCCGAATCAGCGAATAATCAAAAAGCTCTAGAATCCATCATTCACGCGTCAGACCTGAGTACTGATCAAGCTGGCAATCGGAATCATAGAGTACGGAATGACGCAGATGACAGATTTGTGCTGATCGGGGGCCCAGGGCAAGGCAAGACCACTATTACGCAATTTGCCTGCCAAATGTTCCGATCGACACTAGTAGCCGAAACGGCGGCAGGGCAGTTCGGCAAGGTAGAACTGGCATGCCAAAAAATAAAGACACTGATGGATCAAGAGGGCCTCTCTGCCCCCAATAAACGTCGCTGGCCAGTTAACGTTCAACTGACGAGGCTGGCGGATGACGTAGCGCGCGGGGGATCTACCTCATTGCTCGGCTATTTGGCCAAGATTATTTCTGCTAGGACGACAGTATCCGTTAGCGCGCACGACCTTCGAAAATGGCTGACCATTTATCCATGGTTTGTAGTCCTGGATGGCCTAGATGAGGTTCCAGCTGCCAGCAATCGCGGAGAAATTCTCGCACTGATTGACGACTTCCTCATTGAGGCGGCGTCCGTTAGTGCTGACGTCTTCGTTGTAGCAACTACGCGCCCGCAGGGATATACCGACGAGTTTTCTCCAATCCACTATAGGCATCTACAACTTACTGCTTTGACGCGTGACATCGCGATGAACTACGGAAAGAAGTTGGCCATCGCTCGTCATGGGAGCGAAAGTGATCGCACTGATCGATTGATTGAACGTTTGGAGCGGGCATACGTTGAGCCAGCCACTTCGCGTTTGATGGCCTCGCCTCTTCAGGTAACGATCCTCGCTGTCCTACTGGAGCGCGTAGGACAGGCACCGAAGGACCGGTATAACCTATTTGCCGACTACTACAGAGTTATCTACGACAGGGAGTTGGAAAAAGACAGCCAAGCTAGCGCGCTTTTGCGTGACCATCACTCGGATGTGGACGCTATTCATGCGCATGTGGGCCTGCTGCTTCAAACTCGGAGCGAGCACTCTGGAGAAACGCATTCAACACTAGAGGCTCATGAACTCGGAGAAATAGTACGATCCAGGTTGGAGAAAGAGGGGCACCGGGGTGACTCGCTGTCTTCACTTTGCAGGCAAGTCATCAAGGCGGCCACCGAGAGACTTGTATTTCTTGTTCCCACCAGATCTGGTGAAATTGGATTTGAAATCAGGTCACTCCAAGAATTCTGGGCATCTCAGGGACTAATGAAGAAGCCGGAAGAGCTCATTTCTGGCAGTCTGCGCAGTATCTCTTCCAGTTCACACTGGCGCAACACTCTTCTATTTGCCCTCGGGGACATCTTCTCTAAGCGGGAGCATCTTAGGGACACCGTAATTTCACTGGTTGTTGATCTGAACAGCCATTCCGTCCTGCACGGAGATGTTAAGAAGGGGATCCTCGCTGGCTCTCGACTAGCTACGTCGGTGTTGTCCGACGGGATGGTGAGGTCGCCCGCTTACCTGCAATCGCTCACTGATCAGGCACTGCAGCTTTTCCAGCTTCCGCCAGACCCAGACGTTCGCATGGTTCCATCTGTCATATCAGAAGAAATGATGGACATGGTTACGCAACTAGCTGAGAATCGATTGCATGATCGGGTCAGCGTAGACGACTTGAGCCTGCTTTACGGGTTGAGTGTTCTGAGTAATCGCGCAGACCTCTCTGAGGGTGCACGCTCCGCTATAGGTAACTTCATTACTCCTCTGTACGAGAAGTTGTCGCCTGAGAATAGGCAGGAGCTGATGGTTCTTGCGTACAAAACCGGAAACGGGATACTGCGTAATTTGACGCATATGTGCCTTGTTGAGGCGCCACTGCCCCGGGTAATCGATGTGCTCGGTGGGTCGACTTCGGTTCGACGCGGTCCTAAAAAAAGCAACGGTATGGCGGCTCCGTATTCAGCGGCGCCAGCATGGGTCCGCGCTTTCCGGAATGTGTTGCGCCAGGCATCGTCAGGAAGTGACAGTAAAACTGCTCGAGTGGAAATCTATAATTTTGATGCCAACCTAAACAGCGTGGTTGATATTCCTGCGGTATGGGGGCGCATGCTTAAAACTGCGCCGCCTCGGCCTACGCTTGTTTACGATGCAGCTGAATTCTGCTGTAATCCTGGCGCGCAGTCTCTGGCCTCTTTTCTAGAATCTGCGGCGAGTCAGCCTGAAAGTCTCGAAGCCATTAAGAGTCACCTCCCATGGGTAGTCACGCAAGTGATAGCAGAACAGCCCACTATTCCAGATGCTGTTGCTTCGCTAAGGAATGGAGAATTCGGCGATCTTCAGGAATGGACGGAATTAGAGAAGTCTTGGGTTGGGGAACTTGACTGGCAGATTTCACTCAATGGCATGAAGGATTGCCTTAAGGGTGGTGCGGCCTTTTATCCGCTGGAGGCCGCTAAGGGAGCCTTTATGCTTCCTGGCCATGATTCGGCTGTCTACGGGCAAATTGGTCAGGTCTTTGAGGATTATGCAGAGTGTCGCGGCAGATCTACGGGGATACAGGCGAGCTTTGCTTCGTGGCTACTGATGCAACTATTTGTTGCGGCTCACGGTCGCGAAGGTTTCGTAGATGAGATCGGCCCGGCCAAGGTGAAGGCGGTGTTGGAGGATGCTGCCCAGGGACGTTACTTCAACCTTGGCTGGGTTAGTTATATTGATAAGATAAAATTTCCTCTCTGGTTGGACTGTCTCGATTTTGCTGGACAGCAAGCAAAAAGGCTTCATCCGGCGATTACTCGCGAGCGAATCGACATCTTACTGTCCCTCTGGTTGCAGGACCCTACAAGATGGGGGTTGGCGCGGCTAGCTATCGCGGCGGGACGTGACCTGTCTCCTATGAGAGATGCGAGGTATCGTCAGACTTGGCAACGGGGAGCCATCGTTGACGATCTGCCCAGAATTATGAGCCTGCTGGTTGCGTGCGTGTTTGGGGAGCCATCAGTGCGTCGTGAGGCGCGCTCCCTCAGTGAGGAGTTGCTGACCCTCACGGATTCTGAGCATGCCTGGCTGGCAGTCGAGGCAATGCGAGAAATTTCGCCCGGAAAATCCCAGCTGAGTAGAGTGTTTTGCCTAATGTGTGCTGAGGGGCTGAAAAGTAAGACCGAGCTGCGACAGGCGCTGATTGCACGGCTGGTTGAAGCGTTTGGTGAGGATGCTAGCGGTTTAGGAGAGAGTTAGACTGCGGCTTGGTCTCAATAAGGTGGAACGGGTTTGTGGCCATGATCTTCGAGGTTCGCGCCAAGGTGGCTCGGTAAACCGTGTAGCCGACCGCCCCAGCCACGACGTACCCCTTTGGCATCAAGCGGCTGCATGCTTTGAGCGCGGCACAGGTGTCAGCCGGGCTGGAGCGGGGCGGAAACAGGAGCGCAGGCCCGGCCGGGGTCGGGCCGCGAGCGGGGAGCGGAGCGCACCGCGTTGATGACTCGGGGAAGGTTTTAACGGGACGGATGCTGACCCGAATGCGTATCCGTCATCTCGTACATGCTGTCCACGGCGTTGCGGGTGCGGCTCTCGCTACTCGGCATCAGGTGCGTGTACACCCGGAGCGTGAAGCCGGGGTCCGTGTGCCCAAGGTAGGTGCTCAGGGCCTTGACGCTCTCGCCCGCGTCGAGCAATACCGAGGCATAGAAGTGCCGCAAGGCGTGCATGCCGTGTTCGCGGGCGGCCAGGAAGTCCTCGCCGGGCTTCGGTTTCGGGATGACCCTGGCGTCCGCGAGGGCGGGTTTCCAGAACCGCTGATTGAAGCTCGTGCGCCACATGGCGCCGTCTCCGGCGGGCCCCGTGAACAGTAGGGGCTTCGTGACGCGTGGGCCGTCCGGCCGCAGCCACGGCAGAGTGACCAGCACGGGCGGGTATTCCTCGATGTGGACCTTCAGAGCAGACGCGACCCGGTCTGGCAACGGCACGTCCCGTTCCTTCTCCCGCTTCGGGGGCGCGAACACCTGCTTGCCGCCCGCCATTTTGACTTGGTAGCCGACGTGCAGCCATCCCGTGTCGAACCCCACCTCGTCCAGGGGGAGACCGAAGATTTCTCCCTGCCGGAGTCCGCAGCCGGCGCCCAGGTCGACCATTGCTCGGTAAGGCTCAGGGAGCGCCGACCGTACGGCGAACGTGCGCTCACGCGTCCACGGCTTGATGCGGCCTGGGTTCGGGGCGGGGATACGTACGCTCTGGGCTTTGAAGGGGTTCTGCCTGAGGTATCCGTCGTCAACCGCGGCGGAGAGCACGGTGGAGACGGTGCCGAAGATGACGCGGCGGTAAGACGACGCAGGGATGGCACGTTCCAGTTCAGCCAGCCACTCGCGGATGTGCTCGGGCCGGAATGAGCCGAGGGGACGCGGGCCCAGGTAGGGGATCGCGTGGCGGTGTAGATGCACGCCGACGGGGCTACGCGTTGCCGCGTCGGCAGTGTGGGAGTTGAGCCACTTCTCGGCGTACTGCCGGAACGTGGTCTGACTCGCCTTCGGATCTACGTACCGGTTGGCGTCCATGTCCGCTTCGATCCGGGACAACCACTTCTCGGCGAGGCGCTTCTGGCCGTCGCGGAAGCTCTTGGACTTCTCCGTTCCGTCGGGTCCGACGTAGCGGGCGCGGTAGCGCAGGCCAGAGCCGTGGCGGTCGGACTTGGTGCGGACGGGCTTGCCGTTGTCGTCGGTTTCGGTCTTGAACCAGCGGTCTTGGATGTGGCCGGCCATGTGGTGGCGGTCCCTTCTCGACATAGAAGGGAGGGCCACGGATGGCCCTCCCTGGGGGAGCTGATCAGCCGTGGTGACTGGGGCAGTCAGGCGGCTTCAGCGTCTTCATGGCGGAGCTTGGTGACGTAGGCGTGTACGTCGGCGGGGTCATAGCGCAGGTGTTTGCCGACGCGGAAGCCGGGCGGGCCCGTGCGCTTCTTGC
The DNA here is from genome assembly GCF_040636975.1 of Streptomyces sp. NPDC032198. Classification (NCBI taxonomy): domain Bacteria; kingdom Bacillati; phylum Actinomycetota; class Actinomycetes; order Kitasatosporales; family Streptomycetaceae; genus Streptomyces; species Streptomyces sp. NPDC032198. The sequence continues at coordinate 583,513 of NZ_JBEZVL010000001.1, read as the reverse complement.
GCCACTGGTAGACGGTCTCCTTGGGCACCTCGAACATCTCGGCGATGTCGTCGGGCGTGAGGTAGCGGTCTGGGAGTCCGGCCCGGAGCGTCGTCTGGGGGTCGGGTTGATCGGAATGGGTTCGGCCCATGGGGTCCTCGGGAGTTGGGTCACGCTGCTGTTGGTTTCGAGGGCTGCTCAGAAGCTCGCGTCTGTCCGAGGTTGGGATTTCTGCGTCATCGCGTCACCTGCGTCAATCAAGCTTCTGACCTGTGGGTTTGGGTGACGCACCACGGTGGGCGCTGTGTCACCTGTGACACGGGCTCTCGTCTCGGGGTGACGCGGGTGACGCGGGGTGACGCAGGATTCGCGGTCTGCGTCACTGTTGTCTGTGCTGGTCAGGGGCCGTCTGTCGGGCTGTGGTGACGCGGTGACGCAGATCTTCCCTACTTAGGAAAAAGAAGGGGGTGGTTCTGTGGTCGTGCGTCGCCGCTCAGAGCTTGAAGAGCGGGCCGCTTCGCGGCGCGACCCCTTGCAGGGCGGCTGGCGCCGCCGAACAGCAAGAGGAGCACACCAAGGCAGGGGTGTGCTCCTCTTGCTTGTCTGCCTGTGCGGGCGGTCAGAACGCGTTCTGCTGTTGGTGCGGCGATGGCGGGGTCTGACGGCTGAGCTCGATGTAGCGGGCGGCGCTGGTGCGGCCCCACTCGACCAGGACGCCCCGGGCGGCCAGGGTGGGCTGGATGCGCCGGAGCCGGTCGGAGAGCACCTTGCCGGTGGTGGGCCAGCCCTTGGGCAGGGGGCGGCATTCCTCGCCGCTGTAGAGGGTGGTGAGGCAGTGCAGCCACTCGGCGGACGTCATCCGTACTTCTTCGCCGGGGGCGAGGCCAGCGGCGTGCTGAAGGACGGTCTGCGCCAGCAGGTCGCCTTCGATGACGTCGTCGTTCAGGTCGTCCAGGCTGGCCCGGTAGGCGGCCAGGGTCCCGAAGCTCATCGCTGCGTCGAGCTGTGCGCACAAGTGGGCGAAGTCGGCCATGCGCAGGTCGGTGGGGGTTTCCGCTTCGGCCGCGCGGACCTTGACGGTGAGATCCAGGAGCGAACCGAGGACGGCGGGCAGGATCTCGGCGTACTCCGCCCACAGTTCCGCCTCGGTGCGCCGCACTCGGGGGCGTTCCAGGCGCAGGGTGAGGAGGCGTTCGGCGAGGTCGGGGCGGATGATGCCGACGTCGATGCCGGTGAGCAGCACCGGGCGGCGATAGCGGGAGCGGACGACGTCGCCGTCGGTGAACAGGGCGCGCTTGATGCTCTCGGCTCCGGTGATGACGCAGCACATGAGGTCGGACAGATCCGGGGCCAGGTGCGAGAGGTTGTCCAGGGCGGTGATCCATCCGGCGGCCACGGCCGTGATCATGTTCTCTTCGTCCTTCGGGGGTCGCCGCAGGTCGCTGCTCATCCCCTCGATGATGCGGATGAGCATCCGCCCGGCGGTCGACTTTCCCGCGCCCTGCGGGCCGGTCAGGAACGGTGCCGGGACGGGCACGGACGGCTCCAGGCAGCCGATGAGCCAGGCGATGGCCAGGCATTCGGTCTGGGCATCGGCGAAGTTGCACAGCCGCAGCAACAGATCCAGGCCCTTGCCGTTCGTGTCCTTGGCGGGGAGGGGGAGTTCGCCGGTGAGCTGGGTGCGCCGCCAGCAGACCTCTTCCGGCGCGGGGACGCGGATGTCCCATCCGGTGGGGTGGATGCGCACCGACTGTCCGTCGTCGCGGCCCAGGTCGAGCCAGGTGGCGCCGTCGAAGCCGGGGGCGACACGGATGTGGGTGGGCTGTACCTGCTCGGTCAGTGCGAGTGCTTCGATCAAGTCCAACGCCTCCTTGAGGGCGGTTCCGTTGAAGACGCCGACCCCGTCGCGGAAGAGGCCGACCATGAGTTCTTGGCGGTGGCTCCCGGTCGTGCCCTGGGAGCGGATGGGGCGGGCCACGGGGTGGCCGGTGCGCTGGGCGTACACGGTGCCCTCGACCGTGCGGAAGTACCGGAAGTGGGACTGCGCGTAGTCGGTGATGACCTTGCGGGCCGGGTCCTTCTCGTCGTCGGACACACTCACAGTCCCAACTGGGCGCGGGCGTTGGTCCACGCATCCGTGCAGTGCCGGGGCCTTTCGCCCTTGGTCTGCGCGGCGGCGAACAGCCGGGCGATGTGGGCGTCGGTGAGGCAGCCGCACCGGCCGTGCGTGGAGAGCACGGCCAGGAAGGTGCGGTAGACGGTGGCGTGCACGCCGCTGGTGGCCTCGGTGATGCGTTCCTCTGCCATGGCGAGGCCGCGGGCCAGGTAGGCCGGGGTGCGGTGCGGGCAGGTCCCGCCTCCGTCCGGGGCGGGCGCGGCGGTGATCTCGGGCGCGGGCCGGGCTGGGGTGGGCTTCACGGCGAGCGCGCGGACCTCGTCCGGCAGGGCGGTGAGGCGGCCGGTGCCGGGGCCGAGCCACCGGGCGTAGGCCATGCGGGACTTGATGTCGACGCCGGGGCGTACGCCGTTGGAGGAGGGCATGGTGCCCTGGTAGATCCAGTGCTGGCCGCGTGTGGTGGGCACGGTGCGGGTGGGTGGCAGGTGAGCCTGAGCCCAGGTGATGGCGTCGGCGTGGTCGAGGTCGACGACGGTGAGGCGGACGCCGGCGGGGTGGTAGGCCACTGCGGTGGCCTGCCGCCAGGCGCTCGCCCACGCCGCGGACCGGAGAGTCTCGGGGTTGCTGGTGGCGGCGGCCCAGGCGTGGCAGGGGCGCGGGCAGGTGCAGGGCCCGGCCTGCTTCATGTTCGGGCGACCGCCGCACGCGTTCTTGGCGCAGGTCGCGCAGTTGTTGAAGGGGGCCTTGCCCACGCGCAGCGGCAGCACGGGCACGCCCCGGGACGCGAGCGCGAGCGCGGTGGCCAGCGGCCCGGTCGCTGTATCGAGCAGTGCGGGGGCGGGTGGATGAGTCATGCTGGAGTTCTCCTGTTGTCTCGAAGGGACGGGGAGAGCCGGGGCGGTCGCGATTCTTTGGCGAGAGGCGACCGCCCCGGGCGTGTGTTCAGGCTGCGATCGCAACCTGGAGTTCCTCGGTGTGCCGGTCGATGGCCTCGCCGGTGATGGCCTCGACGAGCGCGCAGACGATGACTTCGGCGCAGTTGGGGGTGACGGCGTTGCCGTACTGGCGAACGCGTTCGCGCTTGTTGCCGATGACGATGTAGGCATCGGCGAAGCTCATGGCGCGGCCGATCTCGTGGGGTTCGAGCATCCGGAAGAGGACGTCGTTGATGTCGACGTCGCCGGTGACGAGGGCGTACCGGTCGCGGGTGGAGAGGGTCCCGACGGGCTCGCGCACGGTTTTCGCGGTGCCGTTGCCGTAGTACGGAACTAGCAGGTGCTCCCAGGCCACGAGTGACTGGTGGCCCATCGTGGTGAGAGTGCGCATCGGTTCGATTGCGGTGGTGCAGTGTTCGCCGCCGTCGCCCTTGCTGCCGTTGTTCCGCATCAGGAACGCGGGCGGCATGACGAGGCCGTGGTGGTTGCCGTTGGCGGACACGGTGCCGACGGGCTCACCGATCGACCGGCCGCGGAGCTGGTCGCCGCCTCCGCGCATGGTGACCATGAACGGGAGCCAGGCGAGACCGGTCTCGTTGCGGGCGGTCTGGGTGCGCAGCGGCGCGTGGGCAGAAGCGGGCTCTTTGCCGTCCCGACCCTCGACGGGGATGAGGAGGGGCGGAATCGCCAGTCCGTCGTTCTCGCGGGTGGTGCGGGTCGGCATGGGGGCGTCGACGGGGACGGCATCGTTGCGCCATGTGCCGCCTGCGGGGACGACCATGGGGCGGGCGAACTTGTCGAGGCCAGCCTGGACTCGGGCCAGAGTCTTCGGCGCGAGCGGGTGGAAGCCGAGGGACTTCGTCTTGGCCTTGTCCTCGAAGAACTCCTTGAGCGGCTTGTCGCCGATCCGCTGGCCGGGCAAGGACCAGTCGATGGCGACAGCGGCGGGCAGAGTTTCGGGTTCGACGATCTGGCTGCGGCACGTCGTGTTGGGGCAGCGGTAGACGTACTGCTGGCGGTAGCGGCCCATGTCGCGTCCGGGCTGCTTGAACCGCTGTATGGCCTGCACCCACGTCTCGCAGCCGGGGCACCAAGCGCGCGGACGCAGCCACTTGTCCCAGTCGGGGGTGCGGCCGAGCGAGTGGTGCCAGTAGGCGACATACAGGCGGTCGCGGGACTGCGGGGCCTTGTGAACGGTGCGCGGGTCGGCGTGCATCGAGTTCAGCGCGATGACGCGGGTCTCGTAGCCGAGTTTCCTGATCTCGCCGATCCAGCGGTCCCACTGGTCCCAGGCGCGGACATCGACGACGTTCTCCACGACGCCCGCCTTGACCAGGCCGCCGCGCTGCTGGACACCATGCAGGTACTGGGGGACTTCTTCCATGAGGGCGCGGGAGCGTTCCTCTTCCTCGGTGGGGCCGAAGCCGTCGAAGAGGTCGCCCTGCATGGAGGCGTCGAAGTCGCGCTTCTTGCCGCGGGCGTTGGACCACTGGGGGCATTCCGGGGAGGCCCAGAAGATGTCGGTGACGGGCCAGGACTCGACGGGGGCTTCGCGGATGTCGCCGCGGTAGTGGTCGACGGTAGGGAAGTTCGCGGCGTGCGATTCGATCGCTCGTTCCCAGTGGTTCGCCGCTCGCTCCATGCGCACACCGGGGATGGAGTGCATGCCCTGCGAGGAGCCGCCCGCGCCGCAGAACCAGTCCATGACGGTCAAGGCGTCGTTGTCGTTGCGGTACATCAGGCCGCGCTCCTCTCGGCGCCGCCGCCAGCGGCGGCCATCCGCGCATTCGCGTCGGGCACGGTGATGGCGCCGGCGGGCAAGCTTCCGGCGCCGCAGAACAGATCGGTCAAGGTCAGCACTGCTGTGCTCCTGTTGTCTCGAAGGGACGGGCAGAGCCGGGGCGGCCGAGATTCCGTGGCGAGAGTCGGCCGCCCCGGGCAGCTCTAGAACGGGGGCTGGTCGCTGTACTTCGAGTCGCCCGACGCGCCATCGGTGTTCCACGCGGCATCGCCCGATGCCGCAGCGGCCTGTGTGGGGCGCTTGGCCTCGATAGCCACGTTGGTGAACTTCAGAGAGGCGCCGATCTCGTCGATTTCCAGCGCGAGCATCGAGCGGTTCTCGCCCTCGGGGGTCTCCCAGTTGTGCTGGCGGATACGGCCGAACGCCACCACCCGAGAGCCCTTGGCCAGGGACTCTGCGACGTGTTCGGCCAGGGAGCGCCAGACGGCGCAGCGGAAGAACGTCGCGGTGCCGTCCTTCCACTGGTTGCTGTCGCGGTCGTAGACGCGCGGGGTGGAAGCAATGGTGAACTTCGCCAGCGCGGCGCCGGAGGGGGTGAACTTCACCTCGGGGTCGGCGGTGAGGTTGCCGATCACGGTGATGGGGGTCTCTCCTGCGGACACGGTGTGGTCCTCCTTCAGTTGGTGGTTACGGGCACCAGGGCGGCGCCGTCGGTGAACTCGAACTCCGCTGCGGACAGGCAGATCAGCAGCTCGTAGAGCTGTGCGGCTCGCTCGTGGTCGCTCTCGGTCGCCAGCGCGGCGTTCACGCGGGCCACAGCGGCTCCCAGGGGGCTGTCGGAGAGGGGGATGGGGATGGCTTTGTGTTCGTCGTCGGGGTGAGCGTCGTGGGCCCACTGGCCGCCGGTCGCGCGGTCGTTCCACTGGATGTCGGTGCGGCAGATCAGGCAGCGCGCCCGGTGGGTCACCGGGCGGTCCGCCTCGGGCGGTTGGTGCCGTGCGAGGTGCTTCATGTGCGATCTCCCTTCGGCGGCAGTGCCAGGCGTCGGGCGGCGGCGTGCAGCTTGCCGTCCAGTACCGCTGGGGCTTGGTCGGTGATGGAGTGCAGGGCGACGGCGGCGGCGATGATGACGTCGGCCAGCTCCTGGGCGACGTCGTGGTGGGTGTGGGTGATGCCCTGGCGGGGGTTTTGGCCGGTGGCGCCGATGTAGGCCGCGGCCACTTCCCCGGCTTCCTCGTTGACCTTGAGCAGACGCATCGCGACTTCGTGTTCGTCGCGGGCGTTGGCCGCATCCAGAGCGGCGGTGATGCGGGCCACGACGGGCCACAGGGCAGCGCTCATGTGCTGGCCTCCTATGAAGGTGGTCTAGGGGAGGTGGATCGTGGTGGGGTGAAGCGTCTGCGGGGCGGGCGCGGTGTGCGCCGGCCGGGGCCGGTCAGGCTTGGGGGCTGCGTTGCTGTCGTTGTCGTGGGTGGCGAGGTGGAAGCCGACGATGAGGCCAAGGACCAGCAGGACCTGATGCCGGTGGGCCCTCCACCAGGAGGGCGGGGCTGTCGTGGTCAGGACACCGATGACGGTGGGTGGTTTCGCCAAGACGTCTGCTCCTTGTCGGTGGTCCGCGAGAGGTGGCGGAAGGGGTGGGCTGGGTGTGTGCCGGTCGGGCTGTCCCGTCCTCGTCCCCAGCGGGGCGGGCGAGGACCGGGCAGGGCGACCAGAGAGATTCCCTAGCGCTGGGTGTGGCCGTGGGCGGTGATGGCTACTCGCAGGTGCAGTCGGGGCGCTCGCTGCTGCCATCGGCTCCGCATCCGCAGCAGTGGGGATGCGGGTAGGGCTCGCCGCCGTCGGTGGGGTCACACAGCTCGCAGTCGATGAAGTCGTCGTCCTCGTACACGGGAGTCCTCACAGGTAGTTGGCGGTGCCGTCGTCGGCGTCGGGGCCAACGACAACGCCCCGTCCGGGAGGGCGGGGCGTGGTGTTGCAGGTGCTGTAGAGATCAGGCGGCGTGGTCGATGACGTTCGGCGGCATCTCCCAGCCCCATTCACGACTTGCGGCGGGGGCGAGTGGGGGCGTCTTGCCCTGGGCTGCGTCGCGGCGCTTGGAGGTGAAGCAGAGCCGCCGTTCGTATTCGGTGACGAGGGTCTGGACGAGGTTGACGTGCCGTCCGGTCTGCCAGATGGCCTGTCCCCGGCCCAGCAGCGGGATCTGTCGTACGGCCCAGTCGGGCAGGGAGAACAGGCCGCGGCACTGTTCGGCTTCGTCCTCGTCCATCTGGTGCAGGATGCGGGTGGAGGCCAGCCGCAGGAGATCTTTGGCCTCTTCGGACTTGGCGTCCTTGGCGCTGTGCGCGACCGAGGTGACCGAGAGGCCTTCGCGGCGCGAGTACTTCATCATCCGCTGCAACAGTGCTGCCGTGGCGGGGTGTTTGAGGATCTGCCAGGCCTCTTCGACGATGAGCGTGGAGTGGATGCCGTGATCGGCCCCGCCTTGGCCGAGCCACACTGATTCCAGGAACACCCCCACCACCGACATCAGCGCGGGCAGGGCCATCGAGGTGCGGTCGATGCCGGAGAAGTCGAACACGGTCAGCTTCTCGTCCAGCGATACCGACGTTTCTCCGTCGAGCATGCCGCGGGTGGCCGAGCGGATGAACGGCGAGAGCGCTTGGACCACTTCTTGCCCGAAGGCGAGCAGCTGGCGCTGGTCGAACCGCCCGGGGATCGCGTCGGCCTGAAGGGAGGTGACCGCGCCCATCAGCCCCGACAGGGTGTGGGCGGCGGGCGACGACTCCATCGCCGCATCCAGCGCCATCCGCGCTCCGGGGGACAGCGGCCGGTGTCCGCCGAGTTCGGCGAGCACGGCCACCAGCTGCACGCGGTGCAGCGGGGGAATCCGCGCATCGAGGGGGTTCATGCACACCCCTTCGCCAAAGCGGACCGGCGCGATGCCCAGGGCTGCGGCCACCGCATCCCACTCGCCCACGCCGTCCTCGCCCTTGGCGTCCAGGACCGCGTACCGGCGCCCCGCTCGGGCCATGTCGCGCAGCGCCATGACCTTGGTGTTGGTGGACTTGCCGTTGCCCAGCGTGCCCAACAAGGCCATGCCGGTCGACGGCAAGACCTCCTGGTCACAGTCGACGGGGGTCAGGCGGAAGGGCGAGCCGTCCAGCAGTGAGGCGCCGATCAGGGCGCCGTCGGTGATGGGCTTGCAGGCGTAACCGGGGAAGAGGCCTGCGGCCTGGCGGGTGGTGGTGGTCAGCATGTGATCTCTCCTCCCGGAAGCGGCAGCGCCGAGTGCCAACCGGTTTCGTGTTCCTTGTCCATCCACGTCAGATGGGCGCCGGCCGATACCGCGTTCTGCTCCAGGTCCCGGCGAAACTCCTTGAGTTCCGCCTGATCGCGGGCCTGGATCATGATGCGGGCGGCGACCTTCACGTAGGCGGCGCCATCGGAGATGTCCTCCTCGTGGAGTTCGGCGGCCCGCTTGCCGGTGCGGGTGGAGGTCTTCTCCCGCCGCACGTCCTTCTCGTCGCGGGCGGTCGCGGTACGCAGCATTTCCCCGGTCTCCAGCCGCTTCTCGGCCTTGCGCCGATCCAGCGGCAGGTACTCCACCACCGTCGTGCGGGTGACGCGGGGCAGCGTGGTGATCATCGGGCGCCAGAAGTCAGCGGCCCGCTCCCCCCGTCGGAAGTCGGCGACTTCGGCGGTCGCGGTGACGTAGTCACCGGACCTGAAATGATCGTCGTGGATCTCGTACAGTTCACGGCCGCTGATCGTCTTCAGCGCGATATCCCATGCGGAGCGGGGCCACAGATGGCCGGTGTCGATCCCGCACACCTGCGCCTGTTCGTAGGCGGCCTGAGCCCAGGCCGTCTCCTCTTCGACGTCGGGGCCGTGGGCGGGCACGGACAGCAGGATGACGGTGGAGTGCACGTCGCACGCCGCATTCACCATCTCCATCAACTGCCGGTAGGAGTCGGCCAAGTCGCCTTCCGGCTGGGCCCGGACGTCGCGTTCCCCCACATAGGGGGTGACCGCGTGCACGATGCGCACACAGGATCCGTGGCCGGTGGCCGCGACCCACTCCAGGAATGCGGCCAGCGCATCGTGGGCGCGGTCGCGGTGGGCGCCGTCCTTCAGTGCGGCGCCGTCGGTGACCCACTCGAACGCCGCGAGCAGCCTGCCCCTGACCTGCGGGAAGCCGTATCCCTCACGTTCGTGCCAGACAACGTCATTGATCTTGGTGAAGACGTCGTGGTGGGGCAGGGCCCCCTCCGCATCGGATGTGGAGGGGGCCCTGTCGCTCTCGTACTCCCGAACGGCCTTGTCCAGAGCGCGTTTCCTGAGCGCGTGCCCGCTGTGGCGGGCCACGCGTTCGACGACGGTCGACCCGCCCGCCTTGACCAAGGCCAGCGCCCCCGCCAGGGCGGCGGGGACGATGCAGGTCAAGGTGCCCAGGATGCCGGGGACGGCGACGCCGTGGGTGACGCTGAGCGCGACCCCGGCCCCGATGACCGCGAGATCAGTACGGGAAGGGGGGAGCTTGAGCGTCTCGGTCTCGTACAGCGGATCGAGCAGATACGTCCGGGACGCGGACATGACCAATCCTCTCCTGTCGTTGGGGGGACTTGCGGGCCGTGCGGGTTTCGGCGGGCTGCGATGTCTGCGCCGCGTGTGCGGGCGCCTGCAGCGCGGACCGAACTCCCTTGCCGCTGCCGGGGTAGGGGCGCCGACGGGCAGGGTCGTGGACGCCGGTCGCCTGCCCAGGTGCCTTCCTCTTGCTGCCGCGCACGGCCTGGGCGCGGGCCAGCCGCTTGGCGTGGGCCTGGCGCTCGGCGTCGGCAGGCAGCTTGGTGACCGCCGTGCGCCCCTCGCTGAGTGTCTTGAGCTTGGGGGCGCGGGTGACGGCGGCGGCGACGTTCTTGGCCATCTCCGGAAGGCTCAGCAGGATGTACAGGCACACGAGCGTGGTGCTCGCGGTGAGCAGCAGATCGGTCAGGGCGCTCTTGGGCAGCACCCGGCGGAACATCAGCACGATGGAGATGGGCACCCGTGCCAGGAACACCGCCGCGACCAGGTGCAGCAGCGTCTTGCCGCTGCGCGAGCGCATCCAGCCCTTGCCCACCCCCAGCGCGGCCGACAGCGGCAGGAAGACCACTGCCGCGAGGACGGCGACGGGGGAGATGACGCACAGCAGCCACAGCGGGCCGACCGAGAGCAGCACCACGAAGGCCTGCGCGAGACGGCCATACGGGCTGCCGCTGGAGCTCAGCAGCGACTTCTCCATGCCCTTGAAGGGGTGATCGGCCAGGTCGGCGTACATGAGCGCGGAGAACTGACCGAACGCGAACGCGATCAGCCCCACCGCCATCGGGATCACGGTGACCAGGAGGAGCAGCCCGAAGAACCGCCCTCCGGCCGAGCCCGCCTTCTTGAAGGCGGGCCCCGAGGGGCGGGCGATCCAGAAGATCAGCCCGCTCACCAGAACGACCGCACCGATCAGCACGGCGATGCCCGCCACCGGGTTGTACACCTTGGCCAGCGCGCCGCCGCTGATGCCGCCGAGCGGATCGGCCGCCGCCATCATCGACTTGTCCATCAGCCGGTAGAGGGCAGCGGCCTGGTCAGAGAGCCAGTCGGCGGCGGAGCCGAGCGGGTCCATCGATCCGGGCATCTCCGGCGTCAGATCGTCCGGGCCCGCTCCATCGCCGCCGCCCTCGCCGCCACCGCCGTCCTGGCCCTTCTCGCAGTACTTGTGGGCGGGGCCCTTGATGCGGTCGCAGGGATCACCGGCCACGGCTCAGCCTCCCAGCGCCGTGGCGATGGACGGGCCGATCGCCAGCACCCCGAGCAGCAGGACGATCAGACCGCCCACGGTGATCGCGGTCTTCTTCAGCGCCGAGCCGTCCTTCTTGAACCCGGCCTGGATGCCGCCGCGGCCGGCCGAGATGACCGCCCCGGCCGCAATCGCCAGGATGACCGAGCCGATCAGGACACCCATGATCACGCCGTACAGCGGCAGGAACCCGGAGACGGGCGCCAGGTCCGGGCCGGTGTCGTTGACCGTCTTGACGACCTGCTTGGCGCCCTCGGAGCAGTCCTTCTTGCCGTCGGACTTGGTGATGCAGCCATCATCAGGGCCCGCGACGACGATCGTTCCGGTGAACTTGGCCATGATCAGAACTCCTTCTCAGAGGTGGTGAGGGGGAAGGTGTCGTGCTGGGTGATGGGGCGCTGGGCCCTGGAGTGCAGCCGGTAGGCGACGATCGCCATCGCGACGCACATCAGGACCAGGAAGACGGTCAGCCCCGTCAAAACGGCGACCGTCGTTTCCAGGCTTTCGGCGGATGCGGCCACGGAATACATGGCCTGAGTGGTGGCGATGCACTGTCCGTTCGCCATCACACCTCCTTGGTTTTCGTGGACTTGGGATAGACCCGGCCCGCACCCATGTAGGTGTCCCACCAGATCTTTTCGATGCGGACTTTCGCCCCGGTGCGCGGCGCGTTCAGAAAATGGCCCCGTCCGATGTAGATGCCGACGTGGTCGATGTCGCCGGGAGTGGCCTTGCCGGTCTGCTTCTTCTTGCTGAAGAAGACGAGGTCCCCGATCCTCAGATCGCCTTTCTCGACGAGTGATCCGTCATTGTCGAGGTGCGTGTATTGGGCGCTGGCGACTCGGGGGAGCGTGACACCGGCCTGGGCGTAAGCGGCCTTGGTGAGGCCGGAGCAGTCGAAGCCGCCGTCCGCATCGCCGTTGCCGCCCCACACGTAGTCCTTGCCGATCTGAGCGGACGCGTAATTGACCGCCTCGATGGCGACGTTGGACTGTCCGCCGACGGCTTGGCCCATCTTCGCGGCGGACGCCATAATGGTGGAGACGTAGTTTTCTGTCTCCTTGTAAGGCGGTATGCCTCGGTATTTTTGCACCGCTCTGGGTCCGGCGTTATACCCGGCCAGCGCGAGACGCGTCTTGTCTCCGGGTACATCCTTCACGTCCCGGGAGACCGAGCACATGTACTTGGCGGCGGACGGGATTGCGTCTTCCGGATCCCACACGTCCTTCTTGCCGTCCTTGTTGCCGTCGAATCCGGAGTTCTTCCAGGTTCCGGGCATGAACTGCGCTATCCCCATCGCCCCGACCGGCGATTTAGCCTGCGGGTTGAAGCCGGATTCCTGTTTGAGCTGTGCGGCCAGAATGCTGGGGGTGATGGCGTCACACTCATTGCCCCAGGCGTTGAAGAGTCGCTCGTAGCGTGCGGGCACCGATCCAGGCGCCGTGCGGTTGGCCACCGAGGTGGCCTTGCCGCTGACGGCCGGATTGCCGGTCAGGCTCGTGGCGGTCACCGCCAACAACCCCGATCCGACCACCACCAGGCCGATCGCGGACCCTTTCATGAACTCCAGCTCCTTCACTGTGTTTTCGCAGGTGAGGCCCCGTGCCACGGGCCGTGACAAGGCTGTGCCGCCCCCTGTGACGGCACGGCACTGGAACGGGGGCGGCACGGGGGTGGCACAAGGTGCGGCACGGGTCAGCGGCGGAGGATCTCCGCCAGCTCGCGGCCTCTGACGCGCTGGCCTTCGATCCGCTTCTGCGCCTGCGGCACATCGCGGCCGAAGTGCCCATAAAGCCATTCGCCGACGGCTGTTCCGGTTTTTCCCGCGTCCTCTCCACCGGCGATGTTCACTCCCATCTCACGCAGCCGGGAGGCGAATTCGACGGTGGAAAGGAACGCGGCACCGGCGTACGCCTCGCGAACGAGACGCACGTGTTCGGGCTCAGTCTCGTGGAATTCCTCTGCTCGGGCATCGATGGCTGCGTTGAGTTCCTCGTCCGTGACAAGGAATCCGCGCATCTCGCAGTTCTTGTCCTTGACCTGGAGAATTGCTGCACCGTCGATGCCGGGGAGCTTGGAGGCGTCATGCCCGGCCCGCGCTGTTCCGCCTCCGAGGATGACGTCTGACTGTCCGGTCTCCGCGCAGCCGAAAGCCAGGCGCACGCGATGATTCGAACGAATCGACGTGTTGATGACTTCCGATTTCGGATTCTGCGTCGACAGGACGACGAGGATCTTCGAGGAGCAGAACTTGCGGGAGGCGGTCTTCATTTTCGCCTCGAATGCGGTCGCCTCCTTCTTCGAATCGGCTTCATCGGTGTAGGTGCTGACCTCGTCGATGATGAACAGCAGCGGCCGGTGTCTCGCCTTTCCGTTTCCGGCTCGCACCGATGCACTGTTCTCCGAAGAGCGCTGCTCGTGCTTACCCTCCACGAACGCGATGATTTCCATCATCCGTTCGTGGTCGGGCACCTCTTCGTAGATCAGGCATGCCTTTTCCGCGTACGCGAGGTCGCCGTCACCCTTGGCGTCGACCAGGACGATGTCCCAGCCATTGACCAGGGCGAAATAGACGAGCCACTTGATCTCTTCGGTCTTTCCGCCACCGGACGATCCAGCGATCAGCATGTGCGTATCACCGACCGGGGACTTGATTTCCACCAGGTGGCCGTACATGTCGTAGCCGACCGGAATGACACCCCGGCACGTTGCTCCCACCGGATCGGGGAGGGTGGGGATGCGGCTGTAGATCGGCTCATCGAGGACGGTGATGACGACCTGCCGGGAGGTGGCCCCCGGGCGCATCGTCACCTTCGTGGCGTCCACGTCGACCCACGAGATCACCCGTTCCCGCTTACCGGCCACATCCCCGTACACGCCACCGGGCGGCAGCTCAATGACCCACTCCTCGCCCAGCTCGACGCGCCCCCGGCTGAGCGTGCGGGCCTTACCCGCCGCGTAGTCGAGCTTCAGCGCAGCCGCCAGCTTGGGGGCCTCATCACTCTGGAGCGACGCGGCCACCTCTCCCGGCATGGCCGGGGGTGCCCCCCACGCAGTCCCATGCGGGGCGGCAATGCCCTCGTCAGGAACCTCAGCGGAGCCCAAGGAGCCTTGCGGTTCGGGGCCTTGAAGCTCTTCTGAGGCGACCGCGTCAGGAACCTGGCAGGCGCCAGGAACCTCACGGGCCCCCAAGGGGGCGTGCGGTGGCACGTCGTGCAGCCCTTCGGAGGCGAAGGCGGACACGACCTGCGTCCTCTTGCGCTGACGCGGCCCCCGGGCGCGCCGGTAGGCCCTGGTCATGGCCAGCACACACGATCCGATCAGCAGCACGGCGATGCCGAGCAGCCAGATGCGGTTGTCGTAGACCCAGGATTCGATCTCGTCCCGGTAGACCAGCCCGGAGGCGGGCCCCGTGACAGCGAGCCCGCCGATCAGCCATCTCGCCTCTTCGGACAGTGGCTTCTTCGCCACAGGCCTTGCCGGTTTCGGCGTCTCTTTGGCTTCCTTCTCTTCGACCGCTTTGGCGGCCATACATCCTCATTTCTCGCTAGGGCGGGCAGGGATGAACTCCCCGTGGCCGCTTGCGGATCTGCTCGGCGGACCTGCGGGACCTGCGGACGCATGTCCGCCAGCCCGCCAGCCGCCGGCCAACCGATGGCCAGGGGATGCGGTGCATTCGACTGTCTTCCGGCAGTCGTGACGAAGGCCGTCCCCAACTCGACTGGGGGACGGCCTTCATCAGTGGTGCCGGAGAGTTGCGTCGAGGTCAGAGCTGATTAGGTTCGAGAGCGAAGAACGTGACGTTGGCGCGGGCCAGGTCCGGGTTGTCCCGCGCAAGCTCGTCCCTGATGGCTGCGAAAGCATCCCGGCGGGTCCAGCCCTGTGGCGGGGTGAAGGTGCTGGACTGTGTGCTGGTCAGCCGCCCGGGGATCTCCAGCGTCATGACCCAGTGGTGGCTTCCCTGGGGCTGGATAGCGGTTTCGGTGGGCTGCTCGGTCCGTGCAGACATGGTCTGTCTCTCCTGTTGGCTGGTCGGGATGTGTGTGTCGGACTACGCGGGCTGCTCGGCGAACTCCGCCTGGAGCTGCTCGTAGGTCTTGGCCATGCGCTCGTAACTGGCCTTGGCGCCTTGGGCCTTCATGGCCTTGATGAACCCGTTGAGCGACTTCGGTGGCGCCAGCTCGGTGAAGATCCGACGCCCGGTGAGGTAGAGCTCCTCATCGCTCAGGCCCGGCTTGCGGCCCGGACCCTCGGAAAGATCCGAGGCCCCCTCGGAATCACCGTCGGCCACCTGCGACGCCCCGGCATCGACGGGGTGTTCGTGCAGCTCAGCGGTTTCCGAGGATTCCGAGGACCCCGTCATTCGCGAGGCGGGCGTCGGTTCGCTCAGACTCGACCCCGAAGCGAGCTGCGAGCCCTCCTCGGAACCACGGGGCGAAGCCGTGTCGATTCCGAGGGGGGTTTCCGAGGGGGCGGTCAGGACGTGCAGCGAGCGGGCCGCGAAAGCCTGCGCCGCCTGGCCGTGCTTGGTCTCGGAATCCTTCAGCTTCTTCTCGGCCTCCGCTCGGGCCTTGTTGATCTTCTTTTGCATGCCGGTCATGGCCTTGGCCTTCACCGCCTGGCGGTGGGCCTCCGCGAGCGTCTCGGCCGTCTCGATGACGACCTCGTTCTCAGCCCGCGCCTTCAAGTGCCGGGCATTGGCGTAGGTGAGGGCCAGGGTGTTGCGGGCAGATGCGGACTGCTCTTCGATGACGCGGGAGGTCGCATCATCCGCGAGCATGTGGTCCGCGAAGATCCTCAGCCCCATGAACACGGCGGCGGCCACCGGGACCAGAGCAAAGACGCGGGCATGCCCCATCAGCAGCAAGATCGCGACCGAACCGGCCATCGAAAGGGCGGCCACTGACAGCATCACAGCCATCCCAACGGCGCTGCGCTGCCGGATGGCCTGCTCGCTCATCTTCAGTGCGCCGATCCACAACGCGTCAAAGACGAGGGCGATGAACCAGGCCGCGGCGGTTCCAAGGCGTCCGTCCAGGCCGAGAATCGGGGCGAGCTGGCTGCCCACGGTGACCGCTACGACGGCCAGGGCCGCCAGCGTCAGCAGCTTCTCGACGACGGCAAACGGGTTGAAGCCCCCGATCCTTCCGGGGGCGGTGGATGTGCGAGTCACAGTCACTCCTGGGTCAGGGGCGCTTCTGATTGGACTGGCGTGCGTTGTAGGTGTCTTGGAGCCGGGCGAAGCGCTCGTGAAGCGGCGCTCCCTCGGGACAGTCCTGGCTGGCCTGGCAGGCCGCACAGCCATCGGTGTGCCGGGCGGACTCCTTGAACGCGCGCATGTAGCGGACGTAGAGGTCATCCGTTGGCGGCTTGGCCATCAGCGGCCGGCCTTCGCGACGCTCGGCCGCTCGGGTACGCGGGCGTCGCCGAAAGCGTTGAGCCGCACCGTGGCGCCCGTGACGTCGACGTACGCCTCCAGCACCCACGTCTCGCCATCACCCTGGGAGTGGAAGTCCACGGCATCACGCGCGATGTGCAGAGCCAGGCGCCAGGGCTCAAAGGCCCCCAAGTCGTCGTGCAGGGACAGCTGCAGCCGCTCCGGGTAGATCGGGGAGATGTGCACGGTCGGGGCGGGCAGATCGGGAAAGTCCAGGGCCAGCACGCGCAGGGCCCGCAGAGGAACCGCCAGGCCCTCCATCGCCAGATCTGTCTTCATGCCGCCACCGCCAGGCCCTGCGCGCCGCACACGGCCGAGCGCCGCGCCGGAGCCTTGCGGGCCCGTCGGGGCCGCGGTGCCGGCGTGGGCAGGTCGGTCGCCTTCAGCAGCTCCCGGGCGTAGGCCGCGGCCACCGGGTCGACCTCCCGCAATTCCCTGAGCACGTCGCGGGCCACCGACAGCCGCGCGGTCCGGTCCTTCTCGGACTCCTCGGCGGTGCCGGTGAACAGCTCCGTGTCGAACCCAGCCGCACGCTCGGCGAAGCCCAACGCGAGCTCCGCGAACTCCCTTGCCGTAACAGCGGCATGACCAGCAACGATGCACTTCATGGGTCGTGACTCCTCTGAAATCAGGTGGGATGGGCACGGCCCGAACAGCGCCCCCCGGAGTAGCCGCTCCGGGGGGCGCAGGCCGTACGAGGGGAAAGCCGTTCCCCAGGCCGGATGCGAACTACTTGTTCTGCTCGAACTCCGGCTCCCCTCGGCCTCGCCCGTACGGCGCGCTCCGAAGAACGACCGGACGGGCGAAGGAGGCAACCGGCGCAGCGCTAGCCGCCGCGATTCGGTGAAAGGTGACCGGTTGTCTGCGGCGTACTGCTCTGCCCGCAGGCTGTGGTTGAAACGGCGTCGCCGTGCCGGTCGATCACGGCGACGCCGGGGTATGTCGTCGGTTCACACCGACCCCCTTACAAGTGGAGGGACACGGCTTCACCGGTACGTCCGCTGTCGCGGAGCGCCGATCCCGAGCCGGGAGAATCGGGTGCGTCAACATCACTGCGCTGACGCCAGCAGGGCGGCCACACCGGACGGCGCCCCCACGTTCAGGGGCGTTGTTGGTGTGTTTGGCGTGCCGCCGACGACATCACCCGGTCGTCGCGGGGGCGGTCTCACTCTTGCCGCCACGTGCGTTGGGGCCCCGCTGTACCTCCCCACACCCGAATCCGGGTGGCGCCTGCCAGGCGCGTAGGGGGAGAGCCACGTTCATCGCGGTGGTTTGCCCCCGGACCCTCGCCCTAGGCACCTGCCACGACCGCCGCTCTCGCGTCAGCCCCGCACGATCACTCTTCAGGTTTCAAACAACGTCGCTACGAATCCGACAGGCGCGGTAGCCCCTCAATCAGGGCTCTCGATTGCTCGGGACCTGTCGGCGCGCTCGTTTAAGCAGGTCAAGCACTTGCAACCGCAGCTCGTGAAGCCCTTCCGGGATTCGTCAGCGGCGCAGGTTCAGATTGGCCTAGGTCAGTTTTTCGCGCAAGGGGTTCCACGGAGAAAGTTGGATTGACCTAGATCGGTTAAGCTCTAGGGATGGACTGGATGGAGTGGGGCGGCGGCAGCGCACCGACGGCGAAGGACATCGCGGCGTACTACCGATCCCGGATCGCGGCCGGTGAATTGGAGCCATTGGCTCCGCTCCCGCCCGGCCGGAAGCTCGCCAAGCACCTGAAGGTTGCTCTCGCGACCGTCCAGAGTGCCTACGACGTACTGAAGAGCGAAGGTCTGGCGGACTCCCGTCCCGGCAGCGGCACCTACGTTGCCGAAACCACCAATGGCGGCAGCGCGCAGGATCGAGCCCAAGGGTTTCGCGAGATGCAGGGCCAGTTGAGTGCTGTCACCTCTCAACTCGCCGAGCTTTCCGAGCGTGTGGCGAAGCTCGAAGGAGACCGGACCGACTCCGCGTAGGGTCCGGGCGGTGGTCCTGCCTTCGCTGCGTTGGCGGGGCACTTTCGCGGGGAACCCCTTGGAAGCCATCATCAAGTGGTGCTGCTCATCTGCAGGCAGAGGCATAGCCGTACCCCTTCGTGGTCGTTTCGGATGTCTGGCTCCCGACAACCACGACGCTATGGGCCGCTCATGACCCGACCCCGGAAAATCCTTCCGGGGTCTATCTGCGAACCGAGGCGAGGCTGAAGTCATGCGAGGAATGACGCAGCAACTGACGATCGGCGAGCGGGTTGCGTGGTACCGCCACCGCCGCGGCATGTCCCAAGAGGTGGTGGCCGGACTGGTCGGCCGCACCGCGGACTGGCTCGGCAAGGCGGAGAACAACCGCATCGAGCTGGACCGACTCTCTGTAATCCGTGCACTGGCTCACGCGCTGGACGTCTCCATCGGAGACCTCATCGGCGAGCCGACTCTCTTGGAGTGGTCGACAGACAGCGGGCGACGTACGGTCCCTGCGCTGCGCGAAGCGCTGATGGACTACCGGCAGTTGACCCCGCTCCTTGGGGCGCCGACGGATGGCGAACCCCCGGCTCTGTCCGCTTTACGGTCCGACGTGAGTGAGGTGTGGGATGCCTACCAGGGGTCTCAGTACGGGTTCGCGACCCGGCAGCTGCCCTTGATCCTCTCGGATGCCCTGCTCGCAGTGCGTGCGTACGCGGGGGAGGAGAGAGAGGAGGCGAACGCGCTGCTGGCGTTGACGTACCAGGGGGCAGCGATGGTGCTCGGCAAGCTGGGTGAGAACGAGCTGGCTTGGATGGCGGCGGATCGCGGACTTGCTGCCGCACAGCAGAGCGGGAACAACGTCATCGTCGGATCGCTCTTCCGGTCGGTGACGCACTGCCTCCTGTCCACCGGACGCTACGAGACTGCGGTGCAGCTCGTGAGTGATGCGGCCGGCTTCCTTGAGTCTGGACTGGGGGAGGCGACCCCCGCATACCTGTCCGTCTACGGAACCCTCTTCCTGACGGGCTCGATGGCCGCGGCTCGTGCAGAGGACCGTGCGACGACGCAGGCCTTCCTGCGTGAGGCGGATGCGATGGCGTCACGGCTTGGGACTGACGGAAACCACATGTGGACGGCCTTCGGGCCCACCAACGTGGCGATTCACAAGGTGGCCACCGCTGGTGAGCTCGGCGACTTCCAGGTCGCGGCGGAACTGGGGCCGCAGGTCGATACAAGCGGGCTTCCTGTCGAGCGCAGGGTGCGGCACAACCTCGAAGTGGCGCGGGCGCTCAGCGCTTGGAATCGCACTGATGACGCGCTCAGCATGGTTCTCGACGCAGAGGAAATGGCGCCGGAGCAGGTCCGGCACCACTACATGAGCCGAGAGATCGTGCTCGGCTGGGTCCGTGGAACGCGCGGACGGCCAACTCGCCCGGTAGCCGACCTGGCCGAGAGGCTTCGAGTGGTGTGAGCTGGTTAGGCTCGGTCTCGTGAGCGAGACCGAGAACGAACACGAAGCGAAAATGGCGCGCCCGCGGATGGCCTCGGGCGCGCTGTTCTTTGATGCCCAGGGCCGCGTCATGCTCCTTGAGCCGACGTACAAGGACTACAGGGACATCCCAGGCGGGTACATCGATGCGGGCGAGTCGCCGCGACAGGCGTGCGTCCGCGAGGTGCAAGAGGAACTCGGTATTGCGCCTGAGATTGGGCGCCTGCTCGTCGTCGACTGGGCACCCAGCCCTTCCGAGGGTGACAAGGTGCTGTACCTATTCGACGGTGGCACTCTCTCTGACGAGGTAGAGGCACAGATCAGGTTGCAGGCGTCAGAGATCAAGGCGTACGAGTTCCATCCCGTCGCGGCGGTGGCCAGCCTCACCATCCCCCGCCTCGCACGCCGCATCCGAGCAGCTGCGGTTGCGCGCGATGAAGGCGCCGTGGCGTATCTTGAGCACGGCCTCCAACCTGAGCGATGAGCGTTCGAGATGAGGTGCTGGCGACCGGCACCCACAGAGTCCTTACAGCCCCAGAACGGAGCGCACGGCCTGCTCGATGCGAGCCATGGTCTCTTGGCCCACTTCACCCAGCAGCTTGGCGTTCTCGAAGCGCCGAGCCGCGTACTGGGTGACGTTTACCGGGACCGCGACCGCTCGCACGGGGTCTGCGATCGGCACGGATACGAGGGTGTCGGGGT
This sequence comes from Streptomyces sp. NPDC032198, assembly GCF_040636975.1. NCBI lineage: Bacteria > Bacillati > Actinomycetota > Actinomycetes > Kitasatosporales > Streptomycetaceae > Streptomyces > Streptomyces sp. NPDC032198. Next base: position 563,338 of record NZ_JBEZVL010000001.1, on the reverse strand, counting down.
AGGCGCCGGCCGGGTGCAGGAGCAAGCAGACGGCGGCCTGGAACTTCGTGTTCACCTCGTCGATGGAGAGCACGACTGCGGTACGCGTGCTGTCGCCAACCGGGATCTCCCAGACTGTGCCGCGCTTCAACGGATGTCCCCCGCCGGGTCGGCGTCGCCGGTGTCGACAAGGAGAACGCCCTCGCTGTCCACAGCGGCCAGCGCTTCGCGCAGGGTCTGATCTCGTAGCGTTCGGACCATGTAGGCGTTCAGCGACAGCCCGGCGTCGGCCGCTGCCTTCCGAACCTCTGCGTCCAGATCATCTGGTATGCGCACGGTGAATACACTCATGCCACCACTGTAGTAGTGGCCCTCCGCGCCGGGAAGGGGCTATCGCTGGCGTAGTCGGGTGCCGGTCGGCGCGAGCAAGACCTCTTCCTGCGGCCGCGCCGGAATGTCACCCCGCATGGCTAGTGCGGATGAGACACCGAGCGAATGACCGAACGAGATTGCCGCAACTCAGAGACGTAGACTCCCGCTCCGCTTACCCGCCTCGACCCGCTGCGCTTCCTGGAGCGGGATCTCGCGCGCACCCGGGCGCGAAGAAGGCTGTCCGGTCCACGCAGGAGTACCCGGTGGAGTAGCCAGCCGTGCATATGCGCATCCAGCCTCGCGACGTAGCAAAGATGCGCGGTAATTCACTCATTCGAGGACGAGTGGCGGAGGAGGGTGGAGGTAGGGCGCACCGCCCGCGATGAGCTCCCCTCCACGGCCGGTGCAGCCCGACTGCGGGCGCCGGCGTTGCGGGTGTCCTGTGTCATCGAACTCTGAGCGTGTGCCATCGAAGGTTGAGCGCTGACGCCCCCCAGCGCCCCCTAGGCAACGCGTCGACATTGGCTTGGAATGGCTTCCATGCTGAACTCGTGGCTCGACTTGATCGTCCTGTCCGCCATCTGCATAGCCATCTACTGGCTAGTTTCGTGGGGGCGCATGGGCAGCAGGATCTCCTACGAGACGGTACTGGTTGCGGCCACGATCAGCCCGTTCGTGGCGGCGTTCGCTTCCAAACTCGGGGAGCGTCTCGGGACTCGGGTGAGGATCAAACGGCTCTCGTGGAGGCAGCGTCGACGGCACGGAGAGGAACTCGTTGTAGCCCAATCGTTCCGCCAACGCGCCATCACGATTGAAGTGACAGCGGAGCTCAGCGATGAGGCTCGTCTTGCGCTGATCGACTTGGATGTTGGACAGGAAGTGCTGTGGGGGCATCTCCTCCGCTGGGACGACGAAGCCAAGGCGTGGCTTCCCGTTCCTAACGTCTCCAACGGCGACGACGCCGATTGAAGCCTTGATCGCCAGTAAGGGGTTTCGTGCCGCTCAACCTTCGATGGCACACGCTCAAGGTTCGGCGACCCAGGACAGCGGGAATGCGTCGGCGCCCGCAGGATGCCGAGGATCTAGACTCGAACATGTGAACGATCTCGCTCCGCTTACCCGCCTCGACCAGCTGCGCTTCGCCCGCCGCGTCGTCGAGCAGCAGGCCACACGCGCCCTCGCGGAGATCGACCGATGGATCGCCGACGAGGAACGCAGGGAGGCTGAGCAGGCGCGACGCGAGGAAGCCCGCCCACCCGCGCCGGACTGGATCGTCGAGCGAGGCATCGGGGACGGCGGCCCGCCGGTCGAGGTGCACCGCGGAGACTGCGGCGCGGCAGGGAAACGGCGCACACCGGTCACCCGGGATGAGGCGCGGTGGGAGCTGGCCCGCGGCGTCCGCGCCTGCATCCACTGCCGGCCGGACACCGAGCTCGGTGTGCTGGATTGACCGCACCCCCACATGCTCCAGGCGGAGCGCCGGGGTGAGGTCTAAGGTCAGTGTCTAAGCCTTGGGGGGCCCATGATCCTGATTCCGATCGGCTATCTCGTGCTGTTCCTTGTGTGGACGGTGCTGCCCATCGTGCTCCCGAGGGATCGACTCGGAACGTGGCTCACAGCGGCGCACCTGACGTTCTCAGTAACCGCCCTCCTGCTGGCCTGGCTTACTGACCTCCGCTTGGCGCCACTCGCCGCGATCCTGGGCGCACTGGGCGGGTTGATCGCCGCCGGGCGACTACTTACGCAGCGGGCATTCGCAGACAGCCGGAGGTGAGGCCGGACACCGAGCTCGGCGCGCTGGAGTGAGCGAGGCGGCGCACGCTGGAGACATGAGCAGCGCGCCGATAGTCGTCCACCCGCCGCAGGGTAGCGGCGGCCGGCGGGTGACGCTGCGCGGGCAGATCCTTGGCCTCGCGCACTCCGACGGGACATCATCGAGTTCCTCCGCTGTGCCGGTCTACCGGACGCAGAGGGGCTGCTCGATGACCCGGTGTGGGTGAAGTGGGCGGGGCGGGCGCGCGCACCACTACGAAGCCGCGTGATGCCTCCGCGTGCCTAATGCCTACCAGCGTCTATGCGTGGGGCTGCTGTGGGTGCATTCTCCCTATATGTGCCCGATCTCGATTCACTACCAACCCCGGAGAGTCCCTTACGGCTGCCGTATGGGGCGGCTGGAGCTCAACCGCCCCACGCGGCTGGTGCCTGACGGGGTTCCCAATGGCGATGTTGAGGTTGAGACGAACGCCGGAGGGGTTCGCCTGCGCGCTCAGTCACTTGAGGAACTTGTCGCTTGTGAGTAGGGCAGGACAGCCGCCATTGCGTCGCAGGTAAGGGTTAGCTAATAGGTATTGCCGGGAAGGGGCCCCAGTCGGTTACAGCCGCGGCACGCACACGCACATTTGGGAACTGAACATCGCCCCCGGACAGCGTGGCGTTGGTGAAGGTGATGGTACCGCGGGAGAACGTTGAGTCGGTGAAGAAGACCGTCCCGCCGGAGAACGCCGCATTGGCGAAGGAGACTCTGCTGCCAGAGAACGGCGAGCCGGTGAAGAATACCTTGCCACCGGAAAACTTCGACTCAACGAAGAATACCGAGCCACCGGTAAATCTCGTGTAGGACAATACTACCTTGGCGCCGGAGAACGTCGCATTCGCAAAGGATATCGTGCCGTCGGAGAGTGTCGACCTGGTGAAGTAGACCGAGCCGCCGGAAAATGTCGAGTTGAGGAAGGCGAGGGTGCCGCCAGTGAAATTCGAGTCGGTGAAGGAGGTGGTGCCGCCCACGAACTTCGACCCGGTGAAGAAGACCGTCCCGCCGGAGAACGTCGCGTGGGCGAAGGAAACTGTGCCGCCGGAGAAAAAGGAGCCGGTGAAGTCACCGCCGTCAAAGACGGCTCCGGTGAAGTTTAAATCGTATCCGCACCAGGTGGCGGATTTGGTGGGATCCTGAAGGTGAGCGCTAATAATTCGAATAATTGTAAGGCGGACTTCCCGTTCGCCTTTTCTGAAGCCCTCTTCGGCGCCGTCGGGCGCGTAGGGCATCCGTAGGTAGGCGCACAGCACGTCAATGCATACCTGGCGCTGTTCGGGCCAGTCATCGGCTAAGCGCGCCATCGCGTATACCCCGGCGAGGCGTACTGCGGGCTGGTCGTGGCCCAGTTGTTCGGCCGCTGCGGTGTACCGCTCTGCGAGCTGGGTCGCGTCCGCGCGATGGGAGGCTCCTTCGTCGAGGAGCTGCTTACGGTAGGCGTACAGGCCGGCCAGGACGGCCCCAGTCAAGGTGAGGACCGTGACGGTTGTCTTGATGACATCCTGAACCTTGACCGGCTTCTTACCAGTATTCGCGCTGGTGAGAAGTGCGTCAGCGCCCTGATAGAGGCCGTAAGCGAACGTCGCGACGAGCACTAGGGCGAGCGGGGCGACGAGCCACACCGGCCACAGATTCGGGGTGTGACTGCCCAGCTGTCTTGGACGGCGCTTGTAGAAGGACACAGAACCGATGGTGGCGCGCACAACTGGGGCTGAGCGACACGTTTGCCCACTCTGTGACCAGGGCGCGCCAACCACGGCATACATCTCGTGCTGGAGGCCCGGAGGGTCACCTGTGGTCGCTGCCCGCCTCTAGGCGGGCCCACGGGGCAGCGAGGTAACCGCCGGGCCGTCTGTGGGCCGTCGGAGGGTGGCCCACAGTGGCCGACAACGACCAACGACGACTCTTAAATCCCTGGTCGGCGGGGCGCCCACTTGCATCGCCCGAAGTCGTGGTGTGGGTGCGCCAGTTCCTGCGCAACAAGAAGCAGGAGTGGGAGGAGTACCGCAGCGAGGTCACCGCCTTCGAGCTGAGGAAGAACCTGCCGGTGCTGTAGGGCCCCGGCAGGGGGAACTGCGCGCTCAGTCGCGCGCTGAGCGCGCCGTTCCCCGCGCCCCCTAAGGGGCGTTGACGATCGCCTCACGCAGAGGTGTGGTCGCCCGTACGCGGTACTCCTGGATCGCCCAGCCGTTGCCGTCCGGGTCCTTGAAGTACATGAACGTGCCGCCGTCCTGCGGTGCGTGGGCCACCGGCTCCGTGATCTCCAGGCCGCGGGCGGTCAGCTCGTCGTGGGCCGCCTTCGCGTCGGCGACGCACAGCTGGAGGCCCTGGTAGGAGCCGGGGGCGGGGGTCGGGCCGTCCATCGTGTCCCAGAGGGTGTCGGCCAGCGCGATGGAACAGCCGGAGCCCGGCGGGGTCAGCTGGACGATGCGCATGCCCGGCATGACCTCCGCGTCGATGTCCACGTGGAAGCCGAGCTTGTCGCGGTAGAACTCCTTGGCCCGGTCGACGTCACTGACGGGGAGCGGGATCACCTCGAGTGTGTAGTCCATGGGCCGAGTACATCAGGGAGCCCACGGCTTGTCAGCGCGAATGGCGGCGTCCGCCCGCGCCCCCTCACCCGAAGCGCCACCGCGTCTGGCTGAACGGTTCTCCCTTGCCGAAGCCGAACGCGGTGCGGGGGGCCACCTCGAAGACGTACGCGTGGCCCGGACCGTGGTGGAAGCAGCCGTCCCGCACCTCGTAGTGCCAGAAGCTGCCGTACTTCTCCTCCCAGGCCGCCGCGAGGCGCCGCAGCCTGGCCTCGTCGGTGATCCGGACCGCTGAGCCCTCGACGACCAGGTCGTATCCCTTGTCCCAGAGGTTGATGCCCGTGGTCAGCACCGTCTCGGGGTTGCCCGCCAGGTTCCGGGCCTTGCGCTCCTCGGGGCCCGTGCAGAAGTGCAGCGCCCCGTCCAGCCAGACCGCGGGCAGCGGTGTCACGTGCGGGCGCCCGTCGGGGCGTACGGTCGAGATCCAGAACAGCTCGGCCGCCTTGAGCTGCCGCACGGCGTCGGACCACGGCGTCGCCGCGGCCCCCGGACTGCTGTACCGGGCATCCAGCTCCGTACGGGGTTCCTCGCTCGGCATGATCCGCCTCCTGACGCCGACACCCAATGCTCCCGTCCAAGTACGGACCGCGCACGCGGGCAGAACTCATCGGTCAGGCCGTAGGCTCGGGCCAGGGATGATCGAACGGAGGCGCGGGGATGACGGTGCCGCAAGGGCGCAGAAGCAGTACGTTCACGCGGCTGCTGCGGCATGGCTTCACCGATCCGTCCACGGCCGAGAGACTGCTGGGCGCCCCCGAGCTGTCCGCCGTGCGGACCGACCCGGTGCTCCTTGACGCCCTCGGCGCCGCCGCCGACCCGGACCTGGCGCTCCTGGGCCTCGTACGCCTGGTCGAGGGGCAGCCCGACGACACCAGCCGCCAGGAGCTGCTCGACACCCTGGTCAGCGCCAAGCCGCTGCGTGACCGGCTGCTGGGCGTGCTCGGCGCGTCCGAGGCCCTCGCCGACCACCTGGCCAGGCACCCCAGCGACTGGCAGGCCCTGGTCACGTACGAGCTGGCCGACCTGCACCCCGGCGTCGAGGAGTTCGAGCGCGGTCTCGCCGACGCCACCGACCCGGTCTCGCTCCGCGTCTCCTACCGCCGCTGCCTCCTCGCCATAGCGGCCCGTGACGTCTGCGGCACGACGGACCTGCCCGAGGCCGCCGCCGAGCTCGCGGACCTGGCGACGGCGACCCTGCGCGCCGCGCTCAGCATGGCCGAGCAGGCGGCCCCCGCGGACGCCGCGCAGTGCAGGCTCGCCGTCATCGCGATGGGCAAGTGCGGTGGCCACGAGCTGAATTACGTGTCTGATGTGGACGTCATCTTCGTGGGCGAGGCCGCAGAGGGCCCAGGCGGCACGGACGGCGCCGATGAGGGCAAGGCGATCCAGGCCGCCACCCGGCTCGCCTCGCACATGATGCGGATCTGCTCGGAGACCACGGTCGAGGGCACGATCTGGCCGGTCGACGCCAACCTCCGCCCGGAGGGCCGCAACGGCCCCCTGGTGCGCACCCTCAGCAGCCACCTCGCCTACTACCAGCGCTGGGCCAAGACCTGGGAGTTCCAGGCGCTGCTCAAGGCACGCCCGGTGGCCGGGGACCTGGACCTGGGCGAGGAGTACGTCGCCACCCTCGCACCCCTCGTCTGGCACGCGGCCGAGCGCGACAACTTCGTGCCCGACGTGCAGAAGATGCGCCGCCGGGTCGTGGAGAACATCCCGGCGGGCGAGGTCGACCGCGAGCTGAAGCTGGGTCCCGGTGGTCTGCGGGACGTCGAATTCGCCGTACAGCTCCTGCAGTTGGTGCACGGCCGCGGTGACACCTCGATCCGCAGCGGCTCGACCCTGGTGGCCCTGGAGGCGCTCGCGGCCGGCGGCTATGTGGGGCGCGTGGACGCCGTCCAGCTCGACGACGCCTACCGCTTCCTGCGCTCCCTGGAGCACCGCATCCAGCTCTTCAAGATGCGGCGCACCCACCTGATCCCCGAGGACGACGCGGACCTGCGGCGCATCGGCCGCTCCCTGGGCATGCGCACGGAACCGATCACCGAGCTGAACCGCGCGTGGAAGCGGCACACGTCGGTCGTGCGCCGGCTGCACGAGAAGCTCTTCTACCGTCCGCTCCTGGACGCGGTGGCCCAACTCGCCCCCGTGGAGACCCGGTTGAGCACGGAGGCGGCTCGCGCGCGTCTCGTCGCGCTCGGCTACCACGACCCCGCGGCGGCCCTGCGCCACCTGGAGGCGCTCGCCTCCGGCGTCACCCGCAAGGCGGCCATCCAGCGCACCCTGCTCCCCGTGCTCCTCGGCTGGTTCGCGGACTCGGCGGACCCCGACGCGGGCCTCCTGAACTTCCGCAAGGTGTCCGACGCGCTGGGCAAGACGCCCTGGTATCTGCGGCTCCTGCGCGACGAGGGCGCGGCGGCCGAGAACCTGGCCCGTGTCCTGTCCGCGGGCCGCCTGGCCCCCGACCTCCTCCTGCGCGCCCCCGAAGCGGTGGCCCTGCTCGGCGACCAGCGCGGCCTCGAACCGCGTGACCACGCCCATCTGGAGCAGGAGGTCCTGGCCGCGGTGGGCCGCGCGGACGGCGCCGAACAGGCGGTCACGGCGGCCCGCGGCGTCCGCCGCCGGGAGCTGTTCCGCACGACGGCGGCGGACATCATCGGCTCGTACGGCACGGAGGAGAGCCCCGCGGCGGCGGACCCCGGCGCCCTCCTCGACCGGGTGGGCGACGCGGTCTCCGACCTCACGGCGGCCACGATCGCGGGGACCCTGCGCGCGGTGGTCCGCGAAGGCTGGGGCGACACGCTGCCGGTGCGGTTCTCGGTGATCGGCATGGGCCGCTTCGGCGGCCACGAACTGAGCTACGGCTCGGACGCGGACGTCCTCTTCGTCCACGAGCCGCGCGAGGGCGTCAGCGACCACGAGGCGGCGAAGGCGGCCTCCCGGGTGGTCTCCGAGATGCGCAGGCTCCTCCAGCTCCCCAGCTCCGACCCGCCGTTGCTGATCGACGCGGACCTGCGCCCGGAGGGCAAGAGCGGCCCGCTGGTGCGGACCCTCGCCTCGTACGAGGCCTACTACCGCCGCTGGTCACTGGTCTGGGAGTCCCAGGCGCTGCTGAGGGCCGAACCGGTCGCGGGCGACGTCGAGTTGGGCCGCGCCTTCATCGAGCTCGTCGACCCGCTGCGCTATCCGGCGGAGGGCCTCGGCGACGACGCCGTCCGCGAGATCCGCCGCCTGAAGGCCCGCATGGAGGCGGAACGCATGCCGCGCGGCGCCGACCCCACCTTGCACACCAAGCTGGGCCGCGGCGGTCTCTCGGACGTCGAATGGACCGTCCAGCTCATGCAGTTGACCCACGGCTGGGTCGAGCCGGGGCTGCGCACGACCCGGACCCGGGAGGCTCTCGCCGCGGCCTGCGCCGCCGATCTGATCCCGACCGAGGAGGCGGCGATCCTGGACGAGGCGTGGGTCCTGGCCGCCCGGGTGCGCAACGCGGTGATGCTGGTGCGCGGCCGGGCCGGGGACACGTTCCCGTCGGACGGGCGCGAACTGGCCGCGGTGGGACGCTACCTGGGCTACGACCCCGGGCACGTGGGGGACATGCTGGACGACTACCGGCGGACCACGCGCAGGGCGCGGGCCGTGATGGAGGAGCGCTTCTACGGGGCGTAGCCACCCGGGGGCTACGGCTCCTGCCGCAGGGCCCCCGCAAGGACCGGCGTCCGGCGGCTGAGCCACCCGGAGGGTGTGCTGCGGACCGTGGCCGCCCCCTGGTGCATGCCCATCGACAAGGAGGGCCTCGACGCACCGCCCTGGCTGGAGCACGCGGCCGGGGTGCGCACGGCCACCCACACCATCGGAGACGCCGCCGTACGGCACGTGCTCGACCCTGTGGAGGCGCCCGCCGGCGAAGTGGCGCAGGCCCCGATCCGCCTGACCGTGTCCGGCGGACACGACACCCAGCGTCACCTGTGACAGCAGAGGGAGCGGGACTCCGCTCAGGCCATGAAGCTCAGGCCTTGAACCGGGCCCAGAGCTTGGCGGGCAGCAGCGGAGTCCGGCCCTCGCCCTCACGCAGCGCCACCTCACGCGGCAGCCGGTGCGGCATCGTCCCGTACCAGGCCCAGGCCACCGCGAAGCCGAACGCCAGGCAGAGCATGCCGCCCACCGCGTCCAGCCAGAAGTGGTTGGCGGTGGCCACGATCACGACCAGGGTCGCCGTGGGGTAGAGCAGGCCGAGCACCTTGGCCCACGGCGTCGAGGCCAGCGCGAAGATCGTCAGGCCGCACCACAGGGACCAGCCGATGTGCATCGAGGGCATGGCCGCGTACTGGTTCGACATGTGCTTGAGGTCGCCGGAGGCCATGGAGCCCCAGGTCTGATGGACCAGGACCGTGTCGATGAAGTCATGGCCGTTCATCAGGCGCGGGGGCGCCAGGGGGTACAGGTAGTAGCCGAGGAGGGCCACCGCCGTCGTCGCGAAAAGCACCATGCGCGTGGCCGCGTACCGTCCCGGATGGCTGCGGAACAGCCAGACCAGGACACCGAGCGTCACCACGAAGTGCAGCGTCGCGTAGTAGTAGTTCATGCCGACGATGAGCCATGTCGCCGAGTCCACCGCGTGGTTGACGCTCTGCTCCACGGCGATCCCGAGATGCTGCTCCGCCCGCCAGATCCAGTCGGCGTTCCGCAGGGCCTGGGACTTCTGCTCCGGCACCGCGTTGCGGACCAGGGAGTACGTCCAGTAACTCACCGCGATGAGCAGGATCTCGAACCAGAGCCGAGGGCGCCGGGGCGTGCGGAGGCGACGCAGGAATGCCCGCCCATTGCGGTCTTCTCGCTCGCCCGCGATGGGTGATGTGGTGGGCCGCTGCTGGCCTTCCAGTGTCGTCACAGTCATCTCACCCATAGGCACAGAGTCTGCCAGATACCGACCCTCCGACCGATCATCCCAAGGTCTGGTTCAGGCCGCATTCTCTACGCCCTACGGACGAGTGCGTCCCCGAGGGGAAGAAGCGGTTGAACCTCGAACGACCAGTTCCGGCATGAACACGAATTCGCTGTGCGGGGCGGGAGTGCCGCCGATCTCCTCGAGGAGTGTACGCACCGCTGCCTGCCCCATGGCGGGAACGGGCTTACGCACCGTGGTCAGCGGCGGATCGGTGAACGCGATCAGCGGGGAGTCGTCGAATCCGACCACCGAGATGTCGTCCGGGACCTCGAATCCGCGCTGCCGCGCCGTCCGTATCGCCCCCAGGGCCATCATGTCGCTCGCGCACACGACGGCCGTGCAGCCGCGGTCGAGCAGTGCGGACGCGGCGGCCTGACCGCCCTCCAGCGTGTACAGCGAGTGCTGGACCAACTCCGACTCGATCTCCTCGGGAGGCAGTGCCAGCTGGTCCCGCACCGTGCGTACGAAGCCCTCGATCTTCCGCTGTACGGGCACGAACCGCTTGGGGCCCAGGGCGAGTCCGATGCGTGTATGACCCAGGGAGACGAGGTGGGTGACCGCGAGGCGCATCGCCGCCCGGTCGTCCGGCGAGATGAAGGGCGCCTGCACCTTGGGGGAGAAGCCGTCGACCAGCACGAATGGCACACCCTGCGCGCGCAGCTGTTCGTAGCGCTGCATGTCGGCCGAGGTGTCCGCGTGCAGGCCCGAGACGAAGATGATGCCGGAGACCCCCCGGTCCACGAGCATCTCCGTCAGCTCGTCCTCCGTGGAACCGCCCGGCGTCTGGGTGGCGAGGACCGGCGTATACCCCTGCCGGGTCAGGGCCTGCCCGATGACCTGGGCGAGCGCGGGGAATATCGGGTTCTCCAGCTCCGGCGTGATCAGCCCGATCAGACCCGCGCTGCGCCGGCGCAGCCGCACCGGACGCTCGTAGCCGAGCACGTCGAGTGCGGCAAGCACTGACTGACGGGTGGCACCGGCGACGCCGGGCTTGCCGTTGAGCACCCGGCTGACCGTCGCCTCGCTGACCCCCGCCTGCGCTGCGATGTCGGCCAGTCGCGCGGTCACAGGATTGGACTGTACCGGTCACATCTCAGGCTGCCCACCAGACCGTTGAATCCGCGGGCAGGATCGTCCCGTCGGCGCCGGACGCCGTCTCGGCGCTCGCCACGAGCACGGTGCCGGGGGAGGGGACCGTGACCGGACCTGCGGTGAGATTCACCGTGCAGACCACCGAACCCCGCGGGGTCGTACGGCGGAAGGACAGCACACCATCGGGGGCGTCGAGCCACTCCACGCCGCGGCCCGCGCCCAGCGCCGGGTGCTCGCGGCGCACGGCCAGCGCGCGGCGGTAGAACTCCAGGGTCGACGCGGGGTCGCCCTCCTGCGCCCGCACCGAGAGGTCCCGCCACTCCTCGGGCTGCGGCAGCCAGCTCGGTCCGCCCTCGACGGGACCGAAGCCGAACGGCGCCCGCTCCCCGGACCACGGCAGCGGCACCCGGCACCCGTCCCGCGTCCCGTCCTGCCCCGTGCTGCGGAAGAACGCCGGGTCCTGGCGCACCTCGTCCGGCAGTTCGGTCACCTCGGGCAGACCGAGCTCCTCGCCCTGGTAGATGTACGCCGATCCCGGCAGCGCCAGCATCAGCAGCGTGGCGGCCTTCGCCCGGCGCAGGCCGCGCGCCGCGTCCCCGTCGGCGAAGCGGGTGGAGTGGCGCACGACGTCGTGGTTGGAGAGCACCCAGGTGGCGGGTGCCCCCACGGCGTTCATCGCGGCGAGGGAACGGTCGACGACGGCACGCAGCGCCGCCGCGTCCCAACCGGTCGTCAGATACTCGAAGTTGAAGGCCTGGTGCAGCTCGCCCGCGCGCAGGTACCGCGCGCTGCGCTCCACCGTCGGCGTCCACGCCTCGGCCACGGCGATCCGGTCGCCCGCGTACTCGTCGAGGATCCGCCGCCAGCCGCGGTAGATCTCGTGCACGCCGTCCTGGTCGAAGTAGGGGACGGCCTGCTTGCCGAGCAGCTTCACCTGCTCCTCGTGGCCGATGTCGGGCAGGCCCGCCGCCTTGACCAGGCCGTGCGCCACGTCGATGCGGAAACCGTCGATGCCGAGGTCGAGCCAGTAGCGCAGGATGGAGCGGAACTCGTCGTGCACCGCCGGATGTTCCCAGTTGAAGTCGGGCTGCTCGGGCGCGAAGAGATGGAGGTACCACTCGCCGTCCGCGACCCTCGTCCAGGCGGGCCCGCCGAAGACGGACTCCCAGTCGTTGGGCGGCAGCCGGCCCTCGTCGCCCTTGCCGGGCCGGAAGTGGAAGCGCTCGCGCAGCGGCGACCCCGGGCCCTCGCGCAGCGCCCGCTGGAACCACTCGTGCTGGTCCGAGCAGTGGTTGGGCACCACGTCGACGAGCACGCGCAGGCCGAGCGCGTGCGCCTCCCGTACGAGATCGTCGGCGTCCGGCAGCGTGCCGAACATGGGGTCCACCGCGCGGTAGTCGGCCACGTCGTACCCGGCGTCGGCCTGCGGGGACGCGTAGAAGGGGGACAGCCAGACGGCGTCCACGCCGAGCCGTTGCAGGTGGGGCAGGCGGGCCGTGATGCCCGGCAGATCGCCCATGCCGTCGCCGTTCCCGTCGGCGAAGCTGCGCGGATACACCTGGTAGATGACGGCATCACGCCACCACTCGTGGCGCCCGGAGCCGTCGTCCGGGGCGTCTGCGGGAAGGGCGGCGGTGACGTGCTGGGTCATGAGGTCCCTCAGGAGTACGGGGGTGGGCGGCACTCCGTTGAACGCCCCGTGGGAGGCGAAGGTCACGACGATGGCCCCGCCGCGCTCCCCGTCCGGGCCGAAGCCGGAAATTCTACTGGCAGGCAGCCGGCACGTGCGGCGAGTTCGATGACCTCCACCATTCCGGGTCGTACTGCCGCTGTCCGCCCCCGGGGTGCCCGGCAGCGCGCTAACTTGAGGGTGCAGGCACGAGCAGGCCTGCGCCGTTCCGCGCCGAGGGGCTGTCCCGCGTGAGCGTCAAGGGCAAGGCAGTGAGCACGGTCAGCACGGTCCTGGTGGTCGACGACGTGCCCGCGAGCAGGTACGCGCTCAGCGCCGTCCTGCGCAGGGACGGCCATCGCGTCCTGCTCGCCGCGAGCGCGAGCGAGGCCCTCATCGAGCTCGACGTGCGGATGCGGGCCGGGGACCTGCCGGACGTGGCGCTCGTCGACGTCGGTCTCCCGGACATGAGCGGCTATGAACTCTGCCGCCGCATCAAGCAGCTGCCGCCCATCGCCGGCCTGCCCGTCGTCCACTTCTCGGCGGCGTCCCGTCCGCCCGCCGACCGGTGCCGGGGGCTCGACGCGGGCGGCGAGTCCTATCTGACGGTGCCCGCCGAACCCGAGGAGATCCAGGCGGTCGTACGGGCCGCGGCGCGCGGGGCACGCACCCGCAGTGACGCCCAGCTGCGGGCCGGACGCCTCGCGTTGCTCGCCGGGGCGATCCTGGCCGTGCAGTCCGCGCGCTGCCTCGGCGAGCTGGCGGACGCGGCGGCCACCGGCGCGGAGCGGCTGACCGCATGCCCCGCGACGGTGTTCGTGCTCGGCGGGGACGGCGACATCCACCGGGGGCTCTCCCGGCGCAGAGCCGCCGCTTCGCTGCCGGACCCCGGTGCGCACGAGGCGGCGGCCCGGCTGATGCGGCGCGTCATGTCGGGGCGTTCGGGCGTACGCCACACGGTCGTGCCCGCCCCGCTGTGGCCGGCGGGGTTCTTCCACTCGGTGGGCGTCAACGGGCAGGGGGGCGACGGGACGCCGGAGGAGGCCGACCTCGTCCTGGCCCGGCTGCGCGAAGGGCGCACGCTCGTGTGCCTCGCCACGCCCGCGTACCGGGAGGGCCTCCCCGACGAGACGGGGCACCTCGTCGAGCGGCTCGCCCACGCCACCGCGCTGGCCGCGGAGCCGCTGCTGATGTACGAGGAGGAGCGCCACGTCGCGCTGACCCTGCAACGCAGCTTCCTGCCGTCGAAGTTGCCGGAGCTGCCCGGCACGGACGTCGTCGTCCGTTACGAACCCGCTTCGCGCCAGGCGGAGATCGGCGGAGACTTCTACGCAGCGCTGCCGACGCCCGACGGCGTCCTGACCGGCATCGGTGATGTCGTCGGGCACTCCCTGGAGGCGGCCACCGTGATGGTCGAGATCCGGCACGCGCTGCGCGCGTACTGCGTCGAGGACCCCGACCCCGGCGCGCTCGCCGGACGCCTGGACCGGATGCTGCAGCAGTACCACCCGGGCGCGACGGCCACGATGTGCCTGAGCCTGGTCGATCCGGCCACCGGACGCACCTGGATCGCCAACGCGGGGCACATCCCGCCGCTCGTGGTGCGCGACGAGGGCACGGCCGCGTACGTCGACGTGCGGGGGCCGCTGCTCGGCCTCGGTCTCGAGAGGCCGCGGCCGAGCGAGATCCGCCTGAGGCGGAACGAACGCCTGCTGATGGTCACGGACGGGCTCATCGAGACGCGGGGCACGGACCTGGCGGTGTCGATGGAGCAGCTGCGGATCGCCGCGGCGGGCGCGCCACGAGGCACCGCCGACCTGTGCGACACGCTCCTCGCGTGCTTCGGGCACGAACGCGAGGACGACATCGCACTCCTCGCGCTGCGCAGGACGAACTGACTCCGCACCGCGCGACACCGTGCGGCACACCGTCAAAAAACCGCCGCAGAGACCTGTACCCACACGCCTACCCGTCAGTACATTGACGCCATGTCTAATACGCAGAGCCGGGAGCCGAAGCCCCTCGCCTCCGAGCACATACCGCTCAAGGCGCGCAAAGTCTCCTTCTCCTGGGAGGACACCCCGCTGCACTGGGTGCCGGGCGACCCCTTCGCCACGCACACGATCAACGTGCTGCATCTGCTGCTCCCCGCGGGCGAACGCTGGTTCGTCCACGTGTACAAGCAGGTCCTGCCGTACATCCGGGACGACCGGCTCCGCGAGGACGTGATCGGCTTCATCGGCCAGGAGGCCATGCACGCGCAGGCCCACGACGAGGTCCTGCCGCACCTCAAGGAGCAGGGCCTGGACCCCACGCCCTACACCGCCCAGGTCGACTGGCTCTTCGAGAAGATGCTCGGCGACCGGACGCTGCCGCCCGGCAAGGCCCGCAAGTGGTGGCTGATGGAGCGCGTCGCGATGATCGCGGCCATCGAGCACTACACCGCCTTCCTCGGCAACTGGGTCCTGAACGCGACCGAGCTGGACCGCAGGGGCGCCGACCCGACGATGCTGGATCTGCTGCGCTGGCACGGCGCGGAAGAGGTCGAGCACCGCTCCGTCGCCTTCGACCTCTTCATGCACGTCGACGGCAGCTACCGGCGCCGCGCACGCACCTGGGCCACGGCCTTCACCGCCCTGGTCTTCCTCTGGCAGCGCGGCGCACGCTTCTTCATGGAGAACGACCCGACGCTCATCGGCGGCAAGGCGTCGTTCAAGGACTTCTACCAGGGCGGCAAGCAGGGCACGCTGCCCACGACGCCGGACATGATCCGCTCCATCCCCCGCTACCTGAGCCGTGCCTACCACCCCTCCCACGAGGGCAGCACCGCCCAGGCCGTCGCCTACCTCGCCTCGTCCCCGGCGGCCACCGCCGCCGAGACCGCGACGGAATCGCTGCCGAAGGGAGCGCACTGACATGCCCCGCATCCGCACCGTCCTGCTCGTCACGGGCGCCGCCCTGCTCGCCAAGCGGGCCATGCGGCGCCGCATCGACGCCTCACCGCTGTGGCCGCTGCCCGCCCTGGAGGAGCCGGTGTCGGGCCGCCCGCGCTCACGTGCGCTGCGCCTCCTGATCACCCGGCACGAGACGGTCGCCGACGGCGTCGTCCAACTGCGCCTGGAAGGCGGCCGGTTGCCCGCCTGGAAGCCGGGCGCCCATCTGGACCTGGTCCTTCCCTCGGGGCTCGTCCGCCAGTACTCGCTGTGCGGGGACCCGGAGGACACCTCCTCGTACACCGTCGCCACCCGCCTCATCGGCCCGGAGCAGGGCGGGCGCGGCGGCTCGCGCGAGGTGCACGAGCAGCTCCAGGAGGGCACGGAGGTCGAGGTGCGAGGCCCGCGCAACCGCTTCCCGCTGGCCGAGGCCGACGCGTACGTCTTCGTGGCGGGCGGCATCGGCATCACCCCGATCCTCCCCATGCTGCGGGAGGTCGAGGCGGCGGGCCGCGAGTGGCGGCTGCTGTACGGGGGCCGCTCCCGGGCCTCGATGCCCTTCCTGGAGGAAGTGGAGAAACTGGCGGGCACGAGGGCGGGCCGGGTCACGGTCGTCGTGGAGGACGAGGGCGGACGCCCGGACCTCGCCGCCTTCCTCGCGGATACGGCGCCCTCCGCAGCGGTCCATGTCTGCGGCCCCGAGGGCCTGATGGAGGCGGTCGCGGCGACGCTGCCCGAAGGCGTCGAACCGCACCTGGAGCGCTTCACGCCGCACACCTCCACGGAGGGCAACGGCACCTTCGAGGTCGAACTGCGCCGCAGCGGACGGACCCTCTCCGTGGCCGCCGACACCACGGTCCTCTCCGCGGTGCGCGCGGAGCTGCCCAACACCGCGTACTCCTGCGAGCAGGGATTCTGCGGAACCTGCCAACAGCGCGTCCTGGAAGGGGAGATCGACCACCGGGACGAACTGCTCACGGACGCCGAGCGCGCGGACTCGATGCTCATCTGTGTGTCGAGGGCGGGCGGTGACCGAATCGTCCTGGACATGTGAGACATGTGAACGGTTGGTGCGCACCGGCCCCCTTGGACGGCTGGATCTGCTCGGTAAGGTGTTCGTATGACTACCGGGGTGCGCCGCAGAATGGGTGTCGAGGAGCGGCGGCAGCAATTGATCGGGGTCGCGCTCGACCTGTTCAGCCACCGCTCGCCCGACGACGTGTCCATCGACGAGATAGCAGCGGCCGCGGGCATCTCGCGACCGCTGGTCTACCACTACTTCCCGGGCAAACTCAGCCTGTACGAAGCGGCGTTGCAGCGGGCCGCCGACGACCTCGCCGACCGCTTCGTGGAACCGATGCAAGGCCCGCTGGGGGCGCGCCTGCTGCGGGTGATGGGCCGGTTCCTGGACTTCGTGGACGGCCACGGCCCCGGCTTCTCCGCGCTGATGCGCGGCGGGCCCGCCGTCGGCTCGTCCACCACCAACGCGCTGATCGACTCGGTGCGGCAGGCGGCGTACGTCCAGATCCTCGCGCACCTCGGCGTCAGCGACCCGCCCGCCAGGCTCGAACTGGTGGTGCGCTCCTGGATCTCGCTCGCCGAGTCCACGGCGCTCATCTGGCTCGACGGACGCCGCATCCCGCGCGCCGAGCTCGAGCTGCAGCTGGTGCACGACTTCGCGGCGCTCGCCGCCGTGAGCGCCGCCTACGACGAGGAGATGGCCGCGATCCTGCGCCGCATCCTCGTCGAGGAGCCGCCGGAGGGACCGTTCGCCGAGCTCATCACCCGCCTGATCGCACTGGTACCGCAGGAGCAGAGCAGTTGACCCACCGCCTGGCCGACGAGAAGGACATCCCCACCCTCGTCGCCCTCTACGACGGTGCCGCGCACTGGATGCGGGCCCGGGGGATCGACCAGTGGAAGCCGGGCGAGAAGGGCGCGGAGCACTTCCGCGGGCGGATCGCCTCCGACGAGGTCTGGCTCGCGTACGACGGCGAGATGGTCGCAGGGGCGTACGAGGTGTGGTGGGCGGACGAGCCCGCCTGGGGCGAACAGCCGCCCGTCGCGGGCTATGTGCACCGCCTGATGACACGGCGCGGCGCCCCGGCGGGAACGGGCCGCGCGATGCTGGCGCGCGCGGAGCGGCGGATCGCGGAGGCGGGCCGTGAGCGCTGCCGCCTGGACTGCGTGTCGTCCAACCCGCGGCTTCGGGAGTACTACGAGGCCGCGGGCTACGAGGTCGTGGGGGAGCTGCCGGGGAAGGTGGCGGCGGACGGGAGCACGTACGGCGTGATGCTTCTGGAGAAGGACCTGCGGGACCTGGACCCGTCCGGCGCCTGACGGGTCACCGCAGCGTCGACACCTTCGAGCCGTCCGCGAGCCGCCCGGTCAGCCCGGCGCGTGCGCCCCGCCGCAGGGGTGCGGCCACGGTGTTGCCGGGGGTCTGCGACCCGCCGGACGCCCGGACCGAGACGACGTCCTTGCTGCCGCCTCCCAGCAGGTACCAGTTCCCGCCGCGGGACTTCCACCGCACTCCCGCGAGCACCGACGGCTCCCGCGCCCCGCACGCGGCGGAGTCCTCGGCCTTCGCCGCGACCGCTGCCGCGCCCGCCGCCTGGAACTGTGCGAGGGCCCGGCCTCCGTCGCCCCGCCAGGTGTCGGCGCGGGTGCAGAGCCAGACCGCGGGGCCGTTCGCCTCGGGCAGCGCCTGACGGGCGTACTGCCAGGAGTTCACGGAGCGCACGCCGTTCGAGCGCGCGTCGGTGAGCGAGCAGGCGGCCGACGACCAGTTCGCGGCCGTGGCCTCGCGCGGAGCCCGCGGGCGGCCGGCGGTGAGATGGGCGGGGACGAGCTCGCCGAGGTCGGTGGAGAGTCGATTCGCCCCGGAGTCGTCCCGCAGCTGCAGGGCGTTCCAGGAGGTGCACGCGCGGGCCTGCGCCGGACTGGCGAACGGCTGCGTGACCCCGTCGCCGTCCCGCTTCAGGGCGTCGGCGCTCTTCTCCGGCTTCAGCAGGTCGCGTACGGCGACCGCGCCCACCCAGGGCGCGGTCAGGTACCGGACGTTGCCGTCGACGCGGTTCACCACCACGGCGCCCGCCTCGGCGGCCGTCGCGCCGTCCACGCGCGCGAAGTCGAGGGCGGCTCCACTGGTGCCGTCCTTGGGCTCGGCGTACCGCACGATGCGCAGTCCGTCGTACAGGATCACGACCCGGGCCGCGTCGACCTCGCCGGCGAAGAGCAGCTGCGCGGGGCCGGGAGGGGCGCCGGCCGCCGTGCCGGGCGTGGCGGAGACCTGCACCGATTCGCCGGGGCGGGCCCAGACGGCCAGGGCGCGCCGCAGCAGGGCGTGGTCGTCGGTGAGGGCGCCCCTGGCGGGCCACGCGGAGAAGTCGGCGCGGGCGGAATGCTTCCATGCGCCGGCCGCGACCTTCGTCAACTGTCCCGGGTCGAGGGCGGCCTGCCCCGCCGGGTTCTGCGCGTAGGCGGGCGCGGCGGCCCCGTCCGGGCCCCAGCCGCCGCCCGGCAGGCCGAGCAGCGTGCCGCAGACCAGGGTGGCGGCCAGCGCGATGCCCGCGGCCTTCATGTGCTGCCTGCGGCGCATCAGGTCGGTGGGCCGCGCCTGCAGCGAGCAGGGGTCGAACTCGGGGGACCTGAGCAGGTCGTACGCCGCGGCCACCCCGTCGGCCTGGGCGAGGGCCGCCGCCGGGTCGTCGACTCCGGCGGCGGCGAGCACCTTGCGTACGTCGCCGTCGGGGAGGCGCTCCAGGCCGCGCAGCACGTACGCGGCCCGAGCGGGGCCCGAGAGCGCCGAGAGCCGTTGGTCGAGGGCGAGTTCGTCGGCGCCCCCCGACCGCGGGAAGAGCCGGAGCCCCCAGACCTGCGGAAGGAGCGGGGGGAGCTGCGAGCGCTTGGGCCAGGCCTTGCGCCGCAGCGGAAGCCCCGCGTCAAGCGCCGTGCGGACGACGCGCAGCCGTACGTACGCGTACCCGGGGTCGCCGTTGCGCCCTTCCCCCGAGCGCTGCTCCGGGATGACCTCCGCGTCGCCCGGCCTGCTGTTGCGGGGCAGCGCGCGCTGGGTCAGGGCGTGGGCGGTCAGGACCCGCCGGTTGCGCCCGAGGCTGGGCGGCAGCACCAGATAGGCGAGCCGCACCAGGCGCGGGTAGTGCTCGACGAGGGCGGCCTCGGCCTGCTCGACATCGACGACGGCGGAGAGATCCTGGGGCGGGGAGGGGGACTTCACATTCGACGACACGTTCAGCAAAACGAGCGAATCGTCGGATGGTCACCTCTCCGTGAGCTGTCGAGCATAGTTTCCCATCGACCGCTGGTAGCGGGGGAGGTGGGCCGCGAGGGCCTCAAGGACCAGGGCCAGGCCCTCGCGCTCGCGGCCGAGGCTGGCGAGGCAGAGCGCGAGGGTGGCCCGGACGGCATCATCCAACTCATCGCTGGGAGCGCCGAGTTCCTTCTCGAGCAGCGCGACGCCTTCCTCGGCCTGCCCGATGTTCCGCAGGGAGCTGCTGAGTTGGATGACGGTGCGCCGCCGCCGATACCCGTCGAGCCCCTTCTCCAGGGCCTCCCGGTACAGGGGCACGGCGCGGTCCGAGTGTCCGGTGGAGTCGAACGCGCAGGCCCGCTCGAACGGCCCGACGGGACTGTCGCCGGGCAACTCCGCGACAAGCGAGTCGATGACTTCCCGGAACTCCTCACCCCGGTCGTCGTACTCCTCCACCGTGGCCCACGCTTCGGCCACCCGCTTCTCCCACGCAATATCCATGGCCACACTGTCGCACGGCGTTACGTGTCGGTGCGGTGCACCGCCCCTCAGGCCACCCCCCACCCACTGAACGACACGGTCCCCCGCTCCCCGTCGCCCCCATTGGTCGCGCTCATGAACAGCCCCACATCCTGCGCCGCCGCGACCCCCGCCACCGGAACACTCGCCACGACTTGCCAGTTGGCGCCCCCGTCCGTCGAGCAGGAGCCCGTCAGCGTCTCGCCCGACCGGGACAGCCGCAGCAGTACCGGAGCCTTGAGTCCCGTGATGCGCTTGTACGTGTCCAGGGTTCCGTCGCCCGTGGTGTCGTAGGACAGGACCACCCCGTTCGAAGGGGTGACCGCCAAGTTGACGAAACCCGGCGAGCCCGGCACCTCCATGGCGTTGCGGGCGATCAGGCCCGCCCTGGCCCAGGGGCCCGTGACCGCCTGGGCGTCGACCCGGACCGTCACCGAGACGCCACTGCGGAGCGCGCCCTCCCGGTACAGCGTGCCGAACTCGGTCGTGCCCTTCCACAGGTCCGCACCCGCTCCGTCGATCGCGTACCGCCCGTCCAGCTCGCCGAACACCGCGGCGTTGTTCGAGTAGCGGCGCCACCCCGCCCCCACCGGGCCCGCCTCGTAGAGCACCCCCTCGTGCACGGCCTCCACCCGCCGCTCGCCCGCAGGGCCGTACCGCACGGTGATCTCGTAGGGAAGCGGCCGCAGCGGACGGTCCAGCGGGGTGTCCGGCGCGCTCGCCCGCCACGCCACCGTTCCCGTGCCCGCCGGAGCGACCCGGGGCAGCGACACCGGACCGGAAGGCTCCGCGTCGATCCCGGTCAGCCGGAAGTCGACGCGGCCCGTGGCCCGCAGTCCGTTGACGTTGTGGAACACCGCCTCGACACGTGCGTGCCCGCCGGGCGGAAGCGACGCCGGGTCGGCGGTGACCTTCAGGGACCCCTGGTAGGGGGCCCGGGCCAGCACGTCCCGTACCCGTGAGGCCGTCCGGTAGGTGTCGCCGGTTCCCCGCAGCGGATAGTCCTTGCGCTCCCGCGTCCACGGCTCCTCCACCGCGAACCAGTCCACCGCCTTCGGCTCCCGCCCCGCGGTCAGCGCGTCGGACAGCTCGTCGAGCCACTTCTGCCAGCGGGGCACGTAGAAGTCGGCCATCAGACCGGACCACTCACGGTTGCCGTACTCGTGCAGCTTCCCGCCGTCGGACGTCGACCGGCCGCCCCACACCGTGATCAGCACCTTGGCGGTCCGCTCGAACTCCGCGCGCTCCGCCTCCGTCGTGCCCATCCTGCGCGCCGACTCGACCCAAGGGCCCAGCAGGAAAGCCGAGTTGGTGGCCGTCAGTTCGTCCGAAAGGCGCATCAGCCGCAGCCACAGCGTCGACAGCGTACGGAAGGTGTCCGCGTCCTTGCGCCGGTACGCGCTCCGCAGCTGCGGCAGCAACTGCCGGCTCCGGTGCGCGAGCGCCTGCCGGGCCACGTCCACCAGGTCGTACCGGTACGCGGCACTGCCCCGCAGTGCCCCACGCACCCCGAGGAGCCCGGCGAACGCCGCGTCGAACCGGCCGGGGTCGTAGGCCAGGGCGCGCGGCGCGTACTCGGCGGCACGGTTCGCCGCCAGGTCGGGGCGGGCCGCGAACAAGGAGTCGTGCGGGTCGCTCCGCTCGACGGCGGTGTGCTGGTAGGCGGTGTCGTACAGCGCCCGCCAGGCCCGCAGCGCGTCGGCGTCACGGCCGCCGTAGCGGAAGCCCGCGTAGCCGTCGAACCAGGATTTCAGGTCCAGTTTCTCGTCCGACCAGGCGAGTTCGGAGAAGAGCTCGAAGGCGGCCGGGTCCCGGTCCGTCGCCTCCGGCATGAACGCCGTGCCCACGAGCGCGCTGCCGCCCTTGTCCCGCCACGCGAAGAACTTGTCGTTCCAGACGTGCGCGCGGGCGCCGATCGTCGTACGGCCCCCAAAGTTCGGGATGGTCCCGAACGCGTACGGCGTGCCGCCCCAGTCCTTCTCGCGGTCGGTGACGCTCTTGAACCGGTCGGAGACCCCGTCCACGATCAGCATCCGCCGCCGGTCGATCGCGTCGAGCAGCTCGGGCAGCGGATTGGCCTCCCAGCCGAGGATCACCCAGGTCGCGCCGGGGCGGGCCTTGCGCAGGGCCGCCTCCACGCCGCGCGCCGCGTCCGGCACCGGGACGTCCCCGGCCGTGCCGCCCTCGTGCAGCAGGTCCATCTTGAAGTTCTCGGCGGCCCCGAAGAGCTGCTCCTGGTGCCGGTAGAAGGAATCGGCGACCTTCGCGAAGGACGTGGTGCGGGGGTCCAGCCAGTCGGGCCGCTTGAACCCGTGCCAGGTGCCCTGCGGCACCACCCGCGCGTCCCCGCCGTTGCGCGCCACGAACCCGTCGGGAACGTGCCCGTAGTAGCCGGGAAGCACCGGCGCCATGCCCAGCGAGCGCAGCCGGTCGACGATCTTGCGTCCCAGCTCGGCCCGGTCCGCGATGACCTCCGGCGACAGCGGCCCGCCGTACCCCGAGAGGTTCTGCAGCAGCCACCACGCCTGGTGCGACGGCGCGGGCAGCCAGGCGCGCGCCTCCGCGTCGCTGTAGCCGAAGTCCTTGAGCACCCGGTGGTAGACGGCCTCCGCCCCGGCGATCACCAGGACCTCGTTGCAGCCGTGCAGGGCGAGGATGTCGATCATCCGTTCCCAGTACGCCCAGTCGGCGTACGGCGCGGTGTACCCGTCGTTCGTGTCGTTCAGGGCGAACCGGTGCGGCAGCGAGGTGGACCGCTCCAGCGGCCCGGAGGGCGCGGGCAGCCTGTCCGGCAGGTCGAGCTGACTGCCGTTCCACGCGACATGGGCCCCGCACACGTACTTCAGATACCAGTGGACCCCCGTGAGCAGCACGGCAGGCGTCGTCCCGGACACATCGATCCGCCCCGTGGTGCCCGAAACCCGGAAACGGTCCGTGCCGCCCTTCGCGGGGACGAGTCTGAGCCGGAACTGTTCCGCGTGATGCGGCAGGAGTCTGTTGAGTGCTGAGCGTGCGGAATCCGTATCGAGGACGACGGCGGGGCCCCGGACGGGCCCCTCGGCGGCGTGGGACGGAACGGCCACCCCGCCGACGGCGGCACCGAGGCCGATGGCCCCGGCTGTGCCGAGCACGGAACGTCGGGACGGATCGGTCATGTGTACCCCCTGGGTCGGATGGTGCGGCGCACGGTATCCGTGCGGCGTCCAGCGCTCAACGGTGCATACGGAGATGGCGAGTTCACCTCGCCTGGAGGGACTGGTGGGACGATGAAGGCAGCGCGAAAGCCGCTTGCGGACGTGGGCAGGGGCATGCGCGGGCACCGGCGCATGCGTACGGGCATGGGTGTAGGCATGGGTGTAGGACTGCTGATGATGCTTGGGGCATGCGGCTCGGACGGCGACGACGCGCCGCCGGACACGGCGAGCGGCACCCTGGAGCAGCTGGCGGCCAAGGCGCGATGCGAGCCCGACATCCAGACGGACGCGGCCGAATTGCGGCAGGCCACCTGTGACAAAGGTGCCCGCCGCTACGTCCTAGTAACCTTTACAAATGCCCGTGGCCAGGCCGAATGGTTCGACGAGGCGTCCGATTACGGCGGTACGTACCTCGTCGGCAAGAAGTGGATCGCGGTCGGCGAGGAGAAGGTGGTCATGCGGCTGCGCGGTCGGCTCGGGGGGACGGTGGAGAAGTCCTCGCACCACTCGGGGAGTAGCGGTGGTGGGGATCACGAGGACGCAGGCCCGGGGCACTCGGGCCACTCCGGTCACCATACGAGCTGACCGCGCAGCGGTAGGGGGGGCAGCCGGTCCGCTGAGCCGAATGGCTCGGCTCAGCTCCGACCGGCCCGGTCATTCGGTCACTTGCAGCGCTGACCGCTGTTGATGCATTTGGCCATGCGGTTCATCAGCCTCTGGTCGAAGACGTTGATGAAGTCACCGTGATCGGTGATGGGCTTGTGCAGCTGCTCGGGGAACGAGTCGACGGCGAAACCCGGGCCGGGCGGCACGTCGTACACGATGCGCTGCACCAGCTGGGGAATGGCCTTGAATCCCTGCGGGCAGGCGCCGCTCCTCGCGTCGGCGAAGGCCACGTGCGTGCGGTGATTGGCGCTGTCGGTGTTCTGGCCGTCCCAGCAGCTCTGGAAGTTGAACGTCCGGACGACCTGGCTGCCCTCGGGGCAGATCGGGTACTTGTCCTTGAGCTGCCTGTCCTCGAAGCCGGTGCAGCTCCAGGACGCGTTGGCGTTCGCGTCACCGTTGGTCAGCGACTTGGCGTCACCGGTGATGATGCGCAGGAAGCGCGGCATCGCGACGACCTTGCTCGTCGGATTCCCGGCGAATTTCAGCGTGACCGACGACGGTGTCTGGATCTGGCCGACATTCTGGTCCTTGCCGCCGCCGTCCGCTCCGGCGTCGTTCTCGTCCTCTCCGTTCTGCAGCCTCAGGACCGGCCAGTAATAGGTGGACTTGTCTCCCTGGTTCCGGCACGTGGTGTCGCCGTTGGCGAGGTCGTCGTCACTGGAAAAGGCGTCCGTGGCCTGATTACCGACGTAATCGTGCATGTGGTGGGCGCCATTGCTCACGCCGGGTGCGGCGATGACATTGTCCGGATTGAACTTGCCGTTCTCGTTCGTCCCGCATTTCGTGGTGAAGCTGCCGCGCGACGCGCCGCGCTTCTTGCCGGGGCGGTTGACGTTGGGCTGGACGGAGTTGATGTCGACGAAGTCGCCGGCCTCCGGTCCGTTGCCGTTCTGCTGACCCGGCGGCTGTTCCGCGCCGTCGCCGGGTGGCTGCTGGCCCCCGTCACCCGCACCGTCGCCGGGTGGCTGTTCGCCGCCGTCCTGCGGAGGCTGCTGACCGCCGTCCCCGTCCTGCGGGGGCTGCTGACCGGCCGAGTCGTCGGCCCGCATCGTGCACGGCGCCATGCCGTCGATCCCCTGGGGCGGCTGTCCGCCGGCCTGGTCGATCGAGGACCCGATGCCCTCGATGGTCGGCCGCCGCTTCTCCTCCAGCGGCCCGAGCACTGCCTGGGCCTGCTCCGTGGTCCGCGCGTCGGCGAACTTCTCGTACGCGGCGGTGATCTGGGTGTCCAGCTCCGCGAGCCGCCGGTCCACGTCCTCGCGGGCGCCGTCCGGCACGTCGGAGAGCCGGGTGCCGACGTCCGGGCAGCTGATGGTGGCCATCCCCATCCCCTGACCGCCGCCCTGCTCGCCGGAGCGGGTCGTGGTGGACGGCGAATCGGGGCCTTCCCCGGCATTCGCGTACACATTCACCGCGACCATTCCGCCGCCGCCCAGGATGAGAGCCGCCGAGGCGGCGATGGCGCGCCCGGCGAGTTTTGATCGTTTGCGTGATGTGCGTCGTGGTGTGCGTCCCATGCGACTACGTACGCAACAGGAGTCGGCCCCGTTCAATCACGCGCCGAATTCCCCGGCAATCTCCGGAGAACCGCTCAGCGCCCTTGATCCAGATAGGCGAGTACGGCGAGAACGCGCCGGTTGTCGTCGTCCGACACCGAAAGGTCCAGTTTCCCGAAGATATTGGACGTGTGTTTGGCGATCGCCCGTTCCGTCACGACGAGCTCCGCCGCGATCGCCGCGTTCGACCGTCCCTGCGCCATGAGTTCGAGCACCTCGCGCTCGCGCGGCGTCAGCTTGCCGAGCGGCTGGTCCGCCGACCTGCGCGACAGGAGCTGCTGGATCACCTGCGGGTCCATCGCGGTGCCGCCGGAGGCGACCCGGCGTACGGCGTCGATGAACTGGTCGGCGTCGAAGACCCGGTCCTTCAGGAGATAGCCGACCCCGCCGTTCCCGTCGGCGAGCAGCTCGCGCGCGTAGAGCTGCTCCACGTGCTGGGAGAGCACAAGGACGGGCAGCCCCGGCCGTGCCCGCCGCGCGGCGAGCGCGCACTGCAGTCCCTCGTCCGTGTGGGACGGCGGAAGCCGGACGTCCACGACGGCGACGTCCGGCTCCAACTCGGCCAGGGCCTTGGTGAGTTCGGGCCCCGTCTCGACCGCGGCGGCGATCTCGAAGTCGAATGCCTCCAGCATCCGGACCAGGCCGTCACGCAGCAGGAAGAGATCTTCGGCTAGGACAACTCGCAAGGGATCTCCATGGTCACCATGGTCGGGCCGCCCGCGGGACTGCTGACGGCAAGTACGCCGTCGAATGTACCGAGTCGGCGTTCGATCCCGCTCAGTCCGGACCCCGCCCCGATGGACGCGCCGCCCTTGCCGTTGTCGGTGACCGCGATGCGCAGCATGCCCTCCGCGTGGTGGATGTCCACCCAGACCCGGTCCGCGCCCGCGTGCTTGATGGTGTTGGTCAGGGCCTCGCTCACCGCGAAGTACGCCGCCGACTCCACCGGTTCCTCGGCCCGCCCCGACAGCTCCACGTCCACGTCCGTCTCCACCGGGAGGCGCAGTGCCAGGGCCTTCACCGCGTCGCCGAGGCCGCGCTCGGCGAGCACCGGGGGGTGGATGCCGCGGACCAGGTCGCGCAGCTCGGTCAGCGCCTCGCCGGAGTTCTGCCGGGCCTTGGCGATCATTTCCTTGGCCTTCGCCGGGTTCTTCTCGATCATCGCCTCGATGGTGCCGAGGTCCATGCCCATCGCGACCAGGCGGGCCTGCGCGCCGTCGTGCAGGTCCCGCTCGATGCGGCGCAGCTCGGCCGCGGAGGAGTCCACGGCGTCATGCCGCGTCTCGGTCAACCGGTCTACGCGCTGGGCCAGTTCACGCTCCCGCATGGAGGTGGTGGGCGCCAGCAGCGTCCGGGCCAGGAGGAAGTGGCCGCGCAGGATCGAGGGGTTGACGAAGATGCCGGTGATGCCGAGCGCGGTGCCGAGCAGGGCCGCCATGTTGGCGTCGCTCTGCGAGGTGACGTGGATGAAGCCGTACCACTCGCCGCCGCCCGCGTCGTAGATCGGCTTCCAGACGCCGAGGGCGAGGACGTAGCCGTAGAACGGGTAGAGCAGCAGCGCCGGGGCGAAGATCACCGAGATGAATCCGGCGGTCATGTCGACGAGCAGCCACTGCAGGTCACGCCAGGTCGCCGGGTCCTTCAGAAGCAGTGAGGTGCGCTCCACCTGCCCGGTGACGCCCGTGCGCAGATCGGCGGGGAAGGCCCGGTAGGGAATCGGGATGGTCACGTCCGACCACGCGCCGGCCTGGGTGCGGCGCAGGGTGGCCCACGTGCGTACGCCGGTCAGGACCAGCGGCGTCGTGAAGACGCCGATGCCGAGCACGATGAAGACGATCGAGAGGACCGACAGCACGAAGAGAGTGATCGAACCGGCGAGCGTCACGATCGCCAGGTAGAGCCCTCGGGCTCCCGCGATCACGGATTCACGGACCCTCGTCATTTTCTGATCCCCATCTCTTCCAGTGGCATGAACACATTCTCGCCGCTGTGTCCGGCGCCGGTCATTGGGTCCGGCACCCGGGCGGGGGTGTACCTGACGACACCCCCTGACCTCGCCCTGTGCTTCGGACAGTGGGGGCTTCGGCGGCTGGGTGGGCGGGCCGCGGATTTCTAGCGTTGTCCCCGTCATCAACCGGCTTGTCCGATGCTTACTTATGGGGGCGAAAACGCCATGAGGCCAAACCTCGCGGCACGACTCGGGGTGTGGAGCGCACACCACCGCAAGACGGCCATCCTCGGCTGGCTGCTCTTCGTCGTGCTCGCCACGACCATCGGCGGGGCCTCCGGCATGGTCACCGCGTCCGACGACGAGATGGGGGTCGGCGACTCGGGCCGGGCCGCGGCGATCCTTGAGGACGCGGGCGTCGAAGAGCCCGCGGGCGAGCTCGTCATGGTGAGTTCCGAGGCGGCGGGCGGCTGGCGGGGCGCGGCGAGCGACCTCTCCAAGGCGCTGACCGCTACCGGCCAGACGCGGAAGATGCAGGCGCCGCTGCCCTCCGGCGACGGCAAGGACGCGCTGCTCCGCTTCGAGATGAAGGGCGCGTCCGACGACGCGGCCGACCGCGTCCAGCCGGTGCTCGACGCGGTGCAGAAGGCCAAGGACGACGGCGCCCGAAACGGCATCTCCGTCTACCAGTTCGGCGACGCGAGCTCCGAGAAGCACCTCGGTGACCTGCTCTCGGACGACCTCACCAAGGCCGAGTTCACCGCGGTGCCACTCGCCCTCGGCATCCTCCTGGTCGCGTTCGGCGCCGTGGTCGCGGCACTGCTCCCGGTCGGGCTCGCGCTGACCGCGTGCGTGGCGGCCTTCGGCCTGCTCTCGCTCGCCAGCCACCAGCTGCACCTCTTCGAGACGACGTACTCGGTGATGTTCCTGATGGGGCTCGCGGTCGGCGTCGACTACTGCCTCTTCTACCTGCGCCGCGAGCGGGACGAGCGGGCCGCGGGACATGACGCGGAGACCGCGCTGCGGATCGCGGCAGCCACCAGCGGGCGGGCCGTACTGGTCTCCGGGCTCACGGTGATGGTCGCGATGGCGGGCATGTTCCTGTCCGGCCTGCTGCTCTTCAAGGGCTTCGCGGTCGCCACGATCCTGGTGGTGTGCGTGGCGATGCTGGGCTCGGTGACGGTGCTTCCCGCGCTGCTCTCCGCGCTCGGCGACCGGATCAACGCGGGGCGCATCCCCTTCCTCAGCCGCAAGGGCACGAAGGGCGCGCACGCCAGCGGTGGCATCGCGGGCAAGCTGCTGCGCCCCGTGCTCGCCAGGCCGAAGTTCTTCGCCATCGGCGCGGCGGTCCTGCTCCTCGCCCTCGCGGCGCCCGCGCTCGGCATGAAGACCGAACAGCTGGGTCTGGAGAAGCAGTTCGGCTCGGACGCCCCGCTGTCGGTCTCCTTCCGGGAGATCACCCAGGAGTTCCCGGGCGGTCCCGCGCCGGCCCAGGTGGTCGTCAAGGCGGACGACATCGAGGCGAAGAAGATCCAGGACGCGCTGGCCGCCGTGGTGCGCGACGCGGGCAAGGGCGCCGAACTCACCGTCCACAAGAGCGCGGGCGTCGCCGAGATCGACATACCGCTGCCCGGTGACGGCAGTGACGCGCGGTCCAAGAAGGCGCTGGGCGAGCTCAGGGACGACGTGGTCCCCGCGGCCTTCGACGGCCTGGACGCGGATGCCTACGTCGGCGGTGACCTCGCCTCGTCCGAGGACTTCAGCGACCAGCTCAGCAAGGGCATCGTGCCGGTCTTCGCCTTCATCGCGGCGGTGACCTTCCTGCTGATGCTCTTCAGCTTCCGCTCGGTGGTGATCGCGGTGACGTCCATCGGCCTCAACCTGCTGTCGGTGGGCGCCGCCTACGGCGTGATGACCGCGGTCTTCCAGCACGGCTGGGGAGCCGAGCTGATCGGCTCGGAACAGGTGGGGGCCATCGAGAACTGGATGCCGCTGTTCGTCCTCGTGGTGCTCTTCGGCCTGTCGATGGACTACCACGTGTTCGTGGTCTCGCGGATCAGCGAGGCACGGAGCCGGGGCCTGGACAACCGCGAGGCGATCCGCGAGGGCATCACACGGACCGCGGGCGCGGTGACGGGCGCGGCCGTGATCATGGTGGCGGTCTTCGCGGTCTTCGGCACCCTGTCCATGCAGGACATGCAGCAGATGGGCGTGGGCCTGGGCGTGGCCGTCCTGCTGGACGCGACGGTCGTGCGGATGGTGCTGCTGCCGTCCCTGATGACGCTGCTCGGCGAGCGCAACTGGCGTACGCCGCGCGGGCTTTCGTGGCTGCCGCGGGTCTCCCATGGCGAGATGCCCGCAGTACCGGAGCAGCCTGCTCCCCGGCGGGTTCCGTCGGGCGCGTAGGCCCGCTGCGGGGCGGTGGCCGGGGCCGGAGACTTCGGTCCCGGCCACCGCCCCGTTCCCGTGCTAGAGGCCCAGGGCCTTCGCTTCCTTGTCCGGGGCCAGGCCCACCACCGGGCGGTCGGGCCGCTGCGGGGCCTGGCCGCCGATCGACCGGAGCCAGGCCCACGTGTCCGCGACCGTGTCCGCCACCGGACGCGCCCGGAGCCCCGCGGCCACCGCCTTCTCCGTCGAGGTGCGGTGCATGGAGTCGTGCATTTCGCCCGGCGGTGCCCACACCGGGAGCTGCATCCACGGCTCGATGCCGTGCTCGGCGATCACCGAGGGCTCGGTCCAGCGCAGCTCCACGTCGTCGGCGCCGGCCACGGCCACACACGCCTCCAGGAACTCCTCCGTCGTGGTGTGCGCGAGGGGGGAGACGATGTTGTACGGGCCGTGCAGACCCGCGAAGGTGGCGTCCAGGACCCACTCCGCGAGGTCCCGCGCGTCGATGTACTGGAGGCCCAACCCCCTTGGCCCCGGGGCCAGTACGGGACCGCCCCGGGCGACCCGGTTCAGCCACCACGGCAGCCGGCCGATGTTCTCGTACGGACCGAGGATCAGCCCCGCGCGGGCGAGCACCGTGCGCTCCTCCCCGAACTCGGCGACGGCCGCGAGCTCCCCACCCCGCTTGTCCTCGGCGTACGCCACCGCGTCCGCGTCGGGATCGCCCCCGACGACGGGGTGGCTCTCGTCGGAACCCGCCGCTATCGGCCACTGGTACACGGAGACGCTCGACACGTACACATACCGCCCCGCACGTCCCGCGAGCAGCCGCGCCGCCTCGCGCACGGCACGCGGCGCCCCCGACCAGGTGTCGACGACGACGTCCCACTCGGCGTCGGAGGCGGCGAGCGCGTCCAGGCCGCCCTTGGCCGTACGGTCGCCGAGCAGCGACACCGTTCCGGCGGGCGCCTCGTGGCTGCCGCGGTGGAAGACCGTCACCTCCCAGCCACGCGCGAGCGCGGCCTCGACAACGGCTCGGCCCACGAACTGCGTACCACCCAGCATCAGAAGTCTCATGGAGACGACTCTGCCCGCCGCGCGCCGCGGACGGAACCGGGTTCTGCTCGTGGCAGAGACCGGCCCCGTCCGGGAACCCTCAGGTCAGCGGGTTGCGGGCGGCGCGTACTTGTAGCCGACGCGCCGCACCGTCTGGATCGTCTGGCGGTGCTCGGCGCCCAGCTTGCGCCGCAGCCGCGCGATGTGGACGTCGACCGTGCGCCCGTCGCCCACGTGTCCGTAACCCCACACCGTGGTCACCAACTGGTCGCGCGTGTGCACCCGGTGGGGATGGGCGACGAGATGCGCGAGCAGCTCGAACTCCAGATACGTGAGGTCGAGCGGGCGGCCGTCGACCTGCGCCGCACGCTGCACGGCGTCGATCCACACGGGGCCGCCGGAAGCGGGCGTCCGCTCCTGCCCGGCGGGCTGCAGCGGCTCGGGCCCGGCGGCATGGGGCTCCTGCCCGGCCGGTACGAGGACCAGGTAGCCGATCATCGGCGGCTGGCCCGGCAGGGTGGGCAGCGTGTGCTGCGGCGCCGGCAGCCAGGTCGCGCCCGGCGGCAGGAAGTCGGTGATCTGCGCCACCTCGTCCGGGGCGACGGCGCGCAGCCGCCCCCGGCCGGGGCTGGTCAGCGGCGCGGCGGTGGCGGTCGCGGTGGAAGCGGTGGATGCCGAGAAGGAACGGGAGTTCGCCATGGAGGTCAGCTCTTTCGCGCGAAGGAGTCGTCAGTCGTCGAAGACGTACGTCGTGCGCGTCAGGCGAAGGCCGGGTGAACGGCTTTAGAGGGCCTGCGCGTTCATCGCGCGGCAACACACCCGGTCGAAGTCATGGTGTTGGCGGGAAGGCCAGAACGGCTCGAGGTCGTGCTCACGACCCGTCGCGGTGTTCCCGTAGCTGCCCATGGCCCCATTGAAGCAGATGGGAGAGGCCGCGGTCGTTCCCTCTCGCACGCTGATACGCCTCCTTGGCGAACGCTTGGCGTGAATGGGACCCTCCGGCGTTGCATGCCGAAGGGGGCGATCACCGGTCCCGGTGATCGCCCCCTTCGGAACGAGTCAGAACGAGCTGGACGCGATCAGACCTGGCCGGCCTTCTCCAGGGCGGCGCAGCACGTGTCGACGATCAGGCGCGTCACGACGTACGGGTCGACGTTCGCGTTGGGGCGGCGGTCCTCGATGTAGCCCTTCTGCTCCACCTCGACCTGCCACGGGATGCGGACCGAGGCGCCGCGGTCGGAGACGCCGTAGCTGTACTCGTTCCACGGGGCGGTCTCGTGCAGACCGGTGAGGCGGTCGTCGATGCCCGCGCCGTAGTTCTTGACGTGGTCCATCGGCTTGGAGCCCTCACCGAGGGACTCGGCGGCGGTGATGATCGCGTCGTAGCCCTCGCGCATCGCCTTCGTCGAGAAGTTCGTGTGCGCGCCCGCGCCGTTCCAGTCGCCCTTCACCGGCTTCGGGTCGAGCGTGGCCGACACCTTGAAGTCCTCGGCGGTGCGGTAGAGCAGCCAGCGGGCGATCCACAGCTGGTCGGAGACCTCGAGGGGGGAGAGCGGGCCGACCTGGAACTCCCACTGGCCGGGCATGACCTCGGCGTTGATGCCGGAGATCCCCAGGCCCGCCTTGAGGCAGTTCTCCAGGTGCGCCTCGACGATGTCACGGCCGAAGATCTCGTCGGCGCCGACACCGCAGTAGTAGCCGCCCTGCGCGGCGGGGAAGCCGCCGACGGGGAAGCCGAGCGGGCGGTCGCCCTCGAAGAAGGTGTACTCCTGCTCGATGCCGAAGATGGGCTCCTGCGAGCCGAACCGCTCCTCGATCTCGGCCAGCGCGGCACGGGTGTTGGACTCGTGCGGCGTCATGTCCGTGTTGAGGACCTCGCACAGCACGAGTACGTCAGCGCCGCCGCGGATCGGGTCCGGGCAGGTGAAGACCGGCTTGAGCACACGGTCGGATGCGTGACCCTTGGCCTGGTTCGTGCTGGATCCGTCGAAGCCCCAGTTCGGGAGCTCGGCGCCGTCCGTCATGATCTTCGTCTTCGAACGGAGCTTGGCGGTCGGCTCGGTGCCGTCGATCCAGATGTACTCAGCCTTGAAGGTCACGGGGCCCATCCTCTAAAAGCTCGGTACGGCGCAGAACGTGCGGGTGCTGCGGTGCCGTGGTGATGCCGCGCAGCCTGCCAACGCGCGATTTCCCGTCCATTGCTCGCATGTGAACCCCGTGTTACCGGCGGTGGATGTGGCTGAGTTCACGTCCCGCCGTTCACGTCCCGGTCACTTGATGACGGCGTTGGCCGCCGCGATCAGCAGCCCGATCGTCGCGTCCGCCATCCCGAGCAGCACGGCCGAGCGCCGCCGGTAACCCGCCCGCAGTGCGGCGAAGGTGCCCCAGCCGAGGAGCAGGGCCGCGTTGAGGAGGAGCACGGAGTAGGTGACCGGTGCCTCGGGCCAGCCGAAGGCCCCGGCGAGCATGAGCACCGCCACGGTCGGCCAGCAGGCTGCGATCACCGGCCACTCGTCCATGAGTTCCCGGAGCAATTGCCGCCACCGGTGCAGTCCGGTGCCGGGCCGGTGCGTGCACATGTGGTGCGCGTATCCGTGCGCGAGGGCGGCCGTGCCCGCGGTCACCAGGATCCAGGCCGCGTCGTACCAGGGCGTGTAGATCTGCTGCTCCGAGTGGAGCGCGGCGACCAGCGCGCTGGCGAGG
Organism: Streptomyces sp. NPDC032198; assembly: GCF_040636975.1. Taxonomy (NCBI): domain Bacteria; kingdom Bacillati; phylum Actinomycetota; class Actinomycetes; order Kitasatosporales; family Streptomycetaceae; genus Streptomyces; species Streptomyces sp. NPDC032198. The sequence goes on along the minus strand of NZ_JBEZVL010000001.1, from coordinate 529,641 downwards.
ACCGTGCCGTACACGCCTCCGGCCTTCAGGTTCCGCACGGTGCGCTCCTTTCCGTTTCCCGGATCCTTCGTCCGGCCCGCGGCGTGTGGAGTGCTCAACGCTAGGGAGGCATATGTAACGGTTCGACGGATATGGCTCATCGTTCGGCAGTCATCTGCGCCCTGCGCGCGCCGCTGCTCGGAGGTGCCTGGGCGGCCATTCGGCTGTGCGGCTACCGGGACATCGCGTCCCGTACCGCCTCCTCCGTGCGTCCCACCACCGCGGTGCCGTCGTCGGCGGTGATGATGGGCCGCTGGATGAGCTTGGGGTGCTCGGCGAGCGCCGTGATCCAGCGGTCGCGTCCCGAGGCGTCGCGCGGCCAGGCCTCGCGGTCCTTCAGGTTCAGCTCCTTGGCGGCGTCCTCCTGGGTGCGCGTGATGTCCCACGGCTCCAGGCCGAGCCGCTCCAGGACGGCCCGGATCTCGTCCGCGGTGGGGACGTCGTCGAGGTAGCGGCGGACGGTGTAGTCGGCGCCCTCCGCGTCGAGCAGGGTGAGTGCGCTGCGGCACTTCGAACAGGCGGGATTGATCCAGATCTCCATGCCGCACACGCTACCCGTGACCCACCCGTCACACCTTCCGTCACACCGCCCCAAAGGCCGTCTGGCCAGCGGCGATTGTCAGTGCCCGGCAGTAAACTAGAAGCAGTGTTCGAGGGTTCCCGACGGGGGTTCCTGACCGCGACAGGAGGATGCCTGTGCCCGCTGCCGCACTCACATCGAAGTCGAAGCGCAACGCTTCCCGGCCCGTGATCATCGACCCGACGTACGCACCACTGGAGAAGCGCCCGCTCCCGGCCGGCCGGCCGCGCGAGTGGTACATCACGCACAACCGGCGCCTGAAGGCCATGCGCCTGGCGATAGCCCTGCTGGACTCGGGCGTCTATCTGCCGAACCAGGCGAGCAACCCCAGGATCCGGAGCATGGCGGAGGACGTGGGAATCCATCCGCCGTCGGACATCACCTGCCACATGGTGCGCGCCCTCATGCGGTACAGCCGCTGAGCCGTCGCACGGACGTGTACGGGCGGGGGCCACGCGGCCCCTGCCCGTACGCGTGCTTCATGCTGTCCGCATGACTCAGCCGGAATCCGCCCCGACCCAGCAGGAGCCCGCGGACGAGCTGCCGCTGCTCGTCACCGCCCAACTCCCGGACGGGGCACGGTTTCCCGTCCGGGGCCTGCGCGGGAGCGAGGCATCGCCCCGGCCCGCGCCCGCCGTCCTGATCCTCCCCGCGATGGGCACCCCCGCCCGCTACTACCGCGCGTTCGCCCGCCAGTTGAACGCGGAAGGGCTCACCGCCCTCACCGTGGACCTGCGGGGGCAGGGGGAGAGCACCCCGCGGGTGACGGACGCGGACGCCCTCGACCACGGCTACCGCACGATCGTGGAGCAGGACCTCGTCGCGGTCATCGACGCGATACGCGCCGAACTGGGCCCGGAGCCCCCGCTGTACCTCCTCGGTCACAGCCTGGGCGGCCAACTCGGCCTCATCCACGCCGCGTTGGGCATCGGACCCGGCGTCGACGGAGTCGCCCTCGTCGCCTCGGGCTCCGTCTGGTTCCGTGCGTACGGTCCACTGCGCGGGCCCCTGCTGCTCATCGGCGAGCTGTTCGCCGCGGCCACCACGTCGCTGCTCGGCCGGTGGCCCGGGACCAGGCTCGGCTTCGGCGGCAACCAGCCCAAGGGCGTCATGCGGGACTGGGCACGTCAGGGCCGTACCGGCCGCTACTCGTCCCCCGGCTCCCCGCACGACTACGAGGCGGCCCTGGACGCCCTCGCCCTGCCCGTCCTCGCGGTCTCCGTCGAGGGTGACACCTGGGCACCCGTGGCCGCACTCGACCACCTCGTCGGCAAGGTGCCGGGGGCCCGCGTCACGCGCCGGCGGTACTCCGTGCAGGAGGCGGGCGCCCGCCTGGACCACTTCCTGTGGACGCGGGCCGGGGGAGCGCTGGCCAAGAGGGTGGCGGCATGGGCGGTGGCGGGCGGAAGCTGAGGTCCCGAGGCTCTCGGGAGCTCCAGGGGGCGGTTCACCCGTTCGGCGTACTGGGCATGCGTACGCGCCGGTGGCGGCATTGGCTGCTCCTGAGGGGAGGCTGTTGCCGGGAGCCGCCGACGGAGAGGGGCGAGGGGCGATGACCACTCCGGACGAGCGTGCCCGCCAGGGCAAGGCCGCCCGCAAGCGTGCCTCCCGCTCCTCGCACGGGGCGTGGATACCCTCGGCCGACCGCGCCGACCCGGTGGCCGTCCTGGAGCGGCAGGGCGCGGACCGCGTCCAGGAGCTGCTGCCCATCCGGTACGCCCGCATGGCCGCCTCGCCCTTCGCCTTCCTCAGGGGCGCCGCCGCCATCATGGCGGGGGACCTGGCCGTCCAGTGGAACACCGGCCTGACGGTCCAACTCTGCGGCGACGCCCACCTGTTGAACTTCGGCCTGTTCGCCTCCCCGGAACGCACCCTGCTCTTCGACCTCGACGACTTCGACGAGACGTGCCCCGGACCCTTCGAATGGGACGTCAAGCGCCTGGCCGCGAGCATCGCCGTGGCATCCGGCGGCAACGGCCACCCGCGGAGCGGCGCACGGGAGGCGTGCCTCGCGGCGGTGGCGGCGTACCGCACGTCGATGAGACGTCTGGCCGGACTCGGTGAACTGGCCGTCTGGTACGAACGGACGGACGCACACGGCCTGTTGCCCCTCATCCGCTCCGATCGCCACCGCAAGCGCGCGGAGACCACCATGGAGCGTGCCCGCCGCCGTACGAGCCTGCACGCGCTCGGCAAGCTGACCGAAGAGGTGGACGGCGTCCGCCGCATCATCCACGACCCGCCCCTCATCGAACCGGCCGCCGCCACGGACCTCGCGGCGGTGCGCAAGATCTTCGGCGACTACCGCTCCACGCTCTCCGAGGAGCGCAGGCTCCTCCTGGACCGCTATCACTTCGTGGACGCGGCCCGGAAGGTGGTGGGAGTGGGTAGCGTCGGCACCCGCTGCTTCATCGTGCTCCTCGCCGGGCGCGACGCCGGCGACCCGCTCTTCCTGCAGATCAAGGAGGCGGTCCGGTCGGCCGTCGAGGAGCACCTACCGCCGGGACCGTACGTCCACCCCGGCCACCGCGTGGTCGCGGGCCAGCGCCTCCTCCAGGCGGCGAGCGACATCTTCCTCGGCTGGATGACGGGCCCCCAGGGCCGTGCCTTCTACTGGCGTCAGCTGCGCGACATGAAGGGCTCCGCCGACATCGAGACCATGTCCCCCGCGGAACTGAGCTCCTACGCCCGGCTCTGCGGCACGGCCCTGGCCCGCGCCCACGCCCGCTCCGGCGACCGCATCGCCATCGCCGCCTACCTCGGCGGCTCCGACACGTTCGACCGGGCGATCGCGGACTTCGCACTGCGCTACACCGCGCAGAACACCCAGGACCACGCGGCACTGACCGAGGCGATCGCCTCGGGCCTGGTGGACGCGGCCGGTCAGGACGGTGCAGCGCCGCAGGAGTGACCCCTACGGCGCCGCGACGTACCGGGGACGGCTAGCCGATCTGGTCCGGCGTCACCGTCAGCCACCGCTTGTCCGCGGTGACCTTCTGGCCGAGTTCGCGCTGCCGGTCGGCGTTCTTCCGCTTCATCCCGTCCAGCTCCTTCATGTACGAGTCCTTGCGGTTGACCCAGACCCGCGTACCGCCGTGCCGCACGTCCGCCGAGTGGAACAGCATCGGGCCGTCGCTCTTCGGGGTGTCGCCGGCCACCAGGACGGGCTTCTTCCACTCGTCGATGTACGTGCTGATCGCCGCGGGCTTGCCCTGGTACCAGGTCAGCGGCGCCCACAGGTTCGGCGTCAGCTCACGCCCGGCGAGCTTCTTCTCGTCGAAGCGGCCCTCCGCGATCTCCTTGCGGGAGCTGGTGACCTCGCCGGTCTTGCGGTCCTTGAGCTGCAGGCCGACACCGATGACGTTCTCGGGCTTCACGTGGTAGCCGTACTTGGGGTCGGCGAGGACCATGCGTACGAGGTCCTCGCTGGCCGCGCTGACGACGTAGACCTCGATGCCGTGCTTGCGCAGCGACTTGTAGAGCTCCTGCATGCCCGGGAAGAACTCGGGCGTCTTGACCTCGGTCTTCGTCAGCTTCCCGTCCTCGTAGTACTCGGCGGGGATCGGCTTGTCATAGGCGAGGAGTTCGTCGACGTACCCCTTGAGCTCCTTCAGCGTGAAACCGGAGAAGATCTGCGCGGCCCACGGGTAGCAGACCTGGTCGTCGACCTCGCAGAGCCGGTTGTAGTAGCTGTAGAGGCTCTCCTTGTGCTTCGCCGTGTCCTTGAAGGGGATGATCTTCAGCGACGGGTCCATCGACTTGCGGGTCAGCACCCCCTTCATCTCCAGGAAGGGCAGGAGGGACTCCTCCAGGTCGTTGCGGTACGTCGTGTTGTCCGCGTCGAAGACGGCGTACGCGCCCTTGCCCTCGTTCTTCGCGATGACCTTGCCCAGCTTCTTCGCGACCGGCTTGGGCCAGTGCTTCAGCTCGGCCGTGGTCCTCGCGGCGGTCTTGGCCGTCGTGGCGGAGGCGTCCGCGGCCGTCGCGTCCGTGCTCGGCCAGAGCGCCGTCCCCGCGAGGACGGCCGCGGTGAGCGCGCCCGCCGTGCCGATGACGGCCAGCTTGCCCTTTGCCTTTACTGCCATGGTTTTGTGCCCCCTGAGAGCGGTCTGCGCCCCGTCCGGAGCGGCGGGTCATCGTATGGGGTCGGGCGGCGGATTCCCATGATCGACATCACCGGACGGAACGGGCATGGGACGGGCGGGCGGGGGTAGCAGCGTCAGACGCCCGGTCTGCTCGGGACTCTTTTCCCGGGCCTGCTCCGGGCGCTCTTCCGGGCCTGCTCCCGCCTGCCTCGTGGTTCACGCTCCGGCCTGCTTCGGAGCCGTGCCCCTCGCATACTGGGAGGCATGGAGACCGTCTCCCGGGAGTTCGTGCGGGCCGCCCCGCGGCTCGACGGCATGGTGGTGTCCGCCGTCGGCTACCGCACGGAGGGCGAGCGGCCCGGCCTGCACCGCGGTCTGCCCTCCCCGTACCTGACGCTGATCTTCTCGCTGGACGGCCCCGTCGTCACCGGCGGCACCCCCGAGCAGGCGGGCGGCCGTGACGCCGTCCGCACGGACATCGTCCTCGGCGGGCTGCACCAGTCCCCGGCCTACGTCGTACGGCCCGAGCACGAGGCGGGCATCCAGCTCGCCGTCCACCCGCTCGCCGCCCGCGCCCTGCTCGGCGTACCGGCAGCGGAACTGGCCGGTGAGCTCGTGACGCCCGGCGCGGAGGTCATGGGGCGCCGCGCCGCCGACGTACGGGAGCTGCTGTGCGAGCAGGGCACCTGGGAGGAGCGGTTCGCCTCCCTGTCCGGCTACTTGAGGCAGCGCGCGGCCGACGCGTCCAGCGGCTCCGTGCGCCCCGAGGTCACCGAGGCCTGGGCCTGGCTGGCCCGGCACCAGGGGGTGGGCACCCTGCGCGGCCTCTCCCGGCACGTCGCGCTCAGCGAACGCCGGCTGACCACGCTCTTCCGCGCCGAGACGGGCCTGAGCCCCAAGCAGGCGGGCCGCCTGATGCGCTTCCAGCGCGCACGCAACGCCGTCGTGCGCCCCGTCGCGGCGGGCGGCGCCCCCGACCTGGCCCGCGTCGCCGCCGACTGCGGCTACTACGACCACTCCCACCTGGTGCGGGACTTCCGGCAGTACACCGGAGCGAGCCCCAGCGGCTGGCTGGCCGAAGAGTGCCGGAATATCCAAGCCGGGAGCCATGGCGGGAGCGAAGAGTAGGACCCATGAACGCCAACGAGAAGCAGCAACCCCAGACCCAGACCCAGACCTCGTCCCAGCCCACCTCCGCCGGGCGCGCCCCCGATGTGTGGCCGACCCTCCAGGCCCACGACGCCCCCGCCCTGATCGACTTTCTGGTCGGCACGGTCGGCTTCCTGCGCACCGCCGTCTACGAGGACGGCGGCCGCGTGGCCCACGCCGAGCTCGACTGGCCCGAGGGCGGCGCGATCATGCTCGGCTCGTACGACGAGAAGTCCCAGGACTGGTGCCTGAAGCCGGGCACCTTCGGGGCGTACGTCGTCACCGACCGCGTGGACGAGCTCTATCAGCGGCTCAGCACCGCGGGGGTCAAGATCATCCGTGAGATCGAGGACCAGCCGTACGGCAGCCGGGAGTTCGCGATCGCCGATCCCGAGGGCAACAAGTGGTCCTTCGGCACCTACCGCGGCGCACCGAGGCCCGAGCAGCCGTCCTGACCTCGCGTGATAACTTGCGCAAGCCAGTCAAACCCACACCAGGGCCAGGGAATCCGGTGCGAATCCGGAACTGACGCGCAGCGGTGAGGGGGAACGGGCGGGGCCACGGCCACTGGGCGTCCACGGACGCCTGGGAAGGCGCCCCGCCCGGCCGATCCCCGAGTCCGAAGACCTGCTGGCACCTTCGTCCGCACACCGGGCGGCGGAGGTGACGAAGCAGGCCAGGCTCCGCGTATGAGCCGTGAGACTCAAGGGATCTCGTGTCCTCCACAGCCCGTCGTGTACGTATGCCAGCCCGTCGCGTACGTAGGCCCGCCCGTCGTGCACGCGTTCCTGCCCTCCTCCTCGGCATGGCCCTGGCCGTCACGCTGACCTCCTGCGGAGGCCCGTCGGCGACCTCCACCGCATCGAACACGGACAAGAAGGCCGGCGGGTACCCGCTCACCCTCACCTCCTGCGGCAAGAAGGCGGAGATCAAGGCACCGCCGCAGCGGGCCGTCTCCCTCGACCAGGGCTCCACCGAGATCCTGCTCTCCCTCGGCCTCGCCGACCGCATGGCCGGCACCGGCACCTGGACGGACCCGGTGCTCAAGGGCCTGGCGAAGGACAACGCCAAGGTCGAGCGCCTCGCCGACAGCTACCCCTCCTTCGAGAAGGTCCTCGCCCAGGAACCGGACTTCGTCACCGCCTCCTTCCTGGCGACGGTCAGCAAGGGCGGCGTCGCCGACCGCGCCAAGTTCGCCGAACTCGGCGTACCCGCCTATGTCTCGCCCTCCGACTGCGCGGGCAAGGACAACAGCGGCGACGGCGACGGCAGCCGCGTCAAGACGCTCACCATGGACACCGTCTACGGCGAAGTGCGGGACCTGGCCAAGGCCTTCGGGGTCGAGAAGCGCGGCGAGCGCCTGATCGCGGAGCTCAAGGGCCGGGTGGCCAAGGCGACGCGGGACGTCGACGCGTCCGGCGCGAAGATCCTCTACTGGTTCGCCAACTCCGACGCGCCCTACATCGCGGGCTGCTGCGGGGCACCCGGCATCATCACCCGCGAACTGGGTGCGAAGAACGTCTTCGACGACACCCGCGAGGAGTGGCCCCAGATCAACTGGGAGACGGTGGCGGACCGCGACCCGGACGTCCTGGTCATCGGCGACCTCACCCGCAAGTCGCAGACGGCCGAGAGCGCGAAGAAGAAGATCGAGTTCCTGGAGTCCAACCCGGTCACCAAGAACCTGACCGCCGTGAAGAAGAAGCGGTACGTGCTGCTGAGCGGCCAGGCCATGAACCCGACGATCCGTACGGTGGACGGGGTGGAGCAAGTCGCGGACGCGCTGCGCGAGTTCGGGCTCGCCAAGTGATCGGGCTCGCGAAGTGAGGGTTGGCGCCGGTGTCGGCGCCCGTGCCCGTGCCCGTGTCGGTCTCGGTGTCGGCGCCGGCGCCGGTTCCCGTGTCGGCGTCGCGGGCGGTGTACGCCGCGCCCTGCTCTGGGCGGCGGGCCTGGCCGCCCTCGCCCTCTCCGTGGCGGTGGCCGTCACGATCGGCCCCGCCGACATCTCCGTACTGGACGTGTGGTCGGCGGTCGCGGCCCACCTCGGCTGGGGAGAGGCGCGGCTGACACCCATCAGGGACGGCATCGTCTGGAACCTGCGCATGCCGCGCACGCTCCTCGCGGCGGTCTGCGGCGCGGGCCTCGCGGTCTGCGGAACGGTCCTCCAGTCGCTGCTGCGCAACCCGCTCGCCGACCCCTTCGTGCTCGGCGTCTCGTCCGGCGCGTCGACGGGCGCGGTCGCGATCGTCGTCCTGGGGGTCGGCGGGGGAGTGGTGTCGGTCTCGGCGGGCGCCTTCGCCGGGGCTGTCTGCTCCTTCGCGCTGGTCCTGCTCCTCAGCCACACCCTGGGCGGAACCGCCGACAGGGTGGTCCTGTCGGGCGTGGCGGCGATGCAGCTCTTCTCCGCCCTCACCTCGTTCGTGATCCTGACGTCGGGCGACGCGGAGACGACGCGGAGCGTCATGTTCTGGTTGCTCGGCTCGTTGAGCGGGGTGGGCTGGACGGACGTCTGGCTGTGCGCGGCGGTGCTCTTCGCGGCCCTCGCGATCTGTCTGACGCAGGCGCGGACCCTGGACGCGTTCGCGTTCGGCCAGGACGCGGCGGCGACGCTGGGCGTCCACGTGGCCCGCACCCGGCTCCTGCTGCTCTCCGTCACGGCCCTCCTGACGGCGGCGCTGGTCAGCAGCGCGGGCGCCATCGGCTTCGTGGGCCTGGTCCTGCCGCACGCGGCCCGAGCGCTCGTCGGCTCCGGTCACGCACGGTTGCTCCCGGTCACGGCGATCGCGGGCGCCGTGTTCCTGGTGTGGGTGGACACGCTGGCCCGCACGGTCCTCGACCCGCAGGAGGTTCCCGTGGGGGTGGTGACGTCCCTGATCGGCGTCCCGGCGTTCGTCCTTGTCCTCTATCGCACGCGGAGGACGACATGAGCGCGGCCGGTTCCGGCCTACGAGCGGACAGAGTCACCAGAACGGCAGCGGGCCGCCTGATAGTCGACGGAGTGACGCTGTCCCCGCCCCCCGGGGCGACGGTCGGTCTCCTGGGCCCCAACGGATCGGGAAAAACAACCCTCCTCCGCATCCTGGCGGGCGTCCTGGCCCCAACGTCGGGAGTGGTCACGCTGGACGGCGATCCGCTGCGTGAGGTGGGCCGCCGCACGGTGGCACGCAGGGTGGCGGTGGTGGACCAGGAGGCCACGACGCAGGTGGAGCTGTCGGTGGGGGAAGTGGTACGCCTGGGCCGCATCCCGCACCGCAGGGCATGGTCCCCGTCCACGCCGGAGGACGAAGAGGCGGTACGGGAGGCCCTGACCCGCACGGGCCTGTCCGACAGGGCGGCCCAGTCCTGGCACACGCTCTCGGGCGGCGAACGCCAACGGGTCCAGATAGCAAGGGCGTTGGCCCAGAAGCCCAGGGAACTGCTCCTCGACGAACCCACCAACCACCTGGACGTCCAGCACCAGCTCGACCTCCTCTCCCTGGTGTCGGACCTCCCCCTGACCAGCGTGATCGCCCTGCACGACCTGAACCTGGCGGCGATGTTCTGCGACCACGTACTGGTCCTGCGCGAGGGAGCGGCGTACGCGTCGGGCACACCGGCGGAAGTGATCACGGAGGAACTGATCGCGAAGGTGTACGGGGTACGGGCGGTGGTGACGCCGGGGGAGGCGGACGTGGACGGACGCCCGTGGATCCGCTTCCTGCGCACGTAGGGTGACTTCACCTTCACCTTCACCTTCACCTGGGCACATCGTGAGGTGCCGGTGGCGTGCCCCGCGATCGCACATGGCGGCGCGCGCCGCAGCTTGGCGTCAGGGTCCCGCAACAGGGCTGCGGCGGAGGCCAGTTGGGTTACCCCGCCGCTGCGGCGGAGGCCGTTGGGTTACCCCCCGCCCTCCCTGCGAGGTCAGTGCCGGCGGCCCTGTGTGATCTGCTCGGCCCGGCGCCGGAGTTTGGCGTCGGGGTCGTCCAATAGGGCCGCAGCGGCGGCCAGTTGAGCTGCTCCACCCTGTGCGCAGAGCAGCCGGAAGGCGGCGACGCGGGTGTGCCGGGGCCGCTCCGGCCCGATACGCGCCGTCAACCACTCCGTGGGCAGTTGCCGCGCGCTGGAGAGCAGCGCGACGGAGGCCTCGCGGGCAACGGCGGGCGCGGGATCGTCCAGGAGCGCCCGCAACCGCTCGGTGCCCGCCACGTCGAGCAGCCGCAGCCCGGCCACGGCACGTGCCCGGACCGCAGGCACCGCGTGTGCGAGGAGCGGCAGGAGCAGTGCGGCATCCGTGCGGCTCCCGCACTCCGCCAGACCGATGGCCGCGCCGGGCGGCAACGCGGCGTCGCCGGGGTCGGCGCACCACTCCTGATAAACGGGCAGCGGATCGGCCCCGCCCTGCCGCAGGACGTAACGGGCACAGGCCCGCACGAGCGCCGAACGGTCCGCGAGGAACGCACGCGCCGCCTCCGCCCGCCCCACACGCCGCAGGGCGGTGACACCGGCGGAGCGGACGCGGGGGTTGCGCGCCCCGAGGAGGACCGAGACGACATCGAGGTACGCCCCAGTACCAGTACCAGTACCAGTTCCCGCACCCGATCCCCCACCCTCTCCGATGCCCGCGAGGGCGGCGTCGGCGCAGAGGTTCTGCACGACGACGTCGCTGTCGAGGGCGGCGGTACGGGCCAGTTGCCCGGTGGGAAGAACGTGCTCGTCGACGGCGATGCGACAGGCGAAGCGGCGTACGACGGGATCCGCATGACCGAGCAACGCCACGAGCCGCTCACCCGCCACCCCGCTCACGCCGTCCCGCAACAGCTCGACGCCGAAGACCCCACGCTCCCGGCGTCCCACGCGCAACAGCACGGGCGCGAGGGCGGCCAGCTCCGCGGCATCGAGCCGGGGCAGCATGGCCCGCAGCAGACGGCGCGCGACCTCCCGTACGGGCGCGGCCCAGTCGGAACAGCGAATGACGACGAGCGGCAACAGCTCCGGATACCCCGAGACCTGCCGCAACGCGGCTTGCCGCACCCTGCCGTCGTAGCTGCAAAGATCAAGGGCGACCCGACCCGCACCAGCCCCCAACTCGTCCCATCGCAAGGACATCCCACGTACGTCGGCATCGAACGCGATCCAGGCGGCAGGATCCGACACATCGAGCATGTCCCGCAGGGAAGCCCCGCGGACAGCTCGCACGAGCCCAGCACCCTCGCCCCCACCGAACCAACTCATCACTGCCGCACCCCCCACTCGTCCCGCCCACCGCCCACCGTGACGGCGATGGTAGGACGAGGCACAGACACGAGTCGCCCGATATACGACCTGCCCACCGGCGCCGAGGGCCCGAAAACCCCATGACGACGCGCACTCCGAACTGCTGAAATAGACCACTATTGCCGCACCAAGTCCGCGGACCGCCGATGGTGAAGCCGACCTGCAGGCCAGGATGGAGCTGAACCTGGCGGAGCACGCCGGCCATCTCCACCGGCGCCTGGCAGGCGCGACGATCATCGAGGCGGACGACCTCCTGGTGGCAGACAGCGGGCTGCACGACGACACGTTCAACATCGTCGCGGCGGCCCGCTTCACCGAGGACTCCGCCCCGCGACGCGTCACGGAGACCGTCCGGCAACTGGCCACCACGGGCCGCCCGTTCTCCTGGTGGGTCGGCCCCGCGTCGACGCCGCCAAACCTGGGCGCACACCTGGAGGCCACCGGCATCGTGCCATCGGAGACGGAGGCCGGGATGTGGAAGGACCTGCGCGGCACGCTGCCGCCGCCCCCGCAGCCCGACGGCCTGGTCATCCGCCGGGTGACAAGCCGCGAGCACCTCGCCGACTACGCGACACTGCTGGCCGCGAACTGGGACCCGGCGTCCGCCACGGTCCGCCAGTTCTACGCCGAGACGGCGGACCAGGCTCTCGCCGCCGACTGCCCGGCGCACTTCCTGATCGGCTACGCGGACGGCCTGCCGGTCTGCACCGCGGAGGTCTTCTTCCACGCGGGCGTGGCCGGCATCTACAACATCTCCACCCTCAAGAATCACCGCCGACGAGGCTACGGCGCCGCCATCACCCACACGACGCTGCGCACCGCACGCGACGCGGGCCACCAGACAGCGGTCCTACAGGCATCCCCGGAGGGCGAGCCGGTCTACCGCAGCCTGGGCTTCACCCCATGCGGCCACTTCACCGAGTACGCCATCGGCACGTGACCCGAAAAGGCCGTCGGCCGTGCCTCCCGGAAGGGGAGAGCACGGCCGACGGCCCACAAACGAACGGCCCAGGCGAGCGGAAACTCGCTCTGACCTGCGGCGTTCTTAAATGTCGAAGTACAGCTCGAACTCGTGCGGGTGCGGACGCAGCTGGATCGGGGCGATTTCGTTCGTGCGCTTGTAGTCGATCCACGTCTCGATCAGGTCGGGGGTGAAGACACCGCCGGCCAGGAGGTACTCGTGGTCCGCCTCGAGGGCGTCGAGGACCGCCGGGAGGGAGGTCGGGACCTGGGCGACGCCCGCGTGCTCCTCGGGGGCCAGCTCGTAGAGGTCCTTGTCGATCGGCTCCGGCGGCTCGATCTTGTTCTTGACGCCGTCAAGGCCGGCCATCAGGAGCGCCGAGAACGCCAGGTACGGGTTCGAGGACGGGTCCGGCGCGCGGAACTCGACGCGCTTGGCCTTGGGGTTCGAGCCGGTGATCGGGATACGCATGGCAGCCGAGCGGTTGCGCTGCGAGTACACCATGTTGACCGGAGCCTCGAAGCCCGGGACCAGGCGGTGGTAGGAGTTCACCGTCGGGTTCGTGAAGGCGAGGAGCGAGGGGGCGTGCTTGAGGATGCCGCCGATGTAGTAGCGGGCGGTGTCCGAGAGGCCCGCGTAACCCTGCTCGTCGTAGAAGAGCGGGTCGCCGTTCGCCCACAGCGACTGGTGCACGTGCATGCCCGAGCCGTTGTCACCGAAGATCGGCTTCGGCATGAAGGTCGCGGTCTTCTCGTTGCGCCAGGCGACGTTCTTCACGATGTACTTGAAGAGCATCAGGTCGTCGGCCGCGGCGAGCAGCGTGTTGAACTTGTAGTTGATCTCCGCCTGGCCGGCCGTGCCGACCTCGTGGTGCTGGCGCTCGACCTGGAGGCCGTTCTTGTCCAGCTCCAGGGAGATCTCCGCGCGGAGGTCCGCGAAGTGGTCCACCGGCGGGGCCGGGAAGTAGCCGCCCTTGTAGCGGACCTTGTAGCCACGGTTGTTCTCGACCGCACCGGTGTTCCAGGCGCCTGCCTCGGAGTCGATGTGGTAGAAGCTCTCGTTCGCCGACGTCTGGAAGCGGACGTTGTCGAAGACGTAGAACTCCGCCTCGGGGCCGAAGTACGCGGTGTCCGCGATGCCGGTGGACGCGAGGTAGGCCTCGGCCTTCTTGGCGATGTTGCGCGGGTCACGGCTGTACTGCTCGCCCGTGATCGGGTCGTGGATGAAGAAGTTGATGTTGATGGTCTTGTCGCGGCGGAAGGGATCGACCCGGGCGGTCGACAGGTCCGCGCGCAGCGCCATGTCGGACTCGTGGATGGCCTGGAAGCCGCGGATCGACGATCCGTCGAACGCCAGCTCCTCGTCAGGGTCGAACGCCGCTGCCGGGATCGTGAAGTGCTGCATCACTCCGGGCAGGTCGCAGAACCGGACATCTACGAACTTCACATCCTCGTCCGCGATGAACTTCTTTGCGTCGTCGGCGTTCTGGAACATCCAACTCCTCCTACTCCCGACCCCCAGGCGGGGACGGGGTTGTAGCTCGTTGTGCGGCCAGTGCGGTGGCACACGCTGGGACCCGACCATAGGGACGGGGGATTTCTCAAGCATGACCCATTTGTTTCGCGGAAGTTAACCGAGCCGGGTTCACGCCGGGTGTCATTCGCCCTACCCCGACCGTCCTCGTACGAAAACGGGCGCAGTACCGTGGACGGGTGGACAACAGGCAAGTAATCGGATCGTGGCTCTCCGGACCTCGTGCGGCGGCAGAGGACGCGGGCGTCGACTTCGGGTACCGGGGCGAGCAGCTCGGCCTGCCGGAGGAGGGGCCGGGATCGATCGCGCGGCCCGGGCGGCGCATGGGCGCCATCGCCGTCGACTGGGCCCTGTGCATGCTCATCGCATACGGCCTGTTCGCTCGCGGTGACCAGCAGGCGATGGGCAACTGGGCGCTGGGCATCTTCTTCGTCATGACCGTCCTGACGGTCGGCACGGTCGGCTGCACCCCCGGCAAGGCCCTCTTCAGGCTGCGTGTCATCGCCGAGGGCGGCGGACGGCTCGGCATCGGCCGCGTCCTCGTCCGCAGCGTGCTGCTCTGCGTCGCCGTCCCGGCCCTGATCTGGGACCGCGACGGCCGCGGCCTGCACGACCGCCTCGGCCGCGCCGTCCAGGTGCGGATCTAGCAGTTCAGCCACAGAGCAAGCCGCAGCGCATGAGTGCATGAGCGCGGGTACGACGAAAGGCCCCGGAACCGATCGGTTCCGGGGCCTTTCGTCGACGTAGGGAAAAGCAGGGGAAGGACAGGGGAGAGGTCAGCGCATCTTCGGGCCGCCGCGCGGCATGCGAGCGCCCTTCGGCATGGGCCCCTTCGGCAACGGCATGTTGCTCATGAGGTCCCCCATAGCGCGCAGCCGGTCGTTGGTCGCCGTGACCTGCGGGCCCTGGAGGACGCGGGGCAGCTTCAGAAGCGTCGTACGCAGCTTCTTCAGCGGGACCTGGCCCTCGCCGGTGCCGACGATGACGTCATGCACCGGGACGTCGGAGACGACGCGGGCCATGCGCTTCTTCTCGGCGGCCAGCAGGCTCTTCACCCGGTTCGGGTTGCCCTCGGCGACGAGCACGATGCCGGCCTTGCCGACCGTGCGGTGCACGACGTCCTGGCTGCGGTTCATCGCCACCGCCGGAGTCGTCGTCCAGCCACGGCCGATCTTGTCGAGCACCGCGGCCGCCGCACCGGGCTGGCCCTCCATCTGCCCGAAGGCCGCACGCTCCGCCCTGCGCCCGAAGACGATCGCCATCGCGAGGAAGGCGAGCACAAAGCCGAGAATGCCGAGATAGATCGGGTGACCGATCAAGAAGCCGATCGCGAGGAGGACACCGAAGGTGACGATCCCCACAGCCGCGATGACAAGCCCGATCCGCGGATCGGCCTTGCGGGTCATCTTGTAGGTCAGGGCAATCTGCTTGAGTCGCCCGGGGTTCGCGGCGTCCGCCGCGGTTTCCTTCCTCGCCATGTCGTGAAGTCTACGTGCCCCTGGAGGTGACTACGACGTGCGGGTTGGCATCGCCCCTTCGAGCACACTCAGCGCCTCGGCCCGGTCCTTGGCGCGACGCCGGTCGTCGAGCACGGACGTCCAGGCGTTGCGGCGAGCGGTGCGCTGGCCGCTGCTCATGAGAAGCGACTCGACGGCGCGCAGTGCGTCGGTGACGGACGGGATGGCGGTGGCGCGTACGGGCGCGGCCTGCATGGTGGGGCCCTCCTGAGCGGCTATGGGTAGGGCTGTACGTGGGGTAATTCCAGGGTCACTGATTGGTGTTACCAGGGCGTGACCGACCGGTCAAACACGGATGAAGCCTTGACGCCGGGCCTCGAAACATTGACGCGGCCTCTACGGTCCCCCTCACCTGCGGGGACCGTAGAGGCCGCGTCATCTCGGCCACTACTCATCAGTAGTCGTTTGTGCGCCGATTCACACAGTCGGGCTTTCGCCCGCGGTCAGACCGCCTGCGAGGCGACATACGCCCCGCGCTTCTCGATCGCCATCTGGTAGAGACGGCCGGCGCGGTACGAGGAGCGGACCAGCGGGCCGGACATGACGCCGGAGAAGCCGATCTCCTCGGCCTCCTCCTTCAGCTCCACGAACTCCTGCGGCTTGGCCCAGCGCTCCACGGGGTGGTGGCGCGGCGTCGGGCGCAGGTACTGCGTGATCGTGATGAGCTCGCAGCCCGCGTCGTGCAGCGCGTGCAGCGCCTCGCTGATCTCCTCGCGCTCCTCACCCATGCCGAGGATGAGGTTCGACTTGGTGACCAGACCGGCCTCACGGGCGCGGGTGATGACCTCGAGCGAACGCTCGAAACGGAAGCCGGGGCGGATCCGCTTGAAGATGCGCGGCACCGTCTCCACGTTGTGCCCGAGGACCTCGGGGCGCGAGGAGAAGACCTCGGCCAGCTGGTCGGGGTCCGCGTTGAAGTCGGGGATGAGCAGCTCGACCTTGGTCTTGCCCTCGGCGCGCTCCGCCGTCATCGCGTGGATCTGGCGCACGGTCTCCGCGTACAGCCAGGCGCCGCCGTCGTCCAGGTCGTCGCGGGCGACGCCGGTGATCGTGGCGTAGTTCAGGTCCATCGTGACGACGGACTCACCCACGCGGCGCGGCTCGTCGCGGTCGAGCGCCTGCGGCTTGCCCGTGTCGATCTGGCAGAAGTCGCAGCGCCGTGTGCACTGGTCACCGCCGATGAGGAACGTGGCCTCGCGGTCTTCCCAGCACTCGTAGATGTTGGGACAGCCCGCCTCCTGGCAGACCGTGTGCAGGCCCTCGCTCTTCACGAGGTTCTGCATCTTCGTGTACTCGGGGCCCATTTTCGCCCGGGTCTTGATCCACTCGGGCTTGCGCTCGATCGGGGTCTGGGCGTTCCGGACCTCAAGGCGCAGCATCTTGCGTCCGTCGGGTGCGACTGCGGACACATCGGCTCCCTGTAGCTTCGATTCTTCGGCGCACACCAGGGTACGCCCGTGATGTCGTTGGGCTTACGTTCGGCCAACCTCTGGCCCACGGGGTGCATTCCCCGCGGCCCGAGCTGTCTAGGCGGTCGCCTTCTCGGCCACCGGGTTCTCAACCGTCTCCTGGGCCGTCTTCTCAGCCGCGTTCCCGGGGATCTCAGCCGTGTTCCGGGGGCTCCCGGCCGCATTGCCGGGGGTCTCCGCCTTCTCGACGAGCCGCGGCTTGAGCTCCGCGTTCTCCAGGACCTCCCGCAGATGCTTCTCGGCGACGGGCAGCACGTCGGCGATCGTGACCTCGCGGCCCAGTTCGTACGAGATGGACGTCACACCGGCGTCGCGGATGCCACACGGGATGATCTTGTCGAACCAGGTGTTGTCCGGGTTCACGTTCAGTGCGAAGCCGTGCATCGTGACGCCCTTGGCGACGCGGATGCCGATGGCCGCGATCTTGCGGTCCTCACGGCGCTGGCCCGCGTTGGACGGGGCGTACTCCGGGCCGTTGAACCGGGCGTCGAACTCGTCGTCCTGGAGCCGGGGGTCGAAGTCGAGGTCCAGGCCGCCGAGCGCCGGACGCTGCTCTGCGTCCTGACGGGGGTCACCCAGAACCCATACGCCACTGCGGCCCTCGACGCGGCTCGTCTCCAGGCCGAACTCCGCACACGTACGGATAAGTGCCTCTTCCAGGCGGCGTACGTGTGCTACGACGTCCACCGGGCGCGGCAGCTTCTGGATCGGGTAGCCCACGAGCTGTCCCGGGCCGTGCCAGGTGATCTTGCCGCCGCGGTCCACGTCCACAACAGGCGTGCCGTCCAGGGGGCGCTCGCTGTCCGCCGTGCGGCGGCCCGCGGTGTACACCGGCGGGTGCTCGAGCAGCAGACACGTGTCCGGGAGTTCGTCGGCGAAGCGGGCGGCGTGCACGCGGCGCTGCTCGTCCCAGGCCTCCTGGTACTCGACCGAATCCGGGCCGAAGCCAAGACGGACGAACTGAAACTCACTCACGGCAAGTGCCTCCCTAGAACCTGCACCGTGCACATATCGCGCCCCCAGCCACTGTACGGGCAGCGGATTCTCGTCAGTCGTCCGGTCAATCCTCACACGATCGGATGAATGCGGGTCGAAGGCCGCGATGAGGGCGGTGAGGGCCGTTACATTCACGCCGTTCACGGAGCCATAAGGGCTGCTCAAGGCAACGCCCGAAAGGCAGGAGACCGCACAGCTGATGACGGAACGACCTCCGCAGCGCACCCCCAACCGCCAGCTAGCCGCGCTTATCTCAGAAGCCGGGTTCTCCAATGCGGGGCTCGCGCGCCGCGTCGATCAGCTGGGCCTCGAGCACGGTCTCGATCTGCGGTACGACAAGACCTCGGTGACCCGCTGGTTGCGCGGGCAGCAGCCGCGTGGCACCACCCCCGCCCTCATCGCCGAGGTCTTCACACGGCGATTGGGGCGCCGCCTCTCCGCACAGGATCTGGGGCTCGACGCCTGCGCTCCGGTGTACGCGGGGCTCGAATTCGCGGCGAGCCCCGAAGAGGCGATCGACATCGTCGGCGGACTCTGGCGCAAGGACTCCGGGAGCCACGCCGAACTGCGGAAGATCGCGTTCACCCCTGCGGGCCTCGTCGTCCCCAGCAGGGACTGGCTGATCGGCCGCGCCGACGACCGGGTGAGCCGCGGTGACTACGCGCCGAGCGCCCGCGTGCCCACCCAGGGCAGGCCCGCCATACCGCGTCAGCGCAAGGAGCCCGAGCGGGGCGTCGGAGCCAAGGTGACCAGCGGCGACATCTCCGCCCTGCGCTCCGTCGGCGAACTCTTCCGGGCGCTCGATCACGCGTACGGCGGCGGGCACGCCCGGCAGGCGCTCGTGCGCTATCTGGAGCACGAGGCCGAGCCGATGCTGCGCGGCACGTACGGAGAGCAGGCCGGGCGGCGGCTCTTCGCGGCCGCCGCCGACCTCACCCGGCTCGCGGGCTGGACGTCGTACGACATCGCGGCGCACGGCCTGGCCCAGCGCTACTACGTCCAGGCGCTGCGGCTCTCGCAGGCGGCCGGCGACCGCGCGTACGGCTCGTACGTCCTGGTCACGATGAGCCGCCAGGCCGTCTATCTCGGGCACGGCAGAGAGGCCGTACAGCTGGCGCGGGTGGCCCAGCAGGGCGTCGGGTCGTCGGCTCCGCCCGTCGTGCAGGCCCTGCTGCACTCGGTCGAGGCACGTGGTCACGGGGTGCTCGGCGAGGTGCGGGCGTGCACGGCGTCGATGGTGCGGGCCGAGCGCGCCCTGGAGACCTCACGTCCGGGGGACGAAGTCCCCTACTGGGCGCGGTTCTTCGACGAGGCGCAGCTCGCGGACGAGTTCGGGCACTGCCACCGGGACCTCCAGCAGTACCGCGTGGCCGCCCAGCACGCGGAGCGCTCGCTCCAGCTGCGCGCCCCCGGGTACGCCCGCAGCCGCCTCTTCTGCCGGATCGTCCTCGCCACCTCACGCCTGGGCCTCGGCGAACTGGAGCAGGCCTGCCAGCTCGGCGCGGAGGCGGCACAGGCCGCGGGGGAGATGCGGTCGGTGCGAGCGGTCGAGTACGTACGCGATTTCGAGCGGCGGCTCGAGCCGTACCGCGACGCGGCGGCGGTGCGCGGATATCGCGACCGGGTGGCTGCCCTGGGGTGACGCCAGGGCGGCAGGCAAGGAGAGCGCAGGTAAGGGGCGGAGCTGCGCAGCCCCGCCCCTTACACGGTCTCTGCGTACATGGCTTGAGCGGGCTACCCGGGTCAGCGCAGGCGCGCGACCTTCTCCGGGGACAACGCCTCGTCCCACGTGGTGAGTTCGTCGAGGTCGCCGCGCAGGCTCGCCTTCTCCGTCCCGATGGACCGCAGCGGCAGCGGGATCGACGCCGCGACGGACCCGACCCGCCGCCCGTCGGCGTACAAGGTGGTGTGCCCCGGAGTCGTCACCCACGTCAGCCGCGTCCAGCGATCGAGCGGCAGCGTGTGCGCGAAACTGAAGTCGGCCGCGCCGTACCGCGTGAAACCCACCTTCCCGGTGCCGTGCTGCATCAGTTTCAGCGCACCCGCCTTGGAGCTGAGCAGCACCTGATCCCCGGTCCTGGCCGTCGGGCGGACCCGCACCGACACCGTCCACGGTTCGGCGACGTCGAGACCGCCGAAGCCCACGCCGTCCCGGTCGGAGTCGAAGCGCCACGCCCGGCCACGCTCGCCGTCCACCGGTGTGGGGTTGTTGATGATGTACGAGGTGCCGGAGAGGCCGCCCGCCACGTCCTCGGCCAGGATCGTGTTGCCGGGACTGCCCGCGTACGTCCAGCCGCTGGGGTACGACGCCTCGTCGAACGTCCAGTGGTGGCTTGGCCGGCCCTCGACCCTGGGCGGCAGGGGCGCGGGCGTCGTGCCCGGCGGATCGCCGATGCGGGCGGCGCGGGCCCTGAAGCCGGCGAGCGTGTCCGGTGTCGCGGACTTGTTCCAGGCGCGGTCGGCGAGGATCGCGCGGGCGCCCGCCATGCTCTGCTCGAAGTAGCCGTCGTCGGCCCAGAAGTTGTAGTCGGCCCAGTTGGTGACCCCGGAGCCGAGCATGTCGGGATCGGTGTTCGGCGCCCAGCTGTCGTACATCCAGGGCTCGTCCGGGTACAGGTGGTGGTAGTTGTTCGGGGTGTCGTAGAACGGGCCGATGGCGATCTCGTCATGGCCGGCGATCTCCGGTTCGGCGCCCGTGCCCTCCCAGGTGAGGAAGACGACGGGGTCGTGGACCTTCTGCTGGGGCGCGGTCAGGTGTTCGGAGCCGTTGTAGACGGCCGTGCGCTTGCCGTGTGAAGTGACCACGTCATCCAGGGTGTTGATGTAGCGGTTCAGGAGGTCGCCGAGCGTCGACACGTCGGGTGCGGACGCCAGATGGTCCTTCACGCGCGGGCACTCGGCGAGCTGCCCGGGGACCTCCTCCGCGCCGATCGAGAACAGCGGCGCGTCGAACCAGCCCGCGAACTCGTCGACGATCGCCTTCGACTTCGCGATCGCCTTGTCGCTGGTCATGTCGATGATCCAGTCGGGCGTGAGGTGGGAGTGGGTGTGCTCGCCCGTGCACGCGCCGGGCCCGGAGCCGAAGCCGATACCGAAGGCGTCGCTGATCACCGTGGCGTGCCCGGGGAGTTCGAGGCCGGGCATCAGCTGGACGTGATGGCGGGCCGCGAAGGCCTTCAGGTGTTCGATGTCGGCGCGGCTGTAGCTGTGGTCGGGGTCGGCGAGGCCGGGGAACTTCGGGCTGTAGAGGCGGAATCCCTCGGACTCGGAGAGGTGCAGGAAGAGGGTGTTGAGCTTCTGGTCGCCCATCCTGCGGATCAGGTTCTCCAGGTAGGAGATCTTCCAGTACTTGCGGCCCGCGTCGAGGTGCACCATGCGGACGGACTGCGCGGGGCGGTCGGTGGAGCGGGCGCGGGGCACGGCGCGGTGGTCGTCGGCCGTGGAGCGCAGGAGCTGGAGGAGCGTGCGGGTGCCGTAGTAGAGGCCGTGGGTGGACGCGGCCTCGATGCGGATCGGGCCCGCGCTGTCGAAGCCGTAGCCCTCGGCGCCGAGGTTTTCCTTGGCGAGGTTTGGCTTGACGAGGCTTCCCTTGGCGGTGAGCCGGAGGGTGATGTCCCCGGCTGCCGGGCGGCCCGTGTGCGGGGCGATCCGGGGCGTGATGCCGGTGACCTGCTTGATCTCCGTACGGAGCTGGTCGGCGAGCTGGCGTACTGACTGGTGCGCGGGGCCCGGGAATTCACTGCGGCCCGAGGGGAGCGCGGTGGTGGATCCGGCGCGCGGGTCGATCAGGATGCGGGTGCGCTCGGTGAGCTTCGAACGGCCGCCGAGTGCGGTCCAGTCGGTGGGGCGGGGGACCACGGACGGTATGTCGGACTCTGTGGCGGCTGGGGCTGCGTCCGTGGCTGCGGTGGCTGCTGTGGCGGTCGGCAACGATAGACCTCCTATGAATAGGCCGAGGATGAGTGATATCACCGGGATGGTGCGACGCACGTGAGTCCTCCCGCGGCTTGGCGATCCGGTGGGACCGTAGCCGTGGGGTACCGGTGTGGCAAGGGGAGTTGCAGGGGCGGGTGAGGTGGGGTGGGTCGCACGAAGCGGGCGTACGGGAAAGGGGGAAGCCCTCGCGTGGGGGCGCGAGGGTTTCCAGGGGGTGGCTCATAGGTCGGATGGGTCGGGTGGCTGGCTTCCTGGTGGGCGGATTGGTGGCGGCAGGGGCTCAGGCCGCCATCGGCAGGTCCCCCGACCCGTACGCAGGGTCCACGCCGAGGTCCGTGAGGGCGGCCCGCGCCGCCCTGCGGCCCGAGTGCAGGGCGCCCTGCACCGTGCTGGTGTCCCGGTGGTCGCCGCACACGTAGAGCCCCGAGAGCAGTCGTACGGGGCGGCGCAGATCGTGCGGGGGCGCCATCGCGGGCACCGCCTCGCGGGTGTGGTGGACCGCGAGGGATTCCCAGCGCGAGGTCGACGTGCCGTACAGATCGGCGAGATGGGCGAGGACGGCCCGCTCGTCCGGCGGCGGGCCGAGGACCGTCGAGGAGATGAGCGTCCGGCCCACGGGCGCGCGCGACGGGTCGACGTGGCTGATCACGGCCGTGTGCGCGACCGGGCCCGAACGGTCGGCGTCGAGCAGCAGTGCGGGCTCGGCGAGCGGCGCGTCGGGCGCCGCGTGGTGCAGCACCGTCACCTGGTGGAAGGACGGCACGCGCAGGCCGGGCAGCAGTTCGGCGGCGGCACGGGCATCGGTGGCCAACAGGACGGCGCGACAGCGCACTTCGCCGTGTTCCGCGGTGCTGACGGAGGTCGTGGAGACGGCGGTGACGCGCACGCCGGTACGGACCGTCCCCGGTGGCAGCGCCGCCGAAAGGAGCTCGGGCAGTACCTCGGCGCCGCCCTCGGGCAGGCAGAGCCGCCCGCGCGCGAAGGAGTGCAGGGCGAGGTCGGCGCACCGGCTCGACGTCGACAGGTCCGGGTCGCAGAGGAGCGCCGAGAGCAGCGGGCGCACGAAGCCGGTGACGGTGCGCGCGGGCAGGCCGCGGGCGAAGAGGGACTCCGACGCGGGGAGTTCGGGGCGGGCGAGGAGGCGCTTCGGGTCCGTCGCCGCGAGCCTGGCGAGTGCCGCGCCGAGGCGGGCCTGGTCGAGTGGGCCGCCGAGGGGAGCGGCGCGGGGTGTGGTGCGCAGCGCGGTGCGTGCCGTTCGCGAACCCCTGGGGGCGCTCGCCAGGGCGCGTGCGGCGGTGAGTGCGCCCCTTGCGCGCCGGGGGCTCGTGGGCTCGACGGCGCGGTGGTGCCTGCCGTCGCTGTGCACCAGGACGCCGGGTACGAAGGGCCGCAGTACGAGTGCGTCGAGCCCCGGCGTGCGACGCAGTTCGGGATACGACGTGGTGAGCAGCTGCCCGATCCTGTCGAGCCGGAACCCGTCCACCTTCTCCGTCGACATGCGCCCGCCGACGTAAGGGGCGGCTTCCAGGACGACGGTCGTTACACCGGCCCTGGTCAGCTGGTGGGCGGCCGACAGACCCGCGACCCCCGCTCCCACGATGACGACATCCGCATGGTGCGCAGGAACTGGCACGTGCCCCTCCCCGAGGTTGCGCGGCTGCTGGGGACGTCATGCCCTCAACAGGGCTTCGGAATCACCGAGTTCCGCACGAGGGTAGGAGCATGGACGGTCGGTGGCAGTCGCGCATCGACCGGGCACGGTCGCACGCCGGTCGCACACCGATCGCAGAAGCGAAGAAGACGATCGAGGGGGGCGTGCTGTTCCCGCCGAGCGCGCCGCGCGGCCTCCTACCGAAGCGCCGCGCGGATCGTCTCCTCGATGCCCGGGAACGCGAACGAGAAGCCCGACTCCAGGAGCCGGGTCGGCAGGACCCGCTGGCTGCCGAGCACGTCACCGGCCAGCTCGCCGAGCACGACGCGCAGCGCGGGAGCGGGCGCCGTGAAGAGCGTGGGCCGGTGCAGCACCCGCCCCATCGCGGCCGTCACCTCGCGGTTGGTCAACGGATCGGGCGCCGTCAGATTGACCGGACCCGCCAGCGTCTCCGTGTCGAGCAGGTGCCGCAGCGCGGCCACCGCGTCGTGCAGCGAGATGTAGCTCCAGTACTGCCTGCCGTCACCGAGGCGCCCGCCGAGCCCCGCCTTGAAGAGCGGGAACATCCGCTGCCAGGCCCCGCCCTCGCGCGCCACCACCAGGCCGTTGCGCGAGAAGACCGTACGGATGCCCGCAGCGTGCGCCGCGGCGGCCGCACCCTCCCACTCCACGCACAGGGACGGCAGGAAGCCCTCTCCGGAAGGGGCGCTCTCGTCCACCGCGCGCTGACCGGTGTCTCCGTAGTAGCCGATCGCACTCGCGCACAGGAACACCCGGGGCGGCTCGTCCAGGGCGGCCGCCGCCTCTGCGAGCGCCGTGGTGCCGAGCACCCTGCTGTCGCGGATCTCCCGCTTGTAGGCGTCCGTCCAGCGGTGGTCACCGATCCCGGCTCCCGCCAGATTCACCAGCGCGTCGCAGCCCGCGAGCCCAGCCGTGTCGACGTACCCCTTCTTGGGGTCCCATCGCACCTCGTACTTCGTACGAGGTGCCCGGCGCACCAGCCGCACCACCTCGTGGCCGTCATCGGAGAGTGAGCGTGTCAGCGCCGTTCCGATGAGGCCGGACGCACCGGCCACGGCGATACGGGACCGCCGCGAGGACGGGGCTGACTGTGCGGGCTCGGTGGGCTCCATGAAGCCATCCTGCCCCGGAAACCCGCCGGAAGGCGTCATGTGCCCGTCGTACAGTGACGCCCATGCCGGACACGCACATACGGACCGCCCTGCCGGACGACGAAGAAGCCCTCGGCCGCATCGACCGCGCCACCTGGTCGACCCTGCACGCGGTACAGCCCGCACCGCAGCGGCCCTACCCGCCGTTCTTCAGCGAACGCTTCGGGCCGCGCGACCACTTGGTCGCCGAGCTGCACGGCGTGGTCGTCGGCTACCTACGGATCGGCTACCCCACCGCCCTCCTCGCCAACGCCCACGTGCGCCAGATCCTGGGCTTCGCCGTCGCGGACGAGGCGCGGGGCAGGGGAGTAGGCCGCGGTCTCGTCAGGGCCGCGGTGGAGGAGGCCCGCCGACAGGGCGCGCGGCGCGTCACGCTGCGGGTGCTCGGCCACAACACTCCGGCCCGCACGCTCTACGCCTCCGAGGGCTTCGTGGTCGAGGGGGTGCTGCCGGGCGAGTTCTTCCTCGACGGCGCGTACGTGGACGACGTGCTGATGGGGCGCGTGCTCTGACATCCCGAGGCCTGCCGCTCCCGGGGCCCGCCTTGACCGGCCCCGGGGCACCACCCGACGGACCGGCCCGGCGTGCGGTGGGCACGCGCGCGTAGGAGCGTGGGGAGGCCGACCGGAAGGAGCGAACCGATGTTCAGGGTCGCTGCTGCCAGCCGGCGGGACCGCGAGGAGCCCGGCTGGCTGCGCGGCGCGCCGCCGCCCCATTGGGTGCGCTGGCCCCCGCCCGTGCTCCTGGTCGTGATCTGCGTCATCCAGCTGTCCACTCCGGAGACGGTCGACCTCAGCTTCCTGCTCGCCGCCGTGCCGCCGCTGGCCGCGCTGGCGTACGCCGCCTCCGCCACGGCCCTCTTCGGCGCCACCGTGGTGCTGCTGCTCTATCTGCCGGGGTTCGGGCTCGGACGCCCCGGAGAGAGCGATGTGCTGACGGTCGCCTTCGTGGCGGTGCTGAGCGTCGTGTTCGCCTGGGTGCGCAGCCGGCGCGACACCCAGCTCGTGACCGTCCGCACCGTCGCGGAGGCCGCCCAGTTCGCCGTTCTGCCGCCGTTGCCGGAGCGCGTGGGCCCGGTGCGGTGCGCGGGCCTCTACCGCGCGGCCCAGGGCGGGACGCTGGTCGGCGGGGACCTCTTCGATGTGCGCAAGGGGCCCAGTGGCGTCATGGCGCTGGTCGGTGACGTGCAGGGGCATGGGCTCGCGGCCGTCGGCACGGTCGCCGCGCTGCTCGGTGCCTTCCGCGAGGCGGTGCTCGACCAGCCCGACCTGGAGGGGGTCGCCGCCCGGCTCGACCGGCGCCTGGTGGTCGACTCCGAAGAGGCCGAGCACGCCGAGCTCTTCGCCACCGCCGTGCTCCTCGAATTCCGCCGCGACGCCCCTGAGCTGCGGATCCTTTCCTGCGGCCACCCGCCACCGCTGCTCTTGCGCGGCGGGTCCGTCGAGGAGCTCGATGTGGCGCCGGGTGCCCCGCTCGGCCTGGGGATCGCGGGTCTCGCGCCGCCCGAAGAGGTGACCGTGGGTCTGAAGCCCGGCGACCGGCTGCTCGCGGTGACCGACGGGGTGACCGAGGCGCGCGACGGCGCCGGCGCCTTCTACCCGCTGGCCGAGCGCCTCTCGGTGCTCTGCGCCGACCTGCGGGACGACCCGGCGGCACTGACGTCCGCGGTCTGGAGGGACCTGGTGCGGTTCTCCGGAGGGGTCGGGGACGACGTGGCCCTGCTGGCGTTCTCGCCGGATCTGGGGCAGGACCTGGGGCCGGAGCTCTAGGCGGGGGTGTCGGCGGGCTGCAGCCCCGGCGCAGGGCCGTCGGGCCTCAGGAGCCGTCGCCCTGCCGGGTGGCCAGGAGCCGCAGCCCGCCCGTCAGTTCGCGCAGGCAGCGCACCGCCAGGACGGCGGGGGAGCCGGGCCCCTCGGTGGGCGCGTCCCCGGCCGCCCAGGTCTCCAGGGCCAGGCGGATGGCGTCGGTGGCGGCCGCGGCCGCCATACGTACGTCGAGTGCGTCGGCGTCGTCCCCGGCCAGGCGGGCGAGTACGGGCACGAGCTGCTCCTCGGACTCCTGGTTCACGCGGTACCAGACGGCGCGCAGCGCCGGGTCGTCCTGCGCGGCGCGCAGCAGGCCGCGGGTCCACTCCAGGGACTCGGCCGCGCGGTCGTCCGCCGCGGTCAACGCGTCCGCGATGGACCGCTCCAGGGCTGTCGGCATCCCCGCGGCCGGGTCGAGGCCCGCCAGATGGGCCCGCCATTCGGCGGCGCCACCCGCGAGGAGCGGTGCGACCGCGTCCTGCTTGTTGCGGAAGTACCGATAGAAGGTGCGCAGCGCCACTCCGGCCCGGCCCGCGATCTCCTCGGCCGTGGTGCCGTCCGGGCCGCGCTCGGCGAAGAGCTCGGCCGCGGCGCGGGCGATGTCGAGCTGCGTGGCGGCTTTACGGCGCTCGGTCAGCGAGGCCTGAGCCGGTGGCAGTGGCTGCGAGGGCGACGAGGGCTGCGACGGGTGGGTGCTCACCCTCGCAGCCTACGCGCGATTCTCACCCTGATACATGAATTGTCGCCATGGCAAAACGTGCCAGAGAGGCGTACATTGAAATCAGATCGGGAAGGCCGGGTCCATGGGCGGATCCGGGAGCCCGGAGTTGATCGGAGGCATTTCATGAACCGGTACGCAGGCCGTCGCGCACTCATCACCGGCGGTGGTTCGGGCATCGGGCAGGCCACCGTCCTCCGGATCCTCGAGGAGGGCGGCAGGGTCGTCGCCGCCGATGTCAGCGAGGCGGGTCTGAAGGACACCGCCGAGAAGGCGGGCGCCGCGGCCGACCGCCTCACCACCCTCGTGGTCGACATCTCGGACGAGACCTCGGTGCGCGCGGGCGTCTCTGCCGCCGTCACCGCGCTCGGCGGCCTGGACGTGCTGGTGAACGCGGCGGGCGTGCTCCGTTCCTCGCACACGCACGAGACCAGCCTGGACTCCTTCAACCGCGTCATCCAGATCAACCTGGTGGGCACGTTCCTGGTGATCCGCGAAGCGATCCCGGCGCTGCTCGACGGCGAAGACGCCGCCGTCATCAACTTCAGCTCCACCTCGGCGATGTTCGCCCATCCGTACATGGCGGCGTACGCGGCGAGCAAGGGCGGCGTCCAGTCCATGACCCACGCGCTGGCCAGTGAGTACGGCAAGCAGGGAATCCGCTTCAACTCCGTTCAGCCCGGCTCCATATCCAGCGGCATGACCGACGGCAGCGGCGCCAGCAAGCAGAGCGTGGGCCCCGGCCTGCCCGAGGATGCCGACATGAGCCTGTTCACGAAGCTGGCCCCGGCCATCGGCCAGGGCTTCGCGGGACCGGAGTCCGTGGCCTCGGTCGTCGCCCTGCTCGGCTCACAGGACGGCAAGTTCATCACCGGCACCGAGGTCCGGGTCGACGGCGGCACCCACTTCTGACGGAGCGGCACACACCCACTTCCGCCAGCGGATTCGACATTCGACAGAGGAGAGCGGCATGAGTGACGCGGGCCAGACCCTTGCGGGCGAGACCTTCGCGGGCAAGGTCGTCGTCATCACCGGTGCGTCCGCCGGCATCGGATCCGGGTTCGCCCGGCACGCGGCGGAGCTCGGCATGAGGCTGGTCCTCGCCGACATAGCCGCCGAGCGCCTCACGGCCCTGGCCGAGGAGCTGCGCGCCTCGGGGGCCGAGGTCGAGCCGGTCGTGACGGACGTGTCCGACCCGTTCTCCGTCGACGCCCTCGCGGACCGGGCGTACGACCGCTTCGGCGCGGTCGACATGCTGATCAACAATGCCGGGATCATGGCGATGGGCTACTCCTGGGAGATCCCCGCCGAGCGCTGGGACGCCGCCCTGCGCATCAACATCGGTGGCTATGTGAACGGCATACGTTCCTTCGTGCCGCGCCTGCTCGAGCAGTCCACGCGGAGCTGGGTGCTCAATGTGTCCTCGGTCGGCGGACTGCTGCCGAGCCCGCTGATGGCGCCGTACAGCGTCACCAAGTTCGGGACGCTCGCACTCACCGAATCCCTCGCCTACGAACTGCAGATGAAGCAGGCGCCCGTGCAGGTCTCGGTCGTGCTGCCGGACTCGGTCAAGAGCGAGATATTCAGGGCCGCGCGGCCGGGGGACGGCACACCGCCGGAGATAGCGGGGTTCAACGAACAGCTCCAGCAGCGCGCCGACACCCAGGGGATCACTCCGGAGGAACACGCCCGCCGTGTCTTCGAGCAGGCCGCGGAGGGGCGCTACTGGATCACTCCGCAGCCCGAGATGATCGACGCGGCACTCCAGCCACGCACCGACATGATCCTTTCCCGCACGAATCCGGGGCTGGACCTGGGCGGGGTCTGAGGGTCTCAGGGGCTCCATTGTTCACCCGCCGCTCAGCAGGGCTCATCGACGGTTGCCAGCAGTCGTCAGCGGTCTTCAGCGTCCGTTCGCGTTCATTCGAATGGCGGAGTGTGGATCGCGGGCGGTTGGGGTCGGCCGGAGAGTCGGACCATGCGTCTCTTCCGTGGGATGTCCGCGGCGCGCGTGCCGACGGCGGTGCGTGCGGTGCTGGGCTGCGTGCCCGGGGTCGCGGCCGTGGCGCTTCTGCTGCTGTGTGCGCTGTTCGTGGGGCCAGGAGTGGCAGGCGCGTCGGGATCGGCGGGTGACGGCCCGGTGGCGGTCGCCGGGCTCGGGGAGCGGACGAGCGTGACCGGGCGGTATGCGCAGATGCCGGCGGCCGCGGCGCCGGTGCGCAGGGCGGTGGGGCACCCGGCGGCGCAGCCTCGTGTGGTGCCGCGCGCACAGTGGCTGGACGGTGAGGCGGGGGAGTCGCCGCCGGCCCGGTATGCCGACCGGGTCCGGGCGGTGTTCGTGCACCACACGGACACACCGAACGGCTACGACTGCGCCGATGCCCCGCGCACCATCCGCTATCTGTACGCAGGCCAGACCGAGGGGAGGCAGTGGGACGACATCGGATACAACTTCCTCGTCGACCGGTGCGGGACCGTCTACGAAGGGCGTGCGGGCGGCATCGAGAGAGCGGTCGTCGGGGCGCACACGCAGGGCTTCAACAAGGGGTCGGTGGGGATAGCGGCGATCGGGACGTTCACGGCGGGGGTTCCTGTGCCCCGGGCGATGACCGATGCCGTGGCGGCGCTGGTCGCGTGGAAGCTCGGGCTCGCGGACGTGGACCCGCGTTCCATGGTGCGGCTGGTCTCCTCGAACAGCCTCAGCAGGTACCCGGCTGGGGCGACCGAGTCGTTCAGCGCGGTGTCCGGGCACAACGACGGTTACTCCACGTCCTGCCCGGGTGCGGCACTGACGGCCGCGCTCCCCGAGATCAGGGAGACGGCCGCACGGCTGCAGAGCCGGTAGGGGCCCGCTGATGACGGCCCGGTCGTCGAAGGCTCAGTCTTTGAAGCTCAGTCGATCTCGCCGAAACGTTCCCACAGCTTCGGGTAGCGCTGGGCCATCGCGGTCTCGTCCTCGAAGTCGAGGGGGGTGCCCAGGGGCTCCCCGGGGGCCGGGGCGATGCCGAGGTCGGGGGTGACGACGCCGGTGAGCTGTTCGTACGCCTCGTCCGCCGCGTAGCCGAGCTCTTCTCCGTCACCGTCGATGTCCTCGTCGAAGTCGTCGAGGAGATCCGCGAGCGAGTCCGGGTCGTGCAGGGCTCCCTCGAAGACCTCGCGGCCCTGGCCGATCAGCCAGCAGCGGAAGTAGTCGAAGGCGTCGTCACTTGCGCCGCCGAGGAGGACCCAGGAAGCTCCCCACAGATCCCAGCGGTACGCACGGTTGTAGCGCGCCTCGAAGTGACGGGCGAAGTCGAGCACCATGTCCGGCTCGAGCTCCAGCAGCTTCTCGGTGAGCAGGTCCGCGTGGTCCTCGGGGTCGCCCTCGGCGGCCACGCGGGTGCGGTCCACGATCTCCCAGAACTCCGTCTCGTCCATCACGGGACAAGCATCGGTCCTGAGGGGTGGGTACGCACGTGGAGTGCGGCGGATGCGGCTGTCTCGTTATGCGTGCACATGCCCATGGAAAACCCGACAGCAGGTGTCGCCATTGGGTGGCAGCCTCGAAGACATGGACAGTACTGACAGCACGCGCGCACTTTCGCACCCGCTGGCCGGGAAGGTCGCCCTCGTCGCCGGCGCCACCCGCGGTGCGGGCCGGGCCATGGCCGTGGAGCTCGGCCGCGCCGGAGCCACCGTGTACGCCACGGGCCGTACGACCCGTGAGCACACCAGCGAGGTCGGCCGCAGCACGGAGACCATCGAGGAGACGGCGGAGCTGATCACCGCCGCGGGCCGGGAGGCGGGCGGACCCGGCACCGGGACCGCCGTGCCCACCGATCATCTGGAGCCCGAGCAGGTCGAGGCGCTCGTCGAGCGGATCGACCGGGAGCAGGGCCGCCTGGACATCCTGGTCAACGACATCTGGGGCGGCGACGTCCACGTCGAGTGGGACAAGAAGATGTGGGAGCACGACCTCGACAAGGGGCTGCGTCTGATGCGCCTCGGCATCGAGACCCACATCGTCACCAGCCGGTACGCGCTGCCGCTGCTCATCAAGAACCCCGGCGGTCTGGTCGTCGAAGTCACCGACGGCACCGAGGAGTACAACGGCCCCAACTACCGCAAGCCCTTCTACTACGACCTCGCCAAAGCCGCCCCGCTGCGGATGGCGCGCGGCCTGGCCGAGGAGCTCAAGGAGTACGGCTGCACGGCGCTCTGTCTGACCCCCGGCTGGCTGCGCTCGGAGTTCATGCTCGACACGGCGTTCAGCGTGACCGAGGAGAACTGGCGGGACGGCTGCGAGCAGAACCCGCACTTCGCGATCTCCGAGACCCCGGCCTTCGTAGGCCGGGCCCTGGTCGCGCTCGCCTCGGACCCCGAAGTGGCCCGCTGGAACGGCACATCGCTCTCCAGCGGCGGTCTGGCCCCTGAGTACGGCTTCACGGACGTGGACGGTTCGGCGCCGGACGCCTGGCGCTACATCGCGGAGGTCGAACAGACGGGCAAGACCGCGGACGTCACGGGCTACCGCTAGTCACCTCCCGTCCGTCGGGCTGACGGCATCATGGGGCCATGCGCGCTGCACGCCTCATCAAGATGGTGCTTCTGCTCCAGGCCCGCCCCTCCATGACCGCCGCCGAGCTCGCGGCCGAGCTCGAAGTGTCCGAGCGGACCATCACGCGGGACGCCCAGGCCCTTTCGGAGGCGGGCGTCCCGGTGTACGCGGACCGGGGGCGGGCCGGCGGCTATCGCCTCATCGGCGGCTACCGCACCCGGCTCACCGGCCTCGGCCGCAGCGAGGCCGAGGCCCTGTTCCTCTCCGGAGTGCCGGGCGCGCTGCGCGAGATGGGTCTCGACGACGCGGCATCGGCGGCCCGTCTGAAGGTGTCGGCGGCGCTGATGCCCTCGCTCCGGGACGCCTCGCAGAACGCCTCGCAGCGGTTCCACCTGGACGCGCCGGGCTGGTTCCAGGAGACACCGGCCCCCGAGCTGCTGCCCCCGCTGGCGGACGCCGTGTGGGACGACCGGCGCGTCACCACGCGCTACCGCCGCCAGGACACCGAGGTGGAACGGGAGTTGGAGCCCTACGGCCTCGTGCTCAAGGCCGGGGTCTGGTATCTGTGCGCGCGGGTGCCCGACTCGGGGTCGTTCCGGGTGTACCGCATCGACCGGTTCACCGCGATCGCCGCCGAAGAGGACCGCTTCGTACGCGACGAGGAGTTCGATCTGCCGGGCTTCTGGGAGGAACGGGCCGCGCAGTTCGCGCGGGCGATCCTGCGCTCCCAGGTCGTACTCCGGGTCTCGGAGGCGGGCGTACGACAGCTTCCGTACGCCACCGATTCCGTCTCCGTGCGCGAGGCACTGGAGGCGGCGAGCGCCCCGGACGACGAGGGCTGGGTGACGCTGACCCTCCCGGTGGAGAACGAGACGGTCGCCTACACCCAGCTCATGTCACTGGGCCCGGAGGTGGAGGTCCTGGAGCCGACGGCCCTGAGGGAACGATTCGCAAAGGCGGCGGCCCACATGGCCAGCCGTTACGAATAGGCCTCCGAACAGCCGAAAGCGGGCCCCCACCCCCAGAGGGGAAGGGACCCGCATCAGGCCGAAGGCCACAAACGGCGGCAGACGGCGGTAAACGGCTACAGACCGTACTTGGCCCGGGCTTCCTTCACCGCGGAAGCGGGCACCTCGCCACGACGGGCGAGCTGCGCGAGCGAGGCCACGACGATCGACTCGGCGTCGATGCCGAAGTGGCGACGCGCCGCGTCACGCGTGTCCGAGATGCCGAAGCCGTCCGCGCCGAGCGACGAGTAGTCCTGCTCGACCCACTGCGCGATCTGGTCCGGCACCTGGCGCATGTAGTCGGAGACGGCAAGGACGGGACCCTGCGCGCCTTCCAGAGCCGAGCGCACGTACGGAATCCGCTCCTCGCCACGCAGGATCGCCTCGTCCGCCTCCAGGGCGTCGCGGCGCAGCTCGGTCCAGGACGTCGCGGACCACACGTCGGCGGCCACACCCCACTCCTCGGCGAGCATCTTCTGCGCGGCAAGGGTCCAGTGGATGGCCGTACCCGAACCGATGAGCTGGATGCGCGAGGCGTTGGCGGCGGGGGAGAGCCCCGCCGTCTCGGCGGTGTTGAAGCGGTACAAACCCTTGATGATGCCCTCGTCGACACCCGCGGGCTTCGCGGGCTGCGGCATCGGCTCGTTGTACACGGTGAGGTAGTAGAAGACGTTCTGGTCCTCACCGGGGGCGGCCTCGCCGTACATCCGGCGCAGACCGTCCTTGACGATCGCCGCGACCTCGTAGGCGAACGCGGGGTCGTACGACATGGCGGCGGGGTTCGTCGCGGCGATCACCGGCGAGTGACCGTCCGCGTGCTGCAGACCCTCACCCGTCAGCGTCGTACGGCCGGCGGTGGCGCCGACGAGGAAGCCGCGGCCGAGCTGGTCGCCGAGCTGCCACATCTGGTCGGCGGTCCGCTGCCAGCCGAACATCGAGTAGAAGATGTAGAACGGGATCATGGCTTCGCCGTGCGTCGCGTACGACGACGACGCGGCGATGAAGTCCGCCATCGAACCGGCCTCGGTGATCCCCTCGTTGAGGATCTGGCCGTCCTTCGCCTCGCGGTAGTACATGAGCTGGTCGCGGTCGACCGGCTCGTACGTCTGGCCCTTCGGCGAGTAGATGCCGAGCGACGGGAAGAGCGACTCCATGCCGAAGGTGCGCGCCTCGTCGGGGACGATCGGCACCCAGCGCTTGCCGGTCTCCTTGTCGCGGATCAGGTCCTTGACGAGACGTACGAACGCCATGGTCGTCGCGATCGACTGCGAGCCGGAGCCCTTGTCGAACGAGGCGAACGACTTGTCGGCCGGGGCGGGCAGCGGCGCGAGCGGCTGCGTGCGGCGGGCCGGGGCCGGACCGCCGAGCGCGGCACGGCGCTCCTGGAGGTAGCGGACCTCGGGGGAGTCGGCGCCCGGGTGGCCGTAGGGCACCTGGCCGTCGACGAAGTCGCTGTCCGAGATCGGCAGCTCAAGGAGGTCACGCATGTCCTTGAACTCGTCCACCGTGAGCTTCTTCATCTGGTGGTTGGCGTTCTTGGACTCGAAGCCCTTGCCGAGCGTGAAGCCCTTGACCGTCTGCGCGAGGATCACGGTCGGCGCACCCTTGTGGGTGAGCGCCGCACGGTAGGCCGCGTAGACCTTGCGGGCCTCGTGGCCGCCGCGCGAGAGGTGGAAGCACTCGCTGATCTTGTCGTCGCTCAGCAGCTTGCCCAGCTCGACGAGCGCGGGCTCGGAGCCGAAGAAGTGCTCCCGGATGTAGGCGGCGTCGCGCGTCGCGTACGTCTGGAACTGCGCGTCCGGCACCTCGCGGAGGCGGCGGACCAGGGCGCCGTTCGTGTCGAGCTGGAACAGCTCGTCCCAGGCGTTGCCCCACAGGACCTTGATGACGTTCCAGCCGGCGCCGCGGAACTGGGCCTCCAGCTCCTGCACCACGCGGAAGTTGGCGCGGACCGGGCCGTCGAGGCGCTGCAGGTTGCAGTTGATGACGTACGTGAGGTTGTCGAGACCCTCACGGGCGGCCAGCGCGAGGGCGGCCGTCGACTCGGGCTCGTCCATCTCGCCGTCACCGAGGAACGCCCACACGTGCGAGGGCGAGACGTCCTTGATGTTGCGGTTGGTGAGGTAGCGGTTGAACCGCGCCTGGTAGATCGCCGACAGCGGGCCGAGACCCATCGAGACGGTCGGGAACTCCCACAGCCAGGGCAGACGGCGCGGGTGCGGGTAGGAGGGGAGGCCGTTGCCGCCCGACTCCTGCCGGAAGTTGTCGAGCTGTGTCTCGTTCAGACGGCCGTCGAGGAACGCGCGGGCGTAGATGCCGGGGGAGGCGTGGCCCTGGATGTACAGCTGGTCGCCGGAACCGTCCCCCTCCTTGCCCTTGAAGAAGTGGTTGAAGCCCGTCTCGTACAGCCAGGCGGCCGAGGCGAAGGTGGCGATGTGGCCGCCGACGCCGTGCTTGCTGCCCCGGGTCACCATCGCGGCCGCGTTCCAGCGGTTCCACGCGGCGATCCGCTGCTCCATCGCCTCGTCGCCCTCGATCGCCGGCTCGGCGGAGGTGGGGATGGTGTTGACGTAGTCGGTCTCAAGGAGCTTGGGCAGCGCCAGGCCCGCGCCCTCGGCGCGCTCCAGCGTGCGCCGCATCAGGTATGCGGCTCGGTGCGGCCCGGCCGCCTGGGTAACGGCGTCCAGGGAGGCCTGCCATTCGGCGGTCTCCTCGGGGTCGCGGTCCGGGAGCTGGTCGAGCTCGCTCGGCTGGATTGCGGAGGGGTCGGTCATGTCGCCGCCTTCCTGAGTCGGAGGGGGTCCCCTGTTCGGTAAGGGGTGGGGGTGCCCTAGGTCTTTGGCAGGACAGGGCGTGAGGCTCTGGTACGGAGTCGTTTGTGCGGCTCCGCCACAACCCCGTCGGAGACTCTAACTCCGTGATCGATGATCGATCAAAGGGTTGAAGGGGAAAACTCTTTTATATTCAGAAAGTAGGCATCCGGTGCCATTAATACGGGCACGCGGTGCCTTCGATTTAAAGGATCGGTGCAGGTGAGGGCACGTATGAGCGGGTCGGTCACGGATGAGCGCGGGAGCCTGTGAAGGCCCCGGAATCACGTCAGGCGCGCGGCGCGCAGCCCAGGACGTGCGCCTTCACCAGCTCGGCGATGGCCGGATCACGCCGCCGGAACGCCGAGACCAGGGCCTCGTGCTCCTCCGCGTACGACTGCTGCACCGTCCCCAGCCATCGGATCGAAAGCGCGGTGAAGACCTCGATGCCGAGGCCCTCCCAGGTGTGCAGCAGCACGGAGTTGTGCGCGGCCCGCACCAACTCCCGGTGGAAACCGACCGTGTGCCGCACCTGCGAGGTGCCGTCGGCGGCCCGGTCCGCCTCGTACAGGGCGGCGACATGGGGCTCCAGCGCCGAGCAGTCCACGGCCAGGCTCTCCGCCGCGAGCTCCGCGGCGATGGCCTCCAGGCCCGCACGGACGGGGTAGCTCTCCTCCAGGTCCGCCGCGGTCAAGTTCCGTACGCGCACGCCCTTGTTGGGCGCCGACTCGATGAGCCGCAGCGTCTCCAGCTCACGCAGGGCCTCGCGCACGGGGGTCTGCGAGACCTCGAGCTCGACGGCGATGCGCCGCTCCACGATCCGCTCGCCCGGCTGCCAGCGCCCGCTGACGATCCCCTCCACGATGTGCTCGCGGATCTGTTCGCGCAGCGAGTGAACGACGGGCGCGGTCATGTGGGCTCCTCCGGCGGGGGCGGGCCCCCAGGGCGTTGTGACCCCTAGACAATACGGCGACGCCCCCGTTCGGAAACCTCCGAACGGGGGC
The DNA here is from genome assembly GCF_040636975.1 of Streptomyces sp. NPDC032198. Lineage (NCBI taxonomy): Bacteria > Bacillati > Actinomycetota > Actinomycetes > Kitasatosporales > Streptomycetaceae > Streptomyces > Streptomyces sp. NPDC032198. The sequence goes on along the minus strand of NZ_JBEZVL010000001.1, from coordinate 493,416 downwards.
GTACGCCCTGATGAGACGAGTCTTACAGCCCTGGGGCCGTAGAACTACAGGCCGAGCTCGACCTCGAACTCGCCGGCCTCAAGGATGGCCTTGACCGTGGTCAGGTAGCGGGCGGCGTCCGCGCCGTCCACCAGACGGTGGTCGTAGGAGAGCGAGAGGTACGTCATGTCCCGCACGGCGATGGTCTCGCCGAGGTCGGGGTGGTTGATGACGACCGGACGCTTCACCGTGGCACCGATGCCCAGGATCGCGGCCTGGTTCGGCGGCACGATGACCGTGTCGAACAGGGCACCGCGCGAACCGGTGTTGGAGACCGTGAAGGTGGCACCGGACATGTCGTCCGGGGTGAGGCCACCGCCGCGGGCCTTGCCGGCCAGCTCGGCGGTCTTCTTGGAGATACCGGCGATGTTCAGGTCGCCCGCGCCCTTGATGACCGGCGTCATCAGACCCTTCTCGGCGTCAACGGCGATGCCGATGTTCTCCGAGTCGAAGTACGTGATGGTGCCTTCGTCGTCGTTGATCCGGGCGTTGACGACCGGGTGGGCCTTCAGCGCCTGGGCGGCGGCCTTGACGAAGAACGGCATCGGCGAGAGCTTGACGCCCTCACGGGCCGCGAACGCGTCCTTCGCCTTGGCGCGCAGCTTCATCAGCTTCGTGATGTCGACCTCGACGACCGAGGTCAGCTGGGCCTGCGAGTGCAGCGCCTTCATCATGTTGTCGCCGATGACCTTGCGCATGCGGGTCATCTTGACCGTCTGGCCGCGGAGGGGAGAGGCCTCCAGGGCCGGGGCCTTCGAAGCGGCACGGCCCTCGGCAGAACCAGCGGCAGCCGGAGCCGGGGCGGACTTCTTGGCCTCGGCGGCCGCGATGACGTCCTGCTTGCGGATGCGGCCACCGACGCCGGTGCCCTTGACGTCCGACAGGCTCACGCCGTGCTCGTTGGCGAGCTTGCGCACCAGCGGCGTGACGTACGCGCCGTCGTCGGCCGGGGAGGACGGAGCGGCAGGCGCGGCAGGCGCCGACGGGGCCGGGGCGGCGGGCTGCGCCGGGGCGGGCGCGGCGGGAGCCGGAGCGGCCGGAGCCGCGGGCTGGGCCGGAGCCGGAGCGGCAGCGGCGGGCGCGGCCGGGGCGGCCGGCGCGGCGGGGGCGGCCGGGGCGGCCGGCGCGGCGGGGGCGGCCGGAGCCGGCTTCTCGGCGGCCGGAGCGGCCGGGGCAGCCGGAGCGGCGGCGGCCGGAGCCGCGCCGGGAGCGCCGACGACGGCGAGCTTGGCGCCGACCTCAGCGGTCTCGTCCTCGCCCACGACGATCTCGAGCAGCACGCCCGCGACCGGGGAGGGGATCTCGGTGTCGACCTTGTCCGTGGAGACCTCGAGCAGGGGCTCGTCCTCCGCGACCTCCTCGCCGACCTCCTTCAGCCAACGGGTGACGGTGCCCTCGGTGACCGACTCGCCCAGTGCGGGCAGCGTGACGTCGGTGCCGGAGGCGCCACCGGCCGGGGCGGCCGGAGCAGCCGGGGCCTCGGCGGCGGGAGCCGGAGCCGCGGGGGCCTCGGCGGCCGGGGCCGGAGCCTCGGCCTGCGCGGGCTCGGCGGCCGGGGCGGACTCGGCCGCGGGGGCGCCGCTGCCGTCGTCGATGACGGCCAGCTCGGCGCCGACCTCGACGGTCTCGTCCTCGGCGACCTTGATGGAGGCCAGGATGCCGGCGGCAGGGGAGGGGATCTCGGTGTCGACCTTGTCGGTCGAGACCTCGAGCAGCGGCTCGTCGGCCTCGACGCGCTCGCCCTCGGCCTTCAGCCAACGGGTGACAGTGCCCTCGGTGACGCTCTCGCCGAGCGCCGGAAGGGATACGGAAACCGCCATGGTTTCAGTTGCTCCTTACGAAATTGCGGGAAGTCTAGGTCGTCGCGCCCGAAACTGAAGGTCAGTCGTGGGAGTGGAGAGGCTTGCCCGCGAGGGCCAGGTGAGCCTCGCCCATCGCCTCGTTCTGCGTCGGGTGGGCGTGGATGAGCTGGGCGACCTCGGCCGGCAGCGCTTCCCAGTTGTAGATCAGCTGGGCTTCGCCGACCTGCTCGCCCATGCGGTCGCCGACCATGTGGACGCCGACCACGGCACCGTCCTTGACCTGGACGAGCTTGATCTCGCCCGCGGTCTTGAGGATCTTGCTCTTGCCGTTGCCCGCCAGGCTGTACTTGAGGGCGACGACCTTGTCCGCGCCGTAGATCTCCTTGGCCTTGGCCTCGGTGATGCCCACGGAGGCGACCTCGGGGTGGCAGTACGTCACCTTCGGCACGCCGTCGTAGTCGATCGGGACGGTCTTGAGACCGGCCAGGCGCTCCGCCACCAGGATGCCCTCGGCGAAGCCGACGTGCGCGAGCTGGAGGGTCGGCACCAGGTCGCCCACGGCCGAGATGGTCGGGACGTTGGTCTGCATGTACTCGTCGGCGAGGACGTAGCCACGGTCCATGGCGACGCCCTGCTCCTCGTAGCCGAGGCCCTGGGAGACCGGGCCGCGGCCGATGGCGACGAGCAGCACCTCGGCCTCGAAGGTCTTGCCGTCGGCGAGAGTCACGCGGACGCCGTCCTGTGTGTACTCGGCCTTCTCGAAGAAGGTGCCGAGGTTGAACTTGATGCCGCGCTTGCGGAACGCGCGCTCAAGAAGCTTCGAGGAGTTCTCGTCCTCGACCGGCACGAGGTGCTTGAGGCCCTCGACGACGGTGACCTCGGATCCGAAGGACTTCCACGCCGAGGCGAACTCGACGCCGATGACGCCGCCGCCCAGGATGATCGCGGACTTCGGCACGCGGTCCAGGGTCAGGGCGTGGTCCGAGGAGATGATGCGGTTGCCGTCGATCTCCAGGCCCGGCAGCGACTTCGGCACGGAGCCGGTCGCGAGCAGCACGTGGCGGCCCTGGACGCGCTGGCCGTTCACGTCCACGGAGGTCGGGGACGAGAGCTTGCCCTCGCCCTCGATGTACGTCACCTTGCGCGAGGCGATGAGTCCCTGCAGGCCCTTGTAGAGCCCGGAGATCACGTCGTCCTTGTACTTGTGGACGGCCGCCATGTCGATGCCCTCGAAGGTGGCCTTCACACCGAACTGATCGGCTTCGCGAGCCTGGTCGGCGATCTCACCGGCGTGCAGCAGCGCCTTCGTGGGGATGCAGCCGTTGTGCAGGCAGGTACCGCCGACCTTGCCCTTCTCGATCAGGGCGACGTCCAGGCCCAGCTGCGACGCGCGCAGTGCCGCGGCGTAACCGCCGCTACCGCCGCCGAGGATCACTAGGTCGAAAACGGTGCTGGCGTCGTTCGCCACGTCACGTCCTCCATGCATGTGCGCCGTACGCCGGACCGCTCTTCCCGGGGGACGACCGGTCGGTCGGCTGGTATTCGGCCGCTCTTGTTTCGGCCCTGTGGTGGGGGCCCTGTCCTGCCGAGAACCCATCTTCGCACTTGTCGGCGGGAGGTGGGACGGCGGGCCGGGCTGTGAGATGTCTGATGTGCCACGTCCGGGCGTTACCCAGGCGTATGAAAAGTAGGAAGGCGCGCAGCGCGGCCTTGGAAGGGTGGTGGTGGGAGACGGGCGGGCGGATTTCGTTAAGGGCGAAATCGGGCAGGGCCCGGACATCTGGACGTCCGGGCCCTGCCCCACGTACGACGGATCAGCAGGTCAGCCGAGGTCGCCCGCGGCCGTGCGCTCCGCGAGGCGGACCAGGGTGCGGACCGCGGTGCCGGTGCCGCCCTTGGGGGTGTAGCCGAAGGCGCCGCCCTCGTTGTAGGCCGGACCCGCGATGTCCAGGTGCGCCCAGGTGATGCCCTCGCCGACGAACTCCTTCAGGAAGAGACCGGCCACCAGACCGCCGCCCATGCGCTCGCCCATGTTGGCGATGTCGGCGGTGGGGGAGTCCATGCCCTTCTTCAGGTGCTCGGGAAGCGGCATCGGCCAGGACGGCTCGCCCGCCTCCTCGGAGGCGTCGTGGATCGCGGCGCGGAACGCGTCGTCGTTGGCCATGATGCCGAAGGTGCGGCTGCCGAGCGCCATCATCATCGCGCCGGTCAGCGTGGCCACGTCGACGATCGCGTCGGGGGCGTCCTCGGAGGCCTTGGCGATCGCGTCGGCCAGGACCAGACGGCCCTCGGCGTCCGTGTTCAGGACCTCGACGGTCTTGCCGCTGTACATCCGCAGGACGTCGCCGGGGCGGGTCGCGGAGCCGGACGGCATGTTCTCGGCGAGCGCCAGCCAGCCGGTGACGTTCACCTCGAGGCCCAGGCGCGCGGCGGAGACGACGGCCGCGAAGACGGCGGCGGCACCGGCCATGTCGCACTTCATGGTCTCGTTGTGACCGGCGGGCTTCAGCGAGATGCCGCCTGAGTCGTACGTGATGCCCTTGCCGACGAAGGCCAGGTGCTTCTTCGCCTTGGACGACGTGTACGAGAGCTTCACCAGGCGCGGCGGGGCCTCCGAGCCGACGCCGACACCGAGGATGCCGCCGTAGCCGCCCTTGGCGAGCGCCTTCTCGTCCAGGACCTGGACCTTGATGCCGTGCTCCTTGCCGGCCGCGGAGGCGACCGCGGCGAAGGCCTCGGGGTTCAGGTCGTTCGGCGGGGTGTTGATCAGGTCGCGGGCGCGGTTGAGCTCCTCGGACACGGCGATGGCGCGCTCGACGGCGGCCTTGTACGCCTTGTCGCGGGGCTTGCCGCCGAGCAGGGCGATCTCGGCGAGGGGGCCCTTGGCGTCCTTGCTGTTTTTGCCCTCCTTCCCCTTGGCGGAACCGTTCTCCTTGTAGGCGTCGAAGGAGTACGCGCCGAGCAGCGCGCCCTCGGCGATCGCACCGGTGTCCTCGGCGTCCTCGGCGGGCAGCGCGAACCCGGCCTTCTTCGAGCCGGACAGGGCGCGCGCGGCGGTACCGGCGGCGCGGCGCAGGGCGTCGGTGCCGTACGTCTCGTCCTTCTCCGGCACCGTGCCGAGGCCGACCGCGAGGACGACCGGCGCCTTGAAGCCGGACGGCGCGGGCAGCTTGGTCACCTCGCCCTCGGCGCCCGAGGCACCGAGGGTCTCCAGGACGGACGCGAGCTTGCCGTCGTACGCCTTGTCCACGGCTTCGGCGCCGGGGGCGACGACCGGGCCCTTGGCGCCCTTCGCCACGCCGATGACGATCGCGTCGGCACGGAGGCCGGACGCGGCGGCGGTGCTGAGAGTCAGAGCAGTCACGGTGGTGAATTCTCGCTTCCGTTGAGTTCCTTGGCCGATGGGGTGGGTCGGCCCGCCCGGCGCCAGCCTAGAACGGGCCGGAAAGGCACCGGACATGAGCCTACGCGCGTCGCGCCCATTCGATCGTGTCGGCGCAGATTCATCCGTTCGTGTCGGCACTTTTATGTTTCAGCCGAAGCGTCCGCGAATCAGCCGAAGGCGAGGACGACCAGGGCCGTCGTGGCCGCGGTCTCGGCCAGGGCGCCGAAGACGTCGCCGGTGATGCCGCCGAAGCGGCGGACGCAGTGCCGCAGGAGCAGCTCGGCGGCGCACAGAGCGAGGATGACGGAAGCCGCGTACTGCACGCTCTCGTACGCCCCGAAAGGCACGGCGGCGAGCGCGGCCAGCGCGGTGATCAGCCCCGCGGTGAGCAGGGCCGCGCCGTGCGGAACCGTTCCTGCCACCGCCGCTCCGAGCCCCTCCGGGCGGGCCGCGGGGACACCGCGGCGGGCGGCCAGGGTGAGGGCGAGGCGGGCCGCGGTCGCCGAGACGGCCGCGGCGAGTGCGCCCCGGGTCCACGAGGCCTCGTACAGTTGGAAGAGGACGGCCACTTGGGCGAGCAGGGCGAAGAGCAGCGTGATCACGCCGAAGGGGCCGACGTCGGACTGCTTCATGATGCGCAGCGCGTCCTCGGCGGGCCTGGCGCTGCCGAGGCCGTCGGCGGTGTCGGCGAGGCCATCGAGGTGGAGGCCGCGGGTCAGCGCCGCGGGGACGGCGGCGGTCGCCACGGCCGCCAGGAGGGGGCCCGCGCCCAGGGCCATGAGCGCACCGCCGAGCGCGGCCGAGCAGAGCCCGACGACGAGACCGGCCGCCGGGGCGCAGAGCATCCCGGCGCGGGCCGCCTCACGGTCCCACTTGGTGACGCGGACCGGGAGCGCGGTGAGGGTGCCGAAGGCGAAGCGCAGGCCGTCGGCGGGGGAGGTTCGGGGCACCGCGGAAGGTTACCCCGCTGCCTTTTCTCCACCTGCGGAACGCGGCACCGCCCCGCAGGATGGCCCCATGGCCGACTGGTGGTACCGGAACATCGTGGAGCCGGGAAAGCTCCCACTGCTCCTCGCCCTGCTCTCCTTCGTGGGCTCGTTCCTCATCACCCGCACCATCACGCGCCTCATCCGCGCGGGCAGGGGCCCCTTCCGGAACATCAGCTCGGGGGACGTCCACATCCACCACGTCGTACCGGGCATCTTCCTCATGCTCGTCGGCGGATTCTGGGCGGTCGCCGCGGGCCGGCACAGCCTCGCCTCGATGTTCGCGGCGGTCATCTTCGGCATCGGCGCCGGCCTCGTGCTCGACGAGTTCGCGCTGATCCTCTACCTCGACGACGTCTACTGGAGCGAACAGGGCCGCAAGAGCGTCGAGGTCGTGATGCTGACCGCGGCCCTGGTGGTGCTCGTGCTCACCGGCTTCACCCCGTTCGGCGTGAACGACCTGACCCCGGAGGAGCGCAGCAACCGCGCCGGCCTCGCCCTGAACGTCGCCGTCAACTGCTGCTTCGCCCTGGTCGCGCTGGCCAAGGGCAAGCTGCAGACGGCCGTGATCGGCATGGTGGTCCCGCTGGTCGCGATGGTGGGCGCCATCCGCCTCGCCCGCCCGGGATCGGCCTGGGCCAGGCGCTTCTACCGCAAACGGCACCGTGCCCGTGCCCGTTCGGCCCTGCGTGCCTTCCACCACGACCGCCGCTGGGCGGGGCCGCGCCGCAAGTTTCAGGACCTGATCGGCGGCAAACCCGACCCGGAACTGACCCGCCCGCCACGCCGCTGAAGCATCTCCGAGCAGGCGCACAGCACCAGCACCGCCGCGATCGCCGCCAGATGCTCCTTGCCCGCGAGGTTGTTCTTGATCAGCACCTCCACGACCATCACGGCGATCACGAGCCCCGCCGTGAACCAGGCCCGGTAGCGCCAGCACACATAGACCGCGAGGCCGACCACCGCCGCGGAGGGACCGGTGTCGACGACCTGCGCGTCGGACGCGGGGAGCCCCAGCGGGCTGCCGGGGCCCCACTCGATGCCCACGCGCGCGTAGAGCGTTCCCGCGAGGGTGGCCACGTAGCCGACGACGAGCGTGCGCCACCAGCCGACGCAGATCTCCGCGATGCCGAACACCAGGAGGATCTGCGCCAGCGCACCCCAGACCGGCAGGTCGAGCGCGGGCACGAAGAGCGAGAGCGGGGTGCGGAGCAGGGAGAGCCAGAGCGGCTCCTCGGCCCGTACGGAGCCGATGTTCTGCACGAACTGATAGCCCCAGGACTGGTTCTGCGTGAACTGGAAGAGGGCGGTCAGGCAGACGGCGGCCAGCGTCATGGGCGCCGCCCGCCACCGCCGCTCGGCGATGCCCTCGCGCACGGTGGCGTACAGCGGGCCCCACTCGCGGCGGGTCAGCCGGGCGATGCGGGTCTGGACGGCCGGGCGGGCCGGGGCCGGGGTGCTCATCGTCGGGACTCCAGATGCTTGCGGTGCGGCCGCCCCCAAGTTCTCGGCTTCGCTCGAACAGGGAGGGACCCCCTTGGCAGGCTCGGCGCTTCCAGGAAGCCCTCCGCGCGGGCCGACGCGATGCCGATGCGCGGCAGGTCCCCGCTCTTCTCGAAGAGAAGGAAGCGGGGCTCCCAGATCGGGCGGTACTTCGCGTTGGCGCGGTACAGCGACTCGATCTGCCACCACCGCGAGAAGAAGGTGAGCAGGGAGCGCCACAGCCGCAGGACCGGGCCCGCGCCGAGCCGCGAGCCACGTTCGAAGACCGACCTGAACATCGCGAAGTTGAGGGAGACCTGAGTGATGTTGATCTCGGCGGAGCGTTGCAGCAGCTCGATGACCATGAACTCCATCAGGCCGTTCTCGGAGTCGCGGTCGCGCCGCATCAGGTCGAGCGAGAGCCCGTTCGGACCCCACGGCACGAAGGAGAGCACCGCTCTCAACTCCCCTTCCCCATCGGTGCATTCGAGCATCACGCACCGCCCGTCCGTCGGGTCCCCGAGCCGTCCGAGCGCCATCGAGAAGCCGCGCTCGGTGGCCCCGTCCCGCCAGTCGTCGGCCCGCTTGATGAGGTACGCCATCTCGTCGGCCGGAATGTCCTCGTGGCGCCGGATCCGCACCTCGTAACCGGCCCTCTTGACCCGGTTGTACGCCTGACGGACCGTCCGCATGGCCCGCCCCTCCAGGGTGAACTCGTCCGTCTCGACGATGGCTTCGTCGCCCAGTTCGAGGGCGTCCAGGCCGTGCCGGGCGTAGATCGTGCCGGCCTCCTCGCTCGCGCCCATCACGGCGGGGATCCAGCCGTGTTCGCGGGCGTCGGCGAGCCAGGGTTCGATGGCGCCGGGCCAGGCCTCCGGATCGCCGATGGGGTCGCCGGAGGCCAGTGAGACGCCTCCGACCACCCGGTAGACGACCGCCGCCTTGCCGCTCTGCGACCACACGGCGCTCTTCTCGCGGCGCAGCGCGAAGTAGCCGAGCGAGTCGCGTTCGCCGTACCGGTCGAGCAGTTCGTGCAGCTTGCGCTCGTCGTCCTCGGTGAGCGGGTCGACCGCCCGGCGTGAGCGGAACGCGGCGTACAGGACGGCCAGGAGGAGCAGCGTGCTGAGCACGTTGATGCTGACGTTGACCCAGCCGGGCGTGGTGATGCCCTCGAACCGCCGGTCGTCGGCGGCCAGCGAGACCAGGCGCATCGTGCCGTAGCGCCAGCGGTCGAGGAAGGTCGAACGGTAGTCGTCGTGCGCGCGGTTGGTGACGGTGACCAGGAGCGCGGCGATCAGCGAGGTCACGAGCAACCCGCCGACGGCGACGGCCGCGGCCAGCTTCGGGTTGGAGCGGTCGCCCTTGGCGTAGAACTCCCGCCGCCCGACGACCAGCGAGGCGACGAAGGCGGCGGTCAGGGCGAGGGAGATCCAGTTCTGCGCGTACCCGCGGATCTCCGGGAAGATCATGGCGAACGCGAAGAGAAGCAGGAAGAGCCCGCTGAGTACGAGATTGAGAATCCAGGCGGCGCGTTTGCGGCGGCGCATCGTGATCGCCAGGAACATCGTGAACGCACCGGACGCGAAGCCCGCGGTGAGCAGGTAGGGCGTGAAGTAGTTCTCGGTGTTGTGCCGCCGCAGATCCTGCCCCAGGGAGACCCAGACCGCGCTCAGGAAGTTGATGAAGGTGACGGCGCGGAGGTACCAGACGCTGAAGGCCGCGGCGAGACGCCGACGGCGCCCGGCAGCAGATTGTTCATCTCCCATGAAAAGGGATCATATGGGCCATGCCGGGCCGTCCTCGGCTGCGCGCGGACGCGCCGCCTACTCCGCTTCGGGATCCCCGGCCCTGGCCGGGACCCCGGCCCTTGTCTTGGTCTCCTTGGGCTCGGTCCTGGGCTCGGGGTCCGTCTCCGCCTCGGGCTCGGGCTCCGGCTCCCGCTCGGGCAGCTCCGCCGAGAGCGCCGCGGCCGCCCGCACCAGCGGCAGCGCGAGCAGCGCCCCCACGCCCTCCCCGACCTGCACGCCCTGTTCGAGCACGGGGTCGAGCGCCATCCGGTCCAGGGCCTTGGCCTGCGCGGGCTCCCCGCTGCTGTGCCCCGCCAGCCACCAGTCCGGCGCCCGGAAGGCGACCCGCTGGGCCACCAGCGCCGCGGCCGACGCCACCACACCGTCCAGGACGACCGGCGTACGCCGCACCGCGCACTGCAGAAGGAACCCGGTCATGGCGGCGATGTCCGCACCGCCCACCGTCGCGAGCAGCTCCAGCTGATCGCCGAGGACGGGCCGCGCCCGCCGCAGCGAGTCCCGGACCGCCGCGCACTTGCGCATCCACGCGAGGTCGTCGATCGGCGCGCCGCCCCGCCCGGTCACCACGGACGCGTCGGTCCCGCACAGCGCGGCGACCAGCGTCGCCGCGGGAGTCGTGCCACCCACGCTCACATCGCCGAGCACGACCAGATCGGTCCCGGAGTCCGCCTCCTCGTCGGCGACGGCCATCCCCGCCCGCACCGCGGCCTCGGCCTCCTCGGCCGTCAGCGCGTCCTCGATGTCGACGCGTCCCGATCCGCGCCGCACCCGGTGCCCCGCCACCTCCGCGGGCAGCTCGGCCGGGTCGCAGTCCAGGGCCATGTCGACGACCCGGACGGGTACGTCGAGGCGGCGCGCGAGGACGGACACGGGGCTCGCGCCGGAGAGCACGGCACGGACGAGCTCGGCCGCACTGCCCGCGGGCCGCGCGGAGACGTCGAGGCGGGCCACACCGTGGTCACCGGCGAAGAGGATCACGCGCGGCCGCTCGATCGGCTTGACCGGCACCGACGACTGGGCCGCGGACAGCCACTCGCCCAGTTCGTCCAGGCGGCCGAGGGCCCCGGGCGGCACGCTCTGCCGCTCCCTGCGCTCCTCGGCGTCGCGGCGGATCCCGCCGTCGGGCCGCTCGATCAGGTCGGTGAAGTCGTCGAGATTCAGCGAGCTCATTCGCCGAACAGTACCGGCAGGGCGCGGGCGCGGCTCGAACGGCCCGGCAGCGGGCATCCCCGCGCGGTCGGGGCCACGGAACGCGGCGCCCGCACGGTGTCGTTGCGCCGATGCCGATGATCCCTTACGTACCGTTTGGTGTGGTTTGTCGTGCTACTCGCATGCGCACCGTTCGCACCGCTCGACAGAGGAGCCCGCCACGCCCATGGACGCCGCACAGGCCACCGCCGCACAGGCCGAGAAGATCTTCGCCGTCACCGGATCCGCCCGCCGCCACCAGGCACGGGCCCGCGCGATGGGCCGCTTCATCGAGCCCGAGAGCTGGCTGGACATCGACACCGGGCACGGGCACTTCCCCGCCGTCGCACGGGAGGTGCACCCCTACACCGCCTTCGACGGCCTGGACCCGACCACGCGCGTGGAGGACGGCCGCAGGGCCGGCCGCGTGGAGGAGGCCCACCGCGGGCTGCTCGCCGACCTGGCGCCGAAGCTCGCGGGGCGCTACGACGCGCTGAGCATGTTCCACTACCTGGAGCGCAGCGCCGACCCGCGCATCGAACTCATCGCCGCCCGCACGGTGCTGCGGCCCGGCGGCCATCTGATGATCGAGGTCCCCGTCCCGCAGAGCCGGTACGCCAGGGTCCTCGACCTGGGGTGGATCAGGCCCGGGCCCTACCACCGCATCCCGCTCGCCGACCTCCGGCGCGAGCTGGAGGGCCTCGGCTACACCGTCGTGGCCACCGACCGGCGCGAGCCGCACATCCCGTTCGTCCTCACCGCGCGGCTCGCCGTCGTCCTCGGCCGCATCCGCGCCGCGGCCCGCCTCGCGGTCCCGCTCCTGGCCGCCGCCGCCCTGGCCGACCGGGCGCTGGCGCCGCTGGTCAGCCGCACCCGCTTCTCCAACGCCTACCGGGTCATCGCCCGCCGGAACCCGGACTCCTGACCGGCCGGGCCGGCGGCGCAGGGAGCCGCGCCGGTCAGCCGCGCAGGGTGAGGGCCTGGCCCGCCACGACCATCAGGACGTGCTCGCACTCCGCCGCGAACGCCGCGTTCAGACGGCCCAGTTCATCGCGGTAGCGGCGGCCCGACGCGGTCGCCGGGACGATGCCGGAGCCCACCTCGTTCGACACGGCGACGACCGTGCGCCGGGTCGCGCGCACCGCGTCCGTGAGCTCCGCGACCCGCTTGCGCAGCGCCCGCTCGCCACCGCCCGCCCATTCGTCGTCGTCCCACGCGTTCACCTCGTCCATGGCGTACGTCAGCCACAGCGAGAGGCAGTCGATGAGCAGGGGAGGGCCGCCCGCGGCGAGCAGCGGCACGAGGTCGCAGGTCTCGGCGGTGCTCCACGAACCGGGCCGCCGCTCGCGGTGGGCGCTCACCCGGTCCGCCCACTCCGAGTCGCCGTTCCTGGTCCCGCCCGTGGCCACGTACAGCACCTCGGGGAACGCCTCCAGGCGGCGCTCCGCCTCCACCGACTTCCCGGACCGGGCGCCGCCCACGACGAGGGTGCGGCGCGGCACGTCCGGTACGTCCTCATAGGCGCCGACCACCAGCGTCGTCCCGTCCGGCACGGCCCGCGCGCCGGCGGCGGCCAGCCTGCGGACCAGCTCCGCGCCCGGCGGCACCTCATGCCCCAGATGGACGGCGACGACGTCCGTGGTCGGGCCGATCGCCCCCGTGGCCCGCAGCCGCGCGAGCGAGTCGGGGCGCCCGACGACATCGGCGAGGACCATCTCGTACGCGGCCTGCTCGTCCGGCAGCCCGGCGGGCGCACCCCCCGGAGGCAGATACAGCAGCCGCTCCCCGTCAGGGCCCGCCACCTCGTACCCCGTGCCGGGGTGGTCCATCGCCACCGCCCGCACCCGGTGCCCGGTGAGCAGCGCGAGCTCCCGCCCGTCGGGCACCCGGCCCGGCTGCGGCAGCCCGGCCGGTACCTCCACCGAGGGGCCGTCGTGCGGATGGGAGAGCAGCACCTGGCGCACACCGCCGAGCGAGTGCCCCGAGCGGGCGGCCGCGAAGGCGGCACCAGGAGTGAGGTCGAGCAGCAGGACGCCGTCCACCAGAAGGGCGGTGGCGGCCCGCGCGGCGCCGCCGAGCGCGGTCGCGCAGGCCGCGCAGGGGCAGCCGGGGCGGGGCAGGCCTTCGGGGGCGCCGGTGCCGAGCAGAGTCAGTTCCACAGGAAGATCCTCCCGCGTCACCGCGAGCGCCGCTCGCCCGGCTAGGCTTCCAAGGGCTTCACACAGCTGTCGGACCATCGGGAGGCTGGCATGGCGGCATGGACGTGGCGGTTCGAGAAGGCGGACGGGACGGAGGTCCAGCCCGCTCTGACGCCCGAGGAGTTCACGACTCAGGGGGACGCGGAGTCGTGGGTCGGCGAGTTCTGGAAAGAGCTCGCGGAAGGCGGCGCCGACCAGGTGTCGCTCTTCGAGGACGCGAACAAGATCTATGGGCCGATGAGCCTGCACGCGGAGGAAGCGGCGCAGGCTGAGTGACGGCTGAACGCGAGGGGCGCGCCGCTTCAAGCGGCGCGCCCCTCGCGCGTTCCCGCCTCTCTGGTTTCTCGCGCTACATCTCGCCCAGCGTGACGTCGGCGGTCTTGTCGGAGCCGTCCCTGGTGTACGTCACCTGCGCCTTCCCGCCCGGCTTCTCCCCGGCGAGCGCCTCGGAGAGCGAGGTGATCGTGGTGATCGGGGTGTCTCCCAGCTTGGTGATGATGTCGCCGGCCTCGATGCCCGCCTTCGCCGCTGCACCGTCCTTCTGCGCGTCGGCGACGGCGACGCCCGCGGGCTTGTAGTCGTCGCCCAGGACCGTGCGTCCCGTGATGCCGAGGGCGGCCCGGCCCGAGTCGGTGACCTTGCCGTCCTTGATGATCTGGTCGGCGACGGTCTTCACCATCGAGGACGGGATCGCGAACCCGATGCCGGGCGCCGCGCTGTCGCCCATCTGCGGGTCGGTGGCGGCGAGCGTCGGGATGCCGATGACCTCGCTGTCGAGATTGACCAGGGCGCCGCCGCTGTTGCCCGGGTTGATCGCGGCGGACGTCTGGACCATGTTCGCGATGGTGGCTCCGGCCGCGCCCTCCGTGCGGGGCTCGCTGACGGTCCTGCCGGTGGCGGAGACGATGCCCTGCGTGACGCTGGACGACAGGCCGAGCGGCGAACCCATGGCGAGCACGATCTGCCCGACCTTCGCCTTCGTGGAGTCCCCGAACTTCGCGGGCTTGAGCTTGTCCGGCGGGTTGTCGAGCTTGATGACGGCGAGGTCCTGCTCGGGGTAGGAGGTGACGAGCTTCGCGGTGAGCGCCTGCTCGCCGGTGGCCGTCGTGACCTTGAAGGTCCGTTCCTTGCCCACGACATGGGCGTTGGTGACGATGTGGCCCTCGTCGTCGTAGACGACGCCGGAGCCGAGGCTGTCGGAGGCGTCGATCTGGACGACCGACGGCAGGACGTTCTCGATCACCTGCTGGTAGTCGTCCTGCAGATCGCCCTCGGCCATGGGCGCGGCCTGGGTGGTGGACTCACCGGAGTCCCCGGACCCGGAGCTGGAACAGCCCGCGACGACGAGTACGGCGGCAAGGGAGACGGTCACGGTGACGGCGGCACGGGTACGCAAGGCATTCATGCCCCGAGTGTCGCTTTGCCCCTGGTATGCCGCCCTGAATTAGGGGGCCGATCAGGGGTGGTTCGCCCCTGCCCACCCAATCCGCTGCGTGTGATCGGGTGGGTGGGCGGGAAACCTCCGCCGCGAAGCGGCGGTTCGATCAGTCCCGCACGCCGCAGGCACGATTCAGTCCCGCACGCCGCAGACATGCAGCAACGCGGCGACCCGCCGATAGGGATCCGTCCGCCCCGCCCGCTCCTCGGCGGCAAGCAGCGCCCCCAGCTCCGCCTCGTCCGGCACGGCCGCACCGTCCGGCGCCCCGTCGGTGAAGACCCGCACCCCGTACCAGGCGTGCAACGGAGCGGCGATCCCGGCGAGCGAAGCGGTCACCGCTTCGAGCCGGTCCGCCCGCGCCTCAAGACCCAGCCGGTTGCGGTACGAGGTGGTGTCGAAGGCAGCCATCGCCCCCGCCCAGTCCCCGGCGAGCCCCGGCCGCATGGCCAGCGCGTCCGCGTTCCGCACGAGGAGGGAGAGCAGCCCGCCGTGGGCCAGCATCCGGGCGAGGCCCGCCAGCAGGGCGTCCGGCTCCTCGACGTACATCAGGACGCCGTGGCACAGCACGACGTCGAAGCTCCCCGGCAGGAAATGCACCCCGGTCTCGCGCCCGTCGCCCTCGACGATGCGGACCCGGCCCTGGATCCCCTCGGGCTCGGCGGCGAGCGCGGACCGCGCCGCGGCCACCATCGCCGCGTCCTGCTCGACGCCCGTCACCTTGTGCCCGGCGCGGGCCAGCCGCAGCGCCTGCGTGCCCTGGCCCATGCCCACGTCGAGCACCCGAAGGCGCTGCCCCACGGGGAAGCGCCCGGCTATCTGCTCGTCGAGCTGCCGGGTCACCAGCTCCTGGCGTACGGCGTTACGAAGACCGCCCAGCTTCTCCAGCCAGGCCGCGGCCCCGCCGGCGAATCCGCTCAGGGCCGTTCCCCACGCTTGACCTGCGGCTTCGGCAGTCGCAGACGGCGCATCTGGAGCGTACGCATCAGGGCGTAGGCGACAGCGCCCTTCTTGCTCTCGCTCGGGAAGCGCTCGTTCAGGCGCTTCTTCAGGCGGACCGCCGTCGTCACCGAGTCCACGATGATCAGGACGATCACGAAGAGCCAGAGCAGCAGCGCGATGTTCTGCAGCTGCGGGATCCGGACCATGCTCAGCACGAGGATGATCACGGCCAGCGGCAGGAAGAACTCGGCGATGCAGAACCGCGAGTCGACGAAGTCACGCGCGAACTTGCGCACGGGACCCTTGTCGCGGGCGGGCAGATAGCGCTCGTCACCGCTGGCGAGAGCCTGGCGCTGCTTGTCCATCTGGACGCGGCGTTCGTTGCGCTGCCGCTTCGCCGCCTCCTTGCGCGTCACAGGCGTGTTGGCCACGCTGCGGCGCTGGGTCTGGGCCTCACTGCGCTTGGGCGTGGGGCGGCCCTTCGGGGCCTGCGGGTCACGGGGCTGCTGGGAGTCGGTCACCGGGGCGTTGCTCGCCGGGGCCTTCTCGTCCTTGGATCGGCTACGGAACACAAAACCCAAGGGTACGGGGTGCGGACGTGTGGGCCCCAGCCCGACGGGGAACGATCCGGCAACACCGGGCGTCTTGATTGTGTGGCTAAGGGGACGTTCCGTGTGGTTTACAAGCGGTTTTCGGGCGGTTCCCGGGGGTGCACCTACTCCCTACGCCTGAGCCCGGCCGGACACAGTCGTCCTTGGGGATGAGCGCATCCGCACGCGAACAGTGCGGTAATGGATGCAGGGCCCGTACTGTGGGTTCTGTTGCAGTACCTGGAGCTGGAAGTCCGTCAGAAGGGGGCGCGCGAAGCCCATGAGCGGTGTCATGAAGCGTATGGGGATGATCTTCCGCGCGAAGGCGAACAAGGCCCTTGACCGGGCCGAGGACCCGCGCGAAACCCTCGATTATTCGTACCAGAAGCAGCTGGAGCTGCTGCAGAAGGTGCGCCGCGGTGTCGCCGATGTGGCGACCTCCCGCAAGCGCCTGGAGCTGCAGCTGAGCCAGCTCCAGAAGCAGTCCTCGACGCTGGAGGACCAGGGCCGCAAGGCCCTCGCCCTCGGCCGCGAGGACCTGGCCCGCGAGGCGCTCTCGCGCCGTGCGGCCCTGCAGCAGCAGGTGACCGACCTGGAGACGCAGCACCAGACGCTCCAGGGCGAGGAGGAGAAGCTCACCCTCGCGGCGCAGCGCCTGCAGGCCAAGGTCGACGCCTTCCGCACGAAGAAGGAGACGATCAAGGCCACGTACACCGCCGCCCAGGCGCAGACCCGGATCGGCGAGGCCTTCTCGGGCATCTCCGAGGAGATGGGCGACGTCGGCATGGCCATCCAGCGCGCCGAGGACAAGACCGCGCAGCTCCAGGCGCGGGCGGGTGCGATCGACGAGCTCCTTGCCTCCGGAGCCCTCGACGACTCCTCCGGGCTCGCCAAGGACGACATCCAGTCCGAGCTGGATCGCCTCTCCGGTGGTACTGATGTAGAGCTGGAACTGCAGCGGATGAAGGCCGAGCTGGCAGGAGGCTCGACGTCCAAGCAGGCCATCGAGCCGGGTCAGGGGCAGCCCCAGGCCAAGCAGCCGCAGGACACCCCGCGCTTCGACAAGCAGTAACTGAGCAGGAGCTCCGAGGAGGGCGACATGATCGTACGGATCATGGGGGAGGGGCAGGTGAAGCTGGCCGACGGCCACTTCGCCGAACTGAACAAGCTGGACGACGAGTTGCTCGAAGAGATGGAGAGCGGCGACGAGTCCGGCTTCCGCCGCACGCTGAACGCGTTGCTGGACAAGGTCCGGGAGCTCGGCGCGCCCCTCCCGGACGACGCCCTGGAGCCCTCGGAGCTGATCCTCCCGGCCCCGGACGCGACGCTGGACGAGGTCCGGGACATGCTGAGCGACGACGGCCTGATCCCGGGTTGAACGCGGGGCAATCGGGTGGGCGGGCGGGACAGGACAACCGGAGACGAGGCTCGGCCCGGACAGGGGCATTGCCCCGCAAGGCCGAGCTGTCAGAGCGGTCCCAGGCGCCCGCAGGGCCCCGTACGGTTTAAGGCGTGACCACTCTCGTGCGAGGCCGTTGCTGGGCCAAGGCGCACCCCCTGGCTGTGGACGCCGCCCTCGCGGCAGCCGTCCTCGTATGCATGGTCATCGGCTCTTTCGCCGAGCCGTACGGCCACAACGGCGGCCCCGCCTGGGGCACCCGCACCCCGAGCGCCCTCAGTCTCGTCCTGATGGTGCTCGGCTCCACCGCCCTGGTCTTCCGCCGCCGCGCCCCCTGGATCGTGCTCGCGGCGACCTGCGCCTTTACCGTCGTCGACCTGGCCACCGGCGCGGTCCGCGGCAGCGTCGTGATGAGCGCGGTCATCGCGCTCTACACCGTCGCCGCGACCACCAACCGTCCCACCACCTGGCGCGTCGGCCTGGTCACCATGACCGGGCTCACGGCGGTCGCGATGCTGGCGGGCCCCCTGCCCTGGTACGCCCAGGAGAACCTCGGCATCTTCGCCTGGACCGGCATGGCCGCCGCCGCGGGCGACGCGGTCCGCAGCCGCCGCGCCTTCGTGGACGCCATACGGGAGCGTGCCGAACGCGCGGAGCGCACCCGCGAGGAGGAGGCAAGGCGCCGCGTCGCCGAGGAGCGGCTGCGCATCGCCCGCGATCTGCACGACGTGGTCGCCCACCACATCGCCCTCGTCAACGTCCAGGCGGGAGTGGCCGCCCACGTCATGGACAAACGGCCCGACCAGGCCAAGGAAGCCCTCTCCCACGTACGCGACGCCAGCCGCTCCGCGCTCAACGAACTGCGCGCCACCGTCGGCCTGTTGCGGCAGACCGGCGACCCCGAGGCGCCTACCGAGCCCGCCCCGGGCCTGGCCCGCCTCGACGACCTCGTCGAGACGTTCCGCCACGCGGGCCTCCCCGTGGCCGTGGCCGTCGGCGACACGGTGACGGACCTGCCCGCCGGAGTGGACCTGGCCGCCTACCGCATCATCCAGGAGGCCCTCACGAACGTGCAGAAGCACGCGGGGGCGGGCGCCAAGGCCGAGGTCAGCGTCATCCGCGTAGGGCCGAACGCCGAGGTCACGATCCTGGACGACGGAGGCGGCGAGAAGAAGGAGCAGGGCGGGGCGAGCGACGGCGGCGGGCACGGACTCCTCGGCATGCGCGAGCGCGTCAGTGCCGTGAGCGGCCGCTGCACCGCCGGACCCCGCTACGGCGGCGGCTTCCGCGTCCATGCGATCCTGCCCGTCACGGCAACGCCGGTCACCCCGGCAGAGGGAGGGACCGCGTGACGATCCGGGTGCTGCTCGCCGACGATCAGGCCTTGCTGCGCAGCGCGTTCAAGGTGCTCGTCGACTCCGAGCCCGACATGGAGGTCGTCGCCGAAGCGTCGGACGGCGCGGAAGCCGTCGAGCTGGCCGGGACCAGCGGTGCCGACGTCGTCCTGATGGACATCCGCATGCCCGGCACGGACGGTCTGGCCGCCACCCGTCTGATCAGCGCCGACCCCGCGCTGGCCCACGTACGCGTGGTCATGCTGACCACCTTCGAGGTCGACGAGTACGTGGTGCAGTCGCTGCGTGCCGGCGCCTCCGGCTTCCTCGGCAAGGGCGCGGAGCCGGACGAGCTGCTCGGCGCGATCCGGATCGCGGCCGCCGGCGACGCCCTGCTCTCCCCGGTGGCGACGAAGGGCCTGATCGCCAAGTTCCTCGCGCAGGGCGACGGTTCGGACGGTGCCGGCGGAGCGCGCGGCGAGCGGCTCGACGCGCTCACCGGGCGCGAGCGCGAGGTCCTCGTCCAGGTCGCGGGCGGGCACTCGAACGACGAGATCGCCGAGCGCCTCGAGGTCAGCCCGCTCACGGTGAAGACCCATGTGAACCGTGCGATGGCGAAGCTGGGCGCACGCGACCGGGCGCAACTCGTCGTCATTGCCTACGAATCGGGCCTGGTACGTCCAAGGGTGGAGTGAGCGCGGGGCGGTCCGTACTGCACCCGCAGTATGCGGCGCATAAGAACGGGTCCTCGGAGTGACGTTTCCTGCCCTGGACATGGCAGATCGTGTAGGGGGCATCGGCCTGCCGGTGCCCCGTTCCTGCGCAGTACGCCACAGAGAGAGACCACCATGTCCTGGCTGTCCCGCTTCAGCCTCGCCCAACGGGCCCTTGTCGGGCTGATATCGATCATCGCCCTCGTCTTCGGCGCGATCGCGATCCCTCAGCTCAAGCAGCAGCTGCTGCCCTCCATCGAACTGCCGATGGTGTCCGTCCTGGCCCCGTATCAGGGCGCGTCCCCCGATGTGGTCGAAAAGCAGGTCGTCGAACCCCTCGAGTCCTCCATCGACGCGGTCGACGGCATCACCGGCATCACCTCCACGGCGAGCGAGGGCAACGCCGTGATCATGGCCCAGTTCGACTACGGCAGCGGCTCCAAGCAGCTCGTCGCCGATGTCCAGCAGGCCGTGAACCGCGCCGGGGCCCAGCTCCCCGACGACGTCGACCCGCAGGTCATCGCCGGCTCCACGGACGACATCCCGACCGTGGTCCTCTCCGTCACCTCCGACAAGGACCAGCAGGCGCTCTCCGACCGCCTCGACACCACCGTCGTCCCCGCCCTGGAGGACATCGACGGCGTCGCCCAGGTCACCGTCGACGGCGTACGCGACCTCCAGGTCGATGTCACTCCCGACAACAAGAAGCTGGCGAAGGCGGGCCTGACCCCGGCCGCCCTCGGCCAGGCGCTCCAGGCCGGCGGCGCCACGCTGCCCGCGGGCTCCTTCGACGAGGACGGCAAGAACCGGACCGTCCAGGTCGGTGGCGGCTACACCTCGCTGAAGCAGATCCAGTACCTGATGGTCACCCCCGAGGCCAAGCCGGGGGAGCGCCCGGGCAAGCCGGTGCGTCTCGACGAGGTAGCCACCGTCAAGCAGCAGCCCTCGGACGCCACCTCCATCACGCGCACGAACGGCAGGCCCAGCCTCGCCGTCGCGATCACGATGGACCAGGACGGCAGCGCCGTCGCCATCTCCGACGCGGTCAAGGACAAGCTCCCCGACCTGCGCAAGGACCTGGGCGCGGGCTCGGACCTGACGGTCGCGAGCGACCAGGGGCCGGCCGTCTCCAAGTCCATCGACGGCCTCACCACCGAGGGTGCCCTCGGTCTGGTCTTCGCGGTCCTGGTCATCCTGGTCTTCCTGGCGTCGATCCGCTCGACGCTGGTCACCGCGGTCTCCATCCCGCTCTCGGTCGTGCTCGCCCTGATCGTGCTGTGGACGCGGGACCTGTCCCTCAACATGCTCACGCTCGGCGCGCTGACCATCGCCATCGGCCGCGTCGTCGACGACTCGATCGTGGTCCTGGAGAACATCAAGCGTCACCTCGGATACGGCGAGGAGCGCGAGGCCGCGATCATCACGGCGGTCAAGGAGGTCGCGGGCGCCGTGACGTCCTCGACCCTGACGACCGTCGCGGTCTTCCTCCCCATCGGCCTGGTCGGTGGCATGGTGGGCGAGCTCTTCGGCTCCTTCTCGCTGACGGTCACGGCGGCGCTCCTGGCGTCCCTGCTCGTCTCGCTGACGGTCGTGCCGGTCCTCTCGTACTGGTTCCTGCGTCCCCCGAAGGACGTCCGTGGCGCCGACCCGGAGGAGGCCCGCCGCAAGGCCGAGGAGAAGGAGGAGCGCAGCAGGCTCCAGCGCTTCTACGTGCCCGTGCTCCGCTTCGCGACCCGGCGCCGCTTCACCAGCCTCGTCATCGCGATCGTGGTCCTCGTGGGCACCTTCGGCATGGCGCCGCTCCTGAAGACCAACTTCTTCGACCAGGGCGAGCAGGAAGTCCTGACCGTCAAGCAGGAGTTGAAGCCGGGCACCAGCCTGGCGGCGTCCGACGCCTCGGCGAAGAAGATCGAGAAGATGCTGGACGGCCTCGACGAGATCAAGGACTACCAGGTCACGGTCGGCTCCTCCGGTTTCATGGCGGCCTTCGGCGGCTCCACGGACACCAACCAGGCCTCGTACACCCTGACGCTCAAGGACAAGTCGTCGTACGACACGACGCAGGACAAGGTCGAGGAGGAGCTCGGCAAGCTCTCCGGCATCGGCCAGACGTCCATCGCGGCCGGTGACGGCTTCGGCAGCCAGGACCTGAGCGTGGTCGTCAAGGCCGCCGACGGGGACGTGCTGCGCAAGGCGTCCGACGAGGTGCGCGACGAGGTCGCGAAGATCGACGACGTCACGGACGTGCAGAGCGACCTGTCGCAGAGCATCCCGCGGCTCTCGGTCAAGGCCAACGCCAAGGCCGCGGCGGCCGGGTACAACGACACCACCCTCGGTCGGGCCGTCGCCCAGGCGGTCCGCGGCACCGAGAGCGGCAAGGCGATCCTGGACGACACCGAGCGCGACATCGTGGTGAAGTCGGAGCAGCCGGCGAAGACCCTTACCCAGCTGCGGGCGCTGAACCTCGGCTCCGTGAAGCTCGGTGACATCGCCTCGGTCAAGCTCGTCGACGGACCGGTCTCCATGACCCGCATCGACGGCGCCCGCGCCGCGACGATCACCGCGAAGCCCACCGGCGAGAACACCGGCGCCGTCAGCGCCGACCTCACCAAGAAGCTCGACGCGCTGAAGCTGCCGGACGGCGCCACGGCGTCCATCGGCGGTGTCTCGCAGGACCAGGACGACGCGTTCGCGTCGCTCGGCCTGGCCATGCTCGCGGCCATCGCGATCGTCTTCATGCTGCTCGTGGCGACGTTCCGCTCCCTGGTCCAGCCGCTGATCCTGCTGGTCTCGATCCCGTTCGCGGCCACGGGCGCGATCGGTCTGCTGATCGCCACGGACACCCCGATGGGCGTGCCGGCGATGATCGGCATGCTGATGCTGATCGGCATCGTGGTGACGAACGCGATCGTCCTGATCGACCTGATCAACCAGTACCGCAGGCAGGGCCACGGCGTGGTCGAGGCGGTCATCGAGGGTGGCCGCCACCGTCTCCGCCCGATCCTGATGACGGCCCTGGCGACGATCTTCGCCCTGCTCCCGATGGCCCTCGGCATCACGGGCGAGGGCGGCTTCATCGCCCAGCCGCTCGCGGTGGTGGTCATCGGCGGCCTGATCACGTCGACGCTCCTCACCCTCCTGCTCGTCCCGACGCTCTACGCGATGGTGGAGCTCCGCAAGGAGCGCCGCCGCACGAAGCGCGAGGCGAAGCGGGCGAAGAAGGCGGGCGTCCCGGCACAGGAGTACGCCGACTCGGCCGTCTAGCGGCGCAGAGCATGCGTAAGGGGCGCCCGCTGTTGCGGGCGCCCCTTACGCATGGGAAAAGGCGGGACTACGGAAGCGCCAGCATCCGCTCGAGCGCCAGCTTCGCGAACTGCTCGGTCTCGCGGTCGACCTCGATCTGGTTGACCAGCTTGCCCTCGGCGAGGGACTCCAGGGCCCAAACCAGGTGCGGCAGGTCGATCCGGTTCATGGTCGAGCAGAAGCAGACCGTCTTGTCGAGGAAGACGATCTCCTTGTCCTCGGCGGCGAAACGGTTCGCCAGGCGGCGTACGAGATTCAGCTCGGTCCCGATCGCCCACTTGGAACCGGCGGGGGCCGCCTCCAGGGTCTGGATGATGTGCTCCGTGGAGCCCACGTAGTCCGCCGCGGCCACGACCTCGTGCTTGCACTCGGGGTGCACCAGGACGTTCACGCCGGGAATCCGCGCGCGCACGTCCTCCACGGACTCCAGCGAGAAGCGCCCGTGCACCGAGCAGTGCCCGCGCCACAGGATCATCTTCGCGTCACGCAGCTGCTCGGGCGTCAGGCCGCCGTTGGGCTTGTGCGGGTTGTAGAGGACGCAGTCCTCCAGCGTGAGGCCCATGTCCCGGACCGCGGTGTTGCGACCGAGGTGCTGGTCGGGCAGGAACAGGACCTTTGTTGAATTGGGCTCCCCCTGCTCGAAGGCCCACTCCAGGGCCCGCTTGGCGTTGGACGAGGTGCAGATCGTCCCGCCGTGCTTCCCGGTGAAGGCCTTGATGTCGGCCGAGGAGTTCATGTACGAGACAGGCACGACCTGCTCGGCTATCCCGGCCTCGGTCAGCACGTCCCAGCACTCGGCGACCTGCTCGGCGGTGGCCATGTCGGCCATCGAGCAGCCGGCGGCCAGGTCGGGCAGGACGACCTTCTGGTCGTCGGAGGTCAGGATGTCCGCGGACTCGGCCATGAAGTGCACGCCGCAGAAGACGATGTACTCCGCCTCCGGCCTGGCGGCCGCGTCCTTGGCCAGCTTGAAGGAGTCGCCGGTGACATCGGCGAACTGGATGACCTCGTCGCGCTGGTAGTGGTGGCCGAGCACGAAGACCTTGTCGCCGAGCTTCTCCTTGGCGGCGCGTGCGCGCTCCACGAGGTCGGGGTCGGAGGGCGACGGCAGATCGCCGGGGCACTCCACGCCGCGCTCGCTCCTGGGGTCGGCCTCACGGCCGAGCAGCAGCAGGGCGAGCGGCGTCGGCTGGACGTCGAGGTCCACGGGGGACTGGGCGGTGGTCACGAGACACGCACCCTTTCTTCGAAATTGATGAGCGCGGCGCTAGCCGCTCCAGTGGAGCCGGTGCTTGCACCGGGGAGCCTTTTCGTCTAATTGACGTTATCTATCATAACCGCTTCACGTCAGTTTGACGATGGCCATTGTGTCGATGTGACGCATTCGCCTTCGACGGGCCGCTGCCCCGCGCGGCGGCATGTGCGAGCATGAAGGGAAAGACAGCAAAGACAGAGCACTCGGCCCGGAATGAATCCGCGGCCCCGCCGGTTGCAACCGTCGGCAAGCAGTCTCCGTACAACCCGGGAGAGAAGCAGATGTCCGTATCGGACGAGACCACCACCGTGAGCGACGGCATCCTCCTGTCCGACGCCGCCGCGGCCAAGGTCAAGGGCCTTCTTGAGCAGGAGGGCCGGGACGATCTCGCGCTGCGCGTCGCCGTGCAGCCCGGCGGCTGCTCGGGCCTTCGCTACCAGCTGTTCTTCGACGAGCGCTCGCTCGACGGCGACGTGGTCAAGGACTTCGACGGCGTGAAGGTCGTCACCGACCGGATGAGCGCTCCCTACCTGGGCGGCGCCTCCATCGACTTCGTCGACACCATCGAGAAGCAGGGCTTCACGATCGACAACCCGAACGCCACGGGCTCCTGCGCCTGCGGCGACTCGTTCAGCTAAATCCGTACGTGATGCGCTGAACCAGCTACGTATGAAGGCGGCCCCCGAAGAACTTCGGGGGCCGCCTTCATACGTACCGGGTGGTGCCGCTACTTGCGTTTCACCGTCTCGCCGCCCGTCGCGTCCACGACCTTGCGGTCGCCGAGCGGCTTGTCGAGGCTGACGGTCTTCGTGAACTCCTTGGCCATCATCACGCAGACCTCGCCCTTCTTGTGGGTCTCGGTCACCTTCACCCGCACGCTGTCCTTGCTCTCGTCCGCCGACGCCGCGTAGTCGCTGCAGACGCCGCCCCAGAAGTGCAGCGTCAGGGACGTGCCGTCCGCGCGGTAGGACTCGACGCGTGCGGTCCGGTCCTGCTCGCCCTTGCCCGCGCCCGGCTTCTCGGTCGGCTCCGGGGTGCCGGACGGCGTGCTCGGCGAGGTGAGGAACTTCGGCTCCACGGCCGGGTGCGTCACCGTGAAGGTGTCCTGCGCGCCCTGCGGCCGCACGTCGAACAGCCAGGACGGCACGAGCGTCTGGCGCCCCTCCACGAAGTGTGTCGCGAGCCCGAAGGTGGCGCCCTTCACCGTGACCGGCTGCGGCTTCGGAGGCGCGGAGGAGGGCTCCTCGCAGGGCGCCGTCGTCTTCTCGTCGGCCGCGGGGTTGTCCTTCGCGCCGTCCGTGCTCTCGGTGCCGTCCGCCGTGTCGCCCTTGGCGTTCGGTACCGCCGACGCGCAGCCGCCGATGCCGACGCGGCCGTCGCCGCCGCCCGACTTGTTGAGCTGGTCCAGGGTCTCCTGGGCGCTCATGACGGGGTACGTGGCGCCCTTCTCCGGGGCCTTCAACTGGCCGCTGCCGCCGACCACTTCACCGTCCGAGCCGACCTGGATGCCGGTCGACCAGCCGTACGTCGGGAGGCCGCCCACCTTCGGGTCGGCGTTCACCACTCGTACGCCGCCCATGAGTTGGCCCGCGTCCAGCTTCGCGTCGTCCTGGCCCACGGCCTTCAGGACCGGCGCCGCCGCCTTCTTCGCCGCGCTCTCGCCGACCGGGTCGCCCTTGCCGTTGGGTGCGGTGGACGTCTCCGAACACCGCTTGCCCTTCGGGCAGTTGTCGGTGCCGCCGGTGGCGTACCGCGTGAACGTCCAGGTGCCCGGAGCCTGCTTGCCCACCTGGAGCGAGGGCCCGGAACCGTCCTTGGTCGGGCCGATCTTCCAGGCGCCGTCCTCGGAGACCGGCTTCCCCGTGACGCCCAGGGCCTTGGCCAGCTCGGTGACCTGGTCCTGGCTGACGGTGCCCCGCGCGTGGTACACGGCCGCCGAATCGGGGCCGCCGGGCAGCTTGCCCTCGGCGCGGTAGGTGGCGCCGCTCGGGTCGGGCTCTCCCGGGGCGATGCCGCTGGTGCCGCCGGTGCTCCCGGTGCCCGAGGTGCCGCCTTCCTGCCGGTCGCCGTCCGTGTGCCCGTCCAGGGCGAGCGGGGGAGGCGCGCCACCGTCGCCGGCCGGAGAACTGCCGTTGCCGCTGCTGCCGCCCGACGCGGTCGCGGCGAAGTAGGCGCCGCCGCCACCGACGAGCAGCACCGTGGCCGCCACCGACGCGACGGCGAGGCGGGAACGCCGCCGGTGCTGGTCGGCCGCGTCATGAACGGATCGGTCGGTGCTCACCGCATCGCTCCTTTGACTGCACTGCTGTCCCTGGAGGCCCATGGGCGGGCCTCGTTCGTATTCCGCGTCCCCTTTACGGGGGACAGCGGTGGGACGCGGCGGGGGAGCGCGCGGTTCCCTCGGCGTGCGCCGAGGGGCCTCGCCGAGGGCCCTCGTCTCAGAGCTCGCCGAGGGCCCTCGTCTCGGGCCCTCGCCTCAGAGCTCGCCTCAGTCGCCGTACTCGGACATGCCGTCGATCAGCCGGGCGGAGGCGGGCGGAACGCTGACGCCATGGATCTGCGCGGGCGACACCGGGGTGGCCGCCGCGGCGGCGGGGGTCACCCAGTGCGGGGCCATGCGTGCGCAGTCGCCGCGCAAGGTCTCCAGGGACTCGGAAGGCAGTTCGACGGGACGCGCGGTGACGGCATGCTTCGAGATAACGGCCATAACCGCACCGTACGCATCGCACACCTCGCGAAAAAAGACCTACTAACGGGTAGTTTGCGCTCTTCAGCAGGGGTGTACCGACCCGGTAGCGTGAAGTGTCAACCCCTCGCCTCTCCTCCACAGGAGCATGCCGTCGTGCGTATCGCAGTCACCGGCTCCATCGCCACCGACCACCTGATGACCTTCCCCGGCCGCTTCGCCGACCAACTGGTCGCGGATCAGCTGCACACGGTTTCTCTCTCTTTCCTGGTCGACGCCCTAGACGTACGCAGGGGAGGCGTCGCCGCCAACATCTGTTTCGGCATGGGCCAGCTCGGCACCGGACCGATCCTGGTCGGCGCCGCCGGCTCGGACTTCGACGAGTACCGCGCCTGGCTCGACCGGCACGGCGTGGACACGGCGTCGGTCCGTATCTCCGAGACGCTGCACACGGCCCGCTTCGTGTGCACCACGGACGCCGACCACAACCAGATCGGCTCGTTCTACACGGGTGCGATGAGCGAGGCCCGTCTCATCGAACTGAAGACCGTGGCCGACCGCGTGGGCGGTCTCGACCTGGTCCTCATCGGCGCGGACGACCCCGAGGCGATGATGCGCCACACGGAGGAGTGCCGGACGCGCGGGATCCCCTTCGCCGCCGACTTCTCCCAGCAGATCGCGCGCATGGAGGGCGAGGAGATCCGGACCCTCCTCGACGGCTCCACGTACCTCTTCTCGAACGAGTACGAGAAGGGGCTCATCGAGTCCAAGACCGGCTGGACCGACGCCGAGATCCTCTCGAAGGTCGGCCACCGCGTGACGACCCTCGGCTCGCGCGGCGTGCGCATCGAGTCCACGGGCCAGGACCCGATCGAGGTCGGCGTCCCCGAGGAGAAGGCGAAGGTCGAGCCGACCGGCGTCGGCGACGCGTTCCGCGCGGGCTTCCTCTCGGGGCTGTCCTGGGGTGTCTCCCTGGAGCGCTCGGCGCAGCTCGGCTGCATGCTCGCCACGCTCGTCATCGAGAACGTCGGCACCCAGGAGTACGAGCTCCACCGCAGCGACTTCATGGACCGCTTCACCAAGGCGTACGGCGACGCGGCGGCGTCCGAGGTCCAGGCCCGCCTGGCCTAGTCAGGAGCTCCGGCGGACCACATAGGCAGAGCCGTGGTCCGCCGGCTCCTCACCCACGTACTCCTGCCCCCGCATCTCGCACCACGCGGGGATGTCGAGCCGCGCGGCCTCGTCGTCGGCGAGGACCGTGACCGTGCCCCCCACCGGTACGTCCCCGATGACCTTCGCGAGCTCGATGACGGGGAGCGGGCAGCGTTTGCCGAGCGCGTCCACGACGAGCGAGGGCGACTCCGCACGCGTTTCCGTCGCCACCGGCGCGCCCAGTTGTTCGCGTACGCCTGCCACCACGCCCGGCAGAACCTCCAGAAAACGCTCGACGTCAGCTTCCGGGGTCCCCCGTGGGAGTGACACCCGGACGTTGCCCTCGCTGAGTACGCCCATCGCCTTCAGGACGTGGCTCGGGGTCAGCGTCGAGCTGGTGCAGGACGAGCCGGAGGACACCGAGAAGCCCGCCCGGTCCAGCTCGTGCAGGACTGTCTCCCCGTCGACATAGAGACAGGAGAAGGTGACGAGGTGGGGCAGCCGCCGCTCCGGATCGCCCACCACCTCCACGTCCGGCACCAGGCCAGGCACCCGCGCCCTGATCCGCTCCGTCAACTCCCGCAGCCGTGCGCCCTCCTCGGCGGCCTCGGCCTGCACGGCACGCAGCGAGGCGGCGGCGGCGACCACCGCCGGGATGTTCTCGAAGCCCGGGGCGCGCCCCGACTCCCGCTCGTCGGCGGGGCCTTGCGCGGCGAACCGCGTTCCCTTGCGCACGACGAGCAGCCCGGCGCCCGCGGGCCCGCCCCACTTGTGGGCACTGGCGGCCAGCAGCGACCACTCCCCGCCCACCGGGCCCCACGGCAGCGACTGTGCCGCGTCCACCAGGAGCGGCACTCCGGCGGCGCGACACGCCGAAGCGACATCGGCCACCGGCTGCTCGGTGCCCACCTCGTGGTTGGCGGACTGCAGGCAGGCGAGCGCCGTGCCGGGGCGCAGCGCGGCGGCGTACGCGGCCGGCGACACCGCGCCGGACCGGTCCACCGGGATCTCCGTCACCGCCCCGCCGTCGGCTTCGAGGGCAGCCGCCGCATGGAGTACCGAGGAGTGCTCGACCGCCGACACCACCAGATGCCGCCCGACACGCCGACGCCCGGCGAGTGCCCCGGCGATCCCGGAGTGCACCGCCCGGGTCCCCGAAGGGGTGAAGGAGAGCTCGTCGGGGCGGCACCCGACCGCGTCCGCGGCGGCCTCCCGCGCGGCATCGAGCAGCAGCCTGGCCCGCCGCCCCTCGCGATAGAGCCGCGCCGGATCGGCCCACCCCTCGTCCAGCGAGGCCTGCAGGGCCTGGCGGGCCACGGGGTGGAGGGGAGCGGAGGAGGCGACATCGAAGTAGGACACGCCGCAACGCTAAAGCGTGCCCCCGAGGAAGCGCCCCGAAGGGGCGCGGGGAACGGCGCGACAAGCCACGGCGGACCCGCGGCCGCGCACCGGGAGACCGCCCCCGCGCCATGGGGCGCCCAGACCCCCCGTCAGAAAGCCGTCGGCGGCAGGGCGCCCACCCTTCGGAGTGACCCGCGGCGCGTTAGGCACCCTCCCCGCGCGACCCCAAATAGCGTCCAGTAAGGTTTGGCCCGCATAAACATCCAAACCCCTGCCCGCCGCAGGGCGGCGACCGACCACCGAGAAGGCCGCACCCGACCGCGCGGGCCGAGACTCTCGGGAAGGCGCTACGTGAGTCCCAACGGCTCCGACCGCTCGTCGCGGCGCCCGATGCGGCGGAAGCTGCCGCAGGTGCTGACTGCGGGCCTGATCCTGGCGACCGCTACAGGTTGCACATACAAGGATTTCCCCCGCCTTGGAATGCCTACCCCGGTAACGGAGGAGGCTCCGCGGATCCTCTCCCTCTGGCAGGGCTCGTGGGCGGCAGCGCTCGTCACGGGCGTGCTGGTGTGGGGACTGATCATCTGGAGCGTCATCTTCCACCGGCGCAGCCGCACCAAGGTGGAGGTACCTCCGCAGACCCGGTACAACATGCCCATCGAGGCGCTGTACACCGTGGTCCCCCTCATCATCGTTTCGGTGCTCTTCTACTTCACGGCACGTGATGAGTCGAAGCTTCTCCACCTCGACGAAAAGCCCGCCCACACGGTCAACGTGGTCGGCTATCAGTGGAGCTGGGGCTTCAACTACATCGAGGACGTGCCGGGTTCCGACAAGGGCGAGGCGAAGACGTCCAAGGAGCTGGAGGCCATCCCGGACAAGTTCCGTGATGCGTTCCCGTCCAACGCCGGTGGCGTCTACGACGTCGGCACGCCCGGCCAGCGGAACCCGCAGAACGGCAACCCGGGTCCGACCCTCTGGCTCCCCAAGGGCGAGAAGGTCCGCTTCGTACTGACTTCGCGTGACGTCATCCACTCCTTCTGGGTGGTGCCGTTCCTCATGAAGCAGGACGTCATCCCGGGCCACACCAACGCCTTCGAGGTGACTCCCAACAAGGAGGGCACCTTCATGGGCAAGTGCGCCGAGCTCTGCGGTGTCGACCACTCCCGGATGCTCTTCAACGTCAAGGTCGTTTCCCCCGAGCGCTACCAGAAGCACCTCGAGGACCTGGCGAAGAAGAACCAGACCGGTTACATCCCGGCCGGCATCGAGCAGACGAAGCACGAGAAGAACCGGGAGACGAACAACCTGTGAGCATCCTCAACGAACCTCAGGGTGCCGCGGCAGCAGAAGACTCGTTCGAGAACGAGCTGCCGGTACGGCGCGCACAGCCGGGCGCTGTGGTCATCAAGTGGCTCACCACCACCGACCACAAGACGATCGGCACGCTCTACCTGGTCACGTCGTTCGCGTTCTTCTGCATCGGCGGCGTCATGGCGCTCTTCATGCGCGCCGAACTCGCTCGTCCCGGCTCGCAGCTCATGTCGAACGAGCAGTTCAACCAGGCGTTCACGATGCACGGCACGATCATGCTGCTGATGTTCGCGACGCCGCTGTTCGCCGGATTCGCGAACTGGATCATGCCGCTGCAGATCGGCGCGCCCGACGTGGCGTTCCCGCGGCTGAACATGTTCGCGTACTGGCTGTACCTCTTCGGCTCGCTCATCGCGGTGGCCGGCTTCCTCACCCCGCAGGGTGCGGCCGACTTCGGCTGGTTCGCTTACTCCCCGCTGTCGGACGCCGTCCGCTCGCCGGGCATCGGCGCCGACATGTGGATCATGGGTCTGGCCTTCTCCGGCTTCGGCACGATCCTCGGTTCGGTCAACTTCATCACCACGATCATCTGCATGCGCGCACCCGGCATGACGATGTTCCGGATGCCGATCTTCGTGTGGAACGTCCTGCTGACCGCCGTACTGGTCCTGCTGGCCTTCCCGGTCCTGGCCGCCGCGCTGTTCGCCCTGGAGGCGGACCGTAAGTTCGGTGCCCATGTGTTCGACGCGTCCAACGGCGGCGCGCTGCTATGGCAACACCTCTTCTGGTTCTTCGGCCATCCAGAGGTGTACATCATCGCGCTGCCATTCTTCGGAATCATTTCCGAGGTCATCCCGGTCTTCTCCCGGAAGCCGATGTTCGGCTACATGGGTCTGATCGGCGCGACGATCGCCATCGCGGGTCTCTCCGTGACCGTGTGGGCGCACCACATGTACGTCACCGGTGGAGTGCTCCTGCCGTTCTTCTCCTTCATGACGTTCTTGATCGCCGTGCCAACGGGCGTGAAGTTCTTCAACTGGATCGGAACGATGTGGAAGGGCTCACTGAGTTTCGAGACACCGATGCTCTGGGCCGTCGGCTTCCTGATCACCTTCACCTTCGGTGGTCTGACCGGCGTGATCCTGGCCTCGCCGCCGATGGACTTCCACGTCTCCGACTCGTACTTCGTGGTCGCGCACTTCCACTACGTCGTCTTCGGCACCGTGGTCTTCGCGATGTTCTCCGGCTTCCACTTCTGGTGGCCGAAGATGACCGGCAAGATGCTGGACGAGCGGCTCGGCAAGATCACCTTCTGGACGCTGTTCGTGGGCTTCCACGGCACGTTCCTGGTGCAGCACTGGCTGGGCGCCGAGGGCATGCCGCGTCGTTACGCGGACTACCTCGCGGCCGACGGTTTCACCGCGCTGAACACGATCTCGACGATCTGTTCGTTCCTCCTCGGCCTGTCGATCCTGCCGTTCTTCTACAACATCTGGAAGACCGCCAAGTACGGCAAGAAGGTCGAGGTCGACGACCCGTGGGGCTACGGCCGTTCGCTCGAGTGGGCGACGTCCTGCCCGCCGCCGCGGCACAACTTCCTCACCCTGCCGCGGATCCGTTCCGAATCCCCGGCGTTCGACCTGCATCACCCTGAGATCGCGGCTCTCGACCAGCTCGAGAACGCCGGCCACGGTGACAAGGCGCTCGCGGGCGGCAAGGAGGCCGGCAAGTGAAGGTCCAAGGCAAGATGTTCATCTGGCTGAGCGTCTTCGTGCTCGCCATGGCGATCGTCTACGGCTGGTGGTCCAAGGAGCCGGCGGGTACGACCGCGCTGTTCCTGGCCTTCGGTCTGTGCATCATGATCGGCTATTACCTGGCCTTCACGGCCCGGCGTGTCGACGCGGCCGCACAGGACAACAAGGAAGCCGACGTGGCGGACGAGGCCGGCGAGGTGGGCTTCTTCAGCCCGCACAGCTGGCAGCCGCTCTCGCTGGCCATCGGTGGCGCGCTCGCCTTCATGGGCGTCGTCTTCGGCTGGTGGCTGCTGTACTTCTCGGCCCCCATCCTGATGCTCGGCCTCTTCGGCTGGGTCTTCGAGTACTACCGGGGCGAGAACCAGACCCAGTGAGTCACTGAGTCGCTGCTTCACCGAGGGGCCCGGACACTCCGTCAGGAGAGTCCGGGCCCCTCGGCGTGTCGCGGCCGACCCTCGTACGGGTCACTCGGCGCGCCGGAGCCGATGAACGTCCATACCGTGTGTTCATGAGCCACTCACCGCGAATCCGCACGGTACTGAGCTGCACCTTGCTGGTGGCCGCCCTCGGGGTGGGAACCACGGCGTGCGGCAGCTCCGACGGCCATCCGCTCTCGGCGAAGCCGTACGACGCGGCGGGCCAGATCGCCTTCAACGGCCCTGTGGGCAGCCAGAAGGCGGATCCCGACAAGCCCCTCGAGGTCACCTCCCAGGGCGAGGACGGGCGCATCACCGATGTGACGGCCACCGACGCCCTCGGGCGGTACGTGAAGGGCGAACTCGCCGCCGACGGCGCCCGTTGGCACAGCACGGAGCCCCTGGCGGCGGGCACGCACTACACCGTGCGGGTGAGCACGGAGGACGAGGACGGCGCGCCGGGCCGCAAGGTCCTGGCGTTCGACACCGACGCGCCGGCCAAGAAGAAGCGCCTCGACGTCACCTTCGGCCCCGATTCGGGCAAGTACGGCGTGGGCCAGCCGATCACGGCCAAGCTCAGCGCCAAGGTGAAGGACGAGAAGGCCCGGGCCATCGTGGAGCGCTCGCTGAAGGTCGAGACACAGCCCGCCACGGAAGGCGTGTGGCACTGGGTGGACAGCAAGACGCTGCACTACCGCCCTAAGGAGTACTGGCCCACGGGCGCGACCATCCACGTACGGAGCAACCTCGAGGGCATCAAGGTCCGCGACAAGCTCTGGGGCGGCGACGCGAAGCCGGTGAAGATCACCATCGGCGACCGCATCGAGGCCGTGACGGACGCCGGTTCGCACTACATGACGGTCTACCGCAACGGCGAGGAGATCAACTCCATGCCGGTCACGACGGGCAAGCCCGGCTACTCCACGCGCAACGGCGTCAAGGTGGTGCTGGGCAAGGAGTACTCCGTACGGATGACCAGTGCCAGCATCGGCGCATCGGACTTCTACGACAAGATGGTCTACTACGCGACGCGGGTCACCGACTCCGGTGAGTACGTGCACGCCGCCCCCTGGTCGGTCGGCTCGCAGGGGTACGCCAACACCAGCCACGGCTGCACGGGCATGAGCACCGATGACGCCGCCTGGTTCTACGAGACCGTGCGGCAGGGCGACATCGTGAAGGTCGTCAACAGCGCGGGCGAGGATATGGATCCGTTCGGCAACGGCTTCGGCGACTGGAACGTCGGCTGGAAGAGCTGGCGCAGCGGCAGCGCCCTGGTGGGCGGGGCCAAGGAAGGCCCCACGGCGGTCGACGCGGCCCGACTGCGCCCGCAGGTCTGACAGGGCCGCAGAACAGCACAGAAGGCCCCGTGCCGGAGCGCGGGGCCTTCCGGGTGCCTCAGGCCTGGACGGCCAGCCGCCGGCGCAGCAGAGAGGCCAGGGAGCCCGCGAACTCGACCGGGTCGACCGGAAGGGTCACCGCGGCCTCCGCACGGCTCCAGGTGGCCAGCCAGGCGTCCTGCGGGCGTCCCATGAGCAGGAGCACGGGCGGGCAGTTGAAGATCTCGTCCTTGAGCTGACGGCAGACCCCCATGCCGCCGATGGGCGTGGCCTCGCCGTCCAGGACGCAGACGTCGATGCCGCCCCGGTCGAGTTCCTTCAGCACGGCGGGCAGCGTCGCGCACTCGATGAACTCGACCGCGGGAACGTCCGCCGCCGGCCTGCGTCCGGTGGCCAACCGGACCTGCTCGCGGGTGCTCGCGTTGTCGCTGTAGACCAGCACCGTGGCGGTCGGCTGCATTGTTCCTCCGCTTCGTTGAGGGCATTCGGCCGGGGACCGATGCGCGGATGCTACTCCTCCGGACACCCCGTCAACAGCGGTTCGGACAGCCCTTCGATGGGCCATACGGGCAGGACACACCCCGCAGACACTCCGAACGGCACCCCCCGGGGTGAGGGCGGGATAAGCGACCGACATAATGTCGGTCGTGGCGACAGCAACGACAGTAGATACCGGGCACGCGCACCCGCCGGTCAATCGACCGAACCTCACCAGCGTCGGAACCATCATTTGGCTGAGTTCCGAGCTGATGTTCTTCGCGGCCCTCTTCGCGATGTACTTCACCCTGCGATCGGTGACAGGACCTGAGCACTGGAAGGAAATGGCGTCCGCGCTGAACTTCCCGTTCTCGGCGACGAACACCACGATCCTGGTGCTCTCCTCTCTCACGTGTCAGCTAGGCGTGTTCGCCGCTGAGCGTGGTGACGTGAAGAAGCTCCGGATGTGGTTCATCGTCACCTTCATCATGGGTGCGGTCTTTATCGGTGGTCAGGTGTACGAGTACACCGAGCTGGTCAAGCACGAGGGCCTCTCGCTCTCGTCCGACCCGTACGGCTCGGTCTTCTACCTGACCACTGGCTTCCATGGCATGCACGTGACAGGCGGCCTCATCGCCTTCCTGCTGGTCCTCGGCAGGACGTACGCGGCCAAGAGGTTCACCCATGAGCAGGCGACCGCAGCCATCGTCGTGTCCTACTACTGGCACTTCGTCGATGTTGTCTGGATCGGTCTCTTTGCCACGATCTACATGATCAAGTAAACGGGGTCGGGCCCGGACGGGCCCGACGTTCCGACTCATTCCAGAAGCATCGACGCAGAAGATCCTGACACCGGGGTAATCCGTGAAAAAGCTCTCCGCACGACGACGCCACCCGCTGGCGGCGGTCGTCGTCCTACTCCTCGCGCTGGCGGCCACCGGGGGGCTGTACGCCGCGTTCGCACCCGCGGACAAGGCGCAGGCCGACGACACCGCCCAGTCCCTCGCCATCGACGAGGGCAAGAAGTTGTACTCCGTGGGCTGCTCCAGCTGCCACGGAACCGGCGGTCAGGGGTCCTCCGACGGTCCTAGCCTGGTGGGCGTCGGCGCAGCCGCCGTCGACTTCCAGGTCAGCACCGGCCGTATGCCGCTCCAGCAGCCGGGCGCCCAGGCGCCGAAGAAGAAGGCCATCTACAACCAGGCCCAGATCGACCAGCTCGCGGCGTACATCGCCTCGCTGGGCGCGGGCCCGACCATCCCCACCGAGAAGCAGTACAGCCCGGAGGGGGCGGACATCGCCAAGGGTGGCGAGCTGTTCCGCACCAACTGCGCGCAGTGCCACAACTTCACCGGTGAGGGCGGCGCGTTGACGAAGGGCAAGTTCGCTCCTTCGTTGGAGGATGTCTCCCCGAAGCACATCTACGAGGCCATGCAGACCGGCCCGCAGAACATGCCGTCCTTCCCCGACACGACGATGCCGGAGAAGAACAAGAAGGACATCATCGCGTACCTCGACGCGGTCAACGGCGAACAGACCGAGAGCCCTGGCGGTCTCAAGCTGGGTGGTCTGGGTCCGGTCAGTGAAGGCCTGTTCGGCTGGATCTTCGGTCTCGGCTCGCTGATCGCGGTCGCCGTGTGGGTCGCCGCTCGGACCGCAAAGGCCAAGAAGTCATGAGTAGCCAAGAGAAATCAGAAGAGAACCTGCCCAGCGTGCAGGAGACCGAGCACGGCTCGGTAGCGGTGAAGGACGAGAACCCGTTCGCCGACCCGGGCCTTCCGCCCCATGAGCACCGTGTCCAGGACATCGACGAGCGGGCCGCCAAGCGGTCCGAGCGTGCGATCGCCTTCCTGTTCACGCTGTCGATGCTGGCGACGATCGGCTTCATCGCCTCGTACGTGGCGTTCCCGGTCGACAAGCGCATCTACATCTTCCCGATCGGCCACATCAGTGCGCTGAACTTCTCCCTGGGCATGACCCTGGGCGTGGCGCTCTTCTGCATCGGCGCGGGCGCGGTCCACTGGGCCCGCACCCTGATGTCCGACGTGGAGGTCGCCGACGACCGGCACCCCATCGAGGCCGAGCCCGAGGTCAAGGCCAAGGTCATGGCCGACTTCAAGGCCGGTGCCGCGGAGTCGCAGTTCGGCCGGCGCAAGCTGATCCGGAACACGAT
Source organism: Streptomyces sp. NPDC032198 (assembly GCF_040636975.1). Taxonomy (NCBI): domain Bacteria; kingdom Bacillati; phylum Actinomycetota; class Actinomycetes; order Kitasatosporales; family Streptomycetaceae; genus Streptomyces; species Streptomyces sp. NPDC032198. The sequence goes on along the minus strand of NZ_JBEZVL010000001.1, from coordinate 456,907 downwards.
GTTCGGTGCGCTGGCCATGGTGCCGCTCTCCGGCGTCGTCCTGCTGCGCGACCTCGGTCCGCTGCCCGAGGACAAGCTGCGGCACACGCTGTGGTCCAAGGGCAAGCTGCTCGTGAACATGAACACGAACGAGCCGCTGCGCCCGTCGGACGTCCAGGTCGGCTCGCTGACCTTCGCCAAGCCCGAGGGCCTGGAAGAGGACGCCCACGACTTCCAGAAGGAGATCGCCAAGGCGGCCCTGATGATCGTCCGTATCCAGCCGGACAACATCAAGGACAAGCAGGAGCTCGAGTGGTCGCACGACGGTGTCGTCGCGTACTCCAAGATCTGCACCCACGTCGGCTGCCCGATCTCCCTGTACGAGCAGCAGACGCACCACGTCCTCTGCCCGTGCCACCAGTCCACCTTCGACCTCTCCGACGGTGCCCGAGTGATCTTCGGCCCGGCCGGTCACGCGCTGCCGCAGCTGCGCATCGGCGTGAACGAAGAGGGCTACCTCGAGGCGCTCGGCGACTTCGCTGAGCCCGTCGGTCCTGCTTTCTGGGAGCGCGGATGAGCACTACGACGACTGATACGCGTAAGAAGGAGGCGCCCGCAGGTGAGCGGGTCGCCGACTGGGCCGACGGACGTCTGGGGATCTACTCCCTGGCCAAGGCCAACATGCGCAAGATCTTCCCGGACCACTGGTCCTTCATGCTCGGTGAGATCTGCCTCTACAGCTTCATCATCATCATCCTCACGGGTGTGTACCTGACCCTGTTCTTCCACCCCTCGATGAACGAGGTGGAGTACCACGGCAGTTACATCCCGCTGCAGGGCCAGCTGATGTCCGAGGCGTTCAACTCGACCATGCACATCAGCTTCGATGTGCGCGGTGGTCTGCTGATCCGGCAGATCCACCACTGGGCGGCGCTGATCTTCCTCGCGGCGATGTTCGTGCACATGATGCGCGTCTTCTTCACGGGTGCCTTCCGCAAGCCCCGTGAGGTCAACTGGGTCTTCGGGTTCCTGCTGTTCGTCCTGGGCATGTTCACCGGCTTCACCGGTTACTCGCTCCCGGACGACCTGCTCTCCGGTACCGGTGTGCGCTTCATGCAGGGCGCCGTCCTGTCCGTGCCGATCGTGGGCACGTACTTGGCGATGTTCCTGTTCGGCGGGGAGTTCCCCGGCGGCGACTTCGTGGCCCGGTTCTACTCGGTGCACATCCTGCTGCTGCCGGGCATCATGCTCGGGCTAGTGGTGGCCCACCTGATCCTGGTCTTCTACCACAAGCACACCCAGTTCGCGGGTCCCGGCAAGACGAACAAGAACGTCGTCGGCATGCCGCTGCTGCCCGTCTACATGGCGAAGGCCGGAGGCTTCTTCTTCCTGGTCTTCGGTGTGATCGCGGCCATCTCGGCGATCGCCACGATCAACCCGATCTGGGCGCTCGGTCCCTACCGTCCGGACCAGGTGTCCACCGGAGCGCAGCCCGACTGGTACATGGGCTTCTCCGAGGGCCTGATCCGTGTCATGCCGGGCTGGGAGATCAACGCCTGGGGTCACACGCTCGTCCTGGGCGTGTTCATCCCGCTGGTCATCTTCCCGCTGGTCCTGGTCGCGATCGCGGTCTACCCGTTCATCGAGTCCTGGGTCACCGGGGACAAGCGCGAGCACCACATCCTGGACCGCCCGCGCAACGTCCCGACCCGTACGGGCTTCGGCGTCGCGTGGATCACCTGGTACATGGTGCTGCTGATCGGTGGTGGAAACGACCTCTGGGCCACGCACTTCCACCTGTCGATCAACTCGATCACCTGGTTCGTGCGCATCGCGTTCTTCGTGGCACCGGTCCTCGCCTTCATCATCACCAAGCGGATCTGCCTGGGTCTGCAGCGGCGCGACAAGGACAAGGTGCTGCACGGACGCGAGTCCGGCATCATCAAGCGCCTGCCGCACGGTGAGTTCATCGAGGTCCACGAGCCGCTCAACCAGGAGCAGCTGCACACGCTCACCGCGCACGAGCAGTACGCGCCGCTCGAGATCGGCCCCGCGGTCGACGAGAACGGCGTCGAGCGCAAGGTGTCCGGTTCGCAGAAGCTCCGGGCCAAGCTCAGCAAGGGCTACTACGGGGAGGACAACCAGATCCCCAAGCCCACCACCGAGGAGTACAAGGAGATCACCAGCGGCCACGGCCACCACTGATCCCTGAACGCTCCGACGTTCTGACCGCAAGGTCTGACCACAAGGTCGCCACGGTGAGAGCCCCGTCCCTGCATCCAGTGCATGGACGGGGCTCTTTGCCGTCCCCCGGGCTGGATAAGGTGTTCCTGACCCATGCCTAGACGAACCCAGGAGCGGCAGATGAGCGCTGTGACCCCCGCAGGAGGCAACACCGCGGCGGCCCGTTCCTGGCCCGGTGTGCTGAACGGGCTGCTGGAAGGGCGCGACCAGAGCGCCGAGGACGCCGCGTGGGCGATGGACCGCATCATGCGCGGCGAGGCGACCGACGCGCAGATCGCCGGCTTCGTGGTCGCGCTGCGGGCCAAGGGCGAGACCGTGGAGGAGATCTCCGGCCTCGTCCGCACGATGTACGAGCACGCCAACGTGATCGAGGTGCCGGGGCGGACCGTCGACATCGTCGGCACCGGCGGCGACGGCGCGAAGACCGTCAACATCTCCACGATGTCCGCGATCGTGGCCGCGGGAGCGGGTGCGAAGGTCGTCAAGCACGGCAACCGCGCGGCCTCCAGCGCCTCGGGCGCCTCCGACGTCCTGGAGAAGCTCGGGGTCAACCTGGAGCTGCCGCTGAACCGGGTCGTCGAGGTGGCCGAGGAAGCCGGGATCACCTTCTGCTTCGCCGTGAAGTTCCACCCGGCGCTGCGGCACGCCGGCGGGGCCCGCAGCCAGCTGGGCATCCGGACCGTCTTCAACGCCCTCGGCCCGCTCACCAACCCGGCCAAGGTGCGTGCCCAGGCGGTCGGCGTCGCCGACCCGCGGATGGCGCCGATCGTGGCCGGGGTCTTCGCCGAGCGCGGGAACTCCTCCCTCGTCTTCCGCGGCGACGACGGGCTCGACGAGCTGACGACCACGGCCACATCGCGGGTCTGGGTCGTACGGGACGGAGCCGTGCGCGAGGAGGCCTTCGACCCACGGGACGTCGGCATCGATCTCGTCCCCGTGGAGGCGCTGCGGGGCGCTGACGCCTCGTACAACGCCGAGGTGGCGCTGCGCCTCCTGGACGGCGAGAAGGGCCCTGTGCGGGACGCCGTGCTGCTCAACACGGCGGCGGCCCTGGTGGCCCTCTCGCCGGGCGAGGGGACCCTCGTGGAGCAGATCGGCGCCGGGATCGCGAAGGCGGCCCAGGCCATCGACTCCGGTTCCGCGAAGACGGCACTGGAGCGGTGGGTGGCGGCCAGCAACAGGTGAGTGTGGCGCACACCGCAGTCCGGATGCCGGACTGCGGTGTGCACCGGGAAGATCGTGTGGCAAGATGCTGCGCAGGTCATGAGTGACAGCGATTAGGCCCCGGCTCGCTGTCCGGCAACCCTCCGTCCGTGGCGGGGTGCCCCGGGTGAAGACCAGGCCGTACGCAGCAAGGCGTATGGCAAGCGCGGACCCCTGCGCACTCGATGAGTGTCGTACCCCTGGGGTCCTGGTCCTCAAGGGAGCAGTCTCGTGAGCAAGCGAATGCGATAGGGCTTCCCGGCCCCTTTTCCGCACCCCCTTTTCTCTTCATCACTGCAGCGCCCTATGTGCGCCCTCGCAGTGAACTCGCCTGCCTTCCCACGGGAGTTCGCCATGTCCGCACGCTCTGTCGCCACCGTCACCGACGCCTCCTCCACCGAGTCCGCCGACCCCTGCTGCGCCGCGCCGCTGCCGGTGCTCGGCCGTGACGTCACCGTGCCGCTCGTCACCGGCGGCGAGGTGACCTACGCGGCGCTCGACTACGCCGCGAGCGCCCCGGCGCTGCAGCGGGTGTGGGACGACGTGGCCGCGTACGCGCCGTACTACGGCAGCGTGCACCGCGGTGCCGGGTACCTCTCGCAGCTCTCCACCGACCTCTTCGAGAACAGCCGCGTCACCGTCGCGGAGTTCCTGGGCTGCCGCGAGGACGACCAGGTCGTCTTCACGCGTTCGACCACCGACTCGCTCAACCTCCTTGCCGCCGCCCTCCCCGCCGACTGCCAGGTCTTCGTCTTCGAGACCGAGCACCACGCCTCGCTGCTGCCCTGGCGCGACGCCCGCGTGACGTACCTGAACGCGCCGCGCACCCCCGACCAGGCCGTGGCCACCCTGGAGCGCGCCCTCGCCGACCGCGACCCCTACGGGCCCGCCCTGGTGTGCGTGACCGGCGCCTCGAACGTCACCGGTGAGCTGTGGCCGGTCAAGGAGCTCGCCGCCGCCGCCCACGCGCACGGCGCCCGCATCGTCCTGGACGCCGCGCAGCTCGCGCCCCACCACCCCGTCTCGATCAGCGAGCTCGACGTCGACTGGGTCGCCTTCTCCGGCCACAAGCTGTACGCGCCCTTCGGCTCGGGTGTCCTCGCGGGACGCTCCGACTGGCTGCGGGCAGCCGAGCCGTACCTCGCGGGCGGCGGTGCCTCGCGCAAGGTCGCGCGGCGTACGGACGGCGGCGTGGACGTCGAGTGGCACGACACCGCGGCGCGGCACGAGGCCGGCTCGCCGAACGTCATCGGCGTGTACTCGATCGCCGCCGCCTGCAAGGCGCTCACCGAGGCGGGCTTCGACGAGCTCGTCGCCCGGGAGCGCCACCTCATCGCCAAGGTCCGCGAGGGCCTCGCTGACGTGCCCGCCGTGAAGGTGCTGTCGCTCTTCGGTGACGACGCGCCGCGCGTCGGTGTCATCTCCTTCGTCGTCGACGGCTGGAACAGCTCGCACTTCGCCGCCGCGCTCTCCGCCGAGTACGGCATCGGCGTACGCGACGGTCTCTTCTGCGCCCACCCGCTGGTGCGCACCCTGCTCGGCAGCGACCCGCAGAGCCAGGGCGAGTGCGGTGCCCCCGAGGCCGCGCCCGGCGAGAAGTCCCTGAACGCGATTCGTGTCAGCTTCGGCGCGGGCACCCCGGACGAGCACGTGGAGCGCTTCGTGCGCGCCTGCAAGGAGCTCGTGGCCGACGGCGCGCGCTGGAACTACCGTACGGAGGACGGGCGTTGCGTCCCGGACACCACCGCAGCCTGAGCCCTGGGCCGCCCCCTCAGGCGTGAGCCCAGAACGATCATCCGCAGGGCCCGCTCGGTCGCGTCGGTGAGGAACACCGAGCGCCTGGAGTGCCCCGGCGCCCCGAAGGCCCCGGAGACGCCCAGGACGCCTAGGAGTCGAGGCCGATCGCGAACGCCGCTTCGAGGTCGTGCTGCGAGTACGTACGGAACGCGACATGCGTGTCCGTCCCCTCCACGCCCGGGATCTTGCTGATCTTGCCGGGGATGACGTCGGCCAGGTCGTCGTGGCGGGTGACGCGCACCATGGCGATCAGGTCGTACGTACCGGTCACGGAGAAGACCTCGCTGACACAGTCCAGGGCGGCGATCGACTCGGCGATCTCCGGGATCCGGTCCACGCTGGTCTTGATGAGCACGATCGCGGTGATCACGGCTGACTGTCTCCCTCGGTAACCGGTGCTGGCTTCTTCACTCTAGCTGTCCTCCTGTAGCGCCCCCATGCGTACAGAAAGCCGAGGGAGAACCCGACCAGATGGGCCAAGTACGCCACTCCCGGCCCCTGCGCGCCCTGCCAGGCCGCGAGCCACTGCAGCACCACCCAGAACGGCAGCACCACCCAGGCCGGAAACCGCAGCGGCAGGAAGAAGAGGAACGGGAAGAGGCTGGTGACCCGCGCCTTGGGGAAGAGACGGAGAAAGGCACCGAGCACCGCGGAGATCGCCCCCGACGCGCCCACCAGGGTCTGATGCGAGCCCGCGTGCGCGACCGCGTACGCGAACAGGGCGAGATAGCCGCAGCCGAGATAGAAGAACGCGAACTGGAGGTGTCCCATCCGCTCCTCGGTCATCGCCCCGAAGACGAAGAGGAACAGCATGTTGCCCAGCAGATGCAGCCAGCTCCCGTGCACGAAGAGCGCGGTGGCCGGGGCGAGCACGGGCCGCAGCGCCCCGCTGAACAGCTCGGAGGGGACCACGCCCCAGCGCTCGAAGTAGTCCTGCTGGGCGGCGAGCAGCTCATCGCCGGTCCCGTACGCGGGATTGAGCCCCGACACGGGCGAGATCACGAAGACCAGACAGCAGACGGCGATCAGTCCGTACGTGACCGGGGCGGACTGCCCCCTGAGCATTCGGCCCGCCGTCGAACCCCATGTCCTGATCATGAACAGAGCATGACGTAAGGGCAGCAAACCGTACAGACCGCCCCGCCGCGTGGGAGGCCGCCGCATGGAGACCCTTACAGGCCTTAGGGTTACGGACACCACGCACCATGGAATTCCGAAGGAAAGCGAACAGCCACGATGACGGTTCCTCTGCCGACCGACACCACCCGGTGGCGCTGCGCGCTCTGCGGCAACCTCACGCGTTTCGACGTGACCCGCACGTCGAAGGTCGTCGAATATGTGCACCTCGACCTGGCCGGTGAGTCGAACGTCGAGGAACGTGAGGTGGTCAGTGAGACCATCGAGTCGGTGCGCTGCCGCTGGTGCAACGCGGTGGACCAGGTGGAACTCGTGGACAGGCCGGGCGCCGGCTCCTGAGGGAGCGGGCCCCGCACAGCTAGTGGGGTGACGGATGGTGGAGAGCGCAAGCGGGGAGCCGGACGACGGCACCGCTGAGGTGCTCGACCGCCCGCTGCCCGACGGAGTACGACGGCGGGTCGTCCAGATCGTCTCGGACGGCTTCGGCGGGCTCACGGTCAGCGAACTGCCCGCACAGCTGCGGCAGTATGCCCGCTTCACGCCGACCCGGCGCACGAAGTTCGCGGGCAACGCGATGGCGGCGGCCCTGGAGGGCGACGCGCTCTTCCGGCAGCGCATCGGCGAACGTCTCAGAGAGGCGCAGCCCGAGCTCACCGGCGCCCTGGACGCGGGCTCACCGCCCCCGGCCGCGGACCCCCTCGATGTGGCGGCCGCGGCCTATGTGCTGCGTCCCACCGGCTGGGTGAAGCTGGTGACCGCCGCGGGTGAGGAAGCCCTGCGGGCGGACGCCGAGCGCGTCGAGGACGAGACCCGCGCCGAACTCGAACGGCTGCGCGAGGAACTCTCCGCGGCCCGCGGCCAGACGAAGGCCGAGACCGAACGGCTGCGCATGGAGCTGGAGTCGGCGAAGAAGGAAGCCGAATCGATGCATCGCAAGCTGCGCGGTGCCCTCAGTGACGTCAAGCGCGGTGAGGCCGCCCTGCGCAAGGCCGCCGCCGAGTACGACGCCGCACGCGCCGAGGGCCAGGCGCAGCTGTCCGCCGCCGAGAGCGAGTCCCGGCGGCTCAAGGCACGGCTGAGCGAGACCGAGGCCGCCCTGGAAGCCAGCCGCAGGGCGGCGCGCGAGGGCCGCAGCGTCGAGGACATGCGGGTACGGCTGCTGCTCGACACGGTCCTGGAGTCCGCCCAGGGGCTGCGCCGCGAACTGGCCCTGCCGCCCGTCTCCGTGCGGCCCGCGGAGACCGTGGACGCCGTCGAGCCCGGCCGGATGACGCCCAAGGACATCGCCGCCCGCGCGCTCTCCGAGAACGACCCGGCGATCCTCGACCAGCTGCTCGCGCTGCCGCAGGCGCACATGGTCGTGGACGGCTACAACGTCACCAAGACGGGCTATCCGACGATGCCCCTGGAGAAGCAGCGGCTGCGGCTTCTCGGCTCGCTCTCGCAGCTCGCCGCGCAGACCGGCGCCGAGATGACCTGCGTCTTCGACGGGGCCGAACTCGCCGCGCCCGTACTGCTCGCGCCGCCGCGCGGGGTGCGGGTGCTGTTCTCCAAGCCGGGCGTCACCGCGGACGAACTGATCCGCCAGCTGGTGCGCGCCGAGCCTCCCGGGCGCCCCGTGGTCGTCGTCTCGACCGACCGCGAAGTGGCCGACGGGATCGCGAAGGCGGGGGCGCGGCCGGTCGCTTCGGCCGTCCTCCTGAAGCGGCTTTCGCGCGGCTGACGCGCGCCGCTTTCGCGGGGCTGCCGCACGTCGCTTTCGCGGGGCTAAGGGGCGCAAGTAACTCCTGTTCCCTATGCCCGAATTGGGGAGCCGGCTTCGCGACGCAGCGTCAAGTCATACTCACCGCCTGTACGTTATCGGTAAAATATGCGCCCGGCACCCCACTTTTTGCCCTTCAGGATTTGAACTGATCACAAGGAGGTCACTAAGGTCACGGCTCGAACCTCCGCTCGGTTGATCACCCATCCGGGGTGACAGCGGCGGTACCCGCCCACCGGATCTCGGTAGGCGGCTGGAGGAAGAAGGAGCCGCCTTCGTGGCGTCCCATCGTCGACCCAAGCAGCCGAGCCGCGCACGCGTGACCGTGCTCACCGCGACCGCCGCCGCTGCCGTGGCACTCACCTCCCAGGCCGCCAATGCGGCGCCCAGCGAGAAGCCGAGCAAGGACGAGGTCAAGTCCAAGGTCGACAAGCTCTACGAGGACGCCGGCCGGGCCACCGACCGGTACAACGGCGCCAAGGAGAAGCAGGAGAAGCTCGAGAAGGAGATCGGCGAGCTTCAGGACAAGGTCGCCCGCGGCCAGGAGGACCTCAACGACCTCCGCGGCGGGCTCGGTTCGATGGCCAGCGCGCAGTACCGCACCGGCGGCATCGACCCCTCCGTCCAGCTCTTCCTCTCCGCCGACCCGGACGACTACCTCGACAAGGCGTCCACCATGGACCAGTTGAGCGGTCAGCAGGTCGAGGCGCTCAAGAAGGTCCAGGAGAAGCAGCGGACCCTCGCGCAGGAGCGCAAGGAGGCTTCCGACAAGCTCAAGGACCTCGCCGACACGCGCAAGGAACTGGGCAAGAAGAAGAAGGAAGTCCAGAGCAAGCTGGGCGCCGCCCAGAAGCTGCTCAACACCCTCAGCGCCAAGGAGAAGGCGGACCTCGCCGCCAAGGAGCAGCGCGCGAGCCGCAGCGCCGGCGACCGCGTGGACCTCGGCAAGGAGGTCCCGGCATCGCAGCGCGGCCAGGCCGCCCTGAGCGCCGCCGCCACGCAGCTCGGCAAGCCCTACGTCTCCGGCGGCAGCGGCCCCAACTCCTACGACTGCTCCGGCCTCACGCAGTGGGCGTACAACCAGGCTGGTGTGCAGATCACCCGGACCACGTACACCCAGCAGAACGACGGCACGAAGATCGGTCGCGGCGAGCTGAAGCCCGGCGACCTGGTGTTCTTCAACAGCCTCGCGCACGTCGGCTTCTACGCGGGCAACGGCCAGATCCTGCACGCCCCCAAGCCGGGCGCCGTGGTGCGCTACGAGTCGATGTCCACCGTCGGCTCCTTCCAGTTCGGCGTCCGCATCTGAAACGACCGGCGTGCCGCCCAAACGGGCGAATTCCGGTAACTCGAGCTGACCCCACGCCCCGTCGGTGACCTGCGTCTCCGGCGGGGCGTCACTTTGCGTACACGGCGGGGTCTTTGGCCGTGACGTGATCCCACGGCTACTGTCGCGCCCATTCCCCCGACGGATCGGGGGGACTTCCCCCGGTTCGTCCATTGTCCGGGGGTTCGTCAGCGGAGGGAGAGCGGCTTCCCGTGGGGTCCCATCGTCGTCCCGCGCTGTCCGGCCTTGACCGGAGCACGCGCGTAACCGTCCTGTCAGCCGCCGCGGCCACCGCCGCGGCCGCCCTCGCCGCCACACCGGCCGGCGCCGCACCTCAGGACACCCCGGCGACCACCAAGGCCAAGGTGGACCGCCTCTTCGAGGAGGCCGAGCAGGCCACCGAGGCGTACAACAAGGCCGACGAGCGCGCGGACACGCTGCGCGAGCAGGTCGAGCGGGCCAAGGACAGCGTCGCCCGCGGCCAGGAGCGCATCAACACGATGCGCGGCGCGCTCGGTTCGCTCGCCGGGGCGCAGTACCGCTCGGGCGGCATCGACCCCTCCGTCGCCCTGATGCTCTCCTCCGACCCGGACGGCTATCTGGAGAAGGCGGCGGCGCTCGACCGCATCAGCGCCCGGCAGGCAGGCGAACTGACCGACCTGCAGAAGGCCCAGCGCAGCCTCGCGCAGGAGCGCACCGAAGCCGGCCGCAAGCTCCTTGAGCTGGAGAAGAGCCGCACCGCCGTGGCCCGCCACAAGCGGAGCGTCGAACACAAGCTCGCCAAGGCGCGCAAGCTGCTCAACTCCCTGTCCGCGCGGGACCGCGAGGAGTACGACAGGACGTCGCGCTCGGGACGCGACGAGATGCCGGACCCCGGGAGCGCCGGGCCCACCTCGGGGCGGGCCGCCGCCGCCCTCGCCGCGGCCCGGTCGGCGATCGGCCGCCCCTACGTGTGGGGCGCCAACGGCCCGTCCGGATTCGACTGTTCGGGCCTCACCCAGTGGTCGTACGCGCAGGCGGGCGTCGGCCTGCCGCGCACCTCGCAGGCCCAGCGGTACGCGGGACGCCAGGTGCCCCTGTCCCAGGCGAAGCCCGGCGACCTGGTCGCCTACCGCGACGACGCCAGCCACATCGGGATGTACGTGGGCAACGGCCAGGTCGTGCACGCGCCCTACCCCGGCGCCCCCGTCCGATACGACCCGGTCGGCATGATGCCGGTGTCGTCGGTGACGCGGATCTGACCGGCGGTCCGCCGCCCGCTGCCCTTACGATCTGAAACGTGGCTGGTCGCGGGCGTGGGTCGTGGGTGCTGGGGATCTGTGTCGCCCTGCTCGTCGGGTGCGGCGGTCCCTCGGCGCCCGATGCCGCGCCCGGCGACGTGCGCAGGCTGCTCGACCGGCGTGCGGAAGCGGTGCTCGACCGGGACGCGGACGCGTTCCGCGCGACGGGCCGCGCTGCCGGGGGTACCGGGGCCAGCGAGGCCGGCGAGGCCTACGACAACCTCCGCGAGGTGCCGCTCCAGTCCTGGCAGTACCGCCTGACCGCCTTCCGGCGGAACGGGGCGCGCGCCACGGCCACCGCCGACCTGCGGTACCGCATCAAGGGCTACGACAGCGAACCGCTCGTCACCTCGCGCTCGCTCACGCTGGAGGAGCGCGACGGACGGTGGTACGTCGCCTCTGAGCGGCCCGCGAAGAAGGCCACGCAGCAACTCTGGGACCAGGGGCCCGTGACGTCCGTACGGGGCGCTCACAGCCTCGTGCTGGGCATCAGGCGCGGTGATCGGGACGAGACGACGCTGCGCGAGTACGCGGAGCTCGCCGACCGGGCGGTGCCGCTGGTGCGGGACGCCTGGCGGGGGAAGTGGCCGGAGCGGGTCGTCGTCATGGTGCCGGGGTCCCTGGACGGCATGGCGGGGCTGCTCGGGGCGCCCGCCTCCGGATATCGGGGGATCGCGGCGGTGACCACGGGGGAGACCGGCGGCTCCGGGGAGGCGCCCGCCGACCGGATCATCGTCAACCCCGAGGCGTACGGCGTGCTCGGTGACTTCGGCAAGCAGGTCGTGCTCACCCACGAGGCGACCCATGTCGCGACCCGCGCGCGCACCTCACCGGCGACCCCCCTGTGGCTCTCCGAGGGCTTCGCCGACTGGGTGGGCTACCGCGGCACGGGCCGCACCGCCACGCAGGCCGCCCCCGAACTGCGCAGAGCCGCCCAGCGGGAGCAACTGCCCGGCACGCTCCCCGATGACGACGCCTTCGGCTTCAGCGGGGACGCGGGGAAGCTGGCCCAGGCGTACGAAGGGTCGTGGCTGGCCTGCCGGATGATCGCGGACCAGTGGGGCGAGAAGGAGCTGACGGAGTTCTACGAAGCGGTCGGCGCGCACAAGAAGAGGCCGGGCGCCCTGGAGGACGCGCTGCGAGAGGTCCTGGACACCACTCCGGAGGAGTTCACGGCGCGCTGGCGTACGTATCTGCGCGCGGAGCTCGGCTGACCTCTTCGGGCGCAGGCGCGCGCTCACGGGCCCGGGGCTCGGACACCGTCTGCCGCCACAGGTTCCGGCAGGCCAGCAGCGCCGCGGCGACGAGCAGGCCGTTGCGCACGAGGAGCAGGGCGATGCCCAGCGGGTCGCTCGCCACCACGTGCGAGAACCAGACGGGGAACTCCAGGAACGTGACGAACGTGGCCGCGAGCACCAGGCGCACGGGCAGCTCCATACGGCTCGCGCGAAACGCCGTGCACACGGCCGCGACCCCGACCAGCCACAGGAGGTACTGCGGGCTGATCACCCGGCTCGTCGCCGTGAACAGCAGCACGGCGACGAAGGCCGCGTCCGCGACCGTGCTCGCGGACCAGACGCGTGCGCGCAGCCGCCACACCAGGAGCCAGCAGAAGGCGGCCACGGAGAGCCCCTGCGCCACCGTGCTGACCAGCGGGACGTAGGGGCCCAGGAACTCCACCGAGCCGTAGTTGAGCTGCACCTCGCCCCGCCAGCCGAAGTGGCGCGCGACATGGAAGACGAGCGCGCCCAGCGACTCGACCTCGGTGCCGCGGTCGCGCTGGAAGGTCAGGAAGGCGAGCGCGCCGGGCATCGTCAGGAAGGCGAGGGACAGGCCGACGGCCGTGGCGGCCGCCGCGCCCCAGGAACTGCGGGTGGCACGCGCGCGTGGCGTGCCGACGAGCAGCAGGGCGGGCCACACCTTGAGCAGCGCGCCGAACCCCGCGAGCGCGCCCATCGTGCGGGGATGGCGTGCCCCCGCGAGCAGCGCGGTGACCCCCACGGCCGTCACCATCACGTCGTAACGGGCGTACACGGTCGGCCCGAGCAGCGCCACGCCCACGACCCACACCCAGGCCCCGCGGAGGGACTTGCCGGGCCGCCTGCCCGCGTACAGGAGCAGTCCGCAGACGAGCGTGTCGGCGAGGAGGGCGAGCACGAAGAACGCCGACGTGTAGTCCATGAAGGGCAGCAGGGCGGGGGAGAGGACCGCGAGCGCGGCGGCGGGCGGGTACTGCCAGGTGACGTCGTCCAGGGGGAAGGTGCCGGTGCGCAGGACCTCGTACCAGCCCTGGTAGATGACGGCGACGTCGCTGGTCACGTCGGGGCCGGGGGCGGTGAGCACCTTGAGGACGCAGAGCAGCAGCACGGTCCTGGTCAGGACCCAGACGGTCAGGATCCGTGCCATGCGCACCACGCCCCTTTTCGGATACTTCATTGCGGTTCGGGAGCCATGATGCCGGGCGCGGCCGGGAATGGGCCAAGAGGCACGCTCTGCCGGGCTTTCGGTACTGTCGGCGACGATGCACAAGACCCTGATCGTCACGAACGACTTCCCGCCCAGGCCCGGTGGCATCCAGGCGTTCCTGCACAACATGGCGCTGCGCCTGGACCCCGAACAGCTCGTCGTCTACGCCTCCACGTGGAAGCGGGGCCGCGAGGGCGCCGAGGCGACGGCCGCCTTCGACGCGGAACAGCCCTTCCAGGTCGTACGCGACCCCACGACGATGCTGCTGCCGACCCCGCGCGTCACGCGGCGCGCGGTCTCGCTCCTGCGGGAACACGGCTGCGAATCGGTGTGGTTCGGGGCCGCGGCACCGCTGGGGCTCATGTCGCCCGCGCTGCGGAAGGCGGGCGCGCGGCGTCTCGTCGCCACGACGCACGGACACGAGGCGGGGTGGGCGCAGCTGCCCGCGTCACGCCAACTGCTCCGCCGCATCGGTGAGTCGACGGACACGATCACCTATCTGGGCGAGTACACGCGTTCGCGCATCGCCGCGGCGCTGACGCCCGCGGCGGCGGGACGGATGGTCCAACTGCCGCCCGGCGTCGACGAGAAGACCTTCCATCCCGGATCGGGCGGGGACGCCGTGCGGGCCCGGCTCGGTCTGACGGACCGGCCGGTCGTGGTGTGCGTCTCGCGGCTCGTGCCGCGCAAGGGGCAGGACACGCTGATCCTGGCCATGCCCCGGATCCTTGCCCAGGAGCCCGAGGCGGTGCTGCTGATCGTCGGGGGCGGCCCCTACGAGAAGGAGCTGCGCAAGCTGGCGGCCGAGACCCGGGTCTCGGACTCCGTGCGGTTCACGGGGTCGGTGCCCTGGGAGGAACTCCCCGCGCACTACGGGGCCGGTGACGTCTTCGCGATGCCGTGCAGGACCCGGCGGGGCGGGCTCGATGTCGAGGGCCTCGGCATCGTCTACCTGGAGGCTTCGGCGACCGGCCTGCCCGTCGTCGCCGGCGACTCCGGCGGGGCGCCGGACGCGGTGCTCGACGGTGAGACGGGCTGGGTCGTCCGGGGCGGCTCCCCGGAGGCCGCGGCGGACCGCATCGTCACCCTGCTCGGCGACGGCGAGTTGCGGCGGCGCATGGGGGAGCGCGGCCGGGAGTGGGTCGAGGAGAAGTGGCGCTGGGATCTCCTGGCGGAGAAGCTGCGGGAGTTGCTGTAACGGAACGCGCAGTTCCCCGCGCCCTTTAAGGGGCGCTCAGCTGGGCCCCGTCAGGGGCGCGGGGAACTGCGCGAGCAACCACGAGTGACCGTGAGTCGCCAAGGAACGGGTCCCCCCACGGCGAGTGGGCGGAACCGCCAACGCTACCCGCGGTAAATCGCCTCGATCTCGTCCGCGTAATCCTTCGCGACAACGTTCCGCTTCAGCTTCAGGGACGGCGTCAGATGTCCCGACTCCTCCGTGAACTGCGAAGCGAGGATACGGAACTTGCGCACGGACTCCGCCTTGGAGACCGCCGCGTTGCCGTCGTCCACCGCGCTCTGGATCTCCGCGAGGAGGTCCGGGTCGTCCCGGAGCGACGCCGCCGTGGAGCCCGCGGGCTTCCCGTGGTCCAGGGCCCAGCGGCCCACGAACTCGTCGTCCACCGTGACGAGCGCGCCCACGAAGGGCCTGCCGTCGCCCACGACCATGCATTCCGCGACCAGCGCGTGCGCGCGGATCCGGTCCTCGATCACCGCGGGAGCGACGTTCTTGCCGCCCGCCGTCACGATGATCTCCTTCTTGCGGCCGGTGATCCGGAGGTAGCCGTCCTCGTCGAGCGTGCCGATGTCACCGGTGTGGAACCAGCCGTCGGCGAGCGCCTCTTCGGTCGCGCCCGTGTTGTTCCAGTACTCCGTGAACAGGTGCTCGCCGTGCAGCAGCACCTCGCCGTCGTCGGCGATCCGCACGACCGAGCCGGGCAGCGGCTGGCCGACCGTGCCGATCTTCTGGCGGTCCCAGGGGTTGAAGGCGGTGGCCGCGCACGACTCCGTCAGGCCGTAGCCCTCCAGGACCGTGAAGCCGATGCCGCGGAAGAAGTGCCCCAGGCGCTCGCCGAGCGGCGCGCCGCCCGAGATCGCGTACTCGCCGCGCCCGCCCAGGACGGCCCGCAGCTTGCTGTAGACCAGCTTGTCGAACGTCTTGTACTTGATCTTCAGGCCGAGCGAAGGACCGCTCGGGGTGTCGAGCGCGCGGCTGTACGCGATCGCCGTGTCCGCGGCCTTGTCGAAGATCTTGCCCTTGCCGTCGGCCTGCGCCTTGGCGCGCGCCGAGTTGTAGACCTTCTCGAAGACGCGCGGGACGCCCAGGATCATGGTCGGCCGGAACGAGGCCAGCTCGTCCGTGAGGTTCTTGACGTCGGGCGCGTGGCCCAGCTTGATCGGCGCCATCAGGGCGGCGACCTCGACCAGACGCCCGAAGACGTGCGCGACGGGAAGGAAGAGGAGCACCGAGCACTCGCCGGTGCGGAAGAGCGGTTTGAGGCGCTCCACCACGTTGCCGCACTCCGCGAAGAAGCTGCGGTGGGTGAGCACACAGCCCTTGGGGCGGCCCGTGGTGCCCGAGGTGTAGACGATGGTGGCCGGGTCGTCCGCGCCCGCGACCGCGCCGCGCTCGTCGACGGTCTCCTCCGGGACGTCGGCGCCCGCGCGGTTCAGGTCGTCGACGCCGCCGCGGTCGATCTGCCAGATGTTGACCAGGTCGGGGAGCCGGTCGCGCACGGAGTCGACGGCGGCGCTGTGCGCGTCCAGCTCGACGATGATGCCGACGGCGCCGGAGTCGCCCAGGATCCACTGGATCTGCTCGGCCGAGCTCGTCTCGTAGACCGGCACGGTGACCGCGCCCGCGCTCCAGATCGCGAAGTCGAGGAGCGTCCACTCGTACCGCGTGCGGGACATCAGGGCGACACGGTCGCCGGGGCGCACTCCGGAGGCGATGAGCCCCTTGGCGGCGGCGCGCACCTCGACGAGGAAGGTCTTGGCGTTGACGTCCTGCCAGGCGCCGTCGACCTTGCGGCCGATGACGGCGACATCCGGGTGCTGCGCGGCATTTCTGCGGACGATGTCGGTCAGATTGCCGTCCGCAGGGACCTCGTACAGGGCCGGAAGGCTGAACTCGCGCAAGACTGCTGCTCCTACATAGGGCGCCGGCGCCACGACGTTGTGCGATGCGACGGTGCGGTCCAAGATCGGGCAGGTGCTCCGTGACTGGGGGGAAAGAGGACTGGAGCACTACTGGACTGCCCGGACGTTACCCATGGGTATGGCTTGTTCGGTAGGGGGTCCGGGCCAGATGTTCGGTGCGTCACACGACGTTTGTGGTCTGAACCGCACAGTACGCCACGCCATTCCCGACTCGGAAGTAACCGCAGGTCCGCCCCCTTCTCCATGCTTCTCGGGACCTCTACCCACGTTTGCCCGCTCGTTCTAGGGTGATCGGCATGCCAGCTTTCCGGGTCAATGTGGTCAGTGACGTGCACGGCAACACAAAGGATCTCGCCCGCGCGGGCGAGGGAGCCGACGCGCTCGTCTGTCTCGGCGACCTGGTCCTGTTCCTCGACTACGCCGACCACACGCGCGGCATCTTCCCCGACCTCTTCGGCAAGGAGAACGCGGACCGCCTCGTCGAGCTGCGCACCGCCCGCCGTTTCGACGAGGCCAGGGAGTTCGGCGCCCGGCTGTGGGCCGGGATAGACCGCGGTCCGGCCATCGAGAGAGCGGTGCGAAAGCAGTACGCCGAGATGTTCGCCGCCTTCCCCGTCCCGACGTACGCCACCTACGGCAATGTCGACATACCGACCCTCTGGTCCGAGTACGCGGGCCCGGGTACCACCGTCCTCGACGGCGCCCGTGCCGAGATCGGCGGCCGTGTCTTCGGGTTCGTCGGCGGCGGCCTGCGCACGCCCATGCGGACGCCCTACGAGATCAGCGACGAGGAGTACGCGGCCAAGATCGAGGCCGTCGGCGAGGTCGACGTGCTCTGCACGCACATCCCGCCGGACGTTCCCGAGCTCGTGTACGACACCGTGGCGCGCCGTTTCGAGCGGGGCAGCCGCGCCCTCCTCGCCGCCATTCACAAGACCCGCCCGCGGTACGCGCTTTTCGGCCACGTTCACCAGCCGTTGACGCGGCGGATGCGGATCGGGGCGACGGAGTGTGTGAACGTGGGGCACTTCGCGAGCTCGGGCAGGCCGTGGGCCCTGGAGTGGTGACCGTGGGCCACTTCGTGCGCGGTAGCCTTCACGCGTCACACATGTACACACCACCCCCCGTACCGGACCGCATCTGGAGGAGCCACAGAGATGGCGGAACACACCAGCTCGAGCATCACGATCGAGGCGGCACCGGCCGAGGTGATGGGGGTGATCGCCGACTTCGCGCGCTACCCGGACTGGACGGGTGAGGTGAAGGAGGCCCAGGTGCTCGACACCGACGACCAGGGCCGCGCCAAGCAGGTCCGCCTCGTCATGGACGCGGGCGCGATCAAGGACGACCAGACGCTCGGGTACACGTGGACCGGCGCGAACGAGGTCAGCTGGACCCTCGTCAAGTCGCAGATGCTGCGCTCGCTCGACGGCTCGTACCTCCTGAAGCCCGCGGGGACCGGCACGGAGGTCACCTACAAGCTGACCGTCGACGTCAAGATCCCCATGCTCGGGATGATCAAGCGCAAGGCGGAGAAGGTCATCATCGACCGGGCGCTGGCGGGCTTGAAGAAGCGAGTGGAAGCGGGCCCGAAGGCCTGACGCTGCCGGGTGACGGGTGGGCGGAAGAGCCAACGGTCCACGGGCCCGCGGCAGAAGCCGCCCCCGCCAGCTCACGTACGGTTCACCCTTATGCGCACCCTTCTGCTCACCGGCCCCGGCGGCTCAGGCCGAACCACTGTCGCCGCGGCCACCGCGCTGTCCGCCGCCCGCGGGGGGCACCGGACCCTGCTGATCTCCGCCGACCGCGCCGGCACCCTCGGCGCGGTCGGCGCGGACCAGGCGAACCTCACCGTCCGGGGGCTGGCCCCCGGCGACGAGTTCCGCGACGATCTCCTGGCCCTGCAGAACCGCGCCTCCTCCGCGCTCGACCTGCTCGGCGCCGGACGCCTGGAGGGCGAGGAGCTCACCCCCCTGCCCGGCAGCGACGAGCTGGCCCTGCTGCGGGCCCTGCGCGACGCCGGGCAGAGCGCGTACGACACCGTGGTGGTGGACCTGCCCCCGGCGCCCCGCGCCCTCGCGGTCCTCGCCCTCCCCGAGCAGCTGCGCCGCTACCTCCGCAGGCTCCTGCCGCCCGAGCGGCAGGCGGCCCGCGCCCTGCGCCCCATGCTCGGCCGCATCGCGGGCGTCCCGATGCCCTCGGCCTGGCTGTACGAGACCGCGGCCCGCTGGGACACCGAACTCGCCGCCGCGCAGGCCGTGATCGAGGCCCCGGGCACCACGGTCCGCCTGGTCGCCGAGCCCGGGCCCGCGGGCGCCGACGCCGTGCGCGCCACCGCCACCGGCCTCGCCCTGCAGGGCCTGCGCACCGACGCCCTGCACGCCAACCGCGTCCTGCCCGCCGACACCGCCGACACCTGGTTCGCCGGGCTCATCGCCCAGCAGCGCAAGACGCTGGACGCGTGGCAGGAGACGTACGGCGAATGCCTTCTCCCGCTTCCGCACCTGGGGCGCGATCCCCGCGGCGCCGACGACCTGGCCGCCCTCGCGGTGCCCGTTCCCGCCGGGGCGCCGGAGCCCGTGCGGTGGCCCGTCGTCGACGCCCTCGCCGACGACGGCGTACTGGTCTGGCACATCCCGCTCCCCGGCGCCGTACGCGAAGAACTCGGACTGATCCGGCGCGGGGACGAACTCGTCGTCACCGCGGGTCCCTTCCGGCGCATGGTGACCCTGCCGTCCGTCCTGCGCCGCTGCACCGTCGCGGGCGCCGGGCTGCGCGAGGGCGAGCTGAGGGTGCGGTTCGCGCCCGACCCCGATCTGTGGCCGCGGACAGGGGGAACGGGCAACCGCCGTTCGGGTAACGTCGAGGGTACGAATCCATAGCCGCCCTCCGCAGGAGTCTGTCCGTCATGAGCGATGCCACCGAGCGCGAAGTGCCCGAACCCGAAGCGGCCGACACCGACGCCGACGCGTGGGCGAAGGCGTGCGCCGAGGACCTCGCGGCGGAGAAGGCCCGGCGCCGTGCCCAGTACGGGCCGCCGCCCGGATCGGCCGGCGAGGAGCTGCGCAAGCTCGTCGACGCCGTGTCGGAGAAGCTGTCCGGACTCCAGACGCCGCTGCTCGGCGCGGTCGCCCAGGGCGCCGTCGAGCAGACCGTGCGGCAGGTCGTCCAGCAGGCGAGGGCCGCCGTCGAACCGGTCATCGAGCGCAACCCCGACGTCTTCGACCACCTCGCCGCGGCCGGCGGTGAACTGCTCGCCGCCTACCGCTCCGCGGTCGAGGGCCAGGAGGGCCGCTGGACCCGCGGGAGCGACGCGGCGAAGGGCCCTGACCGGCGCGACGAGGGCCCCGGTCCCGCGGAACACATCGACTTGGACTGAGCCCCCCTCGGGTACGGTTGGCCATAGCGGGGCTCGACCGAAACTGAGGGACACATGGGACTCACCATCGGCGTCGATATCGGCGGCACGAAGATCGCGGCCGGAGTGGTCGACGAAGAGGGCACCATTCTCGACACGCACACGGTGCCCACTCCGCCGACCGCCGAAGGCATCGTGGACGCGATCTGTGCCGCCGTCTCCGGGGCCGGCAAGGGGAACGACGTGGAAGCCGTCGGCATCGGTGCCGCCGGTTACGTCGACGACAAGCGCGCCACCGTTCTCTTCGCACCGAACATCGACTGGCGCCACGAGCCGCTCAAGGACAAGGTCGAGCAGCGGGTCGGCATGCCGGTCGTCGTGGAGAACGACGCGAACGCCGCGGCCTGGGGCGAGTACCGCTTCGGCGCGGGCCAGGGCCACGAGGACGTCATCGTCATCACCCTTGGCACCGGCCTCGGCGGCGGCATCATCATCGGCAACAAGCTGCGGCGCGGACGCTTCGGCGTGGCCGCCGAGTTCGGCCACATCCGGGTCGTCCCGGACGGGCTGCTGTGCGGCTGCGGCAGCCAGGGCTGCTGGGAGCAGTACGCCTCAGGACGCGCCCTCCTGCGCTACGGCAAGCAGCGCGCCAACGCGACGCCCGAGTCCGCCGAGATCCTCCTCGGCCTGGGCGACGGCTCGGTGGACGGCATCGAGGGCAAGCACATCAGCGAGGCGGCGCGCCAGGGCGACCCGGTCGCCGTGGACTCCTACCGCGAGCTGGCCCGCTGGGTCGGCGCGGGCCTGGCCGACCTGGCCTCGCTCTTCGACCCCTCCGCGTTCATCGTCGGCGGCGGCCTCTCGGACGAGGGCGAGCTGGTGCTCGACCCGATCCGCAAGTCGTTCCGCCGCTGGCTCATCGGCGGACAGTGGCGTCCGCACGCGCAGGTGCTCGCCGCCCAGCTCGGCAACAAGGCGGGGCTCGTGGGCGCCGCCGACCTGGCACGCCAGGGCTAGCCCCCGCTCGTACGCGGATGCTGTACGAGGCCCGCCGCCCCCTTCCGGGGCGGCGGGCCTCGTCGTTGCGGGGTCGCGCAGCGCGTATCTTGATCCCCATGGTGACGCTGCCCAACTCCCGGACCGAAGACGACGGTTCAGCCGTGATCCGGGTGCTCAGTTACAACATCCGGTCGATGCGGGACGACACCGACGCGCTGGCCCGGGTCATCGCCGCCTGCGCGCCCGACCTGGTGCTCGTCCAGGAGGCGCCCCGCTTCTTCCGGTGGCGCAAGAAGCTGGCGCGGCTCGCCCGCGCCGCCGACCTGGTGCTGCTCTCGGGCGGCGCCACCGCATCGGGGCCCGCGCTGCTCTGCTCGCTGCGGGCCACCGTCGAGCGGACCGAGGACGTGTTGCTTCCGCTGACACCAGGGCTGCACCGGCGCGGCTTCGCGACCGCCGTCGTGCGGTTCGGGGGCGCCCGGCTCGGCGTCCTGAGCTGCCATCTGAGCCTGCAGACCGACGAGCGGTACGAACAGGGCGGGATGCTGCTCGACCGGCTTGCCGGGATGGGCGTGGAGCACGCCGTCGCGGGCGGCGACCTCAACGACCGGCCCAAGGGACGTACGTTCCGCAGGCTCGCCTCGGAGCTGCGGGACTGCTGGGTGACCACGCCCTGGGGCGGCGAGAACACCTCGACGCCGTGGGACCCGCATCAGCGCATCGACGCGATCTTTACCACTCCGGGGGTCGAAGTCCTCGGCTGCGGTGTGCCGTTGGAGCTCGACGGGGTGAGCGAGGCGGACCTGCGGGCGGCCACCGACCACCTTCCGGTGCTCGCCGCCCTCCGGGTTCCGGCCACCACGAGCGCGTAGCTCCGTCAGACCACCGCGCCGCGGCCCGGGTCCTCGTTCTCCTCGTCGTCGTCGCCCTTCATCCGCGACACCAGGGTGGCGAAGCCGCCGAGGAAGCCGCCGATGCTGAGCGTCGCCAGCCACCACGTCATCGTCCAGCCGAGCAGCACGGTGAGCAGGAGCAGCAGCGGGCCGCCGAGCACCGCGAGCCAGGCGAACTTCGCCGTGACGTCCGCGGCGGGCAGCGGCGGCGGCTCCGGCGGCACGAAGTGGCCCTCGTCGTCCGCGCCCAGGTCGTCGTCCGACGCCTCGGGGGCGGCGTAATCACGCGGGCCGCCGACACCCGGGGCGAAGGAGACGGAGCCGCCGAGCGACTTCTTGGACCCGGAGTCGTCCGGGTCGTCGGGGGCCGTGGGGTTCTTGGCGCCCTTGCCGCCCGACCCCGGCGTCTCGTTCGTCTCGGGCTCGAGCAGCGCAAGATCCTCGATGGACTTGAACGGCTTGGCGCCCGGCGGGTCCGCCGGCTCCTGGCCGTACCCCGCGACGATCGCCTGCCAGGCCGCGTCCTCGTCGAGCGGCAAGCCCTCGGAGGGCTCCTCGCGCTTCTCGGGCTCGCGGCTCTCGTCGCCGTCGGGTTCGATCTTGTCCTGCTCAGCCACCGGTGGCCGTCCCTTCCTTACCGACACTGGGGGCGAGCCGGCCGATGAACGCGTAGCTCTCCTCGAAGATCCGGTCCGCATCATGGTCCAACGTCGCGACGTGGTAGCTCTGTTCCAGGATGATCTCGGTGACATCCGTGGACGACACCCGGCCGAGGATCCTGGCCGAGTCGGCGGGAGGCACGACGTGGTCCTGCGGGCTGTGCAGCAGCAGCAACGGCTGGGTCACCTGCGGCAGTTCACCGTCCACCCGCTGGAAGAACCGGCGCAGGGAGTGCGCCGCGTGCAGCGGGATCCGGTGGTAGCCGACCTCCTCGGAGCCCTCCAGCGCGATGTCGCTCACGATGCCCTTGGTGGAGGGCACCAGATGCCGGGCGACCGGCAGCGCGTGCGCCGCGAGGCCGTGCACCTTGTTCCCCGGGTTCACCACGGCGATTCCGCGCACCGCGTCGCCGTGCTTCGCCGCGAGCCGCAGCGCCAGGGCCCCGCCCATGGAGAGGCCGAAGACGAAGACCTCCGTGCACCGCTCCAGGAGCGCCCGCAGCTCCCGCTCCACCTCCGCGTACCAGTCCTGCCAGCCGGTGACCTGGAGGTCCTCCCAGCGTGTGCCGTGCCCGGGCAGCAGCGGGAGCGAGACGGTCAGGCCGCGGCCCGCCAGATACTCCGCCCAGGGGCGCAGGGACTGCGGGGATCCGGTGAAGCCGTGACAGAGGAGGACGCCGACCTCGCCGCCCTCGTGGCGGTACGGCTCGGCTCCGGGGAGGACCGGCACTTCGGTCTCCTTCGTGAGATGTGGCTGCGGGGTGGGAGTACTTCACCGTACGCGACCGGACTGACACCGACCAGGGTCGTCGGGCCCTTGGGGCTTACTGCGGGTTAAGGTCTGATCCACACACAACAGGAGGCACTCGGTTTGATCTACGGCGCAATGAAGGTCGCCATCGGAGGGCCGCTGAAGCTCGGCTTCAGGCCCTGGGTGGAGGGCCTTGAGAACGTACCCGCCGAGGGACCGGCCATCCTGGCGAGCAATCATCTCTCCTTCTCGGACTCCTTTTTCCTGCCCGCGGTCCTCGACCGCAAGGTCACCTTTATCGCGAAGGCGGAGTACTTCACGTCCCCGGGCGTGAAGGGCAAGCTCACGGCGGCCTTCTTCAAGGGCGTCGGCCAGCTCCCCGTGGACCGCTCCGGCGGACGCGGCGCGGGCGAGGCGGCCATCAAGAGCGGCATCGAGGTCCTGGAGCGCGGTGAGCTCTTCGGCATCTACCCGGAAGGCACGCGTTCGCCCGACGCGAGGCTCTACCGTGGCAAGCCGGGAGGCCTCGCGCGCGTGGCCCTCGCCACCGGGGCGCCCGTGCTCCCCGTGGCGATGATCGACACGGAGAAGATCCAGCCGCCGGGCAAGGTGATGCCGAAGCTGATGCGGCCCGGCATCAAGATCGGCAAGCCGCTCGACTTCAGCCGGTACCACGGCATGGAGCACGACCGGTTCGTCCTGCGGGCGGTGACCGACGAGGTCATGTACGAGATCATGAAGCTGTCCGGCCAGGAGTACGTCGACGAGTACGCGACGGCGGCCAAGCGCCGCCTCGCGGACGCGGCGAAGGCCGAGAAGGAAGCGGAGAAGAAGGCGGAGAAGAAGGCGGAGAAGGCGGCAGCGGCGGCCGAGAAGGAACGGTCCGGCGCGTAACCGCGTCGCCGCATGGGGGAGCTGGTGCGCACCCTGACGGGTGGCCAAGGGGTGGGGGACATGACCAAGCGCGTGCGCGTCATGAGGATGTCGGTCGAGCAGCCGCTGTGGCGTGCGCTGACCGGCTATCGCGTACTGACGATGCTGTACGCGATCGGCCTCTTCGTGGCCGCGTACGAGAACTTCGACCGCCCCTGGGTGGCCGTCGGGTACTACGCGGTGCTCGCCGGCTGGACCATCGGCACGCTGCCGAAGGTCGCGAACGCGGCGAGCTGCACCAAGCGGTTCCTGATCACCGACCTGACGATCGCGCTGGTCGGCATCCTGCTCACCCCGGTCGCCGACTCGCACCAGCGGATCGTCCACGATGGCCCGACGCTGCCGTCGATATGGACGGCGGGCGCGGTGCTCGCCTTCGCGATCAAGGGCGGCTGGCGGTGGGCGGCGTTCGCGTCGGCGCTCGTCGGCGTCGCCAACATCGCCCAGCGCGGCAGGCCCACCCAGGACACGCTCCACAACGTCCTGCTCGTCTGCATCGCGTCCATCGCGATCGGATACGTCGTCGAGGTGGCCCGCGCCTCCGAGCGCACCCTGGCCCGCGCCCTGGAGATCGAGGCCGCGACCCGGGAGCGGGAGCGGCTCGCCCGCGACATCCACGACAGCGTGCTCCAGGTCCTCGCGATGGTGCAGCGGCGCGGCAGCGCGCTCGGCGGCGAGGCGGCGGAGCTCGGCAGGATGGCGGGGGAGCAGGAGGTCGCGCTGCGCACACTGGTGGCGGGCGGCCTGGTCCGGACGTCGCACGAGTCGGAGGACGTCTCGCTGGGCGCCGTGGTCCGCGCGGTGGAGGAGCCGGACGACGATGACGACACCTCTGACGGTGAGCCCTGTGACCTGCGGTCGCTGCTCTTCCCGTACGCGGGCGCCAAGGTGACCGTCTCGGAGCCGGGTGCTCCGGTCGCCCTCGCGCCGAAGGCCGCGCGGGAACTGGCCGCCGCGGTGGGCGCCGCCCTGGACAACGTCCACCGGCACGCGGGCCCGGACGCCGGGGCCTGGATCCTGGTCGAGGACGAGCCGGACGCCGTGATCGTGACGGTGCGGGACGACGGCCCCGGCATCCCCGACGGGCGGCTCGCGGAGGCGGAGGGCGAGGGGCGGCTCGGTGTCGCCCTGTCGATCCGGGGGCGGCTCCGGGACATCGGGGGCACGGCCGAGCTGATCTCGGTGCCGGGCCAGGGCACGGAAGTGGAACTGCGGGTGCCGCGGGTCGCGGCGGCCGCACAGAACGTACGCAGCACACGGGGGAAGGCAGGCAAGGAACGATGAGCGAGCAACAGCACCAGCAGCACCAGCAGGACGGGGCGGGCGGCGGGAAGCCGGTCAGGGTCATGGTCGTCGACGACCATCCGATGTGGCGGGACGCGGTCGCCCGCGACCTCGCCGAGGCCGGGTTCGACGTGGTCGCCACGGCGGGCGACGGCGAGCAGGCCGTGCGCCGCGCACAGGCCGTCGCGCCCGACGTCCTCGTGCTCGACCTGAACCTGCCCCTGAAGCCGGGCGTCCAGGTCTGCAAGGAACTCGTCGCCGCCAACCCGGCCCTGCGCGTCCTCGTGCTCTCCGCGAGCGGCGAGCACGCCGACGTCCTGGAGGCCGTCAAGTCCGGCGCCACCGGCTATCTCCTGAAGTCGGCGTCCACCGCCGAGCTGACCGACGCGGTGCGCCGGACGGCCGTCGGCGACACGGTCTTCACGCCGGGCCTCGCGGGCCTCGTCCTCGGCGAGTACCGCCGCCTGGCGTCCGACCCGGCGCCCGGCGCCCCGGACGATCCGAAGGCACCGCAGCTGACCGACCGCGAGACCGAGGTGCTGCGGCTCGTCGCCAAGGGACTGAGCTACAAGCAGATCGCCGAGCGCCTGGTCATCTCGCACCGCACCGTGCAGAACCACGTGCAGAACACCCTGGGCAAGCTCCAGCTGCACAACCGCGTGGAGCTCGTCCGCTACGCGATAGAGCGGGGTCTCGACGACGCGTGAACGGTCGGGCCATGTTCGGGCAACCCCTCATAAGAGTGAACCCGAGTGATCAACTGCCCTGTTCCGGACAGGAATTGACCATCCGGACCGTCCCTGAGTGACCTGGATCACCATTAGCGTGACTCGCATCAGGTCACTGACGGAAGGGACTTTTCCATGCGGGTCGGAGTACTGACCGGAGGCGGCGACTGCCCCGGGCTCAATGCCGTCATCCGGGGCGTCGTCCGCAAGGGCGTGCAGGAGTACGGCTATGACTTCGTCGGCTTCCGGGACGGCTGGCGCGGTCCACTGGAGGGCGACACCGTCCCCCTCGACATCCCGGCCGTGCGGGGCATCCTGCCCCGCGGCGGCACCATCCTCGGTTCCTCGCGCACCAACCCGCTCAAGGCGGAGAACGGCGTCCGCCGGATCAAGGAGAACCTCACCAAGTACGAGGTCGAGTCCCTCATCGCGATCGGCGGCGAGGACACCCTCGGCGTCGCCGCCCGGCTCACCGACGAGTACGGCATCAATGTCGTCGGCGTACCGAAGACCATCGACAACGACCTGTCCGCCACGGACTACACCTTCGGCTTCGACACCGCGGTGGGCATCGCCACCGAGGCGATCGACCGGCTGCACACGACCGCCGAGTCGCACATGCGGGTCCTCGTGGTCGAGGTCATGGGGCGGCACGCGGGCTGGATCGCGCTGCACTCCGGGCTGGCCGGGGGCGCGAACGTCATCCTCATCCCCGAGCAGCGCTTCGACGTCGACCAGGTGTGCTCCTGGGTGACCTCGCGGTTCAAGGCGTCGTACGCGCCGATCGTGGTCGTGGCCGAGGGCGCCATGCCCAAGGACGGCGAGATGGTCCTCAAGGACGGGACGCAGGACTCCTTCGGGCACGTGCGGCTGTCCGGCGTGGGCGAGTGGCTGGCCAAGGAGATCGAGGGGCGGACGGGCAAGGAAGCGCGGACGACCGTCCTCGGACATGTCCAGCGCGGCGGTACGCCCAGCGCCTTCGACCGCTGGCTGGCCACCCGCTTCGGGCTGCACGCGATCGATGCCGTGCGGGACGGCGACTTCGGGAAGATGGTCGCGCTGCAGGGCACGGACATCGTGCGGGTACCGATCGCCGACGCGACGGCGAAGCTGAAGACGGTGGACCCGAAGCTGTACGCCGAGGTCGGGGTCTTCTTCGGCTGACCTCCGGTGGGCGGGTGCCCCGTGCCGCCGCGTCGCGGCGGATCGCTGCCACCCGTCCACCACCCGTCTCCCGCAGTGCCGTCCCACCCGAAGAAACCTAGACTCGCCGCATGGAGATCCTCGCCTTCGGCGTGCAGGCCGACGAGAAGCCGCTCATCGAGAAGGCCTTCGAGGGGCACCACGACATCCGCTGCCTGGACGTCTTCCTCACCGAGGACACCGCCCCCATCGCCGCGGGCTACGAGATCATCTCCACCAGCGTCAACGCCGATCTCGGCAACCGCGTCCTGCAGACCCTCGCCGCCGGCGGCACGCAGATGATCGCCCAGCGCTCGACCGGGTTCAACAACATCGATCTCCAGGTCGCCGAGCGCCTCGGCTTCACCATCTCCCGCGTCTCGTACTACTCGCCGTACTCCGTCGCCGAGTTCGCCTGGACCCTGGCGATGGCCGTCAACCGCCGCATCGTGCGCGCCAGCAACCGCACCCGCGACTTCGACTTCCGCCTCGACGGCCTGATGGGCCGGGACCTGCGCGGCCGCACGGTCGGCGTGCTCGGCACCGGGAAGATCGGCGAGGCGTTCACCCGGATCGCGCACGGCTTCGGGATGAATCTGCTCGGCTGGGACGTCGCGGAGAACCCCGCGTGCGTCGAGCTCGGCATGAAGTACGTCGCGAAGGAGGAGCTCTTCGCCGACGCCGACCTGATCAGCCTGCACGTCCCGCTGCTCCCCGCCACGGAGCACATCATCGGCGCCGACTCGCTGCGGATGATGAAGGACGACGCGATCCTGGTGAACTCCAGCCGTGGCGGCCTGATCGACACCGACGCCCTGGTCCAGGAGCTGCGGCTGGGGCGTTTCGCGGGCGTCGGGCTCGACGTGTACGAGGCGGAGGCCGGACTCTTCTTCCTCGACAGGTCGCTCGAGGTCGTCGAGGACGACACGCTGGCCCGTCTGGTGACGTTCCCGAACGTCGTGGTCACCTCGCATCAGGCGTACTACACCGTGGACGCGGTCGGCCAGATCATCGACACCACGGTGCGGAACGTCCTGGACTACAAGGAGGGCCGCCGCAGCGAGAACGTGCTGGTCCCGGCGGCCCCCAAGCCCTAGCCCGGCCTACACCAGCACCCCGGACAGCAGCTCCCGCACGATCGCCGTCCCCCGCAGCGAGAGCACCGACTCCGGGTGGAACTGCACCCCCGCGAACCCGGGCCCCCGCAGCGCGTGCACCTCTCCGGTGGCCGCGTCCCTGCTGACCTCGATGCCGTGCGCGGCCAGCTCGAGGGACGTCTCCTCGTCGCAGTGGGCCACGAAGCTGTTGTAGAAGCCGACCGTTTCCGGCCGCCCGAACAGGTCGATCCGCGTCTGGGCGCCCTGGTAAGGGACCTCCTTGCGGACGATCTCCAGGCCGAGCTCGGCGGCCAGGAGCTCATGGCCGAGGCAGACGCCGAGCACGCCGTGGCGGTGATCGCGGAGCGCCTCCGCGGCCAGGGAGCGCAGGAACGTCATCTTCGGATCGGCGGGGTCCGAGGGATTGCCGGGGCCGGGGCCCAGGACCAGCGGGCCCTCGTGGGCGAGCGCCGCTTCCCGCAGGCCCGGTTCGTCGTAGCGGCGGACGGTCACCGTGAGGCCCGAGGAGCGCAGCAGGTGCGCCAGCATCGCCGTGAACGTGTCCTCGCCGTCGATCACCAGAGCATGCCCGGTCAGTTCCGACGTCGTCTCCTGCATCCGCAGCCAGAACGGCGCGAGCCCGGCCCGCCTGCTGTCGAGGGCCGCCCGCACCCGCGGGTCGTCGGCAAGAGCGGGGCGTACGCGCTCGTCGCGGGGCCGCCCGGGGCGCACCCCGAGGGCGGCGAGCACGCCGGCCGCCTTCGCGTGCGTCTCGGCCACCTCACCCGCCGGGTCCGAGCCCCGCACCAGCGTCGCGCCGACCGGGACCCGCAGCTTTCCGTCCGCGGAGATGTCGGCGGTGCGGATCAGGATGGGGGAGTCGAGGGTCTGCGCGCCGCCGGAGTCACGGCCGACAAGGGCGAGGGCGCCCGCGTAGTAGCCGCGCCCGCCCGCCTCGTGGCGCTCGATGACGCGGCAGGCGTTCTGCACCGGCGAGCCCGTGACGGTCGCCGCGAACATCGTCTCCTTGAGGACCTCGCGCGCGTCGAGCGACGACTTGCCCCGCAACTCGTACTCGGTGTGCGCGAGATGGGCCATCTCCTTGAGCCGCGGGCCGACGACGACACCGCCCATGTCGCCGACGGTGCACATCATCTTGAGCTCCTCGTCGACGACCATCGACAGCTCCTCGGTCTCCTTGCCGTCGGCGAGGAAGCCGAGGAGATCGTCCGCCGTGGGGCCCTCGGCGGGGTAGCGGTAGGTCCCGCTGATCGGGTTCATGACGACCGTCCCGCCGGACATCCGCACATGCACCTCGGGGCTCGCCCCGACCAGGGTGCGGTCCCCGGTGTGCACGACGTACGTCCAGTAGGCGCCGCGCTCGCCCACGAGCAGCCTGCGGAAGAGGGCCAGGGCGTCCGCCCTGGAGAAGCCGGGGATCTCCCCCTCGTACGTGCGCCGGATGACGAAGTTCGCGCCCTCGCCCCGCCCGATCTCCTCGCGGAGCACCCGCCCGACGATGTCTGCGTACGCGGCGTCGTCGACGTCGAAGGCCCCGCCCTCGACGCGCACGTCATGCGTGGGCAGCGCCGACAGGGCTTCGGCCAGCGGGAGTGCGTACGTCTCGTCCGGGGTCAGGACCGCGAGCGGCGTGCCGTCGTCGCGTACGTCGAACCCGCGCTCCCTGATCTGCCGGAAGGGAATCAGGGCGAGACCCTCGTCGGGGATGTCGGCGAGCCGGTCGTACGTGCCGACGGAGCCGACGATCACCTCGACCGTGTCGTGGTCGTGGCCGGGCGTGCGGCGGCGGAGCACGGCGAACGGACGGTCGTCGTCGAGGAGATCGAGCAGGTGCGTCTTGGAGGTCCGGGAATGCTCGGATTGCATGGGATCGGTTCCTTCTCACTCGGAGAGGAACGGCCCGGCCCGGAGATCATGGTCCGGAAAACACTGAAGGCCGCCCCTCGGGCGGCCTTCGCGAGTCTCGATACGCGCAGAGTCAGTGGGCCGCCGGATGAGCGGGCCACCACCAGTTACGAGTCGTCTGCGCGTGCATGTCCCGCACCCTAGCGCATCAGGCCGTGTCTGGTCCGTCTCACTTCGTGAGCGGGGGGGATGGACAGCTGACGCCACCCCGTAATGTGGTGCGGGTGACCGTGAACGCTAAGACCACCCCTACGGGTGGCAACACCTGGCGAGACCTTCCCGCGGCGCAGCAGCCTGAGTACCCCGATGCCGAGGCTCTGCGCGATGTGATCGCGGACCTCGAGTCGTATCCGCCGCTCGTCTTCGCGGGCGAGTGCGACCAGCTGCGCGCCCGACTGGCCTCCGTCGCCAAGGGAGAGGCGTTCCTGCTTCAGGGCGGCGACTGCGCCGAGGCCTTCGACGCCGTGTCGGCCGACCACATCCGCAACAAGCTGAAGACGCTGCTCCAGATGGGCGCCGTCCTGACGTACGCGGCCTCCGTGCCCGTCGTGAAGGTCGGCCGCATCGCCGGGCAGTACTCGAAGCCCCGCTCCAAGGGCACCGAGACCCGCGACGGCGTGACCCTGCCGACGTACCGCGGCGACTCGGTCAACGGCTTCGACTTCGACGAGAAGTCCCGCATCCCGGATCCCGAGCGCCTGAAGCGGATGTACAACGCCTCCGCGTCGACGCTCAACCTGGTGCGCGCCTTCACCACCGGCGGCTACGCCGACCTGCACCAGGTGCACGCCTGGAACCAGGACTTCGTGAAGTCGTCCCCCTCGGGCCAGCGCTACGAGCAGCTCGCCCGCGAGATCGACAACGCCCTCAACTTCATGAAGGCCTGCGGGACGGACCCGGAGGAGTTCAAGACCGTCGAGTTCTACGCCTCGCACGAGGCGCTGCTCCTCGACTACGAGTCGGCCCTCACCCGCGTGGACTCGCGCACCGGTCGGCTCTACGACACCTCGGGCCACATGGTCTGGATCGGTGAGCGCACCCGTCAACTGGACGGCGCGCACATCGAGTTCGCCTCCAAGGTGCGCAACCCGATCGGCATCAAGCTCGGCCCGACGACGACCGCGGAGGAGGCGCTGCAGTACATCGAGCGCCTCGACCCGGACCGTGAGCCCGGCCGGCTGACCTTCATCGTCCGCATGGGCGCCGACAAGGTGCGGGACAAGCTCCCCGAGCTGGTCGAGAAGGTCACCGCCTCCGGCGCGACCGTCGCCTGGGTCACCGACCCGATGCACGGCAACACCTTCGAGGCGGCCTCCGGCCACAAGACCCGCCGCTTCGACGACGTGCTCGACGAGGTCAAGGGCTTCTTCGAGGTCCACAAGGGCCTGGGCACGCACCCGGGCGGCATCCACGTCGAGCTCACCGGTGACGACGTCACCGAGTGCGTGGGCGGCGGCGACGAGATCTTCGTCGACGACCTGCACCAGCGCTACGAGACGGCCTGCGACCCGCGCCTGAACCGCAGCCAGTCCCTTGACCTGGCGTTCCTGGTGGCGGAGATGTACCGCGACCAGTAGGTATTCCCGCGAGACGCGACGGTGGGGCACGGATCCATGTGATCCGTGCCCCACCGTCGTATCGGGGCTTTTGTGGACCGGAGGTCCTGGGTAAGGTTAGGTTAGCCTCACCGATCAATCGGGACGGCGCCGCCGATGAATCCTGCCCGGGAGGTGAACCGCGTGTACGTCTGCAACTGCTTCGGCGTTACCGAGGCGCAGGTCAAGCAGCACGCGGCGGACGGTGCCTGCACACCCCGCCAGATAGCGTCCGCCAGCAAGGCGGGCACCGACTGCGGTTCGTGTGTGCGGAGCATCCAGGCGCTCCTGGGCCGGGGCACGTGCCCCCGCAGGGAGCTCGCCGACCAGGGGCAGCCCGTCCTCGCCGGCCTGGACGTAGGCTTGGAAACCACCCTGAACGAGGCCGCCTAGCCCACGGTCAGCTCTCCGGCTGCTCGATGAGCTGCGAGATGTAGAGCGGCTCGCCCAGCTTCTCGACCAGTTCGAGCTGAGTGTCGAGATAGTCGATGTGGTGCTCCTCGTCCTCGAGGATCGACTCGAAGATGTTCGCGGACGTGATGTCTCCCTTGCCGCGCATCACCTCGATCCCGCGCTTGAGGCGGTCGATCGCCTCCGCCTCGATCTGCCGGTCGGCCTGGAACATCTCCGTGACGGTCTGACCCACGCGTACGTGGAAGAGCCGCTGGTAATTGGGCAGGCCGTCGAGGAAGAGAATCCGGTCGGTGAGGATCTCCGCGTGCTTCATCTCGTCGATCGACTCGGACCGGGTGTATTTGGCGAGCTTGGGCCAGCCGAAGTTCTCCTGCATCTTGGCGTGGAGAAAGTACTGGTTGATCGCCGTGAGCTCGGCGGTCAGCTGCTCGTTGAGAAATTCGATGACCTCGGGGTCGCCCTGCATCGCAGAGGCTCCTTCCACGTGGTAACTGGGCAGGTTGCGCGCATCCTTGCATCGGTGTGAGAGGCCGTCCAGTAAGTGCACGCTTAGTAGGAGTTGCCCCAATCGGCGTCCGACCGGCCTCTGTCGGCAGCCTCCTGGTCACGTCCACCTACCCGGGTCTGTCAGGATGGAGACATGGGTCAGCCGGCGGATCGCGCATCTCGGGAAGCAGCGGAGCCGGAGCTCCCACCGGGGCAGCGACTGCAGCGGGGCTGGCCGGTCACGCACTACGGCCCGGTGCCGAAGTTTCGTCCGGAGCGCTGGGAGTTCAGGGTCTTCGGGGCCACCGCCGACGGGGACAAGCACTGCTGGACGCACGAGGAGTTCTCGGCTCTTCCGTACTCCACCGTGGTCGGCGATCTGCACTGCGTCACGAAGTTCAGCATGCTCGGCGCCGAATGGGGCGGTGTGTCCGCGCGGGCACTGCTCGAGATCGCCCCGCCCGCGCCCGAGGCCACCCATGTGATGGTCTGGGCCGAGTACGGCTTCAGCTCGAATCTGCGGATGGCCGACTTCATGGACGAGCGTACGATTTTCGCCACCCACAAAGGGGGCGAGCTGCTGACCGCGGAGCACGGCTTTCCGCTGCGGCTCGTGGTCCCTCATCTGTACGCCTGGAAGGGCCCCAAGTGGGTCCGCGGCGTCGAGTACATGAGCGCCGACCGCCGCGGCTTCTGGGAGGAGCGCGGCTATCACAACGTCGGCGACCCCTGGACCGAGCAGCGCTACTCGTACCAGGAAGAGCCCGGGGACGGCCCCGAGCTCTAGTCCTGGCTCCTGGCTCAGTGGTGGCACTGGTGCACCACGGCGTGGCCCTTGCCGGGCAACGGTTCCTGCCGCCCGGCCGGAACCCTATACCCCTAGGGGGTATTCCTCCAGAGATCTCTGGGGTCGCTAGCAGCTCCTGAGCTGCTTCAGCCGCGCCACGTCCGCCGCGTGCCCTTCCTTGCCGCCGGGCGTCTCGATGATCAGCGGCACGTTCTCGGTCGCGGCATGGGTCATCAGCTCGCGGAACGGCTCCTCGCCGATGTGGCCGGTGCCGATGTTCTCGTGGCGGTCCTTGTGGGCGCCCACCACGTCCTTGGAGTCGTTGGCGTGCACCAGCTTCAGGCGGCCCTCGCCGACGGTGTCGACCAGCAGGTCCAGCGTCTGCTTCATGCCGCCGGGCCCGGCCAGATCGTGGCCCGCCGCGAAGATGTGGCAGGTGTCCAGGCAGACGCCCAGCTTCGGGTGGGCGTCGAGCGCGTCGAAGTACGGGCCGAAGTCCCAGGTGCGGGAGCAGAGCGAGAAACCCTGGCCCGCCGTCGACTCCAGGAGGAGGAACGGGTCGTCGTCGTGCGTCAGCTCGTCGAGCAGCGGCAGCATCCGGTCGCGCACCTGCTTCAGCGCGACGGCGCGGGCCCGGCCGCCGGTCGCGGAGCCGGTGTGCACGACGACGCCGAGCGCGCCGATGTCGCGAGCGCGGCGCAGTGAGTGGCGCAGGGACTCCACGGACTTCTCCACGGTCGCCTCGGTGTGCGAGCCGAAGTTGATGAGGTAGGGCGCGTGGACGTACGCGGGGATCCCCTCGGCGGCGCAGGCCGCGCGGAACTGATCGTCCTGCTTCGGATCGCCGGGCGGGGTGGCCCAGCCGCGCGGGTTGGCCACGAAGACCTGGACGGCCTCGGCGCCCAGCTCACGGGCGTACGAAAGCCCGACTTTGGCGAGACCGCCGGCCACGGGGACATGGCCGCCGACGGGATTGCGGGACGAGGGGCCGCGGGACGGGGTGCTGGGGGACTTGTCGCTGCTCACGCGCTCAAGGGTGGCACGAGCGCGCGAGCGTCCCGTCAGCGGATCGGAGAACCAGCCGGACGGCCGGACCGGCGGCTCAGCGGATCTCGATGGTGATCGTGGAGCCCTTGGGAGCCTTGTCGCCGCCGTCCACGGACTGGCCCTTCACCGTGTCCCCGAAGATGCCCAGCAGGCCGCGGTCCTCGTCGACGTCGAAGCCGGCGTCCTCCAGCTCCTGCGTCGCGTCGTCGACGCTCATGCCCTCGACGTCCGGGACCTCGATCATCTCGGGGCCGATGGACACCGTCAGCGTGACCGTGTCGCCCGCGGCGAGCTGCTTCTGGCCCTCCCGGGGGGACTGCTCGACGACCGTGCCCTTGTCCTCGTCGGAGTGGGCCCGCGCCTTCTCGATCCTGACCTTGAGGCCCTCGTCCTCCAGCTCGGACTTCGCATCCGACTGGGAGTCGCCCGTCACGTCGGGGACGTCGATCGCGGCGCCCTTGCTGACGACGATCGCGACGGCGGAGCCGGCCTTGCGCTTGGTGCCCGCCTTCGGGTCCGTGCTGAGTACGGCACCCTTGCGGATGTCGTCGCTGAAGGCTTTGGTCGTCATCCCGGGAGCGAACCCGGCGTCCTTGAGCTTGTCCTTCGCGTCGGCCAGGCGGCTGCCCCCGACGTCCGGGACCTTCACGATCTCGGGGCCCCTGGAGATGGTCAGCGTCACCCGGTCGTTGTCGCGGATCCGCGCGCCCGCCTTCGGGTCGGTGGCCATGACCGTGCCGCGCTTGTCCGTGTCGCTGTACGCGTGCTTGACGTCGTTCACTTCGAGCCCGGCTTCGTCGAGGCGCTTCTTGGCCTCCGACTCGGTCTTCGCCAGGAGCGGCGGGACCTTCGTGAACTGGCCGGAGTTGATGTACCAGACACCGGCGCCGAGGCCCAGCGCGAGGAGCACGGCGGCGATCACCGTCATCATGCGGCGGCGCGGGTTGGGGCGCCCGCGGCCGGGGGCGGCCGGCGGGGCGGGCGGCGGCGTCGCCAGGATGCTCGTGCGGTTGAGCTGGTCCTGCCGGTTCTGCCGGTCCTCGTCCGCGGCCGTGGCGCCGTCCGTGGGGAGCGGCAGCTGTACGGGCCGCCCCGCGCGTGGGATCACGTTCGTACGGTCGTCGGAGTTGTCGTGGCCGTCGCTTCCGCTCGCCGTGAGCGCCTGCGGCGGCACCGCGTCCAGCTGCTCCACGGAGAGCGCGGCCCGCGCCGCCCTGGCCTGCCCGAGGAGCGCCACCGCGTCGTACGGGCGGACGTCGGGTGTGCGGGCGGTGGCGGAGGCGACCAGCTCGTCGAGCTCGACGGGGAGCCCCGGAACGACCGCCGACGGGGGCGGTACGTCTTCGTGGAGGTGCTGGTAGAGCACCTGGGCGGGGGACTCACCGGAGTGCGGCTTGGCGCCGGTCAGCATTTCGTAGAGCACGACCCCGCACGCGTACACGTCCACACGCGTGTCGGACGTGCCGTGTTCTATCTGCTCGGGAGCGAGATAGGAGACGGTGCCGAGGACCGTGCCGGTCGTGTTCGTGACGGTGTCCACCGCGCGCACGAGCCCGAAGTCGGCGACCTTGACCCGGCCATCATCCCCTATGAGGACGTTCTCCGGCTTCATGTCGCGGTGCACGAAGCCCGCGCGGTGCGCGGCGCCGAGCGCGGCGAGGACCGGCTCCAGGATGTCGAGGGCCGCGCGCGGCTGCAGGGCGCCGCGATCGCGGAGCACGTCACGCAGGGTGCATCCCGCGACGTACTCCATCGCGAGATAGACGTACGCACCGTCGGCGCCCTGGTCGTACACCCCCACCACGTTCGGGTGCGAGAGCCGGGCGATCGACTTCGCCTCGCGGATGAAGCGCTCGACGAATGAGACGTCGGCGGCCAGCGTCGGGTGCATCACCTTGAGCGCGAGCACGCGGTCGAGGCGGGTGTCCACGGCCCGGTAGACCGTGGCCATCCCGCCGACCGCGATCCGCCCGTCCACGCGGTAGCGGCCGTCGAGCACCTGCCCGACGAGCGGGTCCTGAAGGGTCGTGTCCACGCAGGGAGTCTACGAGCCACCGCTGACACCGTTGCCCGCCCGGTCGGACTCGGGCCCCGACTGCAGCCGAGCTGTAACAGGGGCGGGACGCTCAGAACGCGGGCCGCTCCGGGTCGAGCCGGGCCATTCCCTCCACGGGCGAGGACGCCTCGGCGAAGTGGCGCCGGGGAATGCGCCCCGCACGGTACGCGAGCCGTCCGGCCTCGACGCCGTGCCGCATGCCCTCGGCCATCAGGACCGGTTCCTGCGCCCGGGTAACAGCGGAGGCGAGCATCACACCCGCGCACCCCAGTTCCATCGCGAGCGCCGCGTCGGACGCCGTGCCCGCCCCCGCGTCCAGGATCACCGGCACGCCCGCGCGCTCGACGATCAGCTGGAAGTTGTGCGGGTTGCGGATGCCGAGCCCCGAGCCGATGGGGGAGCCCAGCGGCATGATCGCCGCGCAGCCCACGTCCTCCAGCTTCCGGGCAAGCACCGGGTCGTCGTTCGTGTACGGGAGGACCGTGAAGCCGTCGTCGACGAGGGTCTCGGCGGCGTCGATGAGCTCGATCGGGTCGGGAAGCAGCGTGCGCTCGTCCGCGATGACCTCCAGCTTGACCAGGTCGGTGCCGAGCGCCTCCCGCGCGAGCCGGGCGGTCAGGACGGCCTCGCCCGCGGTGAAGCAGCCCGCCGTGTTCGGCAGCACACGGATGCCGAGGCGGTCCAGGACGGAGAGCACGGAGCCCTGCACGCCGGGATCGAGGCGGCGCATCGCGACCGTCGTCAGCTCCGTCCCGGAGGCGACGAGGGAGCGTTCCAGGACGTCGAGGCTCGGCGCACCGCCCGTACCCATGATCAGTCGGGAGGAAAGGGTGAGCCCGCCGATGGCGAAGGGATCGTCTGCCATGTCGGTTCAGCCTCCTTGTACGGCTGTGAGGACCTCGACGCGGTCGCCGTCATTGAGCGGGGTGTCAGACCAGCGCGTGCGCGGGACGACGGTTTCGTTGAGGGCGGCGGCGACGCCGGACGGGGCCGTGGTCAGGGTGGCGACGAGGGCGTCGAGCGTGGTGCCCGCGGCAACGTCGCGTGCTTCTCCGTTGACGGAGACGGCTGTCACTGCTGGGAGGGTCATGCGGGCTGCTCCATGAAGCGCTGCGTGCGGGGGGTGCCGGCGAAGCGCAGAGGGGTGAACCCCCGCGCCTCGTCGGGCAGTTCGCCGGTGGTCAGGGCGTGCGCCATGACGTCACCGGTGACGGGCGTCAGAAGGACGCCGTTGCGGTAGTGCCCGGTGGCCAGCTGGAGGCCGGGGAGCGCGGTCGGGCCGAGCAGCGGCGCGTTGTCGGGGGAGCCGGGGCGCAGGCCCGCGCGGGTCTCCGTCAGCGGCAGTTCCGTGATGCCGGGTACGAGCTCGTGGGCGTCCCGCAGCAGCTCGTACACGCCGCCCGCCGTGACCGTCGTGTCCCAGCCGAGTTCCTCGCTGGTCGCGCCGACGACGAGCTCGCCGTTCTCGCGCGGCACCAGGTAGACGTGGCTGCCACGCACCACGGCGCGCACGGTGCGGCTCAGGAACGGCGCGTACCGCTGCGGCACCGTGAGCCGCAGCACCTGCCCCTTCACGGGGCGTACTGGCGGCAGGACACCCTCGGGGACGCCGGAGAGGCGTCCGCTGAGGCTGCCCGCGGCGAGCACGGTCTGACCGGCCTCCAGGGCGGTGCCGTCGGCGAGGACGACTCCGGTGGCCCGGTCCCGTACGACCGAGAGACGGTCCACCCACGCGTGGTGGAAGGCCACGCCCGCCCGCTCGCAGGCCACCAGGAGCGCCGCGGCGAGCCTGCGCGGGTCGATCTGGTGGTCGCCGTCGACGCGCAGTCCGCCCCGGACCCCCGGTGCGAGCATCGGTTCGAGGCGGCGGCACTCGCGCCCGCTCAGCCACTCCGAGGCGAGCCCCGACTGCTGCTGAAGGGCGTGCAGCTCCCGCAGATGGGCACGGTCGTCGGAGTCGAGCGCCACGGCGAGCGTGCCGCACGCGCGGTAGCCGAGATCGCGGCCGCTCGCCTCGGTCAGCTCGGCCGCGAACTCGGGATAGCGCTGCGCGGAGGCCAGATTCAGGCCGAGCAGCGTCTGCTCCCCGTAGTGCAGCTCGGTGACGGCGGCCAGCATGCCCGCGGCGACCTGCGCCGCGCCGCCGCCGGGCTCGGGGTCCACGACCGCGGCGGACAGGCCGCGCTGGGCCGCCCGCCAGGCCGTGACCAGGCCGATGATGCCGCCCCCGACGACAAGGACGTCGGTCGTCTCTCGGGGTGGTGTACGTGGATGCATGGGCGTCCAGCCCCTCCCTTCGCCGGCATGACCCGGATCAGGTTCGTACGGTCGGAGGCCGTCCAGCCTCCCTCTCAGCCCGGTGCGTCCGGGCTCCCGCGAGTGCTCTGCACGGCAACCTTAGCCTTTGGTGTCCCGGGGTAGGTAGGGCAGCTGTGCGGTCAGGAGCAGTGACGGTGTGTCAGAGATCTCCTCGCGGGGCCCTGAGACGCGCGTCGCCCGCCGCCCTAGAGTGATCGGGTGAGTGAGCAGCGGAGGCAGGAAGAGCGCCGGGTCGTCATCGTCGGTGCGGGGATGGCCGGGGTGCAGACCGCCGTGGCCCTGCGCGAGCAGGGGTTCGCCGGGGCGGTCACCCTGATCGGCGCGGAGCCCCATCAGCCGTACGACAGGCCGCCGTTGTCCAAGGCCGTGCTGCTCGGCAAGGCGGAGGGCTCCGCCTTCGACATCGACTTCGAGGCGCTCGGCATCGAGCTGAGCCTGGGCCACGAGGTCACGGGCGTCCGCCCCGCGGACCACGCACTGGACACCGCGTCGGGCCCGGTGCCCTACGACGCCCTCGTCATCGCCACCGGCGCCCGGCCCATCCTGCTGCCCGGCGTCTCCGGGGTCCCCGGCGTCCATCTGCTGCGCACCCTCGACGACGCCGAGCGGCTGCGGCCCGTGCTCGCCGAACAGCACCGCATCGTGGTCGTCGGCGCCGGCTGGATCGGCGCCGAGTTCGCGACCGCCGCACGCGAGGCGGGCTGCTCGGTCACTGTCGTCGAGGCCGCCGCGCGACCGCTGGCCGGGGCGCTGCCCGCGGAGGTCGCGGCGCCGATGACGTCCTGGTACGCCGACTCCGGAGCCGAGCTGCGCACCCACGCGCGCGTGGACCGCGTCGAGCCCGGCAGCGTCCTCCTGGACGACGGCACCCGGCTGCCCGCGGACGCGGTCGTCGTCGGTATCGGCGCACGCCCCGCCACGGACTGGCTCGCGGACTCCGGCATCACCCTGGGCGCCCACCGTGAGGTCCTCGCCGACGACCACCTGCGGACGTCGGAACCCGATGTGTACGCGGTCGGCGACTGCTCCTCCTTCCCTTCGGGAAGGTATGGCGAGCGCCTGCTCGTCCACCACTGGGACAACGCCCTCCAGGGCCCGCGCACGGTCGCGGCGAACATCATCGGCGAGACCCCTTCGGCGTACGACCCGGTCCCGTACTTCTGGTCCGAGCAGTTCGGCCGCTTCGTCCAGTACGCCGGTCATCACGCGTCCGCCGACGAGCTGGTGTGGCGCGGCGACCCCTCGGGGGCGGCCTGGAGCGTGTGCTGGCTCCGGCGGGGCGCCCTGGTCGCCCTCCTCGCGGTGGGCCGCCCCAGGGACCTGGCACAGGGCCGCAAGCTGATCGAGGCGGGCGCCCGCCTGTCCGCCGAGCTGGCGTCGGACCCCGCCGTACCGCTCAAGAAGGCAGTGCTGCCCTAAGCGCTGCCGGGACCGCTGCCGGGACCGCTGCCGGGACCGAGGGGGACCCGCTGCCCGGCCGCTGTCGGTGCCCGGAGCTAGGCTTGTCCCCGTGACCGAGATTGACGCAAAGACTGATGCTCTCGTCCCCGAGTGGCTCCACCTCCCCGACATCGCAGAAATGCTCGACGTCGAGGTGACGCGTGTGCGCCAGCTGGTCAAGGAGGGCCAGCTGATCGCCGTGCGCCGTGGTGAGAACCGCGCGCTCGCCGTGCCGGCGGCCTTCATCGACGGCGACAAGATCGTCAAGGGCCTCACCGGCACCCTGACGCTCCTGCGGGACGACGGCTTCTCCGACGAAGAGATGCTGGAGTGGCTCTTCACCCCCGACCCGACCCTGCCCGGCACCCCCGCGCAGGCACTCAGTGAGAATCGCGGCACGGAGGTGAAGCGCCGCGCCCAGGCGCTCGCCGTCTGACCGGGACGCGTCCGACCGAGGCGCGTCCGACCGAAACGGAAAACCGTTGCGTACGGGCCGTGTGTCCCCCGGGGACCCGCGGCCCGTAGGCCACCGACGACCCGGGGGGACCTCTTCATGGCCACCAAGCCTGCCCGCGAGCAGCTCGCCGACGCCCGCCTCTACCTGTGTGTGGACGCCCGCAAGCGCCAGGGAGACCTCCCCGAGTTCCTCGACGCCGTCCTGGGCGGCGGCGTCGACATCGTGCAGCTGCGGGACAAGGGCATGGAGGCGGCCGAGGAGCTCGACCACCTCCAGGTCTTCGCCGACGCCGCCCGCAGGCACGGCAAGCTCCTCGCGGTGAACGACCGCGCGGACGTCGCGCACGCCATCGGCGCCGACGTGCTGCACCTGGGCCAGGGCGACCTGCCCGTGCCCGCCGCCCGCGCGATCCTCGGCCAGGACGTGCTCGTGGGCCGCTCCACGCACGCCGACACCGAGGCAGCCGCCGCGGCCACGCAGGACGGCGTGGACTACTTCTGCACCGGCCCCTGCTGGCCCACCCCCACCAAGCCCGGCCGGTACGCCCCCGGACTCGACCTCGTCCGGTACACGGCCTCGCTCGGCACGGACCGCCCCTGGTTCGCCATCGGCGGCATCGACGCGGGCAACCTCGACGAGGTGCTCGAAGCGGGCGCCCGCCGCGTCGTCGTCGTACGGGCGATCACCGAGGCGGACGACCCGGCCGCCGCCGCGGCCGACTTCGCGAAGCGGCTGCGTACGGCCTGATCGGCGATCTTCGGCCATCATTCCGGTCGGTTGTCCGCAGGTTGGACGGGAATTGGCCGGTAGCGGTACCCCGTAGCTAACCTGCCCGTATGGCCCTAGGCACTGCTTCCACCAGATCTGATCGCGCACGCACCGTGCGTGACATGCTCGCGACCGGCAAGACGACGTACTCGTTCGAGTTCTCGGCGCCGAAAACCGCCAAGGGCGAGCGGAACCTGTGGAACGCCCTGCGCCGGGTCGAGGCGGTCGCTCCCAGCTTCGTCTCCGTGACGTACGGAGCGGGCGGTTCGACGCGGGCGGGCACGGTCAAGGAGACGCAGCAGATCGTCGCCGACTCGACGCTCACCCCGGTCGCCCACCTCACCGCGGTCGACCACTCCGTGGCCGAACTGCGCAACATCATCGGGCAGTACGCGGACGCCGGCATCAGGAACATGCTCGCGGTCCGCGGTGACCCGCCCGGCGACCCGCTGGCCGACTGGGTCAAGCACCCCGAGGGCCTCACGTACGCCGCCGAACTGGTCCGGCTCATCAAGGAGTCGGGCGACTTCTGTGTGGGTGTCGCGGCCTTCCCCGCGATGCACCCGCGCTCGGCGGACTGGGACACCGACGTCCGGAACTTCGTCGACAAGTGCCGGGCCGGAGCCGACTACGCGATCACACAGATGTTCTTCTATCCGGAGGAGTATCTGCGGCTTCGCGACCGGGTCGAGGCAGCGGGCTGTTCGACGCCGATCATCCCGGAGATCATGCCGGTGACGAACGTGCGCATGCTGGAGCGGCTGCCCCAGCTCAGCAACGCTTCCTTCCCTCCGGCGCTCAAAGAGCGCATCCTCACAGCCAAAGACGATCCGGCGGCTGTACGCTCCATTGGCATCGAGTTCGCGACGGAGTTCTGCGCGCGACTCCTTGACGAGGGTGTGCCGGGGCTGCACTTCATCACGCTGAACAACTCCACGGCGACGCTGGAGATCTACGAAAATCTGGGCCTGCATCACCCGCAGGCCTGACCGGCCGTACCCCTGGGGGCGGCGGCCGCGGGGAGAGGGGCGTACATGGGCTGGACGGTCCTCTACATCGCGTTCGGATGCGTCGCGCTGTGGCTGCTCGGCGAGGTGCTGCTGCAGTACAAGGCGCGGCTGCGCTGGCGGCTGCTCGCCTTCGGCGGCTT
This sequence comes from Streptomyces sp. NPDC032198, assembly GCF_040636975.1. Lineage (NCBI taxonomy): Bacteria > Bacillati > Actinomycetota > Actinomycetes > Kitasatosporales > Streptomycetaceae > Streptomyces > Streptomyces sp. NPDC032198. The sequence continues at coordinate 414,224 of NZ_JBEZVL010000001.1, read as the reverse complement.
CCTCGGCGTGGTCATCGGCGTGCTGCTGCCGTCGGTGATCGTCATCGGGGCCGGCGCGATCGCCTTCGCCACGGGCCAGACGTACGTGACGCTGTCCTTCCGCCGCGGCTTCTCGACCGGCTGGGCGCTCGGCGGCCAGCCCGGCCTGAGCAAGCGCCGCAAGACGACGGGGCGGGGCGCCGAGGCCGCCCAGGAGCCGACGCTCCAGGTCTCCGACCTGGAGTACGAGGCGGCGGGCCCGGCAGGACCGCCGCCCGAGGCCGCTCCCGGCACCGGGGTCTACGCGCCGGAGCCGCTGCCCGACGACACCGGGCAGTACGGCGTCTACAGCGACACCGCGTACGCACAGCAGCAGTCGGCCGCCGCGGACAGCGGCTACGGCTACGCCACCGCGGGCTATGACCCCCAGCAGCCCTACGCGTACGGCGAGACGGGGGAGCAGCAGTACGCCGCGTACTCCGACCCGTACATCGGGACGCAGTCGTACGGCGGCCAGCAGAGCTACGACGCGTACGGCGACCAGCAGCAGTACGCGTCCTATCCCGCCGCCGATCCCTACGGCAGCGACGCCGGGACGTACAACGACACGCCGCCCGGCGGGGTCTGGGTGCCCCAGCAGCGCAATGTCGAGGACCCCTACGGCCAGTACGGCGGCGAACTCCCGCCGGAGCAGCCCTACCCCTACCAGGGCGAGCAGCCCCAGGGGAACGGCTACGACGCGGGGTACAACGAGCAGTACCGGTACTGATCCGGAGGCCCGCGGCGATGGCACCGCGGGCCGCTGTCGCTCACTGCGAGCCCCGGAAGTCCGGTCCCTCCACGATCAGCCCGGCGACCAGCGTGCCGGACATGCCCGCGTGCGGAAGACCGCCGCCGGGGTGTGACCAGCCGCCGGCCGCGAAGAGCCCGGGCAGGCGCGTGCTGTTGGCCGGGTGGAGCAGCCGGCCCTCTCCCGCCGCGAGGGACGGGGGCGGGACCGCGCCGCCGTCGGCGCCGGTGGCCTCCGCGACGTCGGCGGGAGTGCGGACCTCGTGCCACAGCAGGCGGTCCCGGAGCCCGGGCAGCACCGCCTCGGCACGGTCCAGGAGCCGCTCCACATCCGCCTCGGTGACCTCCGTGTGCGCGGGCACCGTGGCCGTCAGCGTGACCGCCTCGTGCCCGGCGTCGGGCGTCAGCGCCGCGTCGGCCGGGCGCAGCACCGTGAGGGTGGGGGCGGCGGGCAGCCCGGGGCGGTCCCCGAAGAGCCGGTCGAGCTCGTCCTGGCGGTCGGGGGTGTGCAGCACCGTGCGGTGGGGTGTGCCGTCCGGCCGGGGGCCGCGGAGCGCGAGCAGGACCGTGAGGCGGCTGGGGAGTCCCGTCCTGGGCTGCACCTCACCCTCCGCCCGTATGTTCACACCGGATCCGCCGGACATGCCGGATACACCGGACAGCAAGCCGTCCAGTGCGCCGGGCGCGACACCGGCGACCACGAAGTCCGCCTCCTGTGCCGTCCCGTCCGCGAGCTCGACGCCCGCCGCGCGGCCGTCCTTCTCGACGATCCGGGTGACGGGGGAGTCGAACGTGAACTCGACCCGCCGGGCGAGGCACCGCTCGTACACGGCCCGGGCGAGCGCGCGCATCCCGCCGCGCACGGACCAGGCGCCGAAGGTGTGCTCCAGATAGGGCAGGACGGCCGCGCTCGCCGGGGTCGTCCGGGGGTCCAGGCCCCACGCGAGGGCGTACTGCTCGAGGAGGGCCAGGAGGCGTGCGTCGCCGCCCAGTTCGAGCTCACCGGCCTCGGTGAGGGTGGTCGCACGGCGCTCGCGCCGCAGGAGGCGCTTGTGGGGCACCGAGGGATAGGGCTCGCGCTCGGCGAGGATCTGCCAGTTCGGCCAGAGGGGCTCTTCCAGGAGGGGGCGCCGGGTGCGGTCCCACGCCTCACGCGCGCGGTTCATGTACGCCGACCAGTGGGCGCCAGCGCCGCTGCCGAGCGCCGCGTCCAGGGCGTCGCCCACGCCCGCGCGCGAGGCGTTCGGCAGGTCGGCCGTCGTGCCGTCCGCGAAGACGTGCCGGACGGCGGGCTCCACCTGGGACAGCTCGACGCACTTCTCCAGCGGCTCCTTGCCCGTCTTGACGAACAGGTCGCGGTAGACGGCGGGCAGGTGCAGGAGGCCGGGGCCCGTGTCGAAGACGAAGCCGTCACGCTCGACGCTGCCGAGCGCGCCGCCGTACGTACCCGACCGCTCGTGGACCACCACCCGGTGGCCCGCGACGGCCAGCCGGGCGGCCGCCGCCATCGCGCCCATCCCGGCGCCGATCACCACAATCCGTGCCATGCCAGGGACTTTATCGGCCACCACTGACAGGGCCGCCGGGAGCCCTCAGTCCGGCGGCCGCCCCGCGTGCGCCGCGAGCTGCTTCTCCTCGCGCCGCTGGGCCCTGCGCCGCCGGAACCGCCGAATCCGCGAGATCAGGAAGTACAGCAGGATCAGGCCGAGCAACAGCAGCACGGCCGCGATGATGGCCGCCGCCTCCGGATAGAACATCGCGAAGCTGATGATCCCGCCGACCCCGAGGTCCTCCGCCGTGCTCACCACCATGTTGCTGAACGGCTCCGGCGAGGTGTTGATCGCCATCCGCGTCCCGGCCTTCACGAAGTGACTGGCCAGCGCCGTCGAACCGCCCACCGCGCCCGCCGCCAGATCGGGCAGCGAACCGCTCTGCCCGGCGAGCAGCGCACCCACCACCGCCCCGGACACCGGCCGGATCACGGTGTGCACCGTGTCCCACACCGAGTCGACGTAAGGGATCTTGTCGGCGACGGCCTCACAGACGAAGAGCACCCCGGCGACGATCAGCACATCAGGACGTTGCAGCGACTCGGGCACCTCGTCGGTGATCCCGGTCGCGCCGAAGACACCGAGCAGCAGGACCACCGCATACGCGTTGATCCCGCTGGCCCAGCCGCTGGTGAACACCAGGGGGAGTACGGACACGGACGCGATCGTAACCAGTTGGGAACTCCTCGGCCTGGGGATGAGCACCCAGGCCTGAGTATCCGTACCTAGTGGTGGAGATGAGTATCAGCGCGGATGGGTCCCGACCTGCGAAGACGGAAGAGTGAGGGGCACGGAGAAGGGCGCAGCGCCCGTACCGCCGACACGGGGCGGCGGAACGGCGCGGCGCACTTGGCCGCTCCTCCCACCCGTCGAAGGTGGGAGTGAGGCGCGGGGAGACGGGCGGTGCCTCGGGGGATGACCACCCCGAGGGGCCGAACGGGGGACCACGGGGGAACGCAAGAAGCGCCGGCCCGGTGCCACCTGGAGATCAGGTGGCACCGGGCCGGCGCCTTTGTGATGCACCGTTGGGGGACGACTCAGCGCCCGCCGCTCACCCGGCCCTGGAGCAGTCGCGACAGCGCCGAGTGCACGTCGTCGAGGGAGCGCTCCGGCTGGAAGGCCTGCCAGTCGAGGGCCGCCACCAGGACCATCCCGACGAGCGCGGCGGCTGTCAGAGGGATGTCGATCTCCTCGCTGAGCTCGCCGTTCTCGACGCCCGCGCGCAGGACGTCCTCGACGACGGCGACCGCCTGCTGCCTGACCACCATCAGGGTGGACTGCCAGGCGCGGTTGGTGCGCCACAGCTCGGCGACGTACAGCTGGGTGAAGGCCGGATAGCGGTCGATGAAGACCAGGCCCGCCCGGATCATCGCGTCCAGCGCGTCGACCTGGCTGCCGCCGCTCCCCGCCGTCTTCTCGGACGCCTCCTTCAAGGAGGCGGTGAGCAGGCCGACGCCGTGCCGCAGCAGCTCTTCGAAGAGGACCGACTTGCTCGCGAAGTTGTAGTAGACCGTGCCCTTCGCGACCCCGGCCCGCTCGGCGATCTCGTCGACCGTCGTGGCCGAGAAGCCCTGCTCCGCGATGAGGGTGACGGCCGCTTCGTAGAGCTTCTGCCGGGTGGCCTCACGCCGGGTGCTGGTTGCGCTGCTGTCCATGGGCCCGATTCTCACAGGTCTCGGCGCCCGTACAGGCGCGGTCGGGGGTCTCACAGGCTCAGTTCCGGGTGCAGACGGTCCAGGGTCCACACCTGCTTGCGGCGCGCGGAGAGCGCGGTGAGTGCCAGGGCGCCCGCCGTGAAGGCCGTGAGCACCACGCACGCCTGCCAGACGGGGCCGAGCCCGCCGCCCGTGATGAGCCTACGGAGGGCGTCGACGACGTAACTCATCGGCAAGAAGGGGTGGATCGCGCCGAAGAAGGACGGACTCGTCTGTACGGGGTACGTGCCGCCGGCCGAGGTCAGCTGGAGCATCAGGGCCGCGAGGACGAGGATCCGCCCGGCCGCTCCGAAGCGTGCGTTCAGCCACTGGACGATCGCCGCGAAGCAGCACGTCACCAGGCAGAGGAAGCCCACCGTCCCGGCGGCCCGCGCCATCTGCAGGCCCAGGCCCCAGTGCAGGACCGACATCAGGGCCGCCGTCTGGAGCACGCCGAGCGCTGCGACCGGCAGCCAGCCCGCGAACGCGATGCGCCAGGCGGAGGCGCCCGCGGCGAGCGCGCGCCGGTTGAGCGGCTGGATCAGCATGTACGCCACCATCGCGCCGACCCACAGGGACAGCGGGATGAAGTACGGGGCGAAACCGGTGCCGTAGTTGGGCGCCTTGTGCATCGACTGGGAGGCGAGCTGCACCGGGTCGGCCATGACGTCGGTGCGCTGGTCGCGGTCCTTCTTGCCGTAGTCGGGGATCTTCTTGACGCCGTCGTGCAGCCCGCCGGACAGCTTCCCGGAGCCGTCGGCCAGCTTGAACATGCCGCCCTTGAGGTCGGTCGCGCCCGTCTCGAGCTTGCCGATGCCCGTGTCGAGGTCGTCGGCGCCGGTCTTGGCGGTGCCGAGGCCCGTGTGCAGCTTCTTGGCGCCCTTGGCGACCTTCCCCGCGCCCGCGTTGAGGTCGTTGATCTGGGTGACGGCCGTGTTCAGGTCCTCGTTGAGGTGCGGTGCGCGTTCGGCGAGCGCCCTCGACTTCGTCTCCAGCGTGGTGAGGTTCTTCTTGAGCTTCTTGACGTCGCTGTTCTGGTCCTTGACGACGGTGTTCATGTCGTCCGCGATCGTCGACACGTTCTCGGCGGCCGTCTTGGCCTCCTTGAGCTTCGGGCAGAACGGGTCGGGCACCGGGAGGTCCACGCAGCGCTCCGTGTAGAGGCCGCCGATGGTCTCGGAGCCCTTCTTGGCGCCGTCGGCCGCCACGGGTGCGAGCTTGACCCAGGTGTCCAGGTTGTGGCGCAGCGCCTTGGAGGAGTCGGCGACGAGCGTGGCCGTGTCCCCGATGGTCTTGCCGTTGTCCTTCAGGAAGGGCCGCACCTGGTCCGCGGTGCCGTTGACCTTGTCGGCCAGCTTCTGGGTGCCGTCCGAGACCTTCTTCGAACCGTCCTGGAGGTCACCGGCGCCCTTGTCGAGCTTCTTGATGCCCCCGGCCAGGTCGCTGCTGCCCTTCTTGGCGTCCTGGAGACCGGTCGCGAGCTTCTTGGTGCCCTTCTTGGCCTCACCGATGCCGCTGTCGAGCTTGTCGGCCCCCTTGGCGGCCTTCTCGGTCGCCCCGTGGATGTCGGAGAACGAGATGAAGATCTTGTCGAGGAAGGAGCGCGAGGCCTTGGTGGAGGCCGCGGTGCGTACCTCGGAGAAGACCGTCCGGGAGATCTGCCCGACGATGTAGTTGTTGGCGTCGTTCGTGCGGACCTGCAGGGCGCTGGTCTCCGGGGAGTCGCCCGAACTCGACGCGACGCGCTTGCTGAAGTCGGACGGCATCGTCAGGGACAGGTAGTACGTCCCGTCCTCGACGCCCTTGTGCGCCTCGGCGGAACTCACCTCGTGCCAGTCGAAGGTCTTGCTGTCCTGGAGACCGTCGACGATGCCGTCGCCCACCGCGAGCTTCTTGCCCGCGGCCGTGGCCCCCTTGTCGTCATTGACGAGCGCCACGGGTATGCGGTCGAGACGGCCGTACGGGTCCCAGAACGAGCAGAGGTACAGCGCGCCGTACAGCAGGGGCAGCAGCAGGAGCGCGGCGAGTGCCGCGCGCGGCAGCTTCCCCCTGCCGAAGCGCCTGAGCTCAAGCGCGGCGAGCTTCGGCGAGCGCATCGGCCGTCTCCTTGTCGTCGTCGTTGCCGGTGTCGTTGCCGTCGTCACTGATGTTGCCGTCGCCGGAGTCGCGCTTGTCCGTGTACACGGCGATCGCGTCGAGCGACTCATCGGGTGCTTCGTCGCACACGGCGACGACAGTGGTGCCGCTCTCCGCGATGGACTTCAAGAGGGCCCAGGCCTCGCGCCGTTCGGCGTCCGACAGCTTGAGGTCGACGTCGTCGACGCCAAGGAGCCGGGGCCGCCCGATCAGGGCCAGGGCGATGGAGAGCCGCAGCACCTCGAGGCGCTCCAGATCGCGTACGGAGGTCCGCCGCCCCTTGGGCAGCGCCTCCATGTCGAGCCCCGCGGCGGCCAGCGCCGTGTCGATCCGCAGCCGTGCCTCGTTCGCCCGCTCGGCGCGCGGCCTCAGCAGAGTGCGCAGCGAGCCGCCGAACCGCCGCTCCAGAAGTGCCCGTTCGTGCAGATGCTCGGCGACGGTCAGCGCCGGATCGAGATCCGTCACGCCGGGCACGGGCCCGAGCGCGCTGATCCTGCGGACCGCCGCGAGCTGCTTGGGCAGCCGGAAGCGCCCCACCGAGGCCTCGCCCTCCGTGGGGCGCATCCGCCCGGTGAGCGCGAGCAGCAGACAGGTCCGTCCCGACCCCGAAGCCCCCTGGATCGCGATCAGCGACCCGGGTCCGGCCTCGACCCCGACCTCGCGGAACGCCCAGCCCCGCGGTCCCTTGAGCCCGAAACCCCGTGCTGTGACGGCGGCTCCCCGCGTGCCGTCGTTCGGCCCGTCCACAGTTCCCCCTCGCGTCTTCTTTTGAACTGACTGGTCAGTGCAAAAACTAACGCGAACCGGCGATCGGGGCAAAGCCGCAGGTCAGGGCCGATTGTCAGTGGCGTACTACACGATGTGCACATACGGCCACATAGCCGTTACGCGACGACAGGAGGTTCGTCATGGCCAGCACTTCCGCAGCAGCCGCACGTCGGCACCGCCCCGTCGGCCCCGCCCCCTCGACCACCGGCCCCGCAAGCGACGTCCACCCCGTCCTGCGCCGGGCCACGGCTCCGCCCGCCGCTCTCGAACTGCTCGCCCAGGCCCGCGCCGGCATCGACGAGGCCGCGCACCTGGAGACTCCGAACGAGCGCTATGCCACGGCCCACCTCGCCGCCCTGCGCACCGCCGCCGCGGTCCTCGCCGCCCGCGGCCGTCCCGAGGCGACCCCGCGACGCAGGCAGCGGATCCGGAGCGCCTGGGAAGTGCTCCCCGAGATAGCCCCCGAACTGACCGAGTGGAGCGCCCTGTTCGCCTCCGGCGCGGCGCGCAGGGCCCGCGCGGAGGCGGGCATACAGGGCGCGGCCACCGTCCGGGACGCGGACGACCTGCTGCGTGACGTGGGGATGTTCTTACGCCTCGTCGAGCGGATGCTGGTGCTGCAGCCCGTGCTGCCCCAGCCCAGGCAGGAGCCGCCGGACGCGAGCCGAGACGGGTGACGGGGCACCCGTCAGAAGGCAATAGGGTGGGAGCGCCCGCACCCTCCTGACTGCCGCAACAGCAGGCGGAGGGAACCCCCTAGCTCCGCCGCGGACGTGCGGTGGACGCGCCGAGGAGTCAACTGCCGTGTCGGACCCGATGCGCCCCCGCGCTTCTCTCCGTACCGCCGTGGTCTGGGAGGTCCTCAAGGACGCTCTCGACCGCCGGGTCAAGGCCACGGGCCGGGAGTCCCACTCCCTCGACGTGCTCGACACCGGAGGCGGCAGCGGAAACTTCGCCGTGCCCGTCGCCCGCCTCGGCCATCGCGTCACCGTCGTCGACCCCAGCCCGAACGCCCTCTTCGCGCTCGAGCGCCGGGCCGCCGAGGCGGGCGTCGCCGACCGGGTGCGCGGCGTCCAGGGCGACGTACACGGCCTCTTCGACGTCGTGGAGCGCGCCGGGTTCGACGCGGTCCTGTGCCACGGCGTCCTGGAGTACGTGGACGACCCCGCCGAGGGCGTGCGCAACGCGGTCGGCGCGCTGCGCCCCTCCGGCACCCTCAGCCTGCTCGCCGCGGGCCTCGGCGGAGCCGTGCTCGCCAGGGCGCTCGCCGGGCACTTCACCGAGGCCAGGCAGGCACTCGCGGACCCGGCCGGACGCTGGGGCGACGGCGACCCCGTGCCCCGGCGCTTCACCGCCGACCAGCTCACCGAGCTGGTCGAGGGCGCGGGCGTCAGGGTCGACGCCGTGCACGGCGTGCGGGTCTTCGCCGACCTGGTTCCGGGGGTCCTGGTGGACACCGAACCCGGCGCGATGGAGGCCCTCCTGAAGCTGGAGGCGGCCGCCGCCGAGCTCGCCGCCTTCCACTCCGTGGCCACCCAGCTGCATGTGCTCGGTGAGACCCGGGATGCCGACGAGGGCTGATCTCCGGCACGGCCGCCCCGCTGATCAGCGACGCAGCCGCACATGGAGTACGGCACACACCCCCCGAACGGGCTATGGGCGCCGTATGATCGAGGCAGACCGTCCGGCATGCCGGACCGGCCGCTGGGGAATGCACGCTTCAGCGAGCCGGAGCGGCAGGGTGGTCCGGTTTGGCGAAGTTGGCGCAGAGGGGCGGGTTTCACGGGGGCGATTCCCTGCCTATCCTGAAGGGGACCCCCGGTCGCCCCGGCGACTGCACGATGAGGAGGACTCCGTGCCGCTCTCGGAGCACGAGCAGCGCATGCTCGAGCAAATGGAGCGAGCGCTGTACGCCGAAGATCCCAAGTTCGCGACAGCGCTCGAGGGAAGCGGGCTGCGTACGTACACCCGGCGACGGGTCTACCAAGCGGTCGCGGGCTTCCTTGTGGGCATTGCCCTTCTCATGGCCGGAATGGTCGCCCAGCAGATTTGGGTGAGCGTGGTGGGATTCCTCGTCATGCTGGGATGTGCGGTGCTCGCCGTCACCGGATGGCGCAAAGCGCCCAAGCCAGGTGAACAGCCGGCCGCCGGCACGCCCACGGCACCGGGCGGCGCCCCGGCCCGTCGGCAGACCAGGCAGCGTCGGTCGATGATGGACCGGATCGAGCAGCGGTGGCAGCGCCGCCGCGACGAACAGGGCCAATAAGTTTTCTCAGCATGCTGTGCGTAGTGCGTAAGGGGTGACCGCCCAGGCGGTCACCCCTTACGCATGCTCAGCCCTCGTGCTGTGCTCAGCCCTCCTGCTGCGACGGCTGCGAAGGCTGTGACGGCCTCCGCAGTGCCGCCCACCGCCTGGCGATCCGCTCGGACCATCCGGCCTTGACCGCCGTCCAGCGGTCCGAGACCGCCCACACCACCCGTGCGGCCGAACGCGGGGCGAGTGTCGCCCGCAGCCGGGCCGGGCGGCTCGCCGTGGCCCCCAGACCGTCGGACACGCGGCGCACGTCGTCGGCCAGGCCCGCCGTCGGCTGCGGCCGTGGGGCGTAGAGCACCTGTTCGACCGCGGCGGCCAGGCGATGGACGGACTCCGCGGGTGCCGCGGTGAGCTGTCCGACGCGCACGATCCGGGCCGCGGCCTTGCGCGGCGTCTGCGACTCGTCCGGCGCGATCCCGTGGTCCCAGGCCGTATCGGTCACCTCCAGCCAGGCGGCGAGAGTCCGCGAGGCCGCGTCCGCCTCCGTGCGCCCCGTCGAGCCAAGCCGCACCGCACGGATCCGCTTGCGCCACAGCATCGGCAGCAGGGGCAGGCCGAGGACCACCAGCGCTCCCAGGGCCACGGCCACGATCATGCCGATCGGCGGTCCGTCGCCGCCCGAGCCGCCCGCGATCGCCGGGGCCGTGCTCGCGCAGCCGCCCTGCTTCTGCTGGTCGGTCGGGCAGCTCGCGGAGGCCGAGGGCTCGTCGGAGGGCGCCGCCGACGCGCTGGCCTCGGGCGCCGCCGGGTCGCTCGCGCCGTCGGACGGGGTGTCCGGGCGGGTGTAGTCCGGCACCGTGCCGCGGTTCGGGGTCGGCTCGAAGCGGGTCCAGCCCACGCCCTCGAAGTACAGCTCGGGCCAGGCGTGCGCGTCCCGCAGCCCGACCGACATCGAACCGTCCCCCTGCGCGGCACCGGGAGTGAAGCCGACCGCGACGCGCGCCGGGATGCCCAGCGTCCGCGCCATCGAGGCCATCGCGAAGGAGAAGTGGACGCAGAAGCCCTCCTTCTGCTCCAGGAAGCGGGCGATCGCCGCCGGGCCGCTGCCCGCGCGCACCTGCGTGTTGTACGTGAAGCCGCCCTCCGAGGCGAACCAGTCCTGGAGCTTGACCGCCTTCTCGTAGTCGTTCGCCGTGCCCTTGGTGATGCGGCGGGCCTCGGAGGCCACCACGGACGGCAAGGCGTCGGGCACCTTGGTGAACTCTTGCGCGATCTGCTTGGGCGGCTCGGCGGCGTTGGCCAGCTGCTCGGCCGTGGGCTCCACGATGAGGCTCTTGACCTCGTACTGCGCGCCGCTCGTCGTCTGACCGCGGTCACCCACCAGGGCGCGCCCCACCGGCTCGTACCGCCAGCGGCCGCTGATCTTCACCTCGCTGGCCGGGTAGGGCATCGGCAGCCAGTTCTGCGCGTACTTGTCGGCGGCCGAGATGTTCGTCTGGATCTCGCTCCTGCGGACGTCCGGGTAGAGCCCCGGCGGGTCCTCCAGGCGCGGCGGCACGTCCTCGATGCTGCGGACGGTGGTCTTCCACGTCGTGCCGTCGAACTGGTCGAGGGAGACGATCCGCAGATAGAGGTTGTCGGTCTGCTTGGCGTTCGTCTTGTACGAGATGACCTCGCGGTCGTCCGGTTCGTTCAGGCTGTCCTGGAGCGCGACCAGCGGATTCACCGCGGAGATCGTGCCGCCACCGCCGGAACCCGAGCCTCCGGCGCCACCGGAACCGTCCAGGAGCCCGCCGTCAAGGGCGGGCAGCGCGAGCGGCACCACCAGGGCGATGCCCAGGGCCACCGCGCCGATGCGCCGTCCCGTGCGGACCGGCGCGATCGCGCCGCTGTCGGTCTCCAGGCCGCCGGAGATCCGCCCCGGCGCGCGTGCCGCGCCCCCGAAGACGCGCCCCCACTGGGAGAGCCGGTCGCGGCCCTCCGCGAGGAGCAGCAGCAGATATCCGGCCGCCGCGAGCAGGAACCACAGCCATCCGGCCCCGTTCCCGGAGAGCCCGGCGGCGACCGAGTACAGCGCGAGCAGCGGCAGACCCGCGGGCGCCGCCGTACGGAACGTCACCGCGAGGGCGTCCACCGCGAGGCCGATCACCAGGACGCCGCCGACCAGCATCAGCCGGATGCCGTCACTGAGCGGCGCCGGAATCGCGTACTGCCCGACGTCGTTGCCGCCCGCCTGGAGGAGCAGCCCGAACTCCCGGAACACGTCCGGGCCCGGAAGCACCCCGCCGATCGCCTGCTCACGGGCGAACACCAGCGTCAGGAGCAGCAGCGTCACCAGGGCCTGCACCGCGACCGTGACCGGCCGGGCCAGCGGCACCCGCCGGGTGAGCGCGCCCACGCCGCTCTGCAGCGCGAGCAGGATCGCCGCCTGGACGAACCACGTCGCCGGATCGACGAGCGGCAGCAGCGCCCCGGATGCCATCAGCGTCGCCGCCGTGGCACAGAGCGCGAGTCGCGCGCGCCCACTCATGAACGTCCCCCTGTTGTCGTGCGTGTGGTCCTGCCGGACGGGCAGCCGCTCGCCCGCGGTCCCCGGTCCCGGTTCATCCCCAGCCGCCGGTGGTCGTCCCCGCGGTGGGGGCCGGGCCCGTGCTGGCCCGCAGATGGTCCGCCTGGCGCCACAGGTCCACCAGGGCGACCCCGGGAGGCACCGCCACGGCCGTCCAGCCCGCCTGGCGCAGCATCCGGACCCGCTCGTCCCCGGCGCCCGCGGGAGCGCCGCCCGCGCCCTGCGCCCAGGCCGTGCTGTCCAGGACGAAGGCGACCGCCGCGCCGCTGCGCTGCCGCATCTTGGCGGCCACCGTCGCCTGCTCCTCGTCGAGGTCGCCGAGGAAGGCGATCAGCAGGCCTTCGTTGCCCCCGCGCAGCACGTCGTACGCGAGGGAGAGCCCCGCGCCGTCCGAGTGGTCGATCACCGCGAGGGTGTCCATCATCAGCCCCGCCGCGTCCGCCGACTCCTGGCTCGCGCCCGCGAAGCCGTCCGAGCCCTCGCCGGGCACGGAGTTCCCGGTGTCGGTCAGCAGCCTTACCGAGAAGCCCCGTTCGAGCATGTGCACCAGGGCGGACGCCGTGCCCGACACCGCCCACTCGAAGGCCGATTCGGGCCCCGCGCCCCGGAAGGCGTGCGCCCGGGTGTCCAGGAGCACCGTGCAGCGGGCCCGCTGCGGCTGCTCCTCGCGGCGCACCATCAGCTCGCCGTAGCGGGCCGTGGAGCGCCAGTGGACGCGGCGCAGGTCGTCGCCGTGGCGGTAGCCCCTGGGGATCACGTCGTCCTCGCCCGCGAGGGCCAGCGAACGGTTGCGCCCGTCGCCGTACCCCTTGGCCTCACCGGTGAGGCGCACCGGCGGCAGCGCCTCCACCCGCGGGATGACCGTCAGGGTGTCGTACGTCGAGAAGGAGCGGGTCAGTTCGCACATCCCGAACGGGTCCGTCAGGCGCAGTTGCAGCGGGCCCAGCGGATAGCGCCCCCGCAGGTCCGAGCGGACGCGGTAGGAGACCTCACGGCGGCCCCCCGCCTCCACCCGGTCGAGCACGAACCGGGGCCGCGGCCCCAGGACGTAGGGCACCCGGTCCTGGAGCATCAGGAGGCCCGTGGGCAGTCGCGAGACGTTGTCCATCCGCAGGTGGACGCGGGCCTCCGAACTGGCGGGCACGCGCGCGGGGGAGAGCCTTCGGCTGCCCGCGACGCGGTAGCGGGTGCGGTAGAGCACCGTCGCGCACACCAGCGGAAGGACGGCGAGCAGCAGCCCGACCCGGAGCAGATCGCTCTGCCCCAGGACGTACGCGCAGATGGCGGCGGCGATGCCGGCCGCGAGGAACGAACGCCCGCGCGTGGTCAGACCCGCGAGCGCGGTCCGCGGTCCGCCCTTGCCCTCCTCGGCCTGCGCCGGCTGCGGCCCCCCGGCCGCCATCACAGCCTCCGTGCGCCGGGCGGCTGCTGGTTGAAGTAACCGCTGTTCGGCTGGGCGGCGGCAGGGACGGGCGTGCGCTGGAGGATCTCCAGGACGACCGATTCGGCCGTACGCCGGTTCAACTGGGCCTGGGCCGTGGGCAGCAGCCGGTGCGCGAGCACCGCCACGGCCAGCGCCTGGACGTCGTCCGGCAGGGCGAACTCCCGGCCGCTGAGGGCCGCGGAGGCCTTGGCCGCCCGCAGCAGGTGCAGCGTCGCGCGCGGCGACGCCCCGAGTCTCAGGTCCGGGTGGTTGCGGGTCGCCCCGACCAGGTCCACGGCGTACCGCCGTACGGAGTCGGCGACGTGGACCGTGCGGACCGCGTCGACGAGCTTCACGATGTCGTGCGCGTGCGCCACCGGCTGGAGGTCGTCCAGCGGCGAGGCGCCTCCGTGCACGTCCAGCATCTGCAGTTCGGCCTCCGGGTTCGGATAGCCGATCGAGACGCGCGCCATGAAACGGTCGCGCTGCGCCTCGGGCAGGGGATACGTCCCCTCCATCTCGACGGGGTTCTGCGTCGCCACCACCATGAAGGGGCTCGGCAGTTCGTACGTCTGCCCGTCGATGGTGACCTGGCGCTCCTCCATGGACTCCAGGAGCGCGGACTGCGTCTTCGGGGACGCGCGGTTGATCTCGTCGCCGATCACGATCTGCGCGAAGATCGCGCCGGGCTTGAACTCGAAGTCCCGGCGCTGCTGGTCGAAGATGGACACACCAGTGATGTCCGACGGCAGCAGGTCGGGCGTGAACTGGATGCGCCGCACGGAGCAGTCGATGGACCGCGCCAGCGCCTTGGCGAGCATGGTCTTGCCCACGCCCGGTACATCTTCGATCAGCAGGTGCCCCTCGGCGAGGAGCACGGTCAGCGAAAGCCGTACGACCTCTGGCTTGCCCTCGATCACACCCTCGACCGACCTGCGGACACGCTCCGCTGTGGCGGTCAGATCTGTGAGGCTCGCTCGATCGTCATAGGTCGTCACCCGGCCCTCCTCGGACACGTTCTCCCGGGCCGACGCATGTGTGTGCGGCCCGGCCCACCCCGAATCACGGACACCACGCACGAATCGTTCAGCGTGGTGCCCCACCCCGCATTCTTGTTGGGCATACCGGGTTGTGTCACTCGCCCGCGGATAACTGGCGGCGATATGTCGGGTCTTACGGCCTTTTGGTAGCCACGCCGGTCAGGAAAGGTCCGGTCCGGAGCCCGTCACGCAGGGTCGATCTCCCGCAAAAGACCCGTGGTCACGTCGAAGACGAATCCCCGCACGTCGTCGGTGTGCAGGAGGAACGGCGAGGTCCGCACCCGCTGCATCGACTGCCGCACGTCCTGATCGACGTCGCGGAAGGCCTCCACCGCCCAGGAGGGCCGCTGGCCGACCTCGAGCTCCAGCTCGTGCCGGAACTCCTCGGTGAGGCTCTCCAGGCCACAGCTGGTGTGGTGGATCAGTACGACACTGCGCGTGCCGAGGGCGCGCTGGCTGATGGTCAGGGAGCGGATGACGTCGTCGGTGACCACGCCGCCCGCGTTGCGGATCGTGTGGCAGTCGCCCAGTTCGAGGCCGAGCGCGTCGTGGAGGTCGATGCGGGCGTCCATGCACGCGACGACGGCCACGCCGAGGACGGGACGGGCGTCCATGCCAGGATCGGTGAAGCCGGAGGCGTACGTCTGGTTCGCCTCGACGAGACGGTCCGTGACGGTGCCGGCGGCTATGTCACCGCTCGGCTCTGCGGGAAAGCGGCCCGTAGGGGATGCGGAAGTCGACATGACTATGACGGTAGTCGGCGCTGATCGCTCGGGCCCGCTGTGAGAAGGGACAAAGAACGTCAATGAGTCTTGTTGTGAGCTAACCCACAGGGATGCGACGGCTACCCCCGAACGGGTGACGAGGCGCGTTTTGCGGCTCGTCCACGACCGGTCCGCGACGCGCAGGCCAGTTGATTGACCGGGCGACACGGTGGACTAAAGTGACGCGAAGTGGGAGGGCCGTGACCTGCTCCCCGCTGGACTGTTCACACCGGGGATTCCCTGAATCCCCCCGCGTGCGCGGCGCGTACGCACGGCTCGGCCTCCTCCCGCTCCCGGTCGGCTGACGCCACTTCCCCGGCGCCAGCAGGCCGTTCCCCTTCCCGAGCGGGCGGGGACCCGGCCGTGCGCACGTCTCGCCGCGCCGGATCTGAGAGGGCCCTTTGAGCCAGACCCGACACGTCCCGGTGATGCTCCAGCGATGCCTGGACCTGTTGGCCCCCGCGCTCGCCCAGCCGGGCGCGGTCGTCGTCGACTGCACCCTCGGACTCGGCGGCCACAGCGAGGCCCTGCTGTCCACCTTCCCGTCGGCCCGCCTCATCGGCCTCGACCGCGACAAGGAAGCGCTGCGGCTCTCCGGGGAGCGCCTCGCGCCTTTCGGTGACCGGGCCGAGCTTGTGCACGCGGTCTACGACGAACTGCCCGAGGTGCTCGACCGGCTGGGCATCGCGAAGGTCCAGGGCGTCCTGTTCGACCTCGGCGTCTCCTCGATGCAACTCGACGAGGCGGACCGGGGCTTCGCCTACGCACAGGACGCGCCCCTCGACATGCGCATGGACCAGACGACCGGCGTCAGCGCCGCCGAGGTCCTCAACACGTACGCACCGGGCGAACTGGTGCGGATCCTGCGCCAGTACGGCGAGGAGAAGCAGGCCAAGCGGATCGTGGGCGCCGTCGTGCGCGAGCGCGAGAAGGAGCCGTTCAGCAACAGCGCGCGGCTCGTCGAGCTGATCCGCGACTCCCTGCCGCAGGCCGCCAAGCGCACCGGCGGCAACCCCGCCAAGCGCACCTTCCAGGCCCTGCGCATCGAGGTCAACGGCGAGCTGAGCGTCCTGGAGGCGGCCATCCCGGCGGCCGTGAAGACGCTCGCCGTCGACGGCCGCATCGCCGTCCTGTCGTACCACTCGCTCGAGGACCGGCTGGTCAAGCAGGTGTTCGCGGCCGGCGCCGCCACGACCGCGCCCCCCGGCCTGCCCATCGTCCCCGAGCGCTACCAGCCCCGGCTCAAGCTGCTCACGCGCGGCGCCGAACTCCCCACCGAGGAAGAGATCGCCGAGAACCGCCGGGCGGCCCCGGCACGGCTGCGGGGTGCGCAGCGCATCCGCGAGGAGACCCCGTGAAGCGCGCCCGCCGGGAGGACCCGTGAACGGCGTCCCTGAGGAGGCCCCATGAGCAAGAAGCCCGAGCTGCGGGGGAGGGCAGCCCGCCTCGCGCGGCTGCTGCCGTCGGGGCCGAGCCAGGCCGCGCGCACGCCGTTCGTGCTGCTCGTCGTGCTGTTGCTCGGCGGTGGCCTGATCACGCTGCTCATCCTGAACTCCTCGCTCAACGAAGGCTCGTTCCAGCTGAGCGAGCTGAAGAAGGAGACGACGGAGCTCACGGACCAGGAGCAGGAGCTCCAGCGGGACGTGGACGCCTACGCCGCCCCCGACGCCCTCCAGCAACGCGCCCGTGAGCTCGGCATGGTGCCGGGCGGCGACCCGGCCTTCCTGAACCCGGACGGCACCGTGCGCGGCGTTCCCGGGGCCGCCGAGCAGTCCTCCGCGCTGCAGCCCGAGCCGCGCCCGCAGGAGGTGGCGTCCCCGGCACCCTCGGTCTCGATCCCGGTGGAGCCCTCGCCCTCACCGCCCCAGGCGCTCCCGGCGTCTCCGGCGCCCTCCGCCCCGGCCCCGGACGCCCCGCCCACGCCCGACCTCCCCGCGACGCCCGGCCCCACGACCTCCGGCAGGTGACGTAAGTGACGGACCGCCAACCCCCGCGACGCAGGGTCCCGGGTCCCGCGCGGCCCTCGCGCCCCGCCCGCCCCGGCGAACAGCGCCGCCCGGGCGGCGGGTCACGCCCCGCCGCCCGCCGCCCGCGCCCCGCCGCCCCCAAGCAGCAGGCCCGCACCATCCGGCTGGGCAGCCCGCGGCCCCGCCTTCGCATGGTGAGCCTCGGTCTGACCCTGGTGATGCTGGCCTTCGTCGTACGCCTCCTGCAGGTGCAGGCGGTCGACGCGAGCGTGTACACCACCAAGGCCGAGAAGAACCGCTACTTCAGCCATGTCCTGACCGCCGAGCGCGGCGGCATCACGGACCGCAGCGGTGTCGAACTCGCCGCCAGCGTGGACGCGTACGACATCACGGCCGACCCCACGATGTTCACCGCGAAGGAGATGGGTATCAAGGACGGAGCCGAGCAGGCCGCCGCGCTCCTCGCACCGATCCTCGACAAGGACGTCGACCGGCTCACCGAGCAGCTCAAGACCCCCAAGACCCGCTACGTCCTGCTCGCCCGCCGGCAGACCCCGCAGGTCTGGAAGCAGATCAAGGACCTGCGCGGCGCGCTCGCCGACAAGGCGCGCACCGACAAGAAGAGCGCCAACGTCCTGGCGGGCGTCTTCCAGGACCCCAGCAGCAAGCGCGTGTACCCGAACGACGACCTGGGCGCCGGGATACTGGGCTGGGTCAACGCCGAGGGCAAGGGCGCGGGCGGCCTGGAGCAGCAGCTCAACAAGGAGCTCGCGGGCAAGGACGGCAAGATCAGGTACGCCCAGTCCGGCGGCCACCAGGTGCCCACCGCGGGCAGCACGGAGACGCCCGCCGTGCCCGGCTCCGACGTCGAGCTCACCATCGACCGCGACATCCAGTGGGCCGCGCAGAACGCCATCACCGAGCAGGTGGAGAAGTCCAGGGCGGACCGCGGCTACGTGATAGTGCAGGACAACAAGACCGGCGAGATCCTCGCGATGGCCAACGCCCCCGGCTTCGACCCGAACGACCTCTCGCAGGCCGACGGGACGGCGCTGGGCAACGCCTCGCTCCAGGACGCCTTCGAGCCCGGCTCGACCGCCAAGGTCATGTCGATGGCCGCCGTCCTGGAGGAGAACGCGGCCACGCCCGCCACCCACGTGACGGTGCCCAACCGGCTGCACCGCGGCGACCGGCTCTTCAAGGACGACATCGACCACCCGACCTGGCACCTCACGCTCAGCGGCGTGCTCGCCAAGTCGAGCAACATCGGCACGATCCTGGCCACCGGCGAGCTGGGCAAGACCCAGCGGGAGGCCAACCGGTCGCTCTACTCGTACCTGCGGAAGTTCGGCATCGGCAAGGAGACCGGGCTCGGCTTCCCCGGCGAGACGTCCGGCCTCTTCGCGCCCGCCGACAAGTGGTCGACTTCGCAGCAGTACACGATCCCATTCGGCCAGGGCTTCTCGATCAACGCCATGCAGGCGGCCTCCGTCTACTCGACCATCGCCAACGACGGCGTACGCATCGAGCCCACGCTGGTGCGCGGCACGAAGGGCCCCGACGGCCGCTTCACGCCCGCGCCCAAGCCCAAGAAGACCCGCGTGGTGAGCGCGAAGACCGCCAAGACGGTGTCGCAGATGCTGGAGTCGGTCGTCGACGACGAAGAGGGCACGGGCACCAAGGCCCGCATCCGCGGCTACCGCGTCGCCGGCAAGACCGGTACGGCCAACCGGGTCGACCCGGAGACCGGCAGGTACAAGGGCTACACCTCGTCGTTCGCCGGGTTCGCGCCCGCCGACAAGCCGCGCGTCACCGTCTACTGCGCGATCCAGAACGCCACCAAGGGCAGCTACTTCGGCGGCCAGATCTGCGGTCCCATCTACAAGGAAGTCATGCAGTTCGCCCTCAAGACGCTCCAGGTCCCGCCCACCGGCAAGGGCCCGGCCCGGCTGCCCGTCTCCTTCGAACCCTGAGCCCCACCAGACTGAGCCCTACCAGGACGTACTCGTGACAACGATCACTCCGGGGCCGGGGAACCAGCCCCCGCCACACCGCCCGCTTCGCCCTGAGCAGGGTGCGCCCGGTACGCTCACCGCCGTGCCACACGCTGATCAGTCCCAAACCACCCAGAAGGGCGTTCCCGTGACATATCCGGGACCGCCGCGGCCGGTCCAGGTCTCCGCGACCCCGCTCGCCAGGATCGCCGATCAGCTGGGCGTCGCCGCCCCGGGCGCGGGGGAGGTCAGCGGCATCACGCACGACTCCCGCGCGGTCCGGCCCGGTGACATCTACGCCGCCCTGCCCGGCGCCCGGCTGCACGGCGCGGACTTCGTCGCTCAGGCGGCCGACCTCGGCGCCGCCGCGATCCTCACCGACCCGACGGGCGCCGAACGCGCCGCCGTCACGGGCCTGCCGGTCCTGGTCGTCGACGATCCGCGCGGCTCCATGGGCGAGCTCGCCGCCACCGTGTACGGCCATCCGGGCCGCGATCTGCTGCAGATCGGCATCACGGGCACGTCCGGCAAGACCACCACGGCGTACCTCGTCGAGGGCGGTCTCAAGGGCGTCCGGTCGACCGGCCTCATCGGCACGGTCGAGATGCGCATCGGTGACGAGCGGATCAAGTCCGAACGTACGACCCCCGAGGCGACCGACCTCCAGGCGCTGTTCGCGGTGATGCGCGAACGCGGCGTCGAGGCCGTCGCCATGGAGGTCTCCAGTCACGCCCTCGTGCTCGGCCGGGTGGACGGCTGCGTCTTCGACGTCGCCGTCTTCAACAACCTCAGCCCGGAGCACATGGAGTTCCACTCCGGCATGGAGGACTACTTCCAGGCCAAGGCGCAGCTGTTCACCAAGCAGCGCTCCAAGGTCGGAGTGGTCAACTTCGACGACGAGTACGGGCGCCGGCTCATCACCGAGTCGGAGGTCCCCGTCACGACCTTCTCCGCCGAGGGCCACCCCGACGCCGACTGGCGCGCGGAAGGCGTCGAGGTCACGCCGTTCGACTCCACGTTCGTCGCGGTCGGCCCGCAGGGGGAGCGGATCACCGCGAAGTCCCCGCTGGCCGGGCCGTTCAACGTCGCCAACACGCTCTCCGCGATCGTCTCGCTGGCCGTCGCGGGAATCGACCCGCAGCAGGCCGCCGACGGCATCGGCGCCGTGGCCGGTGTGCCGGGCCGCCTGGAGCGCATCGACGCGGGCCAGCCCTACCTCGCGGTCGTCGACTACGCCCACAAGACGGACGCCGTCGAATCGGTCCTGCGCGCCCTGCGCAAGGTCACCGAGAACAAGCTGCACATCGTCCTCGGCTGCGGCGGCGACCGGGACAAGACCAAGCGGATGCCGATGGGCGCCGCGGCGGCCAGGCTCGCCGACACCGCCGTACTGACCTCCGACAACCCGCGCGGCGAGGACCCCCTCGCGATCCTCGCCACGATGCTCGCGGGCGCCGCCGACGTGCCGTCCCACGAGCGCGGCGACGTCGCCGTGTTCGAGGACCGTGCCGCCGCCATCCGCGCCGCCGTCGCCCGGGCCCAGCCGGGCGACACGGTGCTCGTCGCGGGCAAGGGCCACGAGCAGGGACAGGACATCGCCGGGGTGGTGCGTCCCTTCGACGACCGCCAGGTACTTCGCGAAGCAATCCAGCAAACCCAGGGATGAATCTGTGATCGCCCTCTCCCTCGCCGAGATCGCCACTGTCGTCGGCGGGCAGACGTACGACATACCGGATCCGTCCGTCCAGGTCACCGGACCGGTCGTCAGGGACTCCCGTGAAGTGGAGCCCGGCAGCCTCTTCGTCGCCTTCGCCGGCGAGCGCGCCGACGGCCACGACTACGCGGCCGCGGTGGTGGAAGCGGGCGCCGCCGCCGTCCTGGCCTCGCGCCCCGTCGGCGTACCCGCCATCGTCGTCGACGACGTGCAGGCGGCGCTCGGCGCCCTCGCGCGGCACGTCGTGGAGCGGCTCGGCGCGACGCTCGTGGCGCTCACCGGCTCCGTCGGCAAGACCAGCTCCAAGGACCTGCTCGCCCAGGTCCTGCGGAGCAAGGCGCCCACCGTCTTCACGCCGGGCTCGCTCAACAACGAGATCGGCCTGCCGCTCACCGCCCTCAGCGCCACCGACGAGACGCAGTTCCTCGTCCTGGAGATGGGCGCCCGCGGCATCGGCCACATCCGCTACCTCACCGGCCTCACCCCGCCGAAGATCGGCCTCGTGCTCAACGTCGGAACCGCCCACATCGGCGAGTTCGGCGGACGCGAGCAGATCGCAGTGGCGAAGGGTGAACTCGTCGAGAGCCTGCCCGCCGACGGCACCGCCGTCCTCAACGCCGACGACCCGCTCGTCCGCGCCATGGCTTCGCGCACGAAGGCGCGCGTGCTCCTCTTCGGGGAGTCCGCCGACGCCGACGTGCGTGCCGAGAATGTCCGGCTCACGGAGATCGGACAGCCTGCCTTTACGCTGCACACACCCTCCGGGTGCGGCGACGTGACCTTGCGGCTGTACGGTGAGCACCACGTGTCGAACGCGCTTGCCGCGGCCGCCGTCGCCCATGAGCTGGGCATGTCCGCAGACGAGATCGCCCGCGCGCTCTCCGAGGCGGGCACGCTGTCCCGCTGGCGGATGGAGGTCACCGAGCGCCCGGACGGCGTGACGGTCGTCAACGACGCCTACAACGCGAACCCCGAGTCCATGCGAGCCGCCCTGCGCGCGCTCGCGGCCATGGCCAAGGGACGTCGTACGTGGGCGGTGCTCGGTCACATGGCCGAGCTCGGTGACGAGGGGCTCGCCGAACACGACGCGGTCGGACGGCTCGCTGTCCGGCTGAACGTGAGCAAGCTCGTGGCAGTCGGGGGCAGGGAAGCGTCCTGGCTCCAACTGGGCGCATACAACGAGGGTTCGTGGGGTGAGGAGTCGGTGCACGTGTCCGACGCACAGGCGGCGATCGACCTGCTGCGCAGCGAGCTGCGCCCGGGAGACGTCGTGCTGGTGAAGGCTTCCAGATCGGTCGGTCTCGAGCGGGTCGCCACGGCGCTGCTCGATGACGCCGCGTCGTCCGAGGGGCAGGTCGCCGGCCGATGAGGCAGATCCTCTTCGCGGGTGTGATCGGGCTCTTCCTGACCCTGGTCGGAACCCCGCTCCTTATCAAGTTCCTGGCTCGCAAGGGCTATGGGCAGTTCATCCGGGACGACGGCCCGCGCGAGCACCACAGCAAGCGCGGTACGCCGACCATGGGTGGTATCGCCTTCATCCTCGCGACGCTCATCGCGTACTTCCTCACGAAGATCATCACGGGCACGGAGACCACGCTCTCCGGGCTTCTCGTGCTCTTCCTGATGGCGGGCATGGGCCTCGTCGGGTTCCTCGACGACTACATCAAGATCGTCAAGCAGCGCTCGCTCGGCCTGCGCGCCAAGGCGAAGATGGCAGGACAGCTGATCGTCGGCATCGGCTTCGCCGTGCTCGCGCTGAACTGGCCGGACAGCCGCAACCAGACCCCCGCCTCCACCAAGCTGTCGTTCGTCACGGACTTCGGCTGGTCGATCGGCCCGGTCCTGTTCGTGGTCTGGGCGCTGTTCATGATCCTCGCGATGTCGAACGGCGTGAACCTCACCGACGGCCTCGACGGTCTCGCCACCGGCGCCTCCGTGATGGTCTTCGGCGCGTACACCTTCATCGGTGTCTGGCAGTACCAGGAGTCCTGCGCCAACGCCGTCACGCTGACCAACCCACAGGCGTGTTTCGAGGTCAGAGACCCACTCGACCTGGCCGTGGTGGCCTCCGCGCTGATGGGTGCCTGCTTCGGCTTCCTGTGGTGGAACACCTCGCCCGCCAAGATCTTCATGGGTGACACCGGCTCGCTCGCCCTCGGCGGCGCGCTCGCGGGTCTCGCGATCTGCTCCCGCACGGAGCTGCTCATCGCGCTCCTCGGCGGCCTCTTCGTCCTGATCACCATGTCCGTCGTGATCCAGGTCGGCTCCTTCAAGATGACCGGCAAGCGGGTCTTCAAGATGGCGCCACTGCAGCACCACTTCGAACTCAAGGGGTGGTCCGAAGTCCTTGTGGTGGTCCGCTTCTGGATCATCCAGGGCATGTGCGTGATCGTCGGACTCGGCCTCTTCTACGCAGGATGGGCAGCCAAGAAGTGACCAGCTGGCAGGGGAAAAACGTCACCGTCGCCGGGCTCGGCGTCTCCGGGATCCCGGCGGCCCGCGTGCTGCACGGCCTGGGCGCTCTCGTCACGGTCGTCAACGACGGCGACGATGAGCGCTCCCGTACGCAGGCCGAGGAGCTGACGGCGGAGGGCATCACCGTCCGCCTCGGCGACGGGGCCACCCTGCCCGAAGGCACCGAACT
The DNA here is from genome assembly GCF_040636975.1 of Streptomyces sp. NPDC032198. Taxonomy (NCBI): domain Bacteria; kingdom Bacillati; phylum Actinomycetota; class Actinomycetes; order Kitasatosporales; family Streptomycetaceae; genus Streptomyces; species Streptomyces sp. NPDC032198. The sequence goes on along the minus strand of NZ_JBEZVL010000001.1, from coordinate 390,939 downwards.
CGTCGTCACCACGCCCGGCTGGCAGCCGGACAAGCCGCTCTTCGCGGCCGCCGCGGCCGCCGGCGTCGAGGTGTGGGGCGACGTCGAGCTCGCCTGGCGCCTGCGCGGTCGGGACGGCAGAGAAGCAGCGCCGTGGCTCGCGGTCACCGGCACGAACGGCAAGACCACGACCGTGCGCATGCTGGCCTCGATCCTGGAGGCGGCGGGCCTGCGGACCGCGGCCGTCGGCAACATCGGGGTCTCGCTCCTCGACGTCGTCACCGGCGACGAGCCGTACGACGTGCTCGCCGTCGAGCTCTCCAGCTACCAGCTGCACTGGGCGCCCTCGCTGCGCGCCCACTCCGCGGCCGTCCTGAACCTCGCGCCGGACCACCTGGACTGGCACGGCTCCATGGAGGCGTACGCCGCCGACAAGGGCCGCGTGTACGAGGGCAATCAGATCGCCTGCGTCTACAACCTCGCCGACAAGGCGACCGAGGACCTCGTGCGCGAGGCCGACGTCGAAGAGGGCTGCCGCGCCATCGGTTTCACGCTGAATGCGCCCGCGCCCTCGCAACTGGGCGTCGTGGACGGCATTCTGGTCGACCGTGCGTTCGTGCCGGACCGTCAGAAGCAGGCGCAGGAGCTCGCCGAGATCTCCGACGTGCAGCCGCCCGCGCCGCACAACATCGCCAACGCCCTGGCCGCAGCGGCTCTCGCGCGCGCCTACGGCGTGCCCGCGACGGCCGTACGCGACGGTCTGCGCGCCTTCCGTCCCGACGCCCACCGCATCGAACACGTCGCCGACGTGGCCGAAGTGGCGTACGTGGACGACTCCAAGGCCACCAACACCCACGCCGCGGAAGCCTCGTTGGCCGCGTACGAGTCGATCGTCTGGATCGCGGGCGGGCTCGCCAAGGGCGCCACCTTCGACGAGCTGGTCACCAAGTCGGCCAAGCGGCTCCGGGGCGTCGTCCTGATCGGCGCCGACCGCGCGCTGATCCGCGAAGCCCTGGCGCGACACGCGCCCGAGGTCCCGGTCGTCGACCTCGACCGGACCGACACTGGTGCGATGTCCGAGGCGGTACGACAGGCGGCACGGCTCGCCGAGCCGGGGGACACCGTACTGATGGCTCCGGCCTGTGCGTCGATGGACATGTTCACCAACTACAACAAGCGTGGTGACGCGTTCGCGGACGCGGTCCGCGAACTCGGCGCGAGCGCCTGACGCGGGCCCCAGTGGTCCGGGGCGCCCGGCACCCTTAGGAGGGCACGTGGCAGCGTCGTGGTGGCTGGGCGGGGGTCCTGATGGCCGGCAGTAGCGGGCGCGCGCCCACGCGCCTTGCCAGGCGGCCCGCGCCGGTCCGCTCCCCGCGGGCTCCGCGCCCGCCGAGCGAGAACGCGGTGCGGCGATTCGTCACCCGGGTCAAGCGCGCCTGGGACCGGCCGCTGACCGCGTACTACCTCATCTTCGGCAGCAGCCTGCTGATCACCGTGCTCGGCCTGGTGATGGTCTACTCGGCGTCGATGATCCAGGCGCTGCAGCTCGACCTGCCCGCCGCGTACTTCTTCCGCAAGCAGTTCGTCGCGGCCGTACTGGGCTCGATCCTGCTGCTCGTGGCCATGCGGATGCCCGTCAAGCTGCACCGGGCGCTGGCCTACCCCATCCTCGCGGTGACCGTCTTCCTGATGGTGCTCGTGCAGGTCCCCGGCATAGGGCGCAGCGTCAACGGAAACCAGAACTGGATCTACCTGGGCGGCCCGTTCCAGCTCCAGCCCAGTGAGTTCGCCAAGCTCGCCCTCGTCCTGTGGGGCGCGGACCTGCTCGCCCGTAAACACGACAAGCGGCTCCTGACCCAGTGGAAACACATGCTGGTGCCGCTCGTCCCGGTCGCCTTCATGCTGCTCGGCCTGATCATGCTGGGCGGCGACATGGGCACGGCGATCATCCTCACGGCGATCCTTTTCGGCCTGCTCTGGCTCGCGGGGGCGCCCACGCGGCTCTTCGCCGGGGTGCTCTCGATCGCGGCCCTGCTCGGCGTGATCCTCATCAAGACCAGCCCCAACCGCATGGCGAGGCTCGCCTGCATCGGCGCCACGGATCCCGGCCCCGGCGACCAGTGCTGGCAGGCCGTGCACGGGATCTACGCCCTCGCCTCCGGCGGATTCTTCGGTTCCGGCCTCGGTGCGAGTGTGGAAAAATGGGGTCAACTGCCGGAACCGCACACCGACTTCATCTTCGCCATCACGGGGGAGGAACTCGGCCTTGCGGGGACGCTGTCGGTGCTCGCCCTGTTCGCGGCTCTAGGCTATGCGGGTATCCGCGTGGCCGGACGCACGGAGGACCCCTTCGTACGGTATGCCGCGGGAGGCGTGACCACCTGGATCACGGCGCAGGCCGTGATCAACGTCGGTGCGGTGCTCGGTCTGCTGCCGATCGCCGGTGTCCCGCTCCCGCTGTTCTCCTACGGGGGTTCGGCCTTGCTGCCGACCATGTTCGCCATCGGACTCCTCATCGCCTTCGCGCGGGAGGACCCGGCGGCAAAGGCGGCCCTGGCCATGCGGCAACCTCGGGTGAGATGGAACACGATGAGACGGCGCGTCAAGGCGCGTTCGTCCGGAGAGCGGTGAATTTCGGTGCATGTCGTACTCGCCGGTGGGGGGACCGCCGGCCACATCGAGCCCGCGCTCGCCCTCGCGGACGCCCTGCGGAGGCAGGACCCGACCGTGGGCATCACGGCCCTGGGCACGGAGCGTGGACTCGAGACCCGGCTCGTACCCGAGCGGGGCTACGAACTCGCGCTGATCCCGGCCGTTCCGCTGCCGCGCAAGCCCACCCCTGAGCTGATCACCGTTCCGGGACGGCTGCGCGGCACGATCAAGGCGGCCGAACAGATCCTGGAGCGGACGAAGGCGGACTGCGTGGTCGGCTTCGGCGGCTACGTCGCGCTGCCGGGGTACCTCGCGGCCAAGCGGACCGGCACGCCGATCGTCGTGCACGAGGCCAACGCGCGTCCGGGCCTCGCCAACAAGATCGGTTCGCGGTACGCCGCCGGGGTGGCCGTCGCCACGCCGGACAGCAAGCTGCGCAACTCCCGCTACATCGGCATCCCGCTGCGCCACACCATCGCCACGCTCGACCGGGCCCGGGTCCGCCCGGAGGCGCGCGCCGCCTTCGGCCTCGACCCGAACCTGCCGACGCTGCTCGTCTCCGGCGGCTCGCAGGGCGCCCGGCGGCTCAACGAGGTCGTCCAGCAGGTCGCTCCGGTCCTGCAGCGCGCCGGGATCCAGATCCTGCACGCGGTCGGCCCGAAGAACGAAATGCCGTACGTCGAGAACATGCCCGGTATGCCGCCCTACATCCCGGTACCGTACGTGGACCGGATGGACCTCGCGTACGCCGCGGCGGACATGATGCTCTGCCGTGCGGGCGCGATGACCGTCGCCGAACTCTCCGCCGTCGGGCTTCCGGCCGCCTACGTACCGCTGCCCATCGGCAACGGCGAACAGCGGCTGAACGCCCAGCCGGTGGTCAAGGCGGGCGGTGGACTCCTCGTGGACGACGCCGAACTGACGCCCGAGTGGGTGCAGGGCAACGTGCTCCCGGTGCTCGCCGATCCGCACCGGCTGTACGAGATGTCCCGCGCCGCATCGGAGTTCGGCCGCAGGGATGCCGACGACCTCCTCGTCGGCATGGTGTACGAGGCGATCGCGTCACGCCGCAACGGGTGAGGCGGCACTAGAGACGCAGAAGGCAGGGGACCGTGGCCGGACCGACCACCGCCGAACGGCAGAAGTCTGCTTCTGGTGGGTCCCGCCCGCCCCGCCTTCTACGGTCCCGCGTCCGCATGCCGCGCCCGCGCACCCTGATCCTCTCGCTCATCGCGCTCGTGCTGCTCGGCGCGGGAGGAGTCTGGCTGCTCTACGGCTCGCAGTGGCTGCGCGTGGAGCGCGTGACGACGTCCGGGACACGGATCCTGACACCCGGTGAGGTGCGCGAGGCGGCCGCGGCCCCCGTCGGGGCCCCGCTGATTTCGGTCGACACCGACGCTCTTGAGGACCGGCTGCGGAAGAGACTTCCGCGTATCGACTCGGTCGACGTCGGCCGTTCCTGGCCGCACGGAATCAGTCTGAAAGTGACCGAACGCAAGCCGGTTCTGCTTATCGAAAAGGGCGGAAAGTTCGTCGAAGTGGACGCCAAGGGCGTGCGATTCGCCACGGTCGGACATGCGCCGAAGGGTGTTCCGCTGCTCGAATTGAGGCCGGACCGGGAGAACGCGGAGGCGAGTCTGCGCCGTTTCGACTCGCACCGCTTGCGGCGTGAAGCGGTGGCGGTCGCGGGCGCACTGCCGGCGTCGGTGGCCCGCGATACAGAGGCCGTCAAGGTCCGCTCGTACGACTCGATCTCGCTGGAGTTGAGCCGCGGACGCACCGTGGCGTGGGGCAGCAGCGAGAAGGGCCGGACGAAGGCAAGCACACTCACCGCCCTGATGAAAGCCGCCCCCAAGGCACGGCACTTCGATGTGAGTGTCCCCACCGCCCCTGCGTCATCGGCGAGTTGACGCATATCGTCGCAGGCCAGCACCCTGGTTCGGCAGCGCTACGGCTGATCACATAGGGTGAAAAGAAAAACGGGAGGTTCGGCGTGTTCGTTGAACGTGCGCCACTTGTCGACTTAGTGTCCTGTTCGGAAGAGTCCAAGGAACAGACACACTGGTAACCCTAAACTTCAGCGTTAGGGTTCGGGTCGGCGTTCGGACCGTCCCATTCGGCATCAGTCGTCGCGGCGCTTGACCGCGAGGCGGCGACACGTAACTCGAGGCGAGAGGCCTTCGACGTGGCAGCACCGCAGAACTACCTCGCAGTCATCAAAGTCATCGGTGTCGGCGGCGGTGGTGTCAATGCCATCAACCGGATGATCGAGGTCGGTCTCAAGGGCGTCGAGTTCATCGCCATCAACACCGACGCGCAAGCCCTGTTGATGAGCGACGCCGACGTCAAGCTCGACGTCGGCCGTGAACTCACCCGTGGCCTCGGCGCCGGCGCCAACCCGGCAGTCGGCCGCAAGGCGGCAGAGGACCACCGCGAGGAGATCGAGGAGGTCCTCAAGGGGGCCGACATGGTCTTCGTCACCGCCGGCGAAGGCGGTGGCACCGGCACCGGCGGCGCACCTGTCGTCGCCAACATCGCCCGCTCCCTGGGCGCCCTGACCATCGGCGTCGTGACCCGGCCGTTCACCTTCGAGGGCCGTCGTCGCGCCAATCAGGCCGAGGACGGGATCGCGGAGCTGCGCGAAGAGGTCGACACCCTCATCGTCATCCCCAACGACCGGCTCCTGTCCATCTCGGACCGCCAGGTCAGCGTTCTGGACGCCTTCAAGTCGGCGGACCAGGTCCTGCTCTCCGGTGTCCAGGGCATCACCGACCTCATCACGACCCCGGGTCTGATCAACCTCGACTTCGCCGACGTCAAGTCGGTCATGTCCGAGGCCGGTTCGGCCCTGATGGGCATCGGTTCGGCGCGCGGCGACGACCGCGCGGTGGCCGCCGCCGAGATGGCGATCTCCTCGCCACTCCTGGAGGCGTCCATCGACGGAGCGCGGGGAGTCCTGCTCTCCATCTCCGGCGGCTCCGACCTCGGCCTCTTCGAGATCAACGAAGCGGCCCAGCTGGTCAGTGAGGCGGCCCACCCCGAGGCCAACATCATCTTCGGCGCCGTCATCGACGACGCCCTGGGCGACGAGGTCCGGGTCACCGTCATCGCGGCGGGCTTCGACGGCGGCCAGCCGCCGTCCAAGCGGGACACCGTCCTCGGTTCGGCGTCCAAGCAGCGTGACGAGCAGCCGTCGGCCACGAGCCGTCCGGCCGAGTCCCGTTCGCCCTACGGCGGCCTCGGCAGCGTCACGTCGCACGAGGAGCCCTCGGCTCCGGAGCCCGCTGAGGTGACTCCGGTCAACGAGGCCCCCTCCGCGCCCGTGTCCCCGCCGCAGGTCCCCCCGGCCCGTCCGTACTCGGACAGCCAGGCCGAAGAGCTGGACGTGCCGGACTTCCTGAAGTGATAAGCAAGCACAGCACCGTGAGCGGCGCGCACTTCGCCTTCACCGACAGGTGGGGCGGGGTGAGCGCCGTTCCGTACGAAGAGCTCAATCTCGGCGGCGCGGTCGGCGACGACCCCGAGGCAGTGCGGACGAACCGTGCGCTGGCCGCCACGTCAATGGGCATCGACCCGGCGCGGGTCGTCTGGATGAACCAGGTGCACGGCCCCGACGTCGTCGTGGTCGACGGACCCTGGGGTTCTGATGCCGAGATCCCGGCGGTCGACGCCGTGGTGACCGCCCGCCGGGGCCTGGCCCTGGCGGTCCTCACCGCGGACTGCACCCCCGTCCTGCTCGCCGACCCGGTCGCCAAGGTCGCGGCGGCGGCGCACGCGGGGCGGCCGGGCATGCTGGCGGGGGTCGTCCCCGCCGCGGTCGAGGCCATGATGAAGCTGGGCGCCGACCCGGCCCGCATCATCGCCCGCACGGGCCCCGCCGTCTGCGGCCGCTGCTACGAAGTGCCGCAGGAGATGCGCGCCGATGCCGCGGCGATCGAGCCGGCGGCGTACGCCGAGACGAGTTGGGGCACTCCGGCGGTCGACGTGACCGCGGGGGTGCACGCCCAGCTGGAGCGGTTCGGGGTGCGCGACCGGGAGCAGTCGCCGGTGTGCACCCTGGAATCCGGTGACCACTTCTCGTACCGCCGCGACCGGACCACCGGTCGTCTCGCGGGCTATGTCTGGCTGGACTGATAGGGCATGACGGACCGTAAGTCTCAACTCGCCGCAAATCTGGCGGAGGTCGAAGAGCGCATCGCCTCGGCGTGCGCGGCGGCCGGGCGCAAGCGGGAGGAGGTGACCCTGATCGTGGTCACCAAGACCTATCCCGCGAGCGATGTGCGGATCCTCTCGGAGCTCGGTGTGCGCCATGTCGCCGAGAGCCGCGACCAGGACGCAGCCCCCAAGGCCGCCGACTGCTCGGATCTCCCCCTCTCCTGGCACTTCGTCGGTCAATTGCAGACCAACAAGGTCCGTTCCGTGGTCAGTTATGCCGATGTGGTGCAGTCCGTGGACCGCCCCAAGCTCGTCACGGCCCTGTCGGCCGGTGCCGTGCGCGCGGAGCGGGAGCTCGGCTGTCTGATCCAGGTCGCGCTCGACGCGGAGGAGAACGGGCGGGGCGAGCGCGGGGGCGTGGGCCCCGGCGGAATCGAAGAGTTGGCCGGGCTCGTGGCGCAGGCCCCGGGGCTGCGGCTCGACGGTCTGATGACCGTGGCGCCGCTCACCGGTCCGTACGCGGGGCGGCAACAGGCGGCGTTCGAGCGGCTGATGGAATTCTCAACCCTCATGCGCGCGACTCATCCGGCTGCGAACATGGTGTCGGCAGGGATGAGTGCGGACCTCGAACAGGCCGTGGCGGCCGGAGCGACACATGTGCGCGTCGGTACGGCGGTACTCGGAGTCCGACCCGGGCTCGGGTAACGTCGCCAAGAAGTCGGACCACAGCAGAAAATATGGTCATTCTCGCTGTTGGGCGGGGAGGCCTCGTGGATCGCGGGCAGTTGGTGACGACAGCCGATCCACCACAGAGCGGAGGACTCAGAGCATGGCCGGCGCGATGCGCAAGATGGCGGTCTACCTCGGCCTCGTGGAGGACGATGGGTACGACGGTCCGGGGTTCGACCCCGATGACGAGTTCGAACCCGAGCCGGAGCCCGAGCGGGACCGCAGGCGGCATGAACCGCCCCACCAGTCGCACCAGTCCCGTCAGGCACACGTGTCAGATCGGGACGAATCGGTACGAGTGGTACAGCCCCCCGCACAGCGTGAGCCGGTCGCCCATTCCGCTTCGCTAGGCGCGGAATCCGGACGTCCGGCGCGAATCGCCCCCGTGGCATCCATCACACCTGAACGTCAGAGTCTGGAGAAGAACGCACCGGTGATCATGCCCAAGGTCGTGTCCGAGCGGGAGCCCTACCGCATCACCACGCTGCACCCGCGGACGTACAACGAGGCCCGTACCATCGGGGAACACTTCCGCGAAGGCACGCCGGTGATCATGAATCTGACCGAGATGGACGACACGGATGCGAAGCGACTTGTCGACTTTGCCGCCGGTCTGGTGTTCGGCCTCCATGGCAGCATTGAGCGAGTGACGCAGAAGGTGTTCCTGTTGTCGCCTGCTAACGTCGATGTAACGGCGGAGGACAAGGCTCGCATCGCAGAGGGCGGGTTCTTCAACCAGAGCTGAGACGTAAGTGACGCAGTAACGCAGAACCGGCTGACGCAACACGAGTAACAGGGGAGAGGGAACCGCGAACATGAGCGTGGTCTTGCAGGTGCTTTACATCGCGCTGATGTGCTTCCTCATCGTGCTGATCTTCCGGTTGGTCATGGACTACGTCTTCCAGTTCGCCCGCTCATGGCAACCCGGCAAGCCGATGGTGGTCGTTCTTGAGGCCACTTACACTGTCACTGATCCACCGCTCAAGCTTCTGCGGCGGTTCATTCCGCCGCTGCGTCTCGGGGGCGTGGCGCTCGACCTGTCCTTCTTCGTACTGATGATCATCGTCTACATCCTGATCACCGTCGTGAGCGGCTTGTGAACGATACGGTCTTGCCGAATGCCGACGACTACGTTGAGGTGAAGAGATGCCGTTGACCCCCGAGGACGTGCGGAACAAGCAGTTCACGACCGTCCGCCTCCGAGAAGGCTATGACGAGGACGAGGTCGATGCCTTCCTCGATGAGGTCGAAGCCGAACTGACTCGCTTGCTCCGCGAGAACGAAGACCTGCGCGCCAAACTGGCCGCAGCGACCCGCGCCGCTGCGCAGAACCAGCAGCAGGGCGGGATGCGAAAGCCTCCGGAACCCCAGGACCAACGTGGTCCAGGAGCCCCGGTGCCCGCCGCAATATCGGGCCCGCAGCCGGTGCCGCCGCAGCAGCAGCACCCGCAGCAGCACCAGCAGATGGGCGGCCCGCCGCAGCTTCCCGGTGGTGCGCCGCAGCTCCCCGCAGGCCCCAGTGGGCACGGCCCGCAGGGCGGTCCGCAGGGTCCCGGCCCCATGGGTCAGGGTCCGATGGGCGGCCCCATGGGTGGTCCCATGGGCGGCCACGGTCCGCAGATGCCGCAGCCCGGTCAGGGCCCCGGCGGCGACAGCGCCGCGCGCGTGCTCTCCCTGGCGCAGCAGACCGCTGACCAGGCGATCGCGGAGGCCCGTTCCGAGGCCAACAAGATCGTCGGCGAGGCGCGTTCGCGTGCCGAGGGCCTCGAGCGTGACGCCCGTGCCAAGGCGGACGCCCTGGAGCGGGACGCGCAGGAGAAGCACCGTGTCGCGATGGGCTCCCTGGAGTCCGCCCGCGCCACGCTGGAGCGCAAGGTCGAGGACCTGCGCGGCTTCGAGCGTGAGTACCGCACGCGTCTGAAGTCCTACCTGGAGTCGCAGCTCCGTCAGCTGGAGACCCAGGCCGACGACTCGCTGGCCCCGCCGCGGACCCCGGCGACGGCTTCCCTTCCGCCGTCCCCGGCGCCTTCCATGGCACCGGCCGGCGCGGGCGCCCCGTCGTACGGCGGCAACCAGTCGATGGGCGGCAACCAGCAGGCAGCCGGTCCGTCCTACGGCGGCCAGCAGCAGATGTCGCCGGCGATGACCCAGCCGATGGCGCCGGTGCGGCCGCAGGCCCCGCAGCCCATGCAGCAGGCTCCGTCGCCGATGCGTGGCTTCCTCATCGACGAGGACGACAACTGACGGCCGTTTCCACGCCTTAGGCGTCGGCAGCGTTCAGGGCGAGGCCCCCAGTTCTCCTGGGGGCCTCGCCCTTTTCCGTGCCCAGGGCCCGGCAGGTGCGGACCGGGAGGTGCAGAAACGTTCATCTGTGCGTGAGCACGCAACGCCGAAGGCCCGGCCCCGCCAAGATCTTTGGCGGGACCGGGCCTTCGCTGGTTCCTGTGCGGCTACGCCTTGCGGAGACGGAACGTGAGCGACAGTGACTCGTCCGTGAACGTCTCGCCGTACGCGTCGTCGGCCTCGCCCTGCGCGAAGTCCGTGGCGAGCACCTCGTCCGCGATGAGCTCGTCGTGGTCGGACAGGGCCGTGATCACCGCGGGGTCCGTGGAGGTCCAGCGCAGGGCGATGCGGTCCGCGACGTCCAGGCCGCTGTTCTTGCGGGCCTCCTGGATCAGGCGGATCGCGTCACGGGCAAGGCCCGCCCGGCGCAGCTCCTCCGTGATCTCCAGGTCGAGGGCGACCGTGGCGCCGGAATCGGACGCCACCGACCAGCCTTCGCGCGGCGTCTCCGTGATGATGACCTCATCCGGGGCCAGCGTCACCGTCTCGCCGTCCACCTCGACCGACGCCGTGCCCTCGCGCAGGGCCAGGGACAGCGCTGCCGCGTCGGCGTCGGCGACGGCCTTGGCTACCGCCTGGACGCCCTTGCCGAAGCGCTTGCCCAGGGCACGGAAGTTCGCCTTCGCGGTCGTGTCGACCAGTGAGCCGCCGACCTCGGAGAGCGACGCGAGCGAGGAGACGTTGAGCTCCTCGGTGATCTGGGCGTGCAGCTCCGGGTTGAGCGACTCGAAGCCCGTGGCCGCGATCAGGGCGCGGGACAGCGGCTGGCGGGTCTTGACCCCCGACTCCGCGCGCGTGGCGCGGCCCAGCTCGACGAGACGGCGTACGAGCACCATCTGCTTCGAGAGGTCCGGGTCGATCGCCGACAGGTCGGCCTCGGGCCAGGACGTCAGGTGGACCGACTCCGGGGCGTCCGGGGTGACCGGCACCACCAGGTCCTGCCAGACGCGCTCGGCGATGAACGGCGTCAGCGGGGCCAGGAGGCGCGTGACCGTCTCCAGGACCTCGTGCAGGGTGCGCAGGGCCGCCTTGTCGCCCTGCCAGAAGCGGCGGCGGGAACGGCGTACGTACCAGTTGGAGAGGTTGTCGACGAACGTGGACAGGAGCTTGCCCGCGCGCTGCGTGTCGTAGCTCTCCAGGGCCTGGGTGACCTGGTCGGTGAGCGCGTGCAGCTCACTGAGCAGCCAGCGGTCCAGGAGCGGGCGCTCCGCGGGCGCCGGGTCGGCGTCGCTGGGGGCCCACTTCGACGTACGGGCGTACAGCGCCTGGAAGGCGACCGTGTTCCAGTACGTGAGGAGCGTCTTGCGGACGACCTCCTGGATGGTGCCGTGGCCCACACGGCGGGCCGCCCACGGGGAGCCGCCGGCCGCCATGAACCAGCGCACGGCGTCCGCGCCGTGCCGGTCCATCAGCGGGATCGGGTCCAGGGTGTTGCCCAGGTGCTTGGACATCTTGCGGCCGTCCTCGGCGAGGATGTGGCCGAGGCAGACCACGTTCTCGTAGGACGACTTGTCGAAGACGAGCGTGCCCACCGCCATCAGCGTGTAGAACCAGCCGCGCGTCTGGTCGATGGCCTCCGAGATGAACTGCGCCGGGTACCGGCTCTCGAAGAGTTCCTTGTTCTTGTACGGGTATCCCCACTGCGCGAACGGCATCGAACCGGAGTCGTACCAGGCGTCGATGACCTCGGGGACGCGCGTCGCGGTCTCCTGGCAGGTCGGGCAGGGGAACGTCACCGCGTCGATGTACGGGCGGTGCGGGTCGAGCTCCGACTGGTCGGTGCCCGTCAGGTCGGAGAGCTCGGCGCGCGAACCGACGCACGTCAAGTGGCCTTCCTCGCAGCGCCAGATGGGCAGCGGGGTGCCCCAGTAGCGGTTGCGGGACAGCGCCCAGTCGACGTTGTTGGTCAGCCAGTCGCCGAAGCGGCCGTGCTTGACCGAGTCGGGGAACCAGTTGGTCTTCTCGTTCTCCTGGAGGAGGCGGTCCTTGATGGCCGTCGTGCGGATGTACCAGGACGGCTGCGCGTAGTAGAGGAGCGCCGTGTGGCAGCGCCAGCAGTGCGGATAGCTGTGCTCGTACGGGATGTGCTTGAAGAGCAGACCGCGGTCCTGGAGGTCCTCGGTGAGCTTTTCGTCGGCCTTCTTGAAGAAGACACCGCCCACGAGCGGGACGTCCTCCTCGAAGGTGCCGTCGGGACGCACCGGGTTCACGACCGGCAGGCCGTACGCGCGGCAGACCTTGAGGTCGTCCGCACCGAAGGCGGGGGACTGGTGGACCAGACCCGTGCCGTCCTCGGTGGTCACGTAGTCGGCGTTGACCACGAAGTGCGCGGGGGCGGGGAACCCGACGAGCTCGAAGGGGCGCTGGTAGTTCCAGCGCTCCATCTCGGCGCCGGTGAACGTCTGGCCGGTGACCTCCCAGCCCTCGCCGAGCGCCTTCTCGAGGAGCGGCTCGGCGACGACGAGCTTCTCGGGATTTTCTGAGCCCTTCGTCGCCACGACGTACGTGACGTCGGGGTGCGCGGCGACAGCCGTGTTGGAGACCAGGGTCCAGGGGGTCGTCGTCCACACCAGGAGCGCCGCCTCGCCCGCGAGGGGGCCGGAGGTCAGCGGGAAGCGGACGAAGACGGACGGGTCGACGACCGTCTCGTACCCCTGCGCCAGCTCGTGGTCGGAGAGGCCGGTGCCGCAGCGTGGACACCAGGGGGCGACGCGGTGGTCCTGGACCAGGAGGTCCTTGTTGAAGATCTCCTTCAGGGACCACCAGACGGAGTCGACGTACTCGGGGTTCATCGTCCGGTACGCGTCGTCGAGGTCGACCCAGTAGCCCATGCGGGTCGTGAGGTCGGCGAAGGCGTCGGTGTGCCGGGTCACGGACTCGCGGCACTTGGCGTTGAACTCGGCGATGCCGTACGCCTCGATGTCCTTCTTGCCGGTGAACCCGAGCTCCTTCTCGACCGCGAGCTCGACCGGGAGGCCGTGGCAGTCCCAGCCGGCCTTGCGGGCGACGTGGTAGCCCCGCATGGTGCGGAAGCGCGGGAAGACGTCCTTGAAGACGCGGGCCTCGATGTGGTGGGCGCCCGGCATGCCGTTGGCGGTGGGCGGGCCTTCGTAGAACACCCACTCGGGGCGGCCCTCGGACTGCTCCAGGCTCTTGGCGAAGATCTTCTGCTCGCGCCAGAAGTCGAGCACGGCGTGCTCAAGGGCGGGCAGGTCGACCTGGGCGGGCACCTGGCGGTACTGCGGCTGCGTGTTCAACGCGCTTCCTCCGGCGGACGATTCCGTTCCGTCGGAGGGACGAGAGCCGCTTGTCGCGCTCCCGCGGTACCACCCTCCTTGGCCTTCCTGATGCGCGGGTGGCGCACGGGAAAGCCCCCTCATTGGGGTCGCGATGCCAGGTCTACTGGTCCGCGCCGGGCCCGGGGGCCCGCTGCGGGGGTTCTTCCGGCGGCTCCGGGGTGATCTTCACGTCGCGCCTGCCCCCGGGCTCACACCGTCCCCGGGTCGCTCATGGCCGCTTACGCCGCTACTCGTCCCCATCCACGCTTCTCGCTGCGCCCAGTGTACGGGGCCGGGGCGGACGGGGCCGACCGGTTATCCGGGGGGTCGGGCCGGGGTCGGTCAGGCGTGCTGGGGGACCTCGTCCCTGAGGGATTCACGGACCATCTTCCGCAGCTCGGGGCTGTCGGTGTGGCCGTGTACGGACACGGCGTGCTCACTGGCGGCGCGGACCACTTCCTCCTCCTCGCCGGAGATGGCGAGGGTGCAGTTGGTCTCGCTCGGGAATTCTCGGCAGTCGGCTGTTTTTCGCATGGCGCACCTTCTTGGTCGTGTCTTATTTTATGCCCCGATTCCGCTCATCGGGCGGTTGTGCGTCCGAGGCCCGCCGGACGCCGCCACTGACCCGAATGGCGACATGGCAGCCGTCCGGATCCTGGGCCGGTGCACGGGGCGGATTACCCGGCGGGGAGTTGGGCACAACGCATGCATGCTCGCCGCACGGCACCCGTGGGGCGAGCGAATCTGGCGGCGTGCCCCGTTGCCGCGGGCTCTGAGTCGATTTATCGTCCCAGCACGATTCGCGTGCAAGATCACAAAATGTGAAGGGGCCGCGGCCATGGTGGCGAAGAAGACCGCCGTACATCATTCGGCGTCGGGCAGATCCACGGGCGAGGCCACGAAGAAGACCGCCGCCAAGAAGACAGCCGCGAAGAAGGCGGTGGTGAAGAAAACGGCGGCCAAGAAGGCCGTCGCCAAGAAGGCGGTCGCCAAGGTCGCCGACATCGGCAAGAAGACAGCTGCCGGGGCGGGCGAGGGCGCGGCCGGGGAGGCCGCCGCGGCAAAGGCGGCTCCCCCGGCGAAGAAGGCCCCCGCGGCCAAGAAGAGCACGGCCAAGAAGGGCACGGCCAAGAAGACGGCTGCGACAGCGGCCGAGGGTGCGGCTCAGGCCGCGGAGACGACAGGAGCCACGACAGTGGTGACGAAGAAGACTCCGGGCACGGCGACGGCAGCGAAGAAGCCGACGGCGGTGCCCAAGGCGCGTGCGGCCGCCGCGGAGCCCGGAGAGCTGGCGGTCCGGCCCGGCGAGGACCCCTGGACGCCGGAGGAGGTCGGGGAGGCCCGCGCGGAGCTCCAGAGCGAGGCGCTGCGGCTCGGCAGCGAGATCGCGGCCTCCGAGGACGCCCTGGCCGGCCTGATGCGTGACTCCGGGGACGGCGCGGGCGACGACGACGCGGACACCGGCACGAAGAACATCACGCGGGAACATGAGATGTCGCTGGCCGCCAACGCGCGCGAAATGCTCGAACAGACCGAGCGCGCCCTGGAACGGCTGGACGCCGGGACGTACGGCGTCTGCGAGAACTGCGGCAATCCCATCGGCAAGGCGCGGATGCAGGCCTTCCCGCGCGCGACCCTGTGCATGGACTGCAAGCAGAAGCAGGAACGGCGCTACTGAACCCCGTGAACCCGGGCTGACCACCTGGTGCCGTACGTGTGTGCCGTACCCTCGTCCCCAGTCAGGTACCTAGGTTGAGGGACTCACGTGGCAGAGGCGGAGCGCATCATCGGTACGCCGGATATCCCTGAGGCCGACGGGGCCGAGCCGGAGCAGTCCGCCTCGGGCTCCGCCGAGCCCGCGGATCAGGACGAGCAGGGCGCGGCCTCGAAGGGCGAGCAGGCCTCGCCGGACGAGCAGCGGCCCCAGGGCAAGCGCAAGCTCCTGGCCCTGTTCGCGGTGGCCGTGCTGGCGTACGCCCTGGACCTCGTCAGCAAGATGATCGTCGTCGCGAAGCTCGAACATCACGAGCCGATCGCGGTCATCGGGGACCTGCTCCAGTTCAACGCCATCCGGAACGCGGGCGCTGCCTTCGGGATGGGCGAGGCGTTCACCGTGATCTTCACCTTCATCGCGGCCGCGGTGATCGTGGTGATCGCACGCCTGGCCCGCAAGCTGTACAGCCTGCCGTGGGCGATCGCGCTCGGCATGCTGCTCGGCGGCGCCCTGGGCAACCTCACCGACCGGATCTTCCGTGCTCCCGGTGTGTTCGAGGGAGCGGTGGTCGACTTCATCGCGCCGAAGGGCTTCGCGGTGTTCAACCTCGCGGACTCGGCGATCGTGTGCGGCGGCTTCCTGATCGTGATCCTTTCCTTCCGAGGCCTGGACCCGGACGGCACCGTCCACAAGGACTGACAAGCCTCTCGCAGGGGCTCGCGGTGCGGGAGTGCCGGTGCGCTCCTGCATACTCAATGGGTGAGCACGATTCCCGAGATCCGCACCCTGCCCGTGCCGGACGGTCTGGAGGGCGAGCGCGTCGACGCCGCCATCTCCCGCATGTTCGGTTTTTCCCGCACGAAGGCCGCCGAGCTGGCGGCGGCAGGCAAGGTGATGGTCGACGGCAGTGTGGTCGGCAAGTCCGAGCGTGTGCACGGCGGCGCCTGGCTGGAGGTGGAGATGCCGCAGGCGCCCGCTCCGGTGCAGGTCGTCGCCGAGCCCGTCGAGGGCATGGAGATCATCCATGACGACGACGACATCCTCGTGATCGTCAAGCCGGTCGGCGTGGCCGCGCATCCCAGCCCCGGCTGGACCGGCACCACGGTCATCGGCGGCCTCGCGGCCGCCGGGTACCGCATCTCGACCTCCGGTGCCGCCGAGCGCCAGGGCATCGTGCACCGCCTCGACGTGGGCACCTCCGGGCTGATGGCGGTCGCCAAGTCGGAGCGCGCGTACACCTCCCTGAAGCGGCAGTTCAAGGAGCGCACGGTCGACAAGCGCTACAACGCGCTCGTGCAGGGCCACCCCGACCCGATGAGCGGCACGATCGACGCCCCCATCGGACGCCACCCGAACCACGACTACAAGTGGGCGGTCACGGCCGAGGGCAAGCCCTCCGTCACGCACTACGACCTCATCGAGGCGTTCCGGGCGGCCTCGCTGCTCGACATCAAGCTGGAGACGGGGCGCACGCACCAGATCCGCGTGCACATGGCGGCCCACCGGCACCCGTGCGTGGGCGACCTGACGTACGGCGCGGACCCGACGTTCGCCAAGCGGCTCGGCCTCACGCGCCAGTGGCTGCACGCGGTGCGGCTCGGCTTCGAGCACCCCGGTGACGGGCAGTGGGTGGAGTTCGAGAGCACCTACCCCGACGACCTCCAGCAGGCTCTCGACCGGGTGCGGGCAGAGAGCGAATGAGCGCCGGGGTCAGTTGCCGGGTAGCGGTCGAGACCGACGACCTGGAGGCCTGCTTCGCGGTCCGCAAGGAAGTCTTCGTCGTGGAGCAGCAGGTCCCCGAGGACCTTGAGTACGACGCGTACGACGCCGACGCGGTGCACGTCATCGCGGTCCGCGACGACGGTCTTCCGCTGGGCACGGGCCGGCTGCTCACCGGCGCGGCGGCAGCGGCCAAGAACGGCGGCGACGCCGAGGTGGGCGCGCTCGGCCGCCTCGCGGTGACGCGGGCGGCGCGCGGACTCGGTGTGGGCGCGGCCCTGGTGCGGGCCATCGAGGACACGGCACGCGCGCGTGGCCTCACCGCCGTCGATCTGCACGCGCAGACACACGCGCTGGGCTTCTACGAACGGCTGGGGTACGAGGTGTACGGCCCCGAGTTCCCGGACGCCGGTATCCCGCACCGGGCGATGCGCAAGGCCCTGGCCTAGCGGGGTTCACGGGCGAGGCGTGGCAGGGTTGAGGTCTTGATCGTCTGAACCCCGATCTCCCTCGACCGCCTCGAACCGCCGGAGGGCGCCCCGTGGACCAACTGGCGTTGCTGCTCATTCTGCTGCTCGGTGCCGTGGTGACGGTGCCGCTGGGGGAGCGGCTCGGGCTGCCCGCGCCCGTCCTGATGACGCTGGCCGGGATCGTCCTCGCCTTCGTGAGCTGGGTCCCCAACGTCGAGGTCCCGCCGGACTTCATCCTTCCGCTGGTGCTGCCGCCCTTGCTGTACGCGGCCGTCCAGCGCACCTCCTGGCGGCAGTTCGCGGCCAACAGGCGCCCCATCTTCCTGCTCGCCGTGGCCCTCGTCTTCGTGACGACCGCCGCGGTCGCCGCGATCGCGGGCTCAGTCGTCCCCGGTCTTCCGATCGCCGCCGCCGTGGCGCTCGGGGCGCTCGTGGCACCGCCCGACCCGGTCGCCGCGACCGCCGTGGCGGGGTCGCTCGGGCTGCCGCGGCGGCTCGTGTCGATCCTGGAGGGCGAGGGACTCTTCAACGACGTCACGGCGATCGTGCTCTACCACGTGGCGATCGCGGCGGCGGTCAGCGGAACGTTCTCCTGGCCTTCGGCGGTGCGGCAGCTCGTGCTCTCCGCGGTGGTCGCCGTCGCCGTGGGGTTCGCCCTCGGCTGGCTCACCAACAAGCTCATGGGGCTGCTCGGCGAAGCCACCCTGCAGACCGGCCTGACGCTGCTCGTGCCCTTCGTGAGCTATGTGCTGGCGGAGGAACTCCTCGGCTCGGGCGTGCTCGCCGTACTGACCACCGCGCTCTACCTCGCGGAGCACGCGGCCGACGCGGACGACGTGCTGGGCCGGATCACCGGGCAGACGTTCTGGCAGATCGTCGACACTCTGGTCACGGGCGTCGCCTTCGGGCTCATCGGGCTGGAACTGCACAACGTCTTCGGCACGGCGAGCGGCCGTGAGATGCAGATGCTCGGCTGGGGCGCGGCCGTCGTCGCTGTCGTCGTCGGCGTACGCCTGATGTGGCTGCTGCCGGCGACCTGGCTCGCCAAGCGCCTGCACAAGCTGCGGGACGTCGACGAGGAGATCCCGACGACCTGGCGTGAGACCGTCGTCATGTGGTGGTCGGGGATGCGCGGCGTGGCCTCGGTGGCCCTCGCCCTCGCCATTCCGCTGAAGACGGACAGCGGGGACCCCTTCCCGGCCCGGGACGAGATCATCTTCATCGCCTTCTGCGTCATCATGGCCACGCTCGTCGTCCAGGGGCTCACCCTGCCCTGGCTGGTGAAGAAGCTCGGGGTGCGGGCGGACACCGACGCCGAGCGGGTCGCCGAGCGCGATCTCGCCATCCGGGCGGCCAAGGCGGCCAAGCGCCGCCTCAAGGAGATCGAGGAGGTCGAGGAGCTGCCGGAGGACCTCTCGGAGCGGCTGCTGCGGGGGGCCTTCGACATCGGGGCCAGGATCAGCCCCGACATCGTCGACGACGAGCGGCGCGAGCGGTACACGAAGCGTGCCGACCGTCTCAAGGCGGTCCAGCGCATCCAGCGCGACATGATGTCGGCCGCCCGCCACGAGATCCTCGCCGCACGCAGCGAACCCGGCGCCGATCCGGAGATCGTCGACCGGGTCCTGCACCAGCTCGACGTGCGCAGCCTGCGCTCCTGAGGGCTCCCGAGGGCTTGAGGCTCCTGAGGCTCAGCCTCGGCCCGTGCGGGGCACGATCGGCGGCGGCGGATGCGGATGGTCCGCCGGCGGCAGTTCGGCCCAGGCCGTGTTGACCCGCGGCAGCGCGTACGCGTGGTGCTCGCTCAGCCAGCGGACCAGGTGCTCGCGCACCGTGACCCGCACCGTCCAGATGTCGTCCGCGTCCTTGGCGGTGACCAGGGCGCGGACCTGGATCGTGTTCGGCGTCGTGTCCGTGACCGCGAGACCCCAGTCCCTGCCGTCCCAGGCGGCGCACTCGCGCAGGATGTCCTGGAGCTTCTCGCGCATCTCGGTGACGGGCGCGGTGTGGTCCAGCTGGAAGAAGACGGTGCCGGTCATCTGGGAGCCGCCGCGCGACCAGTTCTCGAAGGGCTTCGACACGAAGTAGGACACCGGCATCGTGATCCGGCGCTCGTCCCAGGTGCGCACGGCCAGGAAGGTCAGCGTGATCTCGTCGACCGTGCCCCACTCGCCGTCCACGACGACCGTGTCGCCGATCCGCACCATGTCGCCGAAGGCGATCTGCAGCCCCGCGAAGATGTTCGACAGCGTGGACTGGGCGGCGACGCCCGCGACGATGCCCAGGACGCCCGCCGACGCGAGCAGGGACGTCCCGGCCGCCTGCATGGCGGGGAAGGTCAGCAGCATCGCGCCGACGGCCACCACGCCGACGACCGCGGTGACCACCCGCTGGATGAGCGTGACCTGCGTACGCACCCTGCGGATCCGGGCGGGATCGCGGTGGGCGTTGGCATAACGGGCGTAGGTGGACTCCACGATCGCGGTCGCGATGCGGACGAGGAGCCAGGCGACCGACCCGATGAGCACCAGGGTCAGTGTCTGGCCGATGCCCGCCGAATGGTCCTCGGCGATCTTGGCCTGTTCGAAGAAGCCGCGCAACAAGGTGGCGCACATCACGAGTTGGAGCGGCAGCCTGCAGCGGCGGAGCAGGCCCCACAGTGGGTTGTCGGGGTGACGGTCGTCGGCCCGGCGCAGCAGCACATCGGCCAGCCATCCCACGGCCAGCGTGAGCACGACCGAGCCGCCGACCACGATCAACGGACGCAGTACGTTCTCCATGCCCCCGAGGGTAAGTGGCACGATGGCCCCATGAACATCATGCTTTTCCACTCGACGTACGGCCTTGTGCCCGCAGTGCACGCGGCGGCCGACCGGTTGCGCGCCGAGGGGTACGAGGTGTGGACGCCCGACCTGTTCGAAGGGCGCACCTTCGGTTCCGTCGAGGAAGGCATGGCCTTCAAGGACGAGCTCGGCAAGGACGAGCTCCTGAAGCGGGCGATCCTGGCCGCCGCGCCCTACTCCGAGCGGGGTCTCGTCTACGCCGGGTTCTCGTTCGGCGCCGCCACCGCGCAGACCCTCGCCCTCGGCGACGACAAGGCACGCGGCCTTCTGCTCCTGCACGGGACGTCCGACATCGCGGAGAACACGACGGTGGACGAGCTGCCGGTGCAGCTGCACGTCGCCGAACCGGATCCGTTCGAGACGGACGACTGGCTGAGCGCGTGGTACCTCCAGATGGGCCGCGCCGGAGCCGACGTCGAGGTCTACCGCTACGCGGGCGCGGGCCACATCTACACCGACCCCGACCTCGACGACTACGACGCCGAGGCGGCGGAGGCGACGTGGCGGACGGCGATCGGTTTCCTGGAGACCCTCTAGCAACCGGCTCCCCGGAGACCCTCTAGCGGTCCTCCGGCCGCGAGAGCGCAATGGCTCAGCTCAGGTGCGCGTGCAGCGTCCCACCGGGGCGCTCGCGGGCGGCTTGCACAGCAGGCCGAGGTCGGAGCCGCTGGAGCTGAGGTACCGCCCGGCGCACTCCTTGTCGGTGGTCCTGCCGCGTTCCTCGCAGAACCGCAGGGCGGCCCGGCCGTCCGCGAAGGGGCCGGGGGAGTAGATCACCCAGTAGCCGGGCCGCAGTGAGGCGTAGTCGTCGCTGCGCAGGTACTGCGCCTCCGGCACGTCCTCGCGTACGGCCGCGAGCCGGCGGTCGCGGGCTGCCGTGCCGGAGCCGACGGGCTCGGAGAAGAGCTGGGCGATCCAGCCTCCCGAGGCGGGCGGGGCGCCGGGGGAGGACGCACGCGGCGAGGTCGGGCTCTTGCTCCCGTCCGGGCCCTCGGACGTCTTCGTGGGCCCCGGAGAGGCCTTGGACGAAGCTCCCGCGGAGGCCGTTCCGCCGCCCTTGCCCTCATCCCCGTCGTTCCCGGACCCGCCGCGCAGGGCGACCACCAGTGCGGCACCGGCCACCAGGGCGAGCGCCACGGCAACCGCCGCGACGATGACGGGCATTCGTCCACGGGGGGCGGCGGGCGGCGGCCCCACGGCGACCACCGGCCGGTCTGAAATCCCCGGCCTGTCCGGGACCCCCGGCCGGTCGGAGATCTCCGTGGGCTGGCGGGCGATGCCGTTCGCCACCGCGGCGAGCATCGCGTCGAGGCGCTCGGCGTCGGGGCGCAGCGCCGGGTCCCGCACCAGGAGGGCGGTCAGGACCGGAGTGAGCGCCCCCGAGCGCACCGGAGGCGGCACCGCGTCGTCGAGCACGGCGGCGAGCGTGGCGAGCGTCGTGGCGCGGCGCAGCGGGCTGACGCCCTCCACGGCGACGTAGAGGACCACGCCGAGCGACCAGAGGTCGGCCGCCGGGCCCTGGTCCGTGCCGCGGATGCGCTCGGGCGCGATGTACTCCGGCGAGCCGATCAGGTCGCCGGTGGCGGTGAGCTGCGTGGAGCCCAGGAGCGAGGCGATGCCGAAGTCGGTGAGGACCACGGAGAGGTCCGTGCCGGGGGCTGCCTCCCGCAGCAGGATGTTCGCGGGCTTCACGTCCCGGTGCAGGATGCCCGCCGCGTGGGCGACGCGCAGCGCCGAGAGGAGCTGGCGGCCGATGCGCGCCGCCTCGTGCGGCGGCAACGTGCCCTGCTCCAGGAGATCCTGGAGCGTGCGCCCCGGCAGCAGCTCCATCACCAGCCAGGGGTGCGGGCCCATGTCCACGATGTGATGGATCGTCACCACATGCGGGTGGTTGAGCCGGGCCAGCGCCCTGGCCTCGCGCAGCACCCGCTCCCGCAGGACACGCGACTGCTCGTCCGTCAGCTCGTGCCCCGCGGGACGCACCTCCTTGACGGCCACCTCTCGGTGCAGCACGGTGTCGCGCGCCCGCCACACCGTGCCCATGCCTCCACTGCCGAGCCGCTCGACGAGCTCGAAACGGCCGTCCACCACGTCCCCCGGGTCACTCATGCCGTCAGAGTAGAGGGCGGCACCGGCATCAGTGCAGGTGACCTGTCAGCGCACCGGCGAGGACGCCCGCTCGACCCGCTGGGTGCCGCTGAGGGTGCGGTACGAACGGGCCCACGTGGAGGTCGCCTTCGGGTCCTTGCGGTCGGACAGGACGTAGTAGTCCATCTGCGAGCGCTCGGCGGTGACGTCGAGGACGCCGTAGCCGTGCGAGTCCATGTCCAGCCACTTCACGTGGCGGTTGGCGGCCTTCACCGCGCCCACCGCGACCAGCGAGAGGGTGTGCGGGGCGACGTGCAGCATGTCGTCCACGTTGTCGGAGGTCACGGACGTGACCACGAACTCCGTGGCCGCCGAGGGCGATCCGGGGTACGTGGCGGCCCTGACGGGTACGTCGTTCGCCCACGCCATGTGGATGTCCCCGGTGAGGAAGACCGTGTTGCGGATGGCCTTGTCGACCAGGTGGGAGATGAGCTCCTTGCGGTCGTCGGTGTAGCCGTCCCACTGGTCGGCGTTGATGGCCAGGCCTTCCTTGGGCAGCCCGAGCAGCTCCGCGATGGGTTCGAGGAGATGGGCCGGCACGGAACCGAAGGCGACCGGGGAGATCATCACCGAGGTGCCGACCAGCTTCCAGGAGGCGTCGGACGAGGCGAGGCCCGCCTTCAGCCAGTCGAGCTGGGCGCGGCCCGTGATCGTACGGTCCGGGTCGTCCACGTCACCGCTGCCGAATCCCGCCTGCTCGGAGCGGAAGGAGCGCAGGTCGAGCAGGTGCAGATCGGCCAGCTTGCCGAAGCGGATACGGCGGTAGACGGTGCCTTCGGTAGAAGGGCGCACGGGCATCCACTCGAAGTACGCCTGCTTGGCTGCCGCCATGCGCTGCGCCCAGCCGCCCTCGGTCTCCGGGGAGTGGTTCACGGCGCCGCCCGACCAGGTGTTGTCGGCGAACTCGTGGTCGTCCCAGATCGCGATCAGGGGGTGCGTGGCGTGCATCGCCTGCGCGTCCGGGTCGGTCTTGTGGATGCCGTGCCGGGTGCGGTAGTCGGCGAGGCTGACGATCTCGTGCCGCGGTTCGTGCTGACGCACGCCGTACTCGGCGGCCGGGTATTCGCCGCTCTTGTACTCGTAGATGTAGTCGCCGATGTGGAGCACCGCGTCGAGCTCGGTGCGGGCCGCGAGGTGGCGGTACGCGGAGAAGTAGCCGGCCTCCCAGTTGGCGCAGGACACCACGCCGAACCGGACGCCGGGAGCGGCCGCTTCATGCGCCGGGGTGGTGCGGGTGCGGCCCACGGGGGAGTGCACCGGGGTGCCGTCGCTCCCGGAGCCGCCCGCGGAGAAGCGGAAGTAATAGGTGGTGGCAGGGCTCAAGCCCCTTACGTCGGCCTTGACCGTGTGGTCGGCCGTGGCCCGCGCGGTCGTGCTGCCGTGGCCGACGACCTGGGTGAAGCCCTTGTCCTTGGCTATCTCCCAGCTCACGGTGGTGTCCGGCCCCTTGCCGGAGCCCGGCGTGGCCTCCGGTACCGGCGTCACGCGGGTCCACAGCAGGACGCCGTCGGGGAGCGGGTCGCCCGAGGCGACGCCGTGGTGGAACGCGGGTCCTTCGGCGGCGTGGGCGAGGGGAGCCGCGGCGAGCGGGGCGAGGGCCGCGGTGGCGGCGGCGGCCTTGACGACCGTACGGCGGCGCGGGGCCGCGGAGTTGAGCGATCTCTGAGCGCTGATTCGACTGGTCACGGGCGATCACCTTACTGATCAGTAATCGCCAAGAGCGGGCGAACCGTGAAACGTTCGCCCGCTCTTTCGTCATACGCCGTTCAGAGAGCGGCTTTTCCGTCTGTTCAGCCCTTGAGCGCCGCGTCGATGGCCTTCTTGTAGTCCTCGACCGTCGAGGGCGCGTTCTTCTTGTCGGGGCCGGTCAGCTTCTTGCCGTCCATGACGAAGGAGGGCGTGCCGTCGACGCCGTCCTTGTTGTCGTCGAACTTCTTGGCCATCTCCAGGGCCCAGCGGTCGTACGTGCCGCCCTTGACGTCCTTCGCGAAGGTCTTGCTCTTCTTGAGCTCAGGAACCTCGTTCGCGATCTTGGTCAGGTACGCGTCGTCCTTGAACTTGTCCTCGGTCTCGGAGGGGTGGTTCTCCTTGGAGAACATCGCCTTCTTGTAGTCGAGGAAGGCCTGGTCGCTCACGTTCAGGGCGGCACCCAGCGCGCTGAGCGCGTTCTTGGAGCCCTCGCCGGTGAGGTTGCGGTCCAGGAACGTCGCGCCGACGAACTGGATCTTGTACTTGCCGTCCTTCAGGTCCTTCTCGACCGTCGGGCCGACCGTCTGCTCGAAGCTGGCACAGACCGGGCAGCGCGGGTCCTCGTAGACCTTGAGGGTCTTCTTGGCGCTGTCCTTGCCGAGGACGACGGTCGTGCCGTCGGCGCCCGTGGAGTTCGCCGGCTTGACGAGCTTCTCGTCCTTGGCGGCTTCCCAGTGGCCGGGCTTGTTGGACTGCATGACGGCATAGCCGACGCCGCCCGCGATCGCCAGGACCGCGACGACGGAGACGCCGACGATGATCGACCGCTTCCGCTTCTCCCGCTTGCGCTCGGCTTCCTGCTGGGCGCGGATCCGCTCGCGGGCCGCCGACTTGGCCGCCTGGCTGTTGCGCTTGCTCATGATGGTGTTCTCCGTAGGGGTGACATGCGTGGGGACGGTGGTGCTCAGGCGAAGACGGCCGAGCACGGCGGTCCACGCCGTCCCACGAAATGCACGAGAAGCCGCGAACGCGCGGTCCCTACCCGGCGCGCGGGGCGCGGCAGGCGGCGCAGGGGCCTCGGGCGGGTGCTCACCGCGGCGACGGCGATGAGCAGCGGCCGGAACGTGGCGGCGGCCATCGCGCGCAGGACCTGGGCCAGGGCGCGTTCGCCGCGCCGCAGCCAGGCCGCCGCGAGCAGGCCGACCGTGATGTGCGCGCCGAGCAGCAGCCAGGCGGCCCCCGGATCGGCGTCGGCGAGCAGCGCCGTGGCGCCGTGCGCCTCGCCGCCCGTCATCCGGGCCAGCGGGGTGCCGACGCTCGCGCCGCCGCACAGCACGTCGAAGCCGACGGAGCGCAGCGGGCCCGCGACGGGCCCGCCCGCCTGGCCGTAACAGACGTGCTGTCCCGTGGTGAACACCGTGTCGGCGGCCAGTTCCAGCGGGATCAGCAGGGCGGCGATGCGGCCGTAGCCGCGCTCGCGCCCCGCCAGTGCGTACGCGATGACGAAGACCGCGGCGGCGATCATGCCGACGGTGGTCAGCGGCAGCGGGGCGCGGGACAGCAACACGTGCGACGCGGCGGAGAGCGTCACGACGAGCGCCGTGAAGAGCGCCGCGCGCACGGTTCTGAGCTGGGTCCCGGTGATGTCCATCGCGCAAGCGAGTGTGCCATGCGCGCCCATAAGGCAGCCCTAAAGGGTGCCTATGAGTTACCCGGCGGCCCGCAGCCCCGGAATCCGGCCGTTGCGGAACAGGTCGACGAAGATCTGGTGGTCCTTGCGGGCGCGCGCGCCGTACTCGTGCGCGAAGTCCACGAGGAGGTCCCCGAAGCCCTCCTCGTCCGCCGCGATGGCGGCATCGATCGCACGCTCCGTGGAGAACGGCACCAGGTCCGAGTGACCGCTCTCGTCGTCCGCGGCGGAGTGCATCGTGGCGGTGGCACGGCCCAGGTCGGCGATGACCGCGGCGATCTCGTCCAGGTCGTCGATGTCAGACCAGTCCAGGTCCACGGCGTACGGAGAGACCTCGGCGACCAGCTGCCCGGAGCCGTCCAGCTCGGTCCAGCCCAGCCACGGGTCGGCGTGCGCCTGGAGCGCGCGCTGCGAGATGACCGTGCGGTGGCCCTCGTGCTGGAAGTAGTCACGGACCGCGCCGTCGGTGATGTGCCGCGAGACGGCCGGGGTCTGCGCCTGCTTGAGGTAGATCACGACGTCGTTCTCCAGCGCGTCGCTGTTGCCCTCCAGAAGGATGTTGTACGAGGGCAGTCCCGCCGAGCCGATGCCGATGCCGCGGCGTCCGACGACGTCCTTCACGCGGTACGAGTCGGGGCGGGTCAGCGAGGACTCGGGGAGGGTCTCCAGATAGCCGTCGAAGGCCGCGAGCACCTTGTACCGGGTGGCCGCGTCGAGCTCGATGGAGCCGCCGCCGGAGGCGAAGCGGCGCTCGAAGTCGCGGATCTCCGTCATGGAGTCAAGCAGGCCGAAGCGGGTCAGCGAGCGCGCGTCGCGCAGCGCGTCCAGGAGCGGGCCCTGGGCGGTGTCCAGAGTGAAGGGCGGCACCTCGTCGCTCTTGGCGCCGGTCGCCAGGTCGTGGATCCGCTCGCGGTACGCCGCGGCGTAGACCCGCACCAGGTCGGTGATCTGCTCGTCGCTGAGCGCCTTCGTGTACCCGATCAGGGCCACGGAGGCAGCGAAGCGCTTCAGGTCCCAGGTGAAGGGGCCGACGTACGCCTCGTCGAAGTCGTTCACGTTGAAGATCAGACGACCCTGGGCGTCCATGTACGTGCCGAAGTTCTCCGCGTGCAGGTCGCCGTGGATCCACACCCGGCCCGTGCGCTCGTCCAGGTACGGACCGCCGTGCTGCTCGCGCTCCAGGTCCCCGTAGAAGAGGCAGGCCGTGCCGCGGTAGAACGCGAAGGCGGAGGCGGCCATCTTCCGGAACTTCACCCGGAACGCGGCGGGGTCCGCTGCGAGCAGCTCACCGAACGCGGTGTCGAAGACGGAGAGGATCTGCTCGCCGCGCTGCTCAGCGGTGGGCTGCGGGTCCGACATCGCGGGGTGCCTCCAGGTAACGGGTGGTGCCAGGTGGTGCATGACATTTGGGACAGGCGTTCCGACCTGTCCAACGCACGACGGTACCCCCGAGTGCCCGTCGGTTGTCAGTGTCGCGGATTAGACTTCCACGCTGTCCCCCCAGACTGTTGCCGACTGTTCCCCGGAGGCCTCCCGCCGTGACCAAGCCGCCCTTTACGCACCTCCACGTCCACACCCAGTACTCGCTGCTGGACGGTGCCGCGCGGCTCAAGGACATGTTCGACGCGTGTAATGAGATGGGCATGACGCATGTCGCCATGTCCGACCACGGCAACCTCCACGGGGCGTACGACTTCTTCCACTCGGCGCAGAAGGCGGGTGTGACGCCGATCATCGGGATCGAGGCGTATGTGGCGCCGGAGTCCCGCCGCAACAAGCGGAAGATCAAGTGGGGCCAGCCGCATCAGAAGCGTGACGACGTGTCCGGTTCGGGTGGTTACACGCACAAGACGATCTGGGCGTCGAACAGCACGGGCCTGCACAACCTCTTCCGGCTGTCCTCGGACGCGTATGCCGAGGGCTGGCTGCAGAAGTGGCCGCGCATGGACAAGGAGACGATCTCCCAGTGGTCGGAGGGCCTGATCGCCTCCACCGGGTGCCCGTCCGGGGAGCTGCAGACCCGGCTGCGGCTCGGGCAGTTCGACGAGGCGGTGAAGGCGGCCGCCGAGTACCAGGACATCTTCGGCAAGGACCGGTACTTCCTGGAGCTGATGGACCACGGCATCGACATCGAGCGCCGGGTCCGTGACGACCTGCTCCGGGTCGGCAAGAAGCTGGGCATCCCGCCGCTGGTCACGAACGACTCGCACTACACGTACGCGCACGAGTCCGTCGCGCACGACGCCCTGCTCTGCATCCAGACCGGCAAGAACCTCTCGGACCCCGACCGTTTCCGCTTCGACGGCACCGGCTACTACCTGAAGTCCACGGACGAGATGTACGCCATCGACTCCTCGGACGCCTGGCAGGAAGGCTGCGCCAACACGCTCCTGGTCGCCGAGCAGATCGACACCACCGGGATGTTCGAGAAGCGCGACCTCATGCCCAAGTTTGAGATCCCGGACGGCTTCACCGAAGTCACCTGGTTCCAGGAGGAGGTCCGGGTCGGCATGGCCCGCCGCTACCCGGGCGGTGTCCCCGAAGACCGGCAGAAGCAGGCCGAGTACGAGATGGACATCATCATCCAGATGGGGTTCCCGGGGTACTTCCTCGTGGTCGCCGACTTCATCATGTGGGCCAAGAACAACGGCATCGCGGTGGGCCCGGGCCGTGGCTCCGCGGCCGGCTCGATCGTCGCGTACGCCATGGGCATCACCGACCTCGACCCCATCACGCACGGTCTGATCTTCGAGCGGTTCCTCAACCCCGAGCGCGTCTCCATGCCCGATGTCGACATCGACTTCGACGAGCGCAGGCGCGTCGAAGTGATCCGGTACGTGACCGAGAAGTACGGCGCCGACAAGGTCGCCATGATCGGCACGTACGGAAAGATCAAGGCGAAGAACGCCATCAAGGACTCCGCGCGCGTGCTCGGATATCCGTACGCGATGGGCGACCGCCTCACCAAGGCGATGCCCGCCGACGTCCTCGGCAAGGGCATCGACCTCTCCGGCATCACGGACCCCAAGCACCCGCGCTACAGCGAGGCGGGCGAGATCCGGGGGATGTACGAGAACGAACCGGACGTCAAGAAGGTCATCGACACCGCCAAGGGCGTCGAGGGCCTGGTCCGGCAGATGGGCGTGCACGCGGCCGGCGTCATCATGTCCAGCGAGCCGATCGTGGACCACGCCCCGCTCTGGACCCGGCACACGGACGGCGTGACGATCACGCAGTGGGACTACCCCCAGTGCGAGTCGCTCGGCCTGCTCAAGATGGACTTCCTGGGCCTTCGAAACCTCACCATCATGGACGACGCCGTCAAGATGGTGCGGAACGACAAGGGCATCGACCTGGAGATGCTCTCCCTCCCGCTGGACGACAAGAAGACCTTCGAACTGCTCTGCCGCGGTGACACGCTCGGCGTCTTCCAGTTCGACGGCGGTCCGATGCGCTCCCTGCTCCGCCAGATGCAGCCCGACAACTTCGAGGACATTTCCGCCGTCTCGGCCCTCTACCGGCCGGGCCCGATGGGCATGAACTCGCACATCAACTACGCGGAGCGCAAGAACGGCCGCCAGGAGATCACGCCGATCCACCCGGAGCTCGAAGAGCCCCTGAAGGAGACGCTCGGCCTGACCTACGGCCTCATCGTGTACCAGGAGCAGGTGCAGAAGGCCGCGCAGATCATCGCCGGCTACTCGCTGGGCGAAGCCGACATCCTGCGCCGCGTGATGGGCAAGAAGAAGCCCGACGAGCTGGCGAAGAACTTCGTCCTCTTCCAGGAGGGAGCGAAGAAGAACGGCTACTCGGACGCCGCGATCCAGGCCCTGTGGGACGTCCTGGTCCCCTTCGCCGGATACGCGTTCAACAAGGCGCACTCCTCCGCGTACGGCCTCGTCACGTACTGGACCGCCTACCTCAAGGCGAACTACCCCGCCGAGTACATGGCCGCGCTGCTCACCTCGGTGAAGGACGACAAGGACAAGTCGGCCATCTACCTGAACGAGTGCCGGCGCATGGGCATCAAGGTACTGCCGCCCAACGTGAACGAGTCCGTGCACAACTTCGCCGCCCAGGGCGACGACGTGATCCTCTTTGGCCTGGAGGCGGTCCGTAACGTCGGCACGAACGTCGTCGAGTCGATCGTCCGCTCGCGCAAGGCCAAGGGGAAGTTCGCCTCCTTCCCCGACTACCTCGACAAGGTCGAGGCCGCCGCCTGCAACAAGCGGACCACGGAGTCGCTCATCAAGGCGGGCGCCTTCGACACCATGGGGCACACCCGCAAGGGCCTGACCGCCCAGTACGAGCCCATGATCGACAACGTGGTGCAGGTCAAGCGCAAGGAAGCGGAAGGGCAGTTCGACCTCTTCGGAGGCGGCGAGGAGACCGGCGGCGAGCCGGGCTTCGGCCTCGACGTGGAGTTCTCCACCGACGAGTGGGAGAAGACGTATCTGCTCGCCCAGGAGCGGGAGATGCTCGGCCTGTACGTCTCCGACCACCCGCTGTTCGGCCTGGAGCACGTCCTGTCCGACAAGGCCGACGCGGGCATCGGGCAACTCACCGGCGGTGACTACTCGGACGGCTCGATCGTCACCATCGGCGGCATCATCTCCGGCCTCCAGCGCAAGATGACCAAGCAGGGCAACGCCTGGGCGATCGCGACCGTCGAGGACCTCGCGGGCTCCATCGAGTGCATGTTCTTCCCGGCGACGTATCAGCTCGTCTCGACCCAACTCGTCGAGGACGCCGTGGTGTTCGTCAAGGGCCGCCTCGACAAGCGCGAGGACGTGCCGCGTCTGGTCGCGATGGAGCTCCAGGTCCCCGACCTGTCGAACGCGGGCACCAACGCGCCCGTCCTGATCACCATCCCGACGGTGAAGGTGACCCCGCCGATGGTCAGCCGCCTCGGAGAGATCCTCAGCCACCACCGCGGCAACAGCGAGGTGCGGATCAAGCTCCAGGGGGCCCAGAAGACGACGGTGCTGCGGCTCGACCGCCACCGCGTACAACCGGATCCCGCCCTTTTCGGTGACCTGAAGGTGCTGCTCGGCCCGTCCTGTCTGGCCGGGTAGAAACACCGCCATAACCCAGTGAAGGGGCGCACCCGGAAGTCCGGGTGCGCCCCTTCACGCATATACGCCTGTGTGGGCGTCAGTTGTGGCCGAATCGACGCTGATGCTTGCGCGCGACCTCGGCCGGGCTGCCCTGCGACTGAACGGCGGACTGCACCCGCTGCTCGGCCTGCTCCGCGGACGACTTGGCCTGCTCCTGGGCCTGCTCCGCGGCCGATGCGCGGTTGTGGTCGTCGCCCTGCTTGCGGTTCTTGTTCTTGGCCATGGTGATCTTCCTCCTGAAGGGGATCTGGGGGCCAGGATGCGACCAGATTCACATATGGCGACAAGCTGCGCATTTCAGAGAATTACCGTGCGTAATAAGCCCTGTCGGAGAGTGAAGACGGGATACGCCACGCCGAAGATCGAGTTCCGGCCGTTAACCTCCGCCGGGTCGGGCAGACTCGAAGGAAACCCGAACCATTACTTCCAGGGAATCTCCAGGGAAAGAGGGTGGATCGCGTGGACCGCTGCATCGTCCTGGTGGACGCCGGGTATCTGCTGGGTGCCGCCGCGAGTCTCCTCGCGGGCGAGCCCTCGCGGTCCCGGATCACCGTCGATCACACCGCCCTGATCCAGGGCATCCGTGAGCGCGCGGAATCCGACACCGAGCGCCCCCTGCTCCGGATCTACTGGTTCGACGGAGCCCCCGACCGCGTACCGCAGCCCGAGCACCGCAGGCTGCGCGTCATGCCGCGCGTGACGGTCCGGCTCGGCGCGCTGACCCGGAGCGACGGCCGGTGGGCCCAGAAGGGCGTCGACGCCGCCATGCACGCCGAGCTGACGGAGCTGGCCCGTAACCGCGCCTGCTCGGACATCGTGCTCATCACCGGCGACGGGGACCTGCTGCCCGGCATGATGGCCGCCAAGGAGCACGGCGTCGCCGTCCACCTGTGGGCCGTCCAGGCCGCCGACGGGGACTACAACCAGTCCGAGGACCTCGTGGCCGAGGCCGACGAGCGCCGCGTCCTGGACCGCGCCTGGATCACCAAGGCCGTACGCCCCAAGGAGCTCACCGGCGTCTGCGCGCCCTCTCCGATCCCGCGCCCCGAGATCGCCGCGATCCTCTCCGCGCCCCTGCCGGAGTCCGCCCTCGCGGCCAGCGCCCAGCGGGCCGCCGACGAGGCCGCGGGGGTCCAGCACGGGCAGCACGTACAGCACGCCGAGGCCGGGACCAACGGCGACAGCGGCGGCGCCCACCACATGCCCCCGGGCAAGGGCGTGCCCACCCCCAAGGACCTGGCCGCCCTGCGCGGCCCCGGCACCACCCAGGCCGCCCAGCACCCCACGAACGCCACGCTGCGCTGGTCCTCCGACAAGGGCTGGGTCGAGCGCCCCGGTGGCGCCGCGGAGAGCCCGGAGGCCGCCGCCCTGCCCACGCTCGCCCAGCTCACGACGGCCGAGCAGCGCTGGGCGGACCGCGAGGAGGACATCACCACCGTCGGCGGTGACCCCTTCGAGGTCGGGCAGGTGTTCGCGCGCCGCTGGATGGCCCGCCTGCCGGAACAGCACAACCTGCAGAAGCTCTCGACGATGTACCCGCGCATCCCGCACCGCGTCGACGGCGAGCTCCTGCGGTACGCGGCCCGCTTCGGCCTGCTCGCCCACAAGGACGACCAGATCGACGAACACGACCGGTACGCGATCCGGGCGGGCTTCTGGCGCGAGATCGACGTCCACACGGCCGTGGAGCACGCACCGGTGGGCGACCGCTCCGGCGAGTGACAGGACAGGCGCGCGAACGAGTGACGGAACACGACCACGGATGACCGATACGGGGCGTACGGGGCGCCCCGGGCGTCGTACCGGGTGCGGGACCCCGTACCCTCGTCCTTCGTGAGTACGCGCTCGGCACAGGCAGTCCGACAGGGGCTCCGACAGGGTCACGGCAGTGATGCCGTCTGCGCGGTGCGCGACCTCGTCAAGACCTATCCCGCCGCCCGCGGCAGGCGCGGCACGCCCGCGACGCCCGAGGTGCGCGCGACCGACGGCATCAGCCTGGAGGTCAGGCGCGGCGAGATCTTCGGTCTCCTCGGACCCAACGGCGCCGGCAAGTCCACCCTCGTACGCCAGCTGACCGGCCTGATGCGGCCCGACAGCGGGAGCGTCGAGATCCTCGGCCACGACATCCTGCGCCACCCCGAGCGGGCCGCGCGGATCCTCGCGTACCTGGGGCAGGAGTCCACCGCGCTCGACGAGCTGACCGTCTCGCTCGCCGTCGAGACGACCGCGCGCCTGCGCGGCCTCGACGTGCGGGCCGCGCGGGCCGAGCGGGACGGCGTACTGGAAGAGCTCGCGCTCACCAAGCTCGCCTCGCGGCCGCTGAAGAAGCTCTCCGGCGGACAGCGCAGGCTCGCCTGCTTCGCCACCGCCCTGGTGGGGGAGCGGCCGCTGCTCGTCCTCGACGAGCCGACGACCGGCATGGACCCCATCGCGCGGCGGGCCGTCTGGGGCGCCGTCGACCGGCGCAGGGCCGAGCAGGGCACCACGGTGCTGCTTGTCACCCACAACGTCATCGAGGCGGAGACGGTCCTGGACCGCGTCGCCGTGCTCGACCACGGCAAGGTCATCGCCTGCGACAGTCCCCTGGGGCTGAAGGAGCAGGTCGCGGGCGAGGTGCGCGTCGAGCTCGTCTGGCGGGAGCGGGCGCCGCTGGACGTCCCCGAGGTCGCCGCGCTGCGCTCCTCCGCCGTGGAGTCCGGCCGCAAGTGGTCCCTGCGGCTCGCACCGGACGAGGCACGGGCCGCCGTCGCGGCGGTCACCGGCGGAGCCGCGTTCTCCGCCCTCGACGACTTCACCCTGGCCACACCGAGCTTGGAGGACGTGTATCTCGCCCTGGGCGGGAACGGGGAAGGGCTGGTGAAGGCGTGACCTTCGCCGGGCGCAAGAACAGCAAGAGGAGGGCCGTTCGGTGAGTGCCGTTCCCCTGGAAGCGGCCGTACGGGCCGACGACCGTGAGTGGCAGGCCGACGCCGCCGAGCCCCTGGGGCCCCGTGCGCGGCTGTTTCCCGCGCTCGCGGCGGTCTACCGGGCGCAGCTGTCCCGGGCGCGGGTCGCGCGCATTCCGCTGCTCTTCGTGGCGACCTTCCAGTCCGTCGGGATCATGATCCTGATGCGGGGCGTCGTGGACGGGGGCGGTGAGGCGCGTGCCGTCGTCGCCGGGTCCTCCGTGCTCGTCGTCGCGTTCGTCGCGCTCAACCTGCTCGCGCAGTACTTCGGGCAGCTCCGCGCCGACGGAGGCCTCGACCACTACGCCACGCTGCCCGTGCCGCCCGCGTCGGTGGTCCTCGGCGCCGCGGCGGCCTACGCCTCGTTCACCGTGCCGGGCACGCTGGTCACGGCGGTCGTCGGATGCGGCCTCTTCGGGCTCCCGATGGCGAACCTGTGGGTGCTCGCCGCGGTGATCCCACTGGCCGGTGCCGCCCTCGCCGGCCTTGGCGCCGCCCTCGGGCTGCTCGCCCCGCGGCCCGAACTGGCCACGCTGCTCGGGCAGTTGGGCATGTCGGCGGCGCTGCTCCTCGGGGTGCTCCCGGCCGAGCGGATGCCGGAGTTCTTGCAGTACGCGCGTGATCTGCTGCCCTCGACGTACGGGGTCGAGGCGTTCGCCCGTACCTTCGGGCCGCATCCGGACTGGGCGACCGTGGCCCTCGACCTCGCCGTCTGCGCGGGGGTCGGCGTCGCCTCGCTCGCCATCGCCACCTGGGCCTACCGCCGTGCGGCTGTGCGGTGAAGCGGTACTCAGGTAGTACTGGCACCATGTGTGGGTGACTGCACCGCTGACGCCCTCCCAGCCGCCCCGCGACCAGCCCCCGCACGACCCCTGGCAGCAAGCCGCTCAGTCGTCCGGAGCCGTTCCCATGCCGGCGCACGAGGAGGACGGTCCCGGGATGAAGACCGAAGTGCGACAGGCCGCGGTGATCGCGGTCGTGGTGGCCGTCTGTGGCGTCCTGCTCGGCCTGCTGTGGCTGTGGCTCGCGCCGCGCGTGCCGTTGATCGCGGACAACGAGGCGGTGTACCTCAAGGACACCGAGGGGGAACAGGCGATCGGGGTCGACGGAACGTTCGCCCTGCTCTCGCTCGCGTTCGGCGCGGTGACCGGCGCCGTGGTGTTCCTGCTGCGCAGGCGGGGCGGTATTCCGCTGGTCGTCGGGCTGACGGCCGGGAGTCTGCTGGGGGCCGTGCTCGCCTGGCGTCTTGGGATCTTCCTCGGGCCCGAGACGGACGTCGCCGCCCATGCGGAGTCCGTGGGCAAGGGCGTCGCCTTCGACGCCCCCATGGAGCTCAAGGCCAAGGGCGCGCTGCTGGCCTGGCCCGTGGCCGCGCTGCTCCTGCACCTGGGCCTCACCGGGCTCTTCGGACCGAGGGACCCCGAGCCCTACCCCCTGCCCTACGGGGACCCCGGGCGGGCAGAGGGCAGCTCGGACGCCGCAGGGGCCTGAGAACGCCCCTGGCGGGCGTCAGGGGGCGTCCCGGCGGGCGTGCGAGCGCACCCCGTCGGGCGTGAGGACGCCCCCCCCGTCCTGCCGGCGTCAGGCGGGGCGCCTCCCGTGGTTCGCCTTGCCCTTGCGCACCCGCCACTTCCTCTTGCGCGTCTTCTTCGACATGAGGGTGGTACTAGTCGAGCCCGCGACCGCCGTCGAGGGCCTATTCACGCCCGATCGGGGCCAGTACGGCGGCCGTGAGGCGGGCCAGGTCATCGGGTGCCAGTTCCACTTCCAGGCCCCGGCGGCCCGCCGAGACGCAGATCGTGGCGTGCGACGACGCCGAGTCGTCCACGACGGTACGGAGCTTCTTGCGCTGGCCCAGGGGCGAGATGCCGCCCCGTACGTACCCCGTGGTGCGCTCGGCGGCCACCGGGTCCGCCATCACCGCGCGCTTGCCGGAGACGGCCGTGGCCAGGGCCTTGAGGTTCAGGTTGCCCGCCACCGGGACCACGGCCACCGTCAGCTCGCCGTCGACCTCCGCGACCAGGGTCTTGAAGACCCGGTCGGGGGAGACGCCCATGGCCTGGGCCGCCTCTTCGCCGTACGAGGGGTGCGCGGGGTCGTGTTCGTAGGCGTGGACCGTGTAGTCGGCGCCCGCCGCGGTGAGGGCCACCGTCGCCGGGGTGCCGCCGGCGCCCGCCTGCTGCTTCTTCTGCTTCTTCGCCAAAGCGCTCGCGCCTTACGTCAGTTGAGGCTCGTGGTGCCGCGCGTGAGGTCCGTCGCGGGCAACGACGGCAGATTACGGATGATGGCGGTCTCGGCGCGAAGGACTTTCAGCTCCTCGTGCAGGCGCGACGCGGTGTCCGGCGCCTCCAGGAGCCGCTGCTTCGTGGGGGTGTCGAGGACGGCGGCCGCCGCCACCAGATACGACACCACGGACGGGTCGTCCGGCAGTTCGGCGCCCGTGGACAGGGACCGCTCACGCGCCCCGGCCAGCCGCTTCTGGTAGGCGCGGAAGGCCCGCAGGACGCCCTCGGCCAGCGCGCCCGCCTCCTCGCCGGGTTCCTCGGGCAGCTCCTCGACCTCCGCGGTCAGGAAGGCGCCCGACGCGTCCACGGAGTGCAGCCGCACGCGGGAGGTGCCCGTGGCGAGCACCTCGAAGCCGCCGTCGGCGCGCTCCCTGATCGTCGCCGCGTCGGCGATGCAGCCCACCGCGTGGAAGGCCTTGAGCGGGTCGTCGCCGAAGCCGGCCGTCGGGCCCTGCTCGGGCTGCGCGGTGGGATCAGGGAGGCCCGGAGCGCTCGGCGCGACCTCCAGGCCGTCGCGGATGGCGACGACCGCGAAGAGGCGCTGCTCCTCGTCGGGAGTCTTGAGCAGATCGCGCATCATGGCGCGATAACGCTCCTCGAACACGTTCAGCGGGAGCACGAGCCCCGGGAACAGCACCGAGTTGAGCGGGAAGAGCGGAAGCCGGACGGTGGTCACGAGCCTCAAGCCTAATGGTCGCCGGAGCCCGGACGTCCGCCACCGGTGCGCAGCGGGGTCCCGGCGGCCACTTCGATGCGTATGCCGTCCCGCAGTTCCAGGAACTGACCGAGCGGATCGTCTGCCATGCGGTCCCAGGGGAAGGACGTCGCATAGGGCCCGATGAGGCGCAGTTGTTCGAGGGCGTCGCTCCATCGCTCCAGGCGTACGAGGACGAAGGTGAGGACGTTGCGGACCTCCGCGGGCCAGGGATCCCCGGCCTCGTACTCCTGGGACACGGCGATCCCGAGGTCGGCGGCGGCGTCCAGGCGCTCGCGCGGCACGCTCCCCGAGGCGCTGGTGAGATACGCGAACGCGGCCCGCGCGGGCAGCGCCTGGATCAGCGATCCCGGCAGCGCGTCCCGGGCGGCGCGCTCGGCGAAGTCGAAGCACTGGCGGTGCGAGCCGTACCAGGCCGCCGACAGGTACTGGAGCGCCGAGGCGTGGCAGCCGTAGTGGTGCGAGGAGCGGTGCACCGCCTCGGCCCGGATCGCGTCGAAGACCGAGTGCGGGGCATGGGTGCCGCGCGCGTGGTCCAGGGCGATCCGCCATGGCACGGGGTCGCGCGGGTCGGCCTCGGCCGCCGCGGTGATCAGGGGCGCCGTCTCGCGGAGCAGCTCGGCGCGGGCCGGCGACTCCCAGCCGCGGACGACCGCGAGCTCGGCCTTGACGAGCAGCGCGTCGGGGTCGTGCGGAGCGGCGGCGAGCCAGTCGTCGAACCACTCGGAGCGGGAGCGGGCGAAGGTGGCCAGACGCGTCGTGTAGCGGTCGCGGTTCTCCCACTCGTTGCCCTCGCGGGTCATGGCGAGCAGTTTCGCGGCGGGGCCGTGGTCGCCCCGGCCCGCGGCGACGAGCGCGGGGCCGAGCCGGTCGTCGGGTGCGTCGAGGAGCACCTCGTCGTCGGGGGTCAGACCGGCGGAGAGGAGGGGGGTGTTCCTGACCATGCGTGCGGTGCGGATCAGGGCGCGCAGGAATGCCATCGTGCGGTTATTGAAAGCCGCAGGTCGGGGCAGTGCCAGGGGATGGCGGGTGAAGCTTTCGCATCGATCGTCCGGTTGCCTGACACATGGTCAAGTAAAGGTAAAATCTCTGCTCCCGGCGGGCTCCGAGGCTCTTCTCGGTCACTCCTCCCGATCCTCTCCCCGGCTCTCCTCCGGCTCCTCCTCAGTTCCTCCGCAGCAGCCTCGTCGCCCCCGCCGCGACCGTCGTCGCGAGGACCCAGCCGAGCAGGATGAGGATCGCCGCGAACCACTGCCAGCCGCCGCGCAACTGCCAGTAGCTGTCCTGGCCCAGGTCGATGACCGGGAGCAGCAGGTCGAGGGAGAACAGGGCCGGGTTCCAGTTCGGGTGCTCGCCCGGTTTGATCGCCGGGTGGTCGGCGCGCGCGAAGGCCACCGCGCTCACCGCCCAGAGCACCGCCATCCACAGGGCGGCCCGGCCCGGACGGTAGCCGTAGGCCACTGTCCAGTCCTGGGCGAAGCCCCAGAGCTTCGCCGCGATCGGCAGGGTCTCGCGGCGTCGGCGCTGCTTGGCGAGCAGCACCTCGCGGGCGTCGGCGTCCTCGCCGCCGTTGCGCAGGACGGCGGCCAGCTTCTCGTAGGGCTCGGGGTTGTACTCGGCGGTCGCGGCCGCCACCCACGCCAGCCGCCGGGCGAGCGGGAAGGGGCCCTGCGGGACGAGGTTCTCGTAACTGAAGCCGCCCATCTGGAGGCCGCCGGGGCCCGGCCAGCTGGTCGACTTGTCGATGAGGGTGACGACCTTGGCGCCGGACAGGATGATCTTGCCGCGCTGCGGGGCCTCACCGAGGAAGCGCAGCTCGGGGGTCTGCACGCGGCGCAGCGACACCTCCTGGTCGTTCTCCAGGGTGAAGCGCGCCTGGGCCAGGTCGACGGCGTCCCCGAAGCGCCCGTCGTCCAGCCGGACGCCGCCCTGGCACTCGAAGCGCTGGACGCGGGTGCCGCGCGGGGGTGTCATGCCGCTGGTCATGGGGGGATCGCCGAGCGCGGCGGGCGTCATGTAGAGCGTGCGTTCCACGGTCATCTGCGGGGCGTTGAGCGCCCGCTGGCCATACGGATTGGCGAGCTTGCTGCCGCGCAGGCTGAAGGAGACGCCGACCTTCGCGCCGCGCAGGCTGAGCTGGCCGTGCGACTCCATCATCTCGGCCTGCAGGTCCTGCCCGACCGAGAGCCCGTCGCCCATGATCGAGTTGCCGCGCCGGTCGCGGTAGATCACCGCCTGGTTGATCAGCAGGTCGGTGCCGATCTGGGCGTCCGTGAGCCGCATGCCGTTGTGGATCCGGCAGCGCGGCAGATGCAGGTCGCCCTCCGTGTGGACGCGGGCCGCCTCCACGCGCGGGATCGAGCAGTTGACGAGGCGCAGGGTGGTGAACTTGGCCTCGGGGACGAGTACTTCCTTCTCGAAGCGGCAGTGCTTCAGTTCGGCGTAGGGAACGACCTCGCCGCCCGCCAGATCCAGTACGTCCGTGATCTGGAGGCCCGAGAGCTTCAGTGACGAGACCCGGCCCGAGAGCGCGGGCGGACCCTCCAGGAGCAGCCAGCACACGATGCGCGCGCGCACGCTGCGTTCCGGGCCCCAGGGGTGGCCGCCGTGGGGATCGTCCTCCATCGCGTCCCCCGACCGGAGGTCATAGACGCTGCCGTTGCGGAAGGCCTGCCACATCCCGATCTCGGCGGCGGTCAGTCCGTCCGGCGGGTCCCCGATGCCGGTGTCGTCGACCACTGCTGTTGTCCTCCCCGTACTGCCGTCCCGCACCGCGATCCGGTGCCGCGTTGCCGTGCCGCTGTGCGCTTGTGTCTCGCACACCTGTTTCATGCCCGCTCAGTGACGGGCTGAACGCTAGTGGTGAACGTGGTCTTCCGTGATTCATATCAGCCAGTGATACGGCGTCCGGCGCGGAATCAGGGTCTGAGAGAATTGGCCACGTGATCTCCCGAATCGATCTGCGCGGCGACGCCCTCCCCGAGGGCCCCGCCCTGCGCGCCCTGCTGCCCCGTGCCGACTTCGACGTCGCGGCCGCCCTGGAGAGGGTGCGGCCCATCTGCGAGGACGTGCATCATCGTGGCGACGCGGCGCTGATCGAATACGCGGAGAAGTTCGATGGAGTACGGCTGACGCAGGTCCGCGTCCCCGCGACCGCCATCGCCGACGCCCTGACCGGCCTCGACCCGCTCGTGCGCGA
The DNA here is from genome assembly GCF_040636975.1 of Streptomyces sp. NPDC032198. Lineage (NCBI taxonomy): Bacteria > Bacillati > Actinomycetota > Actinomycetes > Kitasatosporales > Streptomycetaceae > Streptomyces > Streptomyces sp. NPDC032198. The sequence continues at coordinate 351,269 of NZ_JBEZVL010000001.1, read as the reverse complement.
GGCCCTGGAGGAGTCGATCCGCCGCGCCCGCATCGTCCACCGCGAGCAGCGCCGCGCCCCGCACACCACCCAGGTCGTGCCCGGCGGCACGGTCACCGAGAAGTGGGTGCCGGTCGAGCGCGTCGGCCTCTACGCACCGGGCGGACGCTCGGTCTACCCGTCCTCCGTGATCATGAACGCGGTCCCCGCGCAGGAGGCGGGCGTCGCGTCGATGGCGCTCGCGTCCCCGCCGCAGGCCGACTTCGACGGTCTTCCGCACCCCACGATCCTCGCTGCCTGCGCGCTCCTCGGCATCGACGAGGTGTACGCGGTGGGCGGCGCCCAGGCCGTCGCGATGTTCGCGTACGGCACCGAGACGTGCGCCCCGGCGAACATGGTCACCGGACCCGGCAACATCTGGGTCGCCGCCGCCAAGCGGTACTTCACGGGACGCATCGGCATCGACACCGAAGCCGGGCCGACCGAGATCGCGGTCCTCGCCGACGACACCGCCGACGCGGTGCACGTCGCCTCCGACCTGATCAGCCAGGCCGAGCACGACCCGCTGGCCGCCGCCGTCCTCGTCACCGACTCCATCGCCCTTGCCGACGCCGTCGCCAAGGAGCTGGAGCCGCAGGTCGCCGCGACCAAGCACGTCGAGGACCGGATCGTCCCCGCGCTCAGCGGCCGCCAGTCCGCGATCGTCCTGGTCGACGGCCTGGACGAGGGCCTGCGGGTCGTCGACGCGTACGGCGCCGAGCACCTGGAGATCCAGACCGCCGACGCCGCCGCCGTCGCCGACCGCGTCAAGAACGCGGGCGCGATCTTCGTCGGCCCCTGGGCGCCCGTCTCCCTCGGCGACTACTGCGCCGGCTCGAACCACGTGCTGCCGACCGGCGGCTGCGCCTGCCACTCCTCGGGCCTCTCCGTCCAGTCCTTCCTGCGCGGCATCCACATCGTCGACTACACCCGCGACGCGCTCGCCGATGTCGCCCACCACGTGGTGACGCTCGCCGAGGCCGAGGACCTGCCCGCGCACGGCGCGGCGGTCAAGGCGAGGTTCGGATGGAAGGTGCCGAACCAGTGAGCGTTCGCATCGACGACCTCCCCGTACGCGACGAACTGCGCGGCAAGTCCCCCTACGGCGCGCCCCAGCTCGACGTCCCCGTACGCCTGAACACGAACGAGAACCCTTACCCGCTCCCCGAGCCGCTCGTCGAGCGCATCGCCGAGCGTGTCCGCGAGGCGGCCCGCGACCTCAACCGCTACCCCGACCGCGACGCGGTCGAGCTGCGCACCGAGCTCGCCCGGTACCTCACGAACACCGGCGGCCACGAGGTCACCCTCGCCAACGTCTGGGCGGCCAACGGCTCGAACGAAGTCATCCAGCAGCTCCTGCAGACCTTTGGCGGGCCCGGCCGCACCGCCATCGGCTTCGAGCCCTCGTACTCGATGCACGGGCTCATCGCGCGCGGCACCGGCACCGGCTGGATCTCGGGCCCGCGCGGCGACGACTTCACGATCGACGTCGAAGCGGCGACGAAGACCATCGCCGAGAACCGGCCCGACGTCGTCTTCATCACCACCCCCAACAACCCCACGGGCAACGCCGTCTCCGGCGACACGGTCCTCGCGCTCTACGAAGCCGCGCAGGCCGCGAAGCCCTCGATGGTGGTGGTCGACGAGGCATACGTGGAGTTCAGCCACGGCGACTCGCTGCTCCCGCTGCTCGCGGGCCGCCCGAACCTCGTCATCTCCCGCACCATGTCGAAGGCCTTCGGAGCGGCCGGGCTGCGCCTCGGCTACCTCGCCGCCGACCCCGCGGTCGTCGACGCCGTACAGCTCGTACGCCTGCCGTATCACCTGTCGGCCGTCACCCAGGCCACCGCGCTGGCCGCCCTGGAGCACACCGACACGCTCCTGAAGTACGTCGAGCAGTTGAAGCGGGAGCGCGACCGGCTGGTGAGCGAGCTGCGTGCGATCGGCTACGAAGTCACCGACTCCGACGCCAACTTCGTGCAGTTCGGGCGATTCGAAGATGCCCACGCGGTCTGGCAGCGGATCCTCGACCGGGGCGTCCTGGTCCGGGACAACGGCGTACCGGGCTGGCTGCGCGTCAGCGCGGGAACCCCCGAAGAGAACGACGCGTTCCTCGATGCGGTACGCGAACTGAAGAAGGAGCAGCAGGCATGAGCCGCGTTGGACGGGTCGAACGGACCACCAAGGAGACGTCGGTCCTCGTCGAGATCGATCTCGACGGCAAGGGCGAGGTGGCGGTATCCACAGGGGTCGGCTTCTACGACCACATGCTCGACCAGCTCGGCCGCCACGGCCTCTTCGACCTCAGGGTCAAGACCGAGGGCGACCTGCACATCGACACCCACCACACCATCGAGGACACCGCCCTCGCCCTGGGCGCCGCCTTCAAGCAGGCGCTCGGCGACAAGGTCGGCATCTACCGCTTCGGCAACTGCACGGTTCCGCTCGACGAGTCGCTCGCCCAGGTGACCGTCGACCTGAGCGGCCGCCCGTACCTCGTGCACACCGAGCCCGAGACGATGGCGCCGATGATCGGCACGTACGACACGACGATGACCCGGCACATCCTGGAGTCCTTCGTCGCGCAGGCCCAGATCGCCCTGCACGTGCACGTGCCCTACGGCCGCAACGCCCACCACATCGTGGAGTGCCAGTTCAAGGCCCTCGCCCGCGCGCTGCGTTACGCATCGGAGCGCGACCCGCGCGCCGCCGGGATCCTCCCCTCCACGAAGGGCGCGCTGTAAAGCCATGACCGGTCTCAACACCATCCTCATCGTCGTCGGGCTCTTCCTGATCGGCGGCATCATCTCCTTCGTCAAGCAGGGGATGCCCAAGGGCCTGATCACGCTGCTCTCCATCGGCGCGGCCATGTGCCTCGTCGCGGGGATCATGCGGCTCGACTACTGGAACTGAGGGGCGTACGCGCAATGAGCACTCCCCGGAATCCACGCAAGAAGGTCGTCGTCTTCGACTACGGCTTCGGGAACGTCCGTTCCGCCGAGCGCGCCCTCGCGCGCGCGGGCGCGGACGTCGAGATCACCCGTGACTACGACACGGCCATGAACGCCGACGGCCTCCTCGTCCCCGGCGTCGGCGCCTTCGCCGCCTGCATGCAGGGGCTCAAGGAGGCGCGCGGCGACTGGATCGTGGGCCGCAGGCTCGCGGGCGGCCGTCCCGTGATGGGTATCTGCGTCGGCATGCAGATCCTCTTCGCGCGCGGCATCGAGCACGACGTGGAGGCCGAGGGCCTCGACGAGTGGCCCGGCACCGTCGAGCCGCTGAAGGCCGACATCGTCCCGCACATGGGCTGGAACACGGTCGAGGCGCCCGAGGGCTCCGAGCTGTTCGCGGGCCTCGACGCCGAAGCCCGCTACTACTTCGTGCACTCGTACGCCGTGCACCACTGGGACTTCGAGGCCGGCAACCCCGCCTTCCGCGCGCCCAAGGTCGCCTGGACCACGCACGGCGAGCCCTTCGTGGCGGCGGTCGAGAACGGCGCCCTGTGGGCCACGCAGTTCCACCCCGAGAAGTCCGGCGACGCCGGCGCCCAGCTCCTCACCAACTGGATCGGAACCCTCTAGGAATGTCAGGGACCTCTGTGAGCAAGCTCGAACTCCTTCCCGCCGTCGACGTCCGCGACGGCCAGGCCGTACGTCTCGTCCATGGCGAGTCCGGATCGGAGACCTCCTACGGCTCCCCGCTGGAGGCCGCCCTCTCCTGGCAGCGGTCGGGCGCCGAGTGGCTGCACCTGGTCGACCTGGACGCCGCGTTCGGCACCGGCGACAACCGCGCGCTGATCCGCGAGGTCACCGAGGCCATGGACATCAAGGTGGAGCTGTCCGGCGGCATCCGCGACGACGACACGCTCGCCGCGGCCCTGGCCACCGGCTGCACCCGCGTGAACCTCGGCACCGCCGCCCTGGAGACCCCGGAGTGGGTCGCCAAGGTCATCGCCGAGCACGGCGACAAGATCGCGGTCGGCCTCGACGTGCGCGGCACGACGCTGCGCGGCCGCGGCTGGACCCGCGACGGCGGCGACCTCTACGAGACCCTGGAGCGCCTCAACTCCGAGGGCTGCGCCCGCTATGTCGTCACCGACATCGCCAAGGACGGCACGCTGCAGGGGCCGAACCTGGAGCTCCTGAAGAACGTCTGCGCGGCCACGGACCGCCCGGTCGTCGCCTCCGGCGGCGTCTCGTCCCTGGACGACCTGCGCGCCATCGCCGAGCTCGTCCCGCAGGGCGTCGAGGGCGCCATCGTCGGCAAGGCGCTGTACGCGAAGGCCTTCACGCTCGAAGAGGCCCTCGCCGCGGTGGCCTCGTCATGAGCGACCTCGTCCGCAGGGTGAGCTCGGGCGGACCGTGGGAGGAGGCCATCGGCTACTCCCGCGCCGTCGAGCTGCCCAACGGCCTTGTCCTGGTGTCCGGTTGTACGTCGGTGGTGAACGGCGTCATAGACGCCGGAACCCCCTACGAGCAGGCGGCCAACGCCTTCCACGTCGCCGTCGAGGCCCTGAAGAAGCTGGGCCTTGGCCGGGAGCACGTCGTACGCACCCGCATGTACCTGACCCACGCGCGCGACGTGGAGGAGGTCGGCCGGGCCCACAAGGAGCTCTTCGACGACGTCCGCCCCGCCGCGTCGATGCTCATCGTCTCCGGCTTCGTCGACCCGAGCCTGGTCGTCGAGGTCGAGGTCGAGGCGTACCGGGACACCAGGGGAGCTGAGACGTCATGACCCTCGCGGTACGCGTGATCCCCTGCCTGGACGTGGACAACGGCCGGGTCGTCAAGGGCGTCAACTTCCAGAACCTGCGCGACGCGGGCGACCCCGTCGAGATGGCCAAGGTGTACGACGCCGAGGGCGCCGACGAGCTCACCTTCCTGGACATCACCGCCTCCTCCGGCAACCGCGAGACCACGTACGACGTGGTCCGCCGCACCGCCGAGCAGGTCTTCATCCCGCTCACGGTGGGCGGCGGGGTCCGCACGGCGGAGGACGTCGACAAGCTGCTGCGCGCGGGCGCGGACAAGGTCGGGGTCAACACGGCCGCGATCGCGCGCCCGGAGCTGATCCGCGAGATCGCGGAGCGGTTCGGCCGCCAGGTGCTGGTGCTCTCGGTCGACGCCCGGCGTACGTCTGCCGGTTCCTTCGAGGTGACGACCCACGGCGGCCGCAAGTCCGCCGGGATCGACGCCGTCGAATGGGCCCACCAGGCCGCCGAGTTGGGCGCGGGGGAGATCCTGCTCAACTCGATGGACGCGGACGGCACCAAGGACGGCTACGACATCGAGATGATCGCGGCGGTACGCCGGCACGTCACCGTCCCGGTCATCGCGTCCGGCGGCGCGGGCCGCCTGGACCACTTCCCGCCCGCGATCGCCGCGGGCGCGGACGCGGTGCTCGCCGCGTCGGTCTTCCACTTCGGGGATCTGCGGATCGGCGAGGTCAAGGACACGCTGCGGGAGGCGGGCCACCCCGTCCGCTGAGCTTGTTCTGCGCGTAAGCCCTGGTCACTGGGTGGCCGGGGCTTTTCGCCGCCCTGATGAGAAAGAAAACTTGCGCAATTTATATTGCGCAAGTTTTCTTTCGTATCTACGGTGAAGGCATGAACGACAAGCAGCCCGAGCCCGGCGAGCCCCGCCGCATCACCGATGTCGACACGCTCAAGGCCTTCGGGCACCCCCTGCGGCTGAAGATCTACAGCACGCTGCGGGTCGCGGGTCCGGCGACCGCCTCACAGATCGCCGCACAGGTCGACGAGGCGGTCTCGCTCGTCAGCTACCACCTGCGGAAGCTCGCCGAGCCCGGCCTCATCAGGGAGGCCGAGGTGCAGAGCGGGGACGCGCGGGAGCGGTGGTGGGAAGCCGCGCAGGAGACCGTGAGCTTCCGGCACGAGGACTTCAAGGACTCACCCGAGGGTGCCGCCGCGCACACGGCCGTCCTCCGCACGCTGATCGCACACCGCGAGGAGCAGTACCACACCTACCTCGCCCAGCAGTCGGCCTGGGGCGCCGAGTGGCGCAGGGCCGCGGACCAGTCGGACTTCCTCGCCCGCCTGAACCCCGCCGAACTCACACGGCTCAACGCAGAGATCTCCGCCCTGATCAAGGCGTACGAGGAGCGGGGCAAGGCCGCCGAGGCGGCGGGCGACACCGAGGGGCGCGAGAACGTCGCGCTGCACCTGGCCAGCTTTCCGTTCCGGATCTGAGAGGCCTGCCCTCATGACCACCACCGGCATACGTACGGCTCCCGTGACGGAGAGACCCGCGCACCGGGACGGCAATGTCCTTCGCTGGCTGGGTGCGTACAGCGCGTCCGCGATCGGCGACAACGTCTTCTACCTCGCCCTGTCCTGGGCCGCCATCAAGTCCGGCAGCCCCGCGCAGGCGGGCCTGGTCATGGCCGTCAGCGCAGTGCCGCGTGCGCTCCTGATGCTCGGCGGGGGAGTCGTGGCCGACCGGTTCGGGCCCCGCCGGGTCGTCATCGGCAGTGACGCGGTGCGGTGCGCCGCGGTGTTCGCGGTGGCGGCGCTGCTGGTCCTCGCGAGCCCCGGAGTGTGGCCGCTCGCCGCGCTCGGCTTCGTCTTCGGCACCGTCGACGCGCTGTTCATGCCCGCGGTGGGCGCCCTTCCGGCCCGCATCACGGCTCGGCACCAGCTCGCCCGGGTGCAGGGCATGCGCGGCCTGGTGATCCGCCTCGCCAATGTCGTGGGGGCGCCGCTGGGAGGGCTCGGCATCGCACTCGGCGGGTCGGCCGCGGCGTTCGGCATCGCCGGGCTGCTCTTCGCGGCGTCGCTGCCGCTGCTGATGTCCGTCCGCATCGCGAAGCTGCCCGCCGAAGAGAGAGCCGGGGAGAGCGCCGGAGAGGGGACGGGCAGCGGGCGGACCGCGTGGAGGGAACTCGGCGACGGGCTCCGGTACATCCGGCGGCACCGGGTCCTCGCCCCGCTGATGGTGGTCGTCGCCCTGGGAGACCTGGGCTTCGTAGGACCCCTGAACATCGGGCTCACCCTGCTGGCCGACGAGCGCGGCTGGGGAGCGTCGGGCGTGGGCCTCGTCCTCGCCGGGTTCGGGGCGGGAGCCGGCGGATCGGCGCTCCTGCTGACCGTGCGGGGGCGGCTACCGAGGGCCGGGCTCGTGCTGTCCGGGACGTGCGCCGTGGGAGCCGTGGGGATCGGCGCCGTGGCGTATGTGCCGAGCCTGCCCGCCGCCGCCGGAGCGGCGCTGCTCGTCGGCCTCCTGGTGGGACTCACCGGAGCCCTGGCCTCGGCGCTCGCGCAGACCGAGGCGGACCCCGCGTACGTCGGCCGGGTCACCGCCGTCGGCGGCCTGGTCAGCCTGGGCGTGGCACCGCTGACGTACCCGCTGACCGGGTGGGCCGTGGGGATCTGGGGGACGGCCCCCATCTTCACCGTCAGCGCGGCGACGTGCGCGCTCGCCGGTGTCTACGGGCTCAGCTCGCGGGGGCTGCGGGCGGCCGAACTGCCCCGCTGACACGACTACGCGCCCGGCGCCGCCTGCATCAGCTGGACCAGGTTGCCCACCGTGTCGTCGAGCACCGCGGTGATCACCGGGCCCTGTGCCTGAGGGCCGTGCGCGAACCGGACCCCCAGTCCCTTCAGCCGCTCGTGCTCGGCCCGCACATCGTCGACGCCGAGGACGATGCACGGAATCCCCGCCTCGTGCAGGGCCTTGTGATAGGGCTCCGCGATGGGCCCCTCGCCCGGTTCGAGCAGCAGCTCCACGTCACCGTGACCGCCCGCCGCCCCGACCGTGACGAAGGGCATGCCGCCGCCCGGCACCACGTGATGACGGGTCTCGAAGCCCAGGACGTCCGTGTAGAAGGCGTGGGCCCTGGCCACATCGTCCACGTACACCCCGGCCATCGCGACCCTGATCATCAGAGGCCCAGTTGCTTCGTCTCGTGCAGCCTGGCGATCGCGTCCTTGTCGCCGTCCAGCTCGACGTTGGCCGCGTCCTGGCGCCCGTGGGCGAACATCAGCAGCTCGGAGGGCTCACCGGTCACCGTCACCACGGGAGTACCGCGGTGCGCCACCACCGTCTGGCCGTCGGGGCGCCGCAGGACCACGCCCACCGGCGCCTTGCGGCCCACCAGGCGGGCCATCCGTTCGAGGCGCGACCACAGGGCGTCCGAGAACACCGGGTCCAGCTCGCGCGGCGTCCAGTCGGGCTGCGCGCGGCGCACGTCCTCGGTGTGGACGTAGAACTCGACGGCGTTCGATGCCTCGTCGATCTGCTTGAGGGAGAAGGGCGAGAAACGCGGCGGTCCCGTCCTGATCAGCTGGATCAGTTCCTCGTACGGTTTCGCGGCGAACTCGGCCTGCACCCGTTCGAGGCGCGAGGCGAGCTGTTTGATCAGCAGCCCGCCCGCGGCGTCCGCGCGGCGCTCGCGGACCACCACATGGGCCGCGAGATCGCGGGTGTTCCAGCCCTCGCAGAGGGTGGGGGCGTCGGGGCCCTCGGCCTCCAACAGATCGGCCAGGAGAAGTCGTTCACGCTTGGCATGGGTCGACATACGCCCCAGCGTACGACTCGCCCCCCGGTCCGCCCAGTGGACAGGGCCCGGCGGTGTCCACTGGGCGCGGCACAATGGGGCCATGACCGCCACGCCCCCGCCCAGCAGCCTCGACCCCGAGATCGCCGCCCGCCTCAAGCGCGGCGCGGACGGCCTCGTCCCCGCCGTCGCCCAGCAGTACGACACCGGCGAGGTGCTGATGCTGGGCTGGATGGACGACGAGGCGCTGCACCGCACGCTCACCACGGGGCGCTGCACGTACTGGTCGCGCAGCCGACGGGAGTACTGGGTCAAGGGCGACACGTCAGGCCACTTCCAGTACGTGAAGTCCGTGGCCCTCGACTGTGACGCGGACACCGTCCTGGTCCAGGTCGACCAGCTCGGCGCCGCCTGTCACACCGGCACCCGCACCTGCTTCGACGCCGACACCCTCCCGGTCACCTTCACCGGCACCGAAGCGTGATCGTCTCGCCGTCCCGCAGCACGATGCGGGACGGATCGCCGGCCCAGCGGCGCCCGGCGACGTCGGCGCCGCACTTCTCCCGTACGCCGCTCACGCCCCACTCGGTCATGAACTGACCCAGGGTGAAGTCCCGCCAGCGCTCCGACTCCACGTGCAGGGTGCCCGTGGTGTCGTGCGTGTGCAGCGGGCTGTAGCGGGGCTTCGGCCCCGAGCGGTCGATGCCGATGTCCGCGGGGACCGTGACGGGGCTGCCGCCCGAGTAGACCTTCAGGGTGGTGTGGATGTGCATGTCCATCGCCTCGGAGTCGAGCATCTCCAGACCCGCGGCGCGGACCCGCTCGGGCACGTCCTTGGGAGCGGGCCACACCACGGGGCCGGGAGCGGCGGCCGCGAACGCGGTCGAGGCGAGGAGGAGGGCAAAGGCGGTCAGCGTACGGCGGTTGGTCATCGTCCCGTTCTAGTGGCAGACGTTCCGCCTGTCGGCCCGCGACACCGTCCGCCACCCACACGGCCGTAAGCTCCTCCCATGGATCTCGAGACCTTCCGCAAGCTCGCGAGCGACCGCCGAGTGATCCCCGTCAGCCGCAGGCTCCTCGCGGACGGTGACACGCCCGTCGGCCTCTACCGCAAGCTCGCCGCAGAGCGGCCCGGCACGTTCCTCCTGGAGTCCGCGGAGAACGGCCGGTCGTGGTCTCGCTACTCCTTCGTCGGCGTCCGCAGCGCCGCCACCCTCACCACCCGGGACGGCGAGGCCCACTGGCTCGGCACCCCGCCGGTCGGCGTCCCCACGTCGGGCGACCCGCTCGACGCCCTGCGCGCCACCGTCGAGACCCTGCACACCCCGGGCGACCTGGCGTCCGGGATGCCGCCCTTCACCGGCGGGATGGTCGGCTACCTCGGCTACGACATCGTGCGCCGCCTGGAGAAGATCGGCCCCGGCGAGCGGGACGACCTCCAGCTGCCCGAGCTGACCATGCTGCTCACCAGCGACCTCGCCGTCCTCGACCACTGGGACGGCTCCGTCCTCCTGATCGCCAACGCGATCAACCACAACGACCTGGAGACGGGCGTCGACGAGGCGTACACCGACGCGGTCGCCCGGCTCGACGCCATGGAGGCCGACCTGTCGCGGGCCGTCTCGCAGCCCCCGGCCGCCCTGCCCCCGTCCGAGCTCCCCGAGTACACCGCGCTGTGGGGCGGCGAGCAGTACCAAGAGGCCGTCGAGGACATCAAGGAGCGCATCCGCGCGGGCGAGGCCTTCCAGGTCGTCCCCTCGCAGCGCTTCGAAACCCCTTGTGAAGCAAGCGCGTTGGACGTCTACCGCGTGCTGCGGGCCACCAACCCGTCGCCGTACATGTACCTCTTCCGCTTCGAGGGATTCGACGTCGTCGGGTCCTCGCCCGAAGCCCTCGTCAAGGTCGAGGACGGGCGCGCCATGGTGCACCCCATCGCGGGCACCCGGCCGCGCGGCGCGACCCCGCAGGAGGACCAGGCCCTCGCCGACGAGCTGCTCGCCGACCCCAAGGAGCGGGCCGAGCACCTGATGCTCGTCGACCTGGGCCGCAACGACCTGGGGCGCGTCTGCGAGCCCGGCTCGGTCGAGGTCGTCGACTTCATGTCCATCGAGCGGTACTCCCACGTCATGCACATCGTGTCGACGGTCACCGGCCAGGTCGCCGACGGCCGCACCGCCTACGACGTCCTCACCGCCTGCTTCCCCGCGGGCACCCTCTCCGGCGCCCCCAAGCCCCGCGCGATGCAGATCATCGACGAGCTGGAGCCCTCCCGGCGCGGCCTGTACGGCGGCTGTGTCGGATATCTCGACTTCGCGGGCGACTCCGACACCGCCATCGCCATCCGCACCGCGCTCCTGCGCGACGGCACCGCATACGTCCAGGCCGGAGCGGGGGTCGTCGCCGACTCCGACCCGGTGGCGGAGGACACCGAGTGCCGCAACAAGGCGGCCGCGGTGCTGCGGGCCATCCACACGGCGAACCGGCTGCGGCGTCCCGATGGACGTGAGGGATAGTGGAGGGGTGACTTCTGCCGTACCACCGCCCCGCACCCAGGCTGCTGATCCCGATGGTGCCGCCGAGGCCGGCGCCGAGCCCGAGACCCGGGCCCAGCGCAGCGGTCGGCGCAGCATCGGCGTCGCCCTGCTGTTCGGCGCTGTCGGCGCGGCCCTCGCGCTGCTGGCGTCCCGCCAGACCTGGGCGAAGGGCACCGCTTCGGTGGCGGGCGGCGACCTGCCGCTGAGCGCCACGGGCAGCGACGTCACGGGCGTGCCCGCGGCCCTCGCCATAGTGGGCCTCGCCGCGCTCGTCGCCGTCTTCGCCGTCCGCAGGGCCGGGCGGATGCTCGTCTCGCTGCTGCTCGCGCTGAGCGGCGCGGGCACCGTGGCCGCCGCCCTCCTCGCCGCGAACGACAGTGGCGCACTCGACGAGAAGGCCGCCGAGGCCTCCGGCGACACCGCCGCCACGATCGGTGATCTCAGCCACACGGCCTGGCCGTACGCCGCGGCCGCCGCCGGTGCGCTGATCCTGATCGCCGGGCTGCTCGCCCTGACGTACGGCAGGTCCTGGCCCGCGATGTCGGGACGCTACGAACGCGACGGCGCCCCGCGCCCGCGCAAGGCGCCGCCCAAGGTGGACCCGGACCGGCCCGAAGACCTGTGGAAGGCCCTCGACCGCGGTGAGGACCCGACGCGGGAGGCATGACCCCGCGCTCACTGCACACCCGTGAGTACGGGACAATGGAGCGGTGAGCGTTTCGGCTCACCCCACGCATCACCACCACGCATACAGCAACGAGGAGCAAGTCATGGCGGGCAGCAGCCACGGACACACCCCGGCCGCCTGGACCGGTGTCATCATCGCCTTCATCGGTTTCTGCGTATCGGGTGCCTTCATGGTGATGGCCAACCCGATGGGCTTCTGGGCCGGCATGGTCATCATCGCCGCCGGTGGCGTCGTGGGCCTGGTCATGCGCGCCGCGGGCCTCGGCCAGGCCAAGCGCCGGCCGCAGCAGAAGGCCGGACAGCTCGCGCACTCCGAGGGCTGAGCCCTCCAAGACGTACGAGGAGGCGGTACCGGCAGCGGCCGGGACCGCCTCTTTCGCGTTTCCCTGCCGGGCACGGGCCGCCGCCGAAGGGCACAATGCATCGGGTGAAGGCTGATGAACGCTGAACCCGGGAGCGCGGCACCACCCGTCGGCACCGCACTGCGGCGCCTCGCCGTGCCCGCCGGCGTGCTCGGCTCGGTGATCGTCGCCTTCGCCTACGTGGGGACGGTCGACCCGAACGAGCCGGGCCACTACCCCGCCTGCCCGCTGCTCCGGCTCACCGGCGTCTTCTGCCCCGGCTGCGGCGGACTGCGCAGCGCCCACGCGTTCGTCCACGGCGACCTCACCACGGCACTGGGCGCCAACGCGCTCGCCGTCGTCGGGTACGGCGTCTTCGCGGCCCTGTGGACCCTCTGGGCGGTCCGAGCGGCGCGCGGACAACGCGTGCGGATCGAGTTGGGGCCCGCGCACCTGTACGGGATCGGAGTGCTCGTCGCGGTCTTCACCCTCGTACGCAATCTGCCGTTCGGGGCATGGCTGCACCCTTGATAATTCGAGAAAGCCCAGGCAGCGGGGGTATCGGGTGTCCAGGACGTGGGACTGGCGTCAACCGGATGCGGGGCCTTCGCCCTCCTGCGGATACCATCGCAGTGACCATCGGAATGCCTGATGAGGCAGCCGAACAGCTTGAGGTGCAAACAGCAGCTTCACCGTCAGGGAAGGGGGCCGCTCGCGTGAGTGTGCTCGACGAGATCATCGACGGAGTCCGTGCCGACCTCGCGGAACGGCAGGCGCGCGTCAGCCTCGACGAGCTCAAGGAGCGCGCGGCGAAGGCTCCTGCGGCCAAGGACGGGGTCGCCGCGCTGCGCGGCGACGGCGTCAAGGTCATCTGCGAGGTCAAGCGCTCCAGCCCGTCCAAGGGCGCGCTCGCCGCGATCGCCGACCCGGCCGGACTCGCCGCCGACTACGAGGCGGGCGGCGCCGCCGTCATCTCCGTGCTCACCGAGCAGCGCCGCTTCGGCGGTTCGCTCGCCGACCTGGAGGCCGTCCGGGCCAAGGTCGACATCCCGGTGCTCCGCAAGGACTTCATCGTCACCTCGTACCAGCTGTGGGAGGCGCGGGCGTACGGCGCCGACCTCGCCCTGCTGATCGTCGCCGCCCTGGAGCAGCCCGCCCTGGAGTCGCTCATCGAGCGTGCCCATTCGATCGGCCTCACGCCGATCGTCGAGGTGCACGACGAGGACGAGGCCGAGCGGGCCGTGGACGCGGGCGCGCGGGTCATCGGCGTCAACAACCGTGACCTCAAGACCCTGAAGGTCGACCGCTCCACCTTCGAGCGCGTCGCGCCCGAGCTGCCGGACAGCGTCGTCAAGATCGCCGAGTCCGGTGTGCGCGGGCCGCACGACCTCATCGCCTTCGCCAACGCGGGCGCCGACGCGGTCCTGGTCGGGGAGTCCCTGGTGACCGGCCGTGACCCGAAGTCCGCGGTCTCCGACCTGGTCGCCGCGGGCGCACACCCGGCCCTGCGGCACGGACGGAGCTGACCCCTCCCGATGAGCGCCTTCGCCCGCCTCGCACCCGGCTGCCGCCCTCGCGGCTGCCGGGCGCCCGCGCGGCGCGTGCACGGCCGCAGGGTGCGGTACGTCATCGGCGACGAGCCGGGTCAGGTGAACGGGATGCGATGGCCGAGCGCCCCGTCAGGGGCGCGGGGAACTGCGCGACCAGCCACGGCGTCGCGTCGGCCGGACGAACCGTCTGCCCTTCACGGCGCGTAGCCGTCCTCACCTCGGTGGGGCCTGCTCGCGCAGTTCCCCGCGCCCCTGGCGGGGTCGATCGCATCGCAGATCACCCATTCACGTCACGTGAGGTAGAGGCATGTCCAGCGAGTACTTCCACCCAGACCCAGAGGGTCAAGTCCCCACCGCCGAGGGCTACTTCGGCGCATTCGGCGGCAAGTTCATCCCGGAGGCCCTCGTCGCCGCCGTGGACGAGGTCGCCGTCGAGTACGACAAGGCCAAGAACGACCCCGAGTTCGCCCGCGAGCTCGACGACCTCCTGGTCAACTACACCGGCCGCCCGAGCAGCCTCACCGAGGTGCCCCGGTTCGCCGAACACGCCGGTGGCGCCCGGGTCTTCCTCAAGCGCGAGGACCTGAACCACACCGGCTCGCACAAGATCAACAACGTGCTCGGCCAGGCCCTGCTCACCAAGCGCATGGGCAAGACCCGCGTCATCGCGGAGACCGGCGCCGGACAGCACGGCGTCGCCACCGCCACCGCCTGCGCGCTCTTCGGCCTCGAGTGCACCATCTACATGGGCGAGATCGACACCGAGCGGCAGGCCCTGAACGTGGCCCGCATGCGCATGCTCGGCGCCGAGGTCATCGCCGTGAAGTCCGGCAGCAGGACCCTGAAGGACGCCATCAACGAGGCGTTCCGCGACTGGGTGGCCAACGTGGACCGCACGCACTACCTCTTCGGGACCGTCGCGGGCCCGCACCCCTTCCCCGCCATGGTGCGCGACTTCCACCGCGTCATCGGCATGGAGGCCCGCCGCCAGATCCTGGAGCGCGCCGGGCGCCTGCCCGACGCCGCCGTGGCCTGTGTGGGCGGCGGCTCGAACGCCATCGGCCTCTTCCACGCCTTCATCCCGGACGCCGATGTCCGGCTCATCGGGTGCGAGCCCGCGGGCCACGGCATCGAGACCGGCGAGCACGCGGCCACGCTGAGCGCCGGCGAGCCCGGCATCCTGCACGGCTCGCGGTCGTACGTCCTCCAGGACGAGGAAGGGCAGATCACCGAGCCCTACTCGATCTCTGCCGGACTCGACTACCCGGGCATCGGCCCCGAGCACGCCTACCTCAAGGACAGCGGCCGGGGCGAGTACCGCGCGGTCACCGACGACGCGGCCATGCAGGCCCTGCGCCTCCTGTCGCGCACCGAGGGCATCATCCCGGCCATCGAGAGCGCCCACGCGCTCGCCGGGGCCCTGGAGATCGGCAAGGAGCTCGGCAAGGACGGGCTGCTGATCATCAACCTGTCCGGGCGCGGCGACAAGGACATGGACACGGCCGCGCGCTACTTCGGCCTGTACGACACGGACGCCGCCGTGGAGGCGGACGCGGCCGGCACCGGCGCGGAGATCGAGGGGGACGCGAAGTGAGCGGCAACATCAGGCTGTTGGACGACACCCTCGCGGCAGCGAAGTCCGAGGGCCGCTCCGCCCTCATCGCCTACCTCCCGGCCGGGTTCCCGACCGTGGACGGCGGCATCGCGGCGATCAAGACCGTCTTCGAGGGCGGCGCCGACATCGTGGAGGTCGGCCTCCCGCACAGCGACCCGGTCCTCGACGGCCCCGTCATCCAGACCGCCGACGACATCGCGCTCAAGGCGGGCCTCAAGATCGCCGACGTGATGCGCACGGTGCGCGAGGCGTACGAGGCGACCGGCAAGCCGGTGCTCGTCATGACGTACTGGAACCCGATCGACCGCTATGGCGTCGAGCGCTTCACCGCCGAGCTCGCCGAGGCGGGCGGCGCGGGCTGCATCCTGCCCGACCTGCCCGTGCAGGAGTCGGGCCTGTGGAGGGAGCACGCCGAGAAGCACGGCCTGGCGACGGTCTTCGTCGTCGCGCCGAGCAGCAAGGACGAGCGCCTCGCCACCATCACGGCGGCCGGTTCCGGCTTCGTGTACGCGGCGTCGCTGATGGGCGTCACGG
The DNA here is from genome assembly GCF_040636975.1 of Streptomyces sp. NPDC032198. Taxonomy (NCBI): domain Bacteria; kingdom Bacillati; phylum Actinomycetota; class Actinomycetes; order Kitasatosporales; family Streptomycetaceae; genus Streptomyces; species Streptomyces sp. NPDC032198. Next base: position 335,476 of record NZ_JBEZVL010000001.1, on the reverse strand, counting down.
GCACCCGCGCGTCCGTCGGCGAGCAGGCGCAGGAACTGGTGCGGCGCACCAAGGCCACCACCGACCTGCCGGTCTGTGTCGGCCTCGGGGTCTCCAACGCCCGCCAGGCCGCCGAGGTCGCGGGCTTCGCCGACGGCGTGATCGTCGGTTCGGCCTTCGTCCAGCGGATGCTGGACGCGCCGGACGAGGCCGCAGGCCTTGCCGCTGTCCGCGCGCTCGCGAGTGACCTCGCCCAGGGAGTTCGCGGCAACGCGTAACTCGTACGGGTGGACCTGGGACCGGGGAGGCACGCTCGTGCCTCCCCGGTTCGTTGGCGGGGTGTGAGTGAGAAGAACCGTGAGGGAAAGCGCGCGGCCCGCGACCGGCTGGCGGAAGAGCGAGAGCGGCAGAAGTCGCGGGACAAGCAGCGCAGGGTGTTGATCGTGAGCGCTGCCGTCGTCGGCGTGCTCGCGCTCGCCGCCGTGGCCGGTCTGGTCGCTGCCAACTCGGGTGACGACAAGGACACTTCGGGTCCCTTGTCGGCCCCCAAGGGGGCGACCGGCGAGGATCAGCTCGCGATCCCCGTCGGCAAGGACAGCGCCAAGTCCACCCTCACCATCTGGGAGGACTTCCGCTGCCCCGCCTGCAAGCAGTTCGAGGACATGTACCGCAAGACGATCCATGAGCTCACCGACAAGGGCCAGCTCAAGGTCGAGTACCACCTGGCGACGATCATCGACGGGAACATGGGCGGCAGCGGCTCCCTGCGCGCGGCCAACGCGGCCGCCTGCGCCCAGGACGCCGGGAAGTTCACCCCGTACCACGACGTGCTGTACATGAACCAGCCGCCGGAGACGGACGACGCGTTCAGCAAGAACAGCAAGCTGATCGAGCTCGCGGGCAAGGTGAACGGGCTCGTCGACGACACGTTCAAGAAGTGCGTGGACGACGGCAAGCACGACAGCTGGGCCACCAAGTCGAACAAGGCCTTCCAGGAATCGGGCCTGAAGGGCACGCCGAGCGTGCTGCTCGACGGCAAGGACATCTTCGGTGACCAGAAGAATCCGCTGACCCCGGCGAAGCTGAAGGCGAAGGTCGAGGAAGCCAACAAGGGCTAGCCGCGCCTGGTCGCGCCTCGCGCCTCGCGCCTCGTGGCGGGGTCCTCGCGGGCCCCGCCACGGGGTCCTGTTATGGAGACGTAGCCGGGCTGGTTGCCTCGGGCACCACCCGGCACGGTAGCGTCGGACCTGCCATGGACCTTGCCTTCATTCCCAGCCCGTCGCGCGGTGTGGTCGAACTCGGACCCATTCCGCTGCGCGGCTACGCGTTCTGCATCATCATCGGCGTCTTCGTCGCCGTCTGGCTCGGCAACAAGCGGTGGATCGCTCGCGGGGGCCGCCCAGGCACCGTGGCCGACATCTCCGTCTGGGCCGTGCCGTTCGGCCTCGTCGGCGGGCGTCTCTACCACGTGATCACGGACTACCAGCTGTACTTCAGCGAGGGCCGTGACTGGGTGGACGCCTTCAAGATCTGGGAGGGCGGCCTCGGTATCTGGGGCGCGATCGCGTTCGGCGCGGTCGGCGCCTGGATCGGCTGTCGCCGGCGCGGCATCCCGCTGCCCGCCTGGGCCGACGCCCTCGCCCCCGGCATCGCCTTCGCCCAGGCCATCGGCCGCTGGGGCAACTGGTTCAACCAGGAGCTGTACGGCAAGGCCACGGATCTGCCGTGGGCGCTGAAGATCACGTCGGCGGAGGACGGCCGGGTTCCTGGCACGTACCACCCGACGTTCCTCTACGAGTCGCTCTGGTGCATCGGCGTCGGCTTCCTCGTCATCTGGGCCGACCGCCGCTTCAAGCTGGGCCACGGCCGGGCGTTCGCGCTGTACGTCGCCTCGTACTGCGCCGGGCGCGGCTGGATCGAGTACATGCGCGTCGACGACGCGCACCACGTGCTCGGCCTGCGTCTGAACGTCTGGACCGCCATCGTGGTGTTCATCCTCGCCGTCGTGTACTTCGTGCTCTCCGCGAAGAAGCGCCCCGGACGCGAGGAGATCGTCGAGCCCGTGCCTGAGGGCGAGGGCCACCACGATGACAGCAAGGACGCGGCCAAGGCCGACCTGTCCAAGGACTCCAAGGACAAGGACGGCGCAGGAGCCGAGTCCGCCAAGAAGGGCTGACGCGCCTTCTCCCTCGTACGCCCGTACGTCGATGGGGCCGCCGGATCACTGATCCGGCGGCCCCATCGCCATGAACGGCTAGCGGCGCCGCCGCGCCAGGTCCAGGACCCGGCGCGCACCCTCCACCACGGCCTTGTCCACGAACGTGCCGTCCGGGAGCGCCAGGGCGCCCTCCTGTGTGGTGGACGCCTTGACGACCTGCTCGGCGTGGTCGACCTCCTCCGGCGTGGGGAGGTAGGCCCGCTCGATGGCGGGGAGCTGGCGGGGGTGGATCGCGGCGCGGCCCAGGAAGCCCAGGGAGCGGCCGTGCGCGCAGGACGCCGCCAGGCCCCGCAGGTCACGGATGTCGGTGTACACGGACTGCGCGGGCGGTGCCAGGCCCGCGGCCCGGGCGGCCACCACCACCCGCGCACGGGACCAGTCGAGGCCCGCGTCATCACGTACCCCCAGGTCCGCGCGGAGGTCCGCCTCGCCGAGGGAGAGCCCGTGCAGGGCCGGGTGCGCGGTGGCGATGGAGAAGGCGTGCTCCAGGCCGACCGCCGATTCGATGAGGGCGTGCAGGGCGGGGGCGCCGCCGTCCGCGGGCGCCGAACGCTCCGCGACGCGGACGACGTCGGCGGGGCAGGTCACTTTGGGGAGGCGAAGCCCGGAGAGCCCGGGCAGGTGCGCGATCGCCCCGAGGTCGGCATCGGCCAGGGGGCTGCCCAGGGCGTTCACGCGGACGTGGACCGGGACGGCGGGAGTCTCGGAGAGCAGCTCGGCCGTCGCCGCACGCGCGTACTCCTTGCGGTCGGGGCCGACCGCGTCCTCCAGGTCGACGATGACGGCGTCGGCGCCCGCCAGCAGCGCCTTCGCCACCACGGAAGGCCGGTCTCCGGGCGCGTACAGCCAGGTCAGAGGGGTGTCCTTCACAGTGCGCCCTCCTTGCGCAGGCCCGCGATCTCCCCTTCCGTCAGGCCCAGTTCGGTCAGGACCTCCGCCGTGTCCGCCCCATGCGGGCGGCCCGCCCAGCCGATCGAGCCCGGGGTCTCCGAGAGGCGGAAGAGGACGTTCTGCATGCGCAGCGGGCCGAGCTCCGGGTCGTCGACGGTGGTGACGGTGTCCAGGGCCGCGTACTGGGGATCGGTCATCACGTCCCGTACGTCCTGGATGGGGGCGACCGCCGCCTCCGCCTTCTCGAAGGCCTCGATCACCTCGGCGCGGGTGTGCAGGGCGATCCAGCCGCCGACGGCGCCGTCGAGCTCGTCCGCGTGGGCCGCCCGTTCGGCGCCCGTCGCGAACCAGGGCTCGGAGATCAGCTCCGGGCGGCCCACCAGGCGCATCACGCGCTCCGCGATCGACTGGGCCGACGTGGAGACGGCGACCCAACTGCCGTCCGCCGTGCGGTAGGTGTTGCGGGGCGCGTTGTTCGTGGAGCGGTTGCCCGTGCGGGGCTGGACGTGGCCGAGCTGGTCGTACCAGGTGGGCTGCGGGCCAAGGACCGTGAGGATCGGCTCGATGATCGCCATGTCCACCACCTGGCCCTTGCCCGTCCGGTCACGGGCCGCGAGCGCCGTCATCACCGCGTACGCCGTCGCCAGACCAGCGATCGAGTCGGCGAGGCCGAAGGGCGGCAGGGTCGGCGGCCCGTCCGGCTCGCCGGTGATCGCGGCGAAGCCGCTCATCGCCTCCGCGAGGGTGCCGAAGCCGGGGCGGCGGGAGTACGGGCCGAACTGGCCGAAGCCCGTGACGCGGGTCAGGACGAGACGGGGGTTGACCGCGCTCAGCTCCTCCCAGCCCAGGTCCCACTTCTCCAAGGTGCCCGGACGGAAGTTCTCGACGATCACGTCCGCCGTCGCGGCAAGGCGCAGGAGGGTCTCGCGACCGCCGGGTGTGGAGAGGTCGAGGGTCATCGTGCGCTTGTTGCGGCCCAGGAGCTTCCACCAGAGTCCGACGCCGTCCTTCGACGGGCCGTGCCCTCGGGACGGGTCGGGCTTGCGCGGGTGCTCGACCTTGATGACCTCCGCGCCGAAGTCGCCGAGCATCGTGGCGGCGAGCGGGCCCGCGAAGAGCGTCGCGAGGTCGAGGACGCGCAGGCCGCCGAGAGGTGATGTCATGACGCGCCGCCGTTCGTCTGGGTGTCGATCTCGGAGCGGAACGGCATGGACGCCGACGCCCCCGGACGCTGGACGGAGAGCGCGGCGGCGGACGACGCCCACGCGAGCGCGTCCGGCACGGGTCCGCCTTCGGCCAGCGCCACCGCGAGGGTGCCGACGAAGGTGTCGCCCGCGCCGGTCGTGTCCACGGCGGTGACGTGCGGGGCCGCCACCATGACCGGCTCGGCGTCCCGGGCCGCGTACAGGCTGCCGCGCGAGCCGAGCGTGACGACGACCTCGGGGACCTGGGAGAGGAGCGAGCGGGCGGCGGCGTGCGGGTCGGTCAGGCCGGTGAGGGTGGCCGCCTCGTGCTCGTTCGGCACCAACAGGTCGATGGCGTCGAGGAGTTCGGGAGGCAGTGGCTGGGCGGGAGCCGGGGTGAGGATGGTGCGCACGCCGTGCCTGCGGGCGGCTTGCGCGGCGGCGAGCACGCCCTCGACGGGGATCTCCAGTTGGAGCAGCAGGGTGTCGGCGGAGGCGATCAGGCCCTCGTCGCCGGGGGCGAGCGCGGTGAGCGTGGCGTTGGCGCCGGGGATGACGACGATGGCGTTGCCGCCCTCGTCGTCGACCACGATGTGCGCGGTGCCGGTGGTCGCGGTGTCGACGGTGCGCAGGAGGTCGGTGTCGACACCGGAGTGTTCGAGCGCGCTGCGCAGCTGGGAGCCGAACGCGTCGGCGCCGACCGCGCCGATCATCGACACGGCGTCGGCGCCCGCGCGGGCCGCGGCGACGGCCTGGTTGGCGCCCTTGCCGCCGGGGAGCGTACGGAACTCGCGCCCGGTGACGGTCTCCCCGCGCCGCGGTGCCTTGGCGACATACGCGACGAGGTCCATGTTGGTGCTGCCGAGCACGGCGATGTGGGTCATGGCTGGGGTCTCTCCTGGGCGAGTTCTGTGGCGAGTTCGGTGGCGAGTTCGGTGGTGAGGTCGGCGAGGGTGTCGAAGCCGGTGCCGTCGAAGCCCGGGACGGAGCTGGCGAGGCGGTTCTTGAGCGGGGAGGTCCAGCGGTCGGGCAGCGCGTCCGGGTGGCCCGCGAGCAGGCCCGCGATCGACCCCGCGGTCGCGCCGTTCGAGTCGGTGTCCCAGCCGCCGGAGACGGCGCGCGTGATGGAGCCGGTGAAGTCGCCGTCGGCGTGGGTGAGGGAGGCGGCCAGGAGGGCGGCGTTGGGGATGACGTGCACCCAGTGGTGGTGGCCGTAGGCGGCGTGCAGGGCGTCCACGACCCGGTCGAAGTCCCGCTCTCCCGCTGCGAGTTGGATGCCGTGGTGGACCGCGCGGGACAGGCGCGAGTCGGCCGGTACGACGGTGAGGCCCGTGCGCAGGCAGTGGTGGACGTCTCCGGTGCCTGCCGCCGCCTCGGCGATGGTGGCCGCCGCGAACATCGCGCCGTACACGCCGTTGGCGGTGTGGCTGAGGCACGCGTCGCGGTACGCGCTGTCGGCTGCCGCCGCGGGGGCGCCGGGGTGGGTCCAGCCGTGCACGTCGGCGCGGATCAGGGCACCGATCCATTCGCGGAAGGGGTTGTGGTGGGTGGCGGTGTGCGGGGGCTCGATGCCGGCCAGGAGGTTGCGGTAGGCGATGCGTTCGGCGGTGAAGGTGCGGGCGGCGGGCAGCTCGTCGAGCCAGAGCCTCGCCACATCCGCGGTGGTGAAGTCCCTGCCGTGGTGCTGGAGGAGACGGAGGTTGAGGAGGGGGTAGTTGAGGTCGTCGTCCTCGGGCATGCCGTCGATGTTCTCGGCGAGGGAGGTGGGCGCGGAGCGCTTGTTCCAGGGGTGGGCCGCCGCGAGCTCCGGGGGGAGGCCCTGTGCCGTGAACCAGGTGTTGAGGGGCCAGTTTCCGGTGGCCCTGGCCAGGCTCCTGATGCCTTCCAGCGGGAGCTTCTCCACCGGTTTGCCCAGGAGGCAGCCCGCCGCCCTGCCCAGCCAGGCGGCGTGCAGGCGGTGGCGCAGGGCCCTTCTTTCCCCCGTCCCGCCCCTTCCCGAAACCGCCTGCCGCGGGGCTCTGTTCTCCGGTGCGGCCCACAACGGGGGGAGCTGGGACAGCTCCGTCAGCAGCTCTTCCGCGAAGGCCCGTAGCTCTGGAGAAGGCGGGGCCGGGGACGCGCCCGCTCTGGCGGGGGCCAGGTGGCCGCCCGCCGCCAGCCAGCGGGACCGGATCGCCCGCGCGTCCTTGCCCTCCTCCTCCGCCTGGCGCAGCTCGTGGCCCACCAGGTCCTCCGGCTGGACCCAGGTGAGGCGGATCATGGGGTGGCCGTGAGGGCCGCGTACGCCGACTCGTGGGCGCGGCGGCGCCGCACGTCGCGGGTGAAGATCTCCCGGGTGACCTCCATGAGCGTCGCCGCGGGAGCGTGCAGGTCCAGGCGGCTCGCCTCCGCGACCGTCTTCGACCACTCGGGCGGGGCGCCCGACCCCAGGGCGCCGGCGATCGCACCGCTCATCGTCGCGATGGAGTCGCAGTCACGGCCGTAGTTGACCGAGCCGAGCACCGTATGGCGGTAGTCGCCGTCGCCCACCAGGAGCATGCCGAGCGCGATCGGGAGCTCCTCGATGGAGTGCAGGCGGGAGGGGCGGCGGGCGCCGAGGGACGGGGCACGGTAGTCCTGGCCGACCGTGTCGAAGGGGGTGACGGCGGTACGCAGGGGGACCAGCGCCGACTCGAAGTCCCTGTGGTGGGCGGCGACTTCGACCGCCGACTCGATCGCGGCGCGCGTTCCGTCCTTCGCGAGGGACAGGGCGGTGTCGATCACCGAGGTCGGTGTCGCGCCCGGCGCGCAGGCCGCCGCCACCGCCGCCGCGAAGACCGCGGCCGCCTCACGTCCGTACGACGACTGGTGCGCGCCCGCGATGTCCAGGGCCTCGGCGTACGCGGCCGCCGGGTTCGCCGCGTTGACCAGGCCGACCGGTGCCATGTACATCGCTGCACCGCAGTTGACGATGTTTCCGGTGCCCGCCTCGCGCGGGTCGACGTGGCCGTAGTGGATGCGGGCGACGATCCACTTCTCGGCGAGGAAGACACGGTGCAGCGGGATGGCCTCCGTCTCCAGTTCCGGGATCCAGCGGGGGTTCGTCATGAGGTCGGGGACCAGGTGGTCGGCGACCGCGTAGGCGTCCAAGTGGTCGCGGACGGTGGCGTACACGCGGATCAGCGCGTGCGTCATCAGGGTGTCGTCGGTGACGTGTCCGTCGCCCTTGTGGTACGGCGCGATCGGGCGGGCGGTGCGCCACTGGTCGCCGTTCCAGGGGCCGACGATGCCGTGTACGCGACCGCCGTGCCGTTCGACGATCTGCTCGGGGGAGTAGCCCTCGACGGGACCGCCGAGTGCGTCTCCGACGGCCGCTCCGACCAGGCAGGCGGTGATGCGCTCGGAGAGGGGCAGGTCGGTGGGGAGCAGCTCAGTGGCGAGCCCCCGGGGCGTTGGTGACGTCATGTCGGAATTGTCCTCCCGGAGCGCTCGGTTCCGTGGCTGCGAGATGCCCGGCGAGTTCCACCAGGTCGGTGCCCGCGAGACGGGGGAGCGCGCAGCCGGAGAGGGTGCGGCAGGCGTCGCGCCAGGCTTCGGGGATGGTGGTGGCCGTGCCGAGCGCCCCGGTCAGCGCGCCGGCCAGGGCGGGGGCGGAGTCGGCGACCCGGGAGAGGCAGGCGGCGGCGGGCACCGCGTCACGGATGCGGCCGCGAGCCGCGGTGGTCAGGGCGAGGGCGACCGGGACGGTCTCGGCGGCGGCGATGCCGTAGCTGTAGACGTGGTCGACGATCTGGTGTTCCAGGAGCGGGACGAGTCCGAAGGCGCCGTCCTCCGGCTGGGTGCGGGCGAGCTTGACGGCGTGCCAGGCGTTGCGGCCGATCTCGGTGTGCTCCGGCAGCTGGGCGAGAGCGGCGTCCACGGTCGCGTCGACGTCCGCGCCGCCGAGCGCCGCCGCGATCGCCGCGGCCATGGCACGGGCGCCGTGCACGCCGTCGCCGTCCTGGGTGTAGCGGGCGTCGAACTCGGCCAGGGCGGCGGCCTGTTCGGGGTCGCCCGGGTGCACCAGGGCAAGCACGCAGGCGCGTACGCAGGCGGCGTCGTCGAAGAAGTGGGGGTTGTCGTGGCCGGTGGCGGGCGGGCGCAGGCCGGTGGCGAGGTTGCCGAGGCCCGCGCGCACGGAGATGCGGGCGCGCAGGGGGAGTACCGCGGACTCGACCTCGGGGGCGCGGGCCGCCGCCGCGGCGATCTCGCTGGCGAGGGTGTTCCAGGCGAGGTCGAGGGCCGCGCGGACCCGGCGGTCCGGGGACAGCCGCGCGTCGAGGGTCCCGTCCGCCGCGCGGAGCAGCGACTCGGCGGTGAAGGCGGCCCATTCGGCGTCGTCGGAGGGGCCCAGGCGCAGGGGTTCCGGGGGCTGGTTCAGCGCGATGGGTACGGGGAGGGTGGTCGTGGCGTTCTGCTCGGCGAAGGTGTCCAGCTCGCGGGTCAGCCTGCGGGTCCACTCGGGCATGCGGGCGGCGCGGTGCCTTGCGGCGGGCCAGCCGGCGGCGTCGCCTGCCGCGAGGCCAAGGAGCAGGCCCTCGATGCGGCTTGCCGATGCCTCGCTTTGATGGACGCCTGGTTCATCGGCCCCCGGCATCAAGGGCTGTGCCCACCCGTTCCGCCCTGCGGAACGCCTGCCCACAGCCGGAGCTGCGGGGCAAACGGGTGGGTGGGCGGGAGAGACCCGCCCCGAAGCGGCGGGCTTGTTCTCCGTCATGAGACCCCCAGGTCAGAAACAAGCAGCTCCGCGATGTCCAGCACGTGGTGGCCCCGCATGGAAGGGAGACAGCTGCCCCGCGCGGGCCCGATCGCCGCCGCCCACGCCGGGGGAATCGCCGCGGCCCCCGAGGACGCCCCGGCCAGCGCCCCAGCCACCGCGGCAGTCGTATCCGCGTCCCGCCCCATGTTCACGGCGGTCAGCACCGCGTCCGGGAACCGGCCGGAGGCCGCCGCGTACGCCCCGAAGGCGAGCCCCACCGCCTCGGGGGCGAGGTCGGTCCAGGGGTAGCCGCCGATCACCACGGCGGAGCGCACCGCGCGCTCGCCCCGGTGGGCCACCGCCACCGCCCGCCGCAGCGAACGCGACGTCCAGCAGTCCTCCGGGATGACGGCCAGGGCGGCGGCCACCACGGAGTCCACCGGCGCCCCGCCCATCGCCGCCGAAACCCCCGCGGCCACCGCCTGCCCGCCGTAGATTCCCTCGCCGTCATGGCTGACCGAGCCGTCGATCGCGACGAGCCGCGCCGCTTCGGCGGGCCGCCCCGCGGCGAAGACCCCGAACGGCGCGGCCCGCATCGCGAGGCCGTCGCTCCACGCATGCCGGTGCTGGGCGGAGATGGGCGCCGCGAGGCCGCGGCGCAGGTTCTCCAGGGTGCCGCGTTCGCTGAAGCCCGCGCCCCGGAAGGGACCCTCGTCGAGGTCGGCGATCCACTCGTGCCAGGCCGCCTCGACATGCGCGACGGTCAGCGCCGAGCCGTGCCGTGCGAGCAGCAGCCCCGAGAAGATCGCGTACTCGGTGTCGTCCGTGCCCGAGGGATGCTCGGCGACGTAACCGGTGATGCGCCCCCAGCGGCGGCGGATCTCCGACGGCTTCATGTTCTCGGCGGGCGCGCCCAGCGCGTCGCCGACCGCGAGGCCGAGAAGGGCGCCGCGCGCCCGCTCCCTCAGACCGATCGCGCCGGTCACTCCTGTCACACCGGTCAAGCCCGTCATGCTGTGCCTCCCTGGTGCCGAGACGTGTGGCTGTATCCCTGCCACGCGGCGCCCCTGACGCGCGCATCCGCACGGCCGACGTCACCCCTCAGGACGCATGCGGTCACCGGTTCGAGGAACCCCCGTTCACTTGCGCGCAAGCGCAGGTAAGTACGGCCTTCCTTGCTGGCGAGAGCGATTTTTCGCGCGTACTTTCGAGATCGTCCAAGCACTGAGGGGGCCCATCATGGCGATCATCGAGACCGAAGCGGCACTGCACGAGGCACACCGCGACAACCACACCCACCGCGACGTCAACGGCGGCTGGCTGCGCCCCGCCGTCTTCGGCGCGATGGACGGCCTGGTGTCCAACCTGGCCCTGATGACCGGTGTCGCGGGCGGATCCGTGTCGCAGCAGACCATCGTCGTCACGGGTCTGGTCGGTCTCACCGCGGGCGCCTTCTCCATGGCCGCCGGCGAGTACACCTCCGTAGCCTCGCAGCGCGAGCTCGTCCAGGCCGAACTCGACGTGGAGCGGCGGGAGTTGCGCAAGCACCCGGCGGACGAGGAGCGGGAGCTCGCCGAGCTGTACGAGTCGCGTGGCGTCGAGCCCGGCCTCGCCCGCGAGGTCGCCAAGCAGCTGTCCAAGGACCCCGAGCAGGCCCTGGAGATCCACGCGCGCGAGGAGCTGGGCATCGATCCCGGCGATCTGCCCTCCCCGCTCGTCGCCGCGGTCTCCTCCTTCGGCGCCTTCGCGCTCGGCGCCCTGCTCCCCGTCCTGCCGTACCTGCTCGGCGCCGACACGTTCTGGCCCGCGCTGCTGCTCGCGCTGATCGGGCTCTTCGGCTGCGGTGCCGTAGTGGCGAAGGTGACCGCGCGGTCCTGGTGGTTCAGCGGACTCAGGCAGCTCGCGCTCGGCGGGGCGGCGGCGGGTGTGACGTACGCCCTGGGCAGCTTGTTCGGTACCGCCGTAGGATGACCGCTTGCAGTCCTATGCGGGACTCTGCATAAGTAGCCGTTACTCGGCGGTTTCGAATCCTTAACCACCGGGCATGAGCCGTAAGCGCTGCGGGCAATGAGGCCTGTGCCGCGCTCGGGCCTTCGGTCATTGATCTGTCCGCATGGGTCCCCTCCCTACCGCTCTCCACGGGTATGAGCGGTGTCCACATGGTGGAATGAGCTATCCGCTTTTCGAGAAGCGTTCCATCATGTAACCTGCACGAAATTTTGCCTGGGCCAACGTCGTCCCTCGCTTATTGCATATGCCACGACGACGACGGGAGAGCCAATGCGTACGCACGCCTGGTCGCCCATGGACGGTCGCCCCGCCCCCCAGGGCATGTACGACCCCCGTAACGAGCACGACGCCTGTGGTGTCGGGTTCGTGGCCACCCTCACCGGTGTAGCCAGCCATGAGCTGGTCGAACAGGCGCTGACCGTATTGCGCAATCTCGAACACCGCGGTGCCACCGGTTCCGAGCCGGACTCCGGTGACGGCGCCGGCATCCTGCTTCAGGTGCCGGACGCCTTCCTTCGCGAGGTCTCCGACTTCGCGCTTCCCGAGGCCGGCGCGTACGCCGTCGGCATCGCCTTCCTGCCGGTCGACACCGCGGGTACGACCGACGGAGCCGTCTCACAGATCGAGACGATCGCTTCCGAGGAGGGCCTGACGGTCCTCGGCTGGCGCGACGTCCCCGTCGCCCCCGAGCTGCTCGGCTCCACCGCACGCTCGACGATGCCGGTCTTCCGGCAGATCTTCGTGGCCGACGGCGAGAGCACGGGCGTCCAGCTCGACCGCAAGGCCTTCGTGCTGCGCAAGCGCGCCGAGCGCGAGGCCGGGACCTACTTCCCGTCGCTCTCCGCCCGGACCATCGTCTACAAGGGCATGCTGACCACCGGCCAGCTGGAGCCGTTCTTCCCCGACCTGTCGGACCGCCGTTTCGCCACGGCCGTCGCGCTCGTCCACTCGCGCTTCTCCACGAACACGTTCCCGAGCTGGCCGCTCGCACACCCGTACCGCTTCGTCGCGCACAACGGCGAGATCAACACGGTCAAGGGCAACCGGAACTGGATGCGGGCGCGTGAGTCGCAGCTCGCCTCCGACCTGTTCGCCTCCGCCGGTGAGAACAGCACCGACAAGCTCGACCGGGTGTTCCCGATCTGCACGCCGGACGCGTCCGACTCGGCGTCCTTCGACGAGGTGCTCGAACTCCTCCACCTCGGTGGGCGTTCGCTTCCGCACTCGGTCCTGATGATGATCCCCGAGGCGTGGGAGAACCACGGCTCGATGGACCCGGCCCGCCGCGCCTTCTACCAGTACCACTCCACGCTGATGGAGCCCTGGGACGGCCCGGCCTGTGTCACCTTCACCGACGGCACCCAGGTCGGCGCCGTTCTCGACCGCAACGGTCTGCGCCCCGGCCGCTACTGGGTCACCGACGACGGCCTCGTCGTCCTCGGCTCCGAGGTCGGCGTCCTGGACATCGACCCCGCGAAGGTCGTCCGCAAGGGCCGCCTGCAGCCCGGCCGGATGTTCCTCGTGGACACCGCCGAGCACCGCATCGTCGAGGACGACGAGATCAAGGCCGCCCTCGCCGCCGAGAACCCGTACCAGGAGTGGCTGGAAGCGGGCGAGATCGAGCTCTCGGACCTGCCCGAGCGCGAGCACATCGTGCACACGCACGCCTCCGTCACGCGCCGCCAGCAGACCTTCGGCTACACCGAGGAAGAGCTGCGCGTCATCCTCGCGCCGATGGCCAAGACCGGCGGTGAGCCGCTCGGCTCCATGGGCACGGACACCCCGATCGCGGCCCTCTCCGAGCGCCCGCGGCTGATCTTCGACTACTTCACGCAGCTGTTCGCGCAGGTCACCAACCCTCCGCTTGACGCCATCCGTGAAGAGCTCGTCACCTCGCTGCACTCCTCGCTGGGCCCGCAGGGCAACATCCTGGAGCCGACCGCCGCGACCTGTCGCAGCGTCACGCTGCCCTTCCCGGTGATCGACAACGACGAGCTCGCCAAGCTCATCCACATCAACGCCGACGGCGACATGCCCGGCATGACGGCCGCGACCCTCTCCGGTCTCTACCGCGTCAGCGGCGGCGGCGACGCGCTTGCCGCCCGCATCGAGGAGATCTGCGCCGAGGCCGACGCCGCCATAGAGGCCGGCGCCCGCCTGATCGTGCTCTCCGACCGGCACTCCGACGCCGAGCACGCGCCGATCCCCTCGCTGCTGCTCACCGCGGCCGTCCACCACCACCTCATCCGTACGAAGCAGCGCACCCAGGTGGGCCTGCTCGTCGAGGCGGGCGACGTCCGCGAGGTCCACCACGTGGCCCTCCTCATCGGCTACGGCGCCGCCGCGGTCAACCCGTACCTGGCGATGGAGTCCGTCGAGGACCTCGTCCGCGCCGGTACGTTCCTGCCCGCCGACGAGAACGGCGGGGCCGAGCAGGCCATCCGGAACCTGATCTACGCGCTCGGCAAGGGTGTCCTGAAGGTCATGTCCAAGATGGGCATCTCGACCGTCGCCTCCTACCGCGGCGCGCAGGTCTTCGAGGCCGTCGGCCTCCAGGAGGACTTCGTCGCGAAGTACTTCGTCGGCACGACGTCCAAGATCGGCGGAGTCGGCATCGACGTCGTCGCCCAGGAGGTCGCCGCCCGGCACGCCAAGGCGTACCCGGTCTCCGGCGTGGCCTCCGCGCACCGCGCGCTGGACATAGGCGGTGAGTACCAGTGGCGCCGCGAGGGCGAGCCGCACCTCTTCGACCCGGAGACGGTCTTCCGCCTGCAGCACTCCACGCGCAACCGCCGCTACGACATCTTCAAGAAGTACACGGACCGCGTGAACGAGCAGTCCGAGCGCCTCATGACGCTGCGCGGACTGTTCAACCTGAAGTCGGACCGCCCGTCGATCTCCATCGACGAGGTCGAGCCGGCCGCCGACATCGTCAGGCGGTTCTCGACCGGCGCCATGTCGTACGGCTCGATCTCGCAGGAAGCCCACGAGACCATGGCCATCGCCATGAACCAGCTGGGCGGCAAGTCCAACACCGGTGAGGGCGGCGAGGACGCCGACCGTCTGTACGACCCGGCACGCCGCTCGTCCATCAAGCAGGTCGCCTCCGGCCGCTTCGGTGTGACCTCGGAGTACCTGGTCAACGCGGACGACATCCAGATCAAGATGGCGCAGGGCGCCAAGCCCGGCGAGGGCGGCCAGCTGCCCGGCCACAAGGTCTACCCGTGGGTCGCCAAGACGCGTCACTCGACGCCGGGCGTGGGCCTGATCTCCCCGCCGCCGCACCACGACATCTACTCCATCGAGGACCTGGCCCAGCTGATCCACGACCTGAAGAACGCGAACCCGCAGGCGCGGATTCACGTGAAGCTGGTCTCCGAGGTCGGCGTCGGCACGGTCGCCGCGGGTGTCTCCAAGGCCCACGCCGACGTGGTCCTCATCTCCGGCCACGACGGCGGTACGGGCGCATCGCCGCTGACCTCGCTCAAGCACGCGGGCGGCCCCTGGGAGCTCGGCCTCGCCGAGACCCAGCAGACGCTGCTGCTCAACGGCCTGCGCGACCGCATCGTGGTCCAGACGGACGGTCAGCTCAAGACCGGCCGTGACGTCGTCATCGCCGCGCTGCTCGGCGCCGAGGAGTTCGGTTTCGCGACCGCGCCGCTCGTCGTCTCCGGCTGCGTCATGATGCGCGTCTGCCACCTGGACACCTGCCCGGTCGGCATCGCCACGCAGAACCCGGCGCTGCGCGAGCGGTTCTCCGGCAAGGCCGAGTACATCGTCAACTTCTTCGAGTTCATCGCCGAAGAGGTCCGCGAGATCCTCGCCGAGCTCGGCTTCCGCACCATCGAGGAGGCCGTCGGCCACGCCGAGCTCCTCGACACCGAGCGCGCCGTGAAGCACTGGAAGGCGCAGGGCCTCGACCTGGAGCCCCTCTTCCACGTGCCGTCGCTGCCCGGCGGCGCCGTGCGCCACCAGATCGCCGCCCAGGACCACGGTCTGGAGAAGGCGCTCGACAACGAGCTGATCAAGCTCGCCGCCGACGCGCTCTCCGCGTCCGGCGCGACCGACGCCCAGCCGGTCCGCGCACAGGTCGCGATCCGCAACATCAACCGCACGGTCGGCACCATGCTCGGCCACGAGGTGACGAAGAAGTTCGGCGGCGCGGGCCTGCCCGACGACACCATCGACATCACCTTCACCGGCTCGGCGGGCCAGTCGTTCGGCGCGTTCGTGCCGCGCGGCGTGACCCTGCGCCTGGAGGGCGACGCCAACGACTACGTCGGCAAGGGCCTCTCCGGCGGCCGGATCGTCGTCCGCCCGGACCGCGGCGCCGACCACCTCGCCGAGTACTCGACGATCGCGGGCAACACCATCGCGTACGGCGCCACGGGTGGCGAGCTGTTCCTCCGTGGCCGCACCGGCGAGCGCTTCTGCGTCCGCAACTCCGGTGCGACGGTCGTGTCCGAGGGCGTGGGCGACCACGGCTGCGAGTACATGACCGGTGGCCACGCGGTGGTCCTCGGCGAGACGGGCCGCAACTTCGCGGCCGGCATGTCGGGCGGCATCGCGTACGTCATCGACCTCGACCGGGACAACGTCAACTCCGGCAACGTGGGCGCCGTCGAGGCCCTGGACGACTCCGACAAGACGTGGCTGCGCGACGTCGTGCGCCGCCACCAGGAGGAGACCGGCTCGACCGTCGCCGAGAAGCTGCTCGCCGAGTGGGACACCGCCGTGGAGCGCTTCAGCAGGATCATCCCCAGCACGTACAAGGCAGTGCTCGCCGCCAAGGACGCCGCCGAGCGAGCCGGTCTCTCCGAGACCGAGATCACCGAGAAGATGATGGAGGCGGCGACCAATGGCTGATCCCAAGGGCTTTCTGAACCATGGCCGCGAGGTCGCGCAGACCCGCCCGGTCGGTGAGCGCGTCCAGGACTGGAACGAGGTCTACGTTCCCGGTTCGCTCCTCCCGATCATCTCCAAGCAGGCCTCGCGCTGCATGGACTGCGGTATCCCGTTCTGCCACCAGGGCTGTCCGCTGGGCAACCTGATCCCGGAGTGGAACGACTTCGCGTACCGCGAGGACTGGTCGGCCGCCTCCGAGCGGCTGCACGCCACGAACAACTTCCCGGAGTTCACCGGGCGCCTCTGCCCGGCCCCCTGTGAGTCGGCG
Source organism: Streptomyces sp. NPDC032198 (assembly GCF_040636975.1). Lineage (NCBI taxonomy): Bacteria > Bacillati > Actinomycetota > Actinomycetes > Kitasatosporales > Streptomycetaceae > Streptomyces > Streptomyces sp. NPDC032198. Next base: position 319,304 of record NZ_JBEZVL010000001.1, on the reverse strand, counting down.
TGCGTGCTCGGCATCAACCAGCCGGCCGTCACCATCAAGAACGTCGAAGTCTCGATCATCGACAAGGCGTGGGACGCCAACGACGTGCTGCCCCAGGCGCCCGACCGGCTCTCCGGCAAGACCGTCGCCGTCATCGGCTCGGGCCCGGCGGGTCTGGCCGCGGCCCAGCAGCTGACGCGGGCGGGTCACACGGTCGTCGTGTACGAGCGTGCCGACCGCATCGGCGGCCTCCTGCGCTACGGCATCCCCGAGTTCAAGATGGAGAAGCGCCACATCAACCGCCGCATCGAGCAGATGCGCGCGGAGGGCACCAAGTTCCGTACGGGTGTGGAGATCGGCCGCGACATCGACGCGGTGAAGCTGCGCAAGCGGCACGACGCGGTGGTCATCGCCGCGGGCGCCACCATCTCCCGCGACCTGCCGGTGCCGGGCCGTGAGCTGAACGGCATCCACTTCGCCATGGAGTACCTGCCGCTCGCCAACAAGGTCCAGGAGGGCGACTACGTGGCGCCCCCCATCACCGCCGAGGGCAAGCACGTCGTGGTCATCGGCGGCGGCGACACCGGCGCGGACTGCGTGGGCACCGCCCACCGCCAGGGCGCGGCCTCGGTCACGCAGCTGGAGATCATGCCGCGGCCGGGTGAGGAGCGCAGCGCCAACCAGCCGTGGCCGACCTTCCCCATGCTCTACAAGGTGACCTCCGCGCACGAGGAGGGCGGCGAGCGGGTCTACGCCGTCTCGACCACCCACTTCGAGGGCGACGAGGACGGGAACGTCCAGTTCCTGCACCTCACCGAGGTCGAGTTCATCGACGGCAAGCTGACCCCGAAGCCGGGCACGGAGCGCAAGATCCCGGCCCAGCTGGTCACCCTCGCCATGGGCTTCACGGGCACGGACCGCGAGAACGGTCTGGTGGACCAGTTCTCCCTGGACCTCGACGAGCGCGGCAACGTCGCGCGCGACGCGGATTTCCAGACGAACGTTCCCGGCGTGTTCGTCGCAGGTGACGCCGGCCGCGGTCAGTCGCTCATCGTCTGGGCGATCGCCGAGGGCCGCTCGGCCGCGCAGGGCGTGGACCGTTTCCTCACCGGTGCGAGTGACCTCCCGTCGCCGATTCGCCCCACGGACCGATCTCTGATGGTCTGATTCCAGCACAACCCCTCATACGTCCCGTACAACGGCGTACGGAACTGATGCGACGCCCGCCTCGTCCCCGACCGGACCTGGGCGGGCGTCGTGGCGTTTCCGGGCCGTGGTGGCGGGGCACCCCTGCGTTGCAGTGTGCGCAACGTGCATTGCTTGCAACGCAAATCACGTTTCGGCCCCGCTTAGCCGAATGGGTCTAGACCGCACCGAGCCCCTGTGACCACAATCGCTCCCACAACGGATCGGCGCAGTTACAGCACGTACCCATGAGGGGGCCGGTATGAAGCGACGGGTCATCGCGGCAGGTATCGCCATGACGCTCGGACTGACCGCGACGGCATGCGGCAGCGATGACGGGAGCGACAGCGGCGACAAGGCGACCGACGGCAAGGGCAAGACCCTCACCGTATGGATCATGGAGGGGACCAACCCCGACGCCAGGCCCTTCTTCAAGGAGGCCGAGAAGGCGTTCCAGAAGAAGACCGGCGCCAAGATCCACGTCGAGTACCAGCAGTGGGCCACCGCGCAGAAGAAGTTCACCACCGCCATCGAGGGCGGCGAGGACCAGGTCCCGGACGTGGCCGAGGTCGGTACGACCTGGGTGCCGCAGTTCGCCGAGACCGGCGCCCTCGTCGACGTGACCGACGACGTCAAGAAGTCGGGCCTGGGCGGCGACCTCGTGGAGGGCCTCAAGGACGCGGGCACGCTCGACGGCAAGCAGTACGGGATGCCCTGGTACGCGGGCGTACGCAGCATCGTGTACCGCAAGGACATCTTCGAGAAGCACAAGCTGAAGGCCCCGACCACCTGGAAGGAGCTCCAGTCCACGGCGAAGACGCTGAAGGACAAGGAGCCCGGGATGATCCCCTTCCCGGTCGCGGGCGGCGCCGAAATGTACGCCACCCCCTTCATCTGGGGCGCCGGAGGCGAACTCGCCACCGAGCAGGGCGGCAAGTGGAAGTCCGGCATCAACTCGCCCGAGGCCGTGAAGGGCATCGAGTTCTACACGGGCCTCGCCACCAAGGACAAGGTCTCCCCGGCCAAGGTCAACACCTGGACGGAGAAGGAGGTCGGCGACGCCTGGGGCAAGGGCCAGGTCGCCATGTCCGTCAACGGCAACTGGACCCCGAAGGCCATCGTCGAGGCCAACCCCGACCTCAAGGGCAAGCTCGGCGCCGTGCCGATCCCCGGCCAGACCGGCGGTATGAGCAAGTCCTTCCTCGGCGGCTCCTACCTGTCCACGTTCAACACGGACAAGAAGGACCTCGCCTGGGAGTTCGTGAAGATGCTGACCACGGGTGACTTCGCGGCCAAGTGGGCCGAGGAGACCAACTACTTCCCGGGTCAGAACTCCGAGCTGAAGAAGATCGAGGCGAAGAAGGACCCGCTGGTCGAGCCGTTCGCCAAGCAGATGCTGGAGGCCGGCGCGACCGTCCCCAAGACCAAGGCGTACGGCGAGATCCAGGCATCGAAGGTCATCCCCGGCATGGTGCAGTCCATCCTGACCGGGAAGTCCTCCGTCCAGGAAGCGGCGGACAAGGCCGCCAAGGACATGGACGCGATCTTCGCCAAGGACAAGTAGGCAAGGGCGAGCCGGCACCGTGAAAGACACGCTGATCGGCGACGGGCCCAAGGACACGCAGGCCCGTCGCCCCGCCCCCCGCCCCGAACACGAAGCGGCCCTCCGCAAGAAGAAGCTGATCGGCCTCTCCCGGCCGTGGCTGCTCCTCGCCCCCTCCCTCCTGGTCCTCGCGGGCCTGCTGCTCTGGCCGCTGATCCAGGTCGGCAAGCTCTCCATGCAGGACTACGCCGTCAAGTTCGGCGGCGGAGTGGGCACGTACACGGGATTCGACCACTACACCGACCTGCTCGGCAGCGCACTCCTGTGGAAGACGGTCCTGCCCAACACGGCGTTCTTCGCGATCGCCTGCGTCGGCCTCACCGTCGCCCTCGGCACACTCGTCGCGCTGCTGCTCAACCGCCTCGGCCCGGCCTGGCGGCTCATCTGCTCCATCGCCGTCCTCGCGGCCTGGGCGATGCCCGCCGTCACCGGGACGTACGTCTGGATCTGGCTCTTCCAGCCGCAGGACGGCATGGTCAGCCAGATCGCGGGCTCCATGGGGCTCATCGACCCCGAGACCACCAACTGGTTCACCGAGCGCGGGCCGTTCTACGCGATCGCGACCCTGAACGTCGTCCACCACGGCTTCCCGTTCGTCGCCATCACCGTCCTCGCCGGCCTGATGACGATTCCCAAGGAGCTCTACGAGGCGGGCGAGCTGGACGGCGCCAACGCCTGGCAGCGGTTCTGGAAGATCACGGTGCCGACGATCAAGCCCGTCTTCCTCGTGGTGACCATCCTCTCCACCATCTGGGACTTCAAGGTCTTCACCCAGATCTATCTGATGCCGGGCGGCGACGGCGCCAACGAAGAGGTCTACAACCTCGGCGTCTTCTCCTACATCCAGGCCTTCGCCAAGAACGACTACGGCACGGGCGCGGCGGCCGCGGTGCTGCTGACCCTGCTGCTCCTGGCCATCACGGTCGTCTACATCCGCACGCTGTTCCGGCAGGGGGAGGAGGACCTGTGAGCGTCCGTCGCACCACACTCGCCGCACGCATCGGGCTGCCCGTCGGGGTCATCGCGCTGCTGGTCTTCGCGCTCTTCCCCGTGTACTGGATGATCTCCACGGCACTCGACCCGAAGGCGGTCACCCGCGGTTCGGACGTGCTGCCGAGCGGCCTCAGCTTCGAGCACTTCACCTACGTGTTCGAGAAGGGCAACTTCGGCACGTACCTGCTGAACTCGGCGATCGTCGGCTTCGGCACGATCCTGGCCGCCGGGGTGCTCTCGCTCTTCGCGGCGATCGCGGTGGCCCGCTTCAAGTTCCGGTTCCGCACCGCCGTACTGATCATGGTCCTGATAGTGCAGATGGTGCCGCTGGAGGCGCTCGTCATCCCGCTCTTCATCCAGATGCGGGACTACGACATGCTCAACTCGCTGCTCGGCCTGACGATCGTCTACGTCGCGCTCTCGCTGCCCTTCGCGATCTGGACCCTGCGCGGCTTCGTCCAGACCGTGCCCAAGGAGGTCGAGGAGGCCGCGTACATCGACGGGGCGTCCTGGTTCCGGATGTTCCGGTCGGTGCTGCTTCCGCTGGTGGCGCCCGGACTCGTCGCGACCTCGATCTTCGCCTTCATCACGGCGTGGAACGAGTTCGTCTTCGCGTACACGTTCATGAAGGGCAGCGACAAGTACACCGCCGCCGTGGGCATCTACCAGTTCTTCGGTGAGAACTCCACGGCCTGGGGCCCGGTCATGGCCAGCTCCACGCTGGTCACCGTGCCGGTGATGATCTTCTTCGTGATCGTGCACCGGAAGCTGGGATCGGGCCTGGCGGCCGGCGCCGTCAAGGGCTGATCCCGCCTCCCGGCGGGGGGGCGTTCAGGGTCGCGGAACTACGGGACCCTGAACGTCTCCCCATACACCTTCCAGGTCAGCGGCGTCTTCAGGCTCAGATTGCCGTCGTAGAGGAACTGACGCTGCGCCGTGTCCACGCGCGTCGTGTCGCGGTGCGCCTTCTCAGACTTCATCGCCGAGCGGCGGATGTCCAGGAAGATGTCGAGGTACGCCTTCTCCTTGCCGCCCTGCGCGGGCGTGTCCGCCTCCTTCAGTGCCGCCTCGCGCAGGCCGTAGAAGCCGCGCGGTCCGGTGCCGGGGCCGTGCAGCACCATCGCGTCGTAGTAGATGAACTGCCCCAGCGTGCCGAGCCCGTCGAGCTTGGCGAGGCGGACCGCCGGGTCGAAGTAGATGCGGTCGCGCGCGCTGTTCTGGGCCTTGCGGAAGGCGGGCTCGTCGGCCTCCGCCTTCCAGGCCTTGGTGAAGCCGGGGTCGAGGCCCTCGTGCGAGTCACTGCCGTCGACCTTGCGCAGGGCGGGCAGATAGCGGGCCAGACCGTTGTCCGGGTGGTCCTTCGTATACCGCTCGACGAGGGTGAGCAGGTCGTGCGTGCCGGTGCAGAAGCCGATGATCCCGGCGGTGTAGCCGTGCCCGTCGTCGATGTCCTCGATGTAGCCGTACTGCCCGCGCCAGTTCAGCGTGGAGTTCTCCGCGCTGGCGATCAGCTGCGAGGCCAGCTCCTTCTTGGCGGGCGCCGCGAGGCCCGGGGGGAGGTCCGCGATCAGCTCGTCGTCGGCCTTGATCTCGGCCGCCGACTTGTCCCGGTCGTAGGGCCGCTGGGTGCCGGTCCCTTTCCCGTCGGCCCCGGGGGCATCGCTGTCCGAGTCCCCGCCGAGGAGGTAGACGGCGACCGTGGCGACCGGAGCGACGGCGAGAAGGAGGAGGCCTGCGCGTTTCATTCGCACAAGATTACGTGCGGTTGTGCGGTAGCGCGCCTTCCGGATCCGGCTCTATTGACTAATAGTCAATTTCGCACCAGTCTCGGGAGCCGTACCCGGTCATGGGAGGCCCTATGAGCACCGAAGCGCGGGAGCAGCTCAGCAAGGAGCTGCGGGACGAACCACCGGAATCCTTCGGGCAGTTGGCGCCCGAGCAGTCGGCCCTGCTGGCCGACGCGCTGCGCCGCGAACGCGAGAGCCGCGCGTCGGGCCTGAACGAAGCCGCCGAGGAAGCGCTGAAACTGGTGCCCGCGCTCGCCCGCGGTCCCGTGCGCCGGATTCTGTTCCGATAGCCCGACACGAAGAGGGGCAGGCCATGGACAAGCTGCGGAGCAGGGCGGAGACCCTGAAGATCGCGCGTCTTCTGGACGTGGACCCCGACGGGCTCGCGTTCCTGCGGACCCTCCCCGTCGAGGACGTACGTCGCTTCCGCGAGAGTTGCGTCGCGGCGCTCTTCGACCGTACGCCCGAGATGCTGGACCGGATCGCGTCCGCGACGAAGCTGGTGCCGGCCGGGGTCGCCGCCGCGATCTCGCAGAAGGCCCTGGGCCCGCGGCTCGCCGCCGGGGTCGCCGGGCGCCTTGAAGCGACGCGGGCCGCGGACATCATCGAGAAGCTGCCGGTGCCGTTCACCGCGGAGTCGTGCGGGCATCTCGACCCGCGCAAGATCAAGGGCATCGTCGACCGGCTCGACGAGGGCCTGGTGGTGCGGATCGCGGTGACGCTCGCCGAGCGCGGCGACCACCTGACCATGGGCCGCTTCGTCGGCCACCTGCGCGACTCCGCACTGAGCCGCATCCTGCCGCAGGTCGACGACGCCGCCGTCCTGCGGACCGGCTTCATGATCGACGTGCCCGGACGGCTCGGCCAGATCATCGACCTGATGGGCGCGGAGCGGCTCGCCTCGGTCATCGCCTCGGCGTCGGGGGAGGGCCTGTGGCCGGAGGCGCTGGCCGTCGCCGGGATGGTGACGGGCGAGCAGCGGGGCCGCATCGCCTCGCTCGCCGCGGCGCGCCCGCAGGAGCAACTGGACTCCCTGGTCGTGACGGTGAGCGAGCAGGACCTGTGGGAGTCGCTGCTGCCGCTGGTCGCGCTGCTGGGGGAGGAGGAGCGCCGGGCGGTCGCCGTGCTCCCTTCCCTGCGGGATGCCAAGGTGCTGGGCGGGGTGGTGCGGGCGGTGGTGGCGACGGGGCTCTGGGCGGAGTTCCTGCCGCTCGTGGGCATGCTGCCGGAGGAGTCCCGGAAGGTCGTCGCGGACGCCGCCGGGGCGCTGCCCGCGCCGGACCTGGACGCGCTCGCCCGGGAGGTCGACAAACAGGACCTGTGGGACCTGGTCATGCCGCTGGTGGAACTGATGGACGACGAGGCAAAGACCCGGATCTTTGAGCTGCCTGCGTTCCAGGAGCAGGTGGGGTAAGGGCGATTTCTCTTCCGGCTTCGCCGAGTTCGTCCTCAATCGCCGGACGGGCTGGAGATAGCCCGTCCGGCGATTGAGGACATCTTTCCTACCCCGCCGTCGACCCGCCGTCCACGGCGAACTCCGCCCCCGTGATGTACGACGACGCCTCCGAGGCGAGGAAGAGGACCAGCTCCCCGACCTCCTCGGGGCGGCCCATCCTGCCGAGCGGCAGATGCGACCAGTCCCGCCCGGCGGAGGCCGAGGAGATCATCGGAGTGTCGATCGCCCCGGGGTGCACGGAGTTGACCCGCACCCCGTACTCCGCCAGATCCAGCGCCGCGCTCCGCGTCAGCCCCCGCAACCCGAACTTCGTCGACCCGTACGCCGCATGCCCCCGTATCCCCACGAGCCCCGCCGTCGACGAGACGTTCACGATCGACCCGCCCCCCGCGTCCCGCATAGCAGGCAGCACCGCTTGGATGCCCAGGAACGGGCCGAGGAGATTGACCCGGATCAGGGTCTCGAAGTTCTCGTACGTCTCCTTCTCCACGGACGCCGTCCGCCACAGCGCGGCGTTGTTCACGAGCGCGTCCAGGCGGCCGAAGGCCTCCACCCCGGCCGCCACGGCCGACGCCCAGCTCTCCGCCTCCGTGACGTCATGACGTACGAAAAGGCCCTGCTCGCCCAGGGACTCGGCGACCTCGCGCCCCTCCTCCTCGCGCACGTCCGTGACCACCACCCGCGCCCCGGCCTCCGCGAAGAGCCGCGCCTCCGCCGCCCCCTGCCCACGGCCCGCACCGGTGATCAGCACGGCCTTGCCCTCCAGCCCGTAAGAGATCACCTCACGCCACCCGCCTCTCCCGTACGCTCGGCATTTTGGGACGGACCGGAGAGTGGAGCCGCACATGGGACCGGCGATCAGCCTGAGCAAGGTGGAAGAGGCGGCGCCCGCGCTCGTGAGCCTCTACAAGTCCGCCGGGGTCAGCCTGCGCAAGTACGGCCTGGAGGGCGAACGCGCCGCCGTCTACCTCGTCGTCGACTACTCCGGATCCATGAAGCCGTACTACAAGGACGGCACCGTCCAGGCCCTCGCGGACCGCGTCCTCGGTCTGTCCGCGCACTTCGACGACGACGGCACCGTGCCCACGGTCTTCTTCTCCACGGACGTCGACGCCGTCACGGATATCGCCCTCGACCGCCACCACGGGCGGATCGAGGAGATCGTCGCCGGGCTCGGTCACATGGGCAAGACCAGCTACCACCTGGCGATGGACGCCGTCATCGACCACTACGTGGACAGCGGTTCCACCGCGCCCGCCCTGGTCGTCTTCCAGACCGACGGCGGCCCCATCAACAAGCTCGCCGCCGAGCGGTATCTGTGCAAGGCGTCGAAGCTGCCGCTGTTCTGGCAGTTCATCGGCTTCGGTGACGCGAAGAGCAAGCAGTTCGACTACCTCCGCAAGCTCGACGACCTCGCCGTCCCCGCCAAGCGTGCCGTCGACAACGCCGGTTTCTTCCACGCGGGGCACGACCCCCGGACCGTCTCCGACGACCGCCTGTACGACCAGTTGGTGGGGGAGTTCCCGGCCTGGCTCGCGGCGGCGCGGGCGCAGGGGATCGTGACCACCTGAGCCCGGCCGTCCTGCCGCGCCGCGTGCCCTAACCGACCATCCGCTCCCGCAGCGCGAGAATCGTCCGTGCGTCAAGCCCGAGTCCCTTCGTCAGATAGCCGCTGAGGCTGCCGTACTCCGCCTTGACCTCGGTCAGTGCCGCCTCCAGATAGCCGGTGCGGACCTCCTGGAGGGGGATGAGCAGGTCGGGGTTCTGCATCAGGCCGCTCTGCTTCAGGCCCTCGCGCACTTTCGCGTCGTACGCGGCCCGGTAGGTGTTGGATGCCAGGAAGTCATCGACGACGGTGCTCTCGGGGACGCCCACGGCGCGCAGCAGCAGATAACTGGTCCAGCCGGTACGGTCCTTGCCGGCCGTGCAGTGGTAGAGCAGCGGTGACGTCTTGCCGCTCTGGGCGATGTCGCGCAGGGTCGCCGCGAACTGGGCGCGGTTGGGGCCGTCGGTGACGAAGGTGCGGTAGACGGCGCGCATGAAGGCGTCCGCCTTGCCGTTGCCCAGCATCTCCTCCTGCTTGACGGGGTCCCTGGAGCCGATCACGGTCATCAGCGTCGCGAAGAGGCCGTTGTCGTTGATCGCCCGGGACGTCACGGCGAGCCCGGCGGGCAGCCGGTCGGCCCCGTCGTACCGCACCTCCGCGGGCACCCGGAAGTCGACGACCTTCTTCAGGCGCAGTCCGGAGAGGGTGGCGACATCGGCGTCCGTGAGCTTGGCCAGGGCGTCGGCGCGGAAGACCTGGCCGTACCGGACCCGCTCGCCGTCGTAGGTGCGGTAGCCGCCCAGGTCTCTTACGTTCACGGCGCCCTGGAGAGGTATCTGCCGTACGCCGTCGGCGGCGGGGCGGGGGTGGTGCGGGGCGTGCCGGGCCGTGCCGCGCTCGGGTGCGGCGGGCTCGGCGTGGGCCGCCCAGACGGGCAGGGCGCCAAGGGCGAGCGCGGAGATCGTGACTCCGACCGCCGTACGGGTTCGGGTGATGCGCATCGGGCCGCCTTCCTCGAGAGCGGTCGCCATGGCCACACGTCGCTCAACCAAGCGATTGTTTGGTGGAAGGTAGCGGGGTGTCCCGACAGGGGGAAGGCGCGTCTAGTGACTGTCCGGCGGAGCGTTACAGCGGCGGGCGATGGAGCGAGTGGCGTAAGGGGGGGGGGCGGCCTTGTGCCGTGCGGCACGTGGGACCCGGAAACAACGGGTCCCTCGTCCGTGTTAGCCTTATGCGTCGCAGTTTTGGTACCCATGAACTTTATGTGCGCCTGACGGGAATGCTCCGAGGGCGCATTATTGTTTTTCTCCGGTCTCTCCGGGATGGGGGTCATTGCAGCGCTTGGAATCCACAATTCCGTGGTTTTCCTTACTCTGCCCCTGTTGAGGAGATTGACATGGCAACTGGCACCGTTAAGTGGTTCAACGCTGAAAAGGGCTTCGGCTTCATCGAGCAGGACGGCGGCGGCCCCGACGTCTTCGCCCACTACTCGAACATCGCGTCCTCGGGCTTCCGTGAGCTCCTCGAGGGCCAGAAGGTCTCCTTCGACGTCACGCAGGGCCAGAAGGGCCTGCAGGCCGAGAACATCGTTCCCGCCTGATCGTCGTAGCACGCGAACCTCATAGCCGGGGCCCGCACCAGAAAGGTGCGGGTCCCGGCTTGTGCTGTCACCAGGTCCAGGAAGGCATTTCCGTATGAATCGCTCCGAACGCCCTGCACGTCCTGCCCGCGGGCGCTCCACGAACGCACGCGGAAAGGCCCCGGTGGCCGGCGGCGGCCAGGCGAAGGGCGCCGCGAAGAAGCCGGGCCGTGCCAAGCCCAGGCCCGTCGGCGGTGAATTCGCGCTGCCCGAGAGCATCACGCCCGCACTGCCCGCGGTCGAGGCGTTCGCCGACCTGGACATGCCCGAGGCCCTCCTGAAGACGCTGGCCGCGCAGGGCGTCACCGAGCCCTTCCCGATCCAGGCAGCCACGCTCCCCAACTCCCTCGCGGGCCGCGACATCCTCGGCCGTGGCCGCACCGGCTCCGGCAAGACCCTCGCCTTCGGCCTCGCGCTCCTCGCCCGCACCGCGGGCCGCCGCGCCGAGCCGCGCTCCCCCCTCGCCCTGGTGCTCGTCCCCACGCGTGAGCTCGCGCAGCAGGTGACGGACGCGCTGACGCCGTACGCGACGTCCGTGAACCTGCGCATGTCGACGGTCGTCGGCGGTCTCTCCATCACCAAGCAGGCGGGCACGCTCCGCCGCGGCGCCGAGATCATGGTGGCGACCCCCGGCCGTCTCAAGGACCTCATCGAGCGCGGCGACGCCGATCTCTCGCAGGTGCGGACGACGGTCCTCGACGAGGCCGACCAGATGGCTGACATGGGCTTCATGCCGCAGGTCACCGCGCTTCTGAAGCAGGTGGAGCAGGGCGGCCAGACGATGCTCTTCTCCGCGACGCTCGACAAGAACATCGACCGCCTGGTGCGGATGTTCCTCACGGACCCCGTCGTGCACTCGGTCGACCCGTCCGCGGGCGCGGTCACGACGATGGAACACCACGTTCTGTACGTCGCCGACGAGACCGACAAGAAGGCGGTCGCCCTCCGTATCGCCGCCCGCGAGGGCCGCGTGATCATGTTCCTGGACACCAAGCGCGCGGTGGACCGCTTCACCAAGCGGCTGCTCGCCAACGGTGTACGGGCCTCCGGGCTGCACGGCGGGCGTTCGCAGCCGCAGCGCAACCGGACCCTGGACCAGTTCAAGACCGGGCAGGTCACCGCCCTTGTCGCCACCAACGTGGCGGCCCGCGGCATCCACGTCGACGACCTCGACCTGGTCGTGAACGTCGACCCGCCCACCGACCACAAGGACTACCTCCACCGCGGCGGCCGTACGGCCCGTGCCGGTGAGTCCGGCAGCGTCGTCACGCTCGTCCTCCCGGACGAGAAGCGGGAGATGGCGCGTCTGATGTCCGACGCGGAGATCAGCCCGAAGATGGCGCGCGTGAAGTCCACCGACGAGGAGCTGGCGCGGATCACCGGTGCGCGCGAGCCGTCCGGGGTGCCGGTCGTGGTCGAGGTTCCGCAGCAGCAGCAGGCTGCGCCGCAGCGGGGGCGTCGTCGTCCTGCCGGGCAGGGGGGCGGCCAGCGTCGCTCCCGCCCCCAGGGGCAGTCGTCCTCCCAGGGGCAGGGTCAGTCCCAGGGCGGCCAGTCCAGGGGTCAGTCCCAGGGCGGCCAGTCCAGGGGTCAGTCCCAGGGCGGTCAGTCCAGGTCCCAGTCGCAGGGTGGCGGCAGGCCTTCCGCCGGGGGCGGCGCCGCCGGCGGTGGCCGTGCCAGGCGTGGCGGTGGGCGCCCCAGCGGGGGCGCGGGGCGCCGGGCCGCGTAGTCCGTGCCCCGGCGGGGGCGCCTTGCCCCCTGCCGGGGCGGGCTCTCCCGCCCGTCCACCTGATCACCCCGCATTCACCCTGACCGAACAGGCCTTTCCCACCCACCCACCTGATTGCCCCGTAGCGGCGGATGGTTGGAGCGGGTGGGGAACCTGCCCGAGGGAGGCCCTGATGTCTGAGAAGTCGAACCGGATGCAGCCCCGGGCGGAAGCCGGCGAGCGGCAGGTGCTCCCCCTCGTCGAGCGCGATGACCGGGCGGAACTGCGGGCCGACTGCGGCAGTTGCTTCGGGCTCTGCTGCGTCGCCCTCACCTTCTCCAAGTCCGCGGACTTTCCCGTCGACAAGGCGGCCGGTACCCCCTGCGCCAACCTCCAGCAGGACTTCCGCTGCGGCATCCACCAGAAGCTGCGCCGGACGGGCTTCTCGGGCTGCACGGTCTACGACTGCTTCGGCGCGGGCCAGAAGGTTTCCCAGGCCACCTACGGCGGCACCGACTGGCGGCAGGACCCCGACAGCGCCCGCCAGATGTTCGACGTCTTCCCGGTGATGCGCCAACTCCACGAACTGCTCTGGTACTTGACCGAGGCGCTCACCCTTCCCGAGGCCCGCCCGATCCGGGCGGAACTCCAGCGCGCGCTGGACAGGACCGAGCACCTCACCCAGGGCACCCCCGCCGCCGTGGCCGCGACGGATGTCGCCGCGCACCGTGAGGACGTCAACGTCCTCCTTCTGCGCACCAGCGACCTCGCGCGCGCGGACATCCGCCGGAAGAAGAAGGACCGCCGAGGAGCCGACCTCTTCGGCGCCCGGCTCCGTGGCGCCGATCTCCGGGGCGTCACCCTGCGCGGTGCCTACCTCATCGCCGCCGACCTCCGTGGCGCCGACCTCCGCAGGGCCGATCTGATCGGCGCGGACTTCCGGGACGCGGACCTGCGGGGCGCGGACCTCACCGGCAGCATCTTCCTGACGCAGTCGCAGGTGAACGCGGCGAAGGGCGACGCCGACACGAAGCTGCCGCCGCCCCTGGAGCGCCCCGGCCACTGGGGCTAGGCCCCCGCGAAGCCCCGCGCACGCACCCTCACGTAACGCACCCTCACATCACGCGCCGCGCCCTCACGTATCGCACTCAAGCACCGTCCGGCACAACGTGCACCGGGCCCGCATCCGCCCCCGGGCAGGCAGCCGGATCCGCTGCTGACACGTCGGGCAGGGGAACGAGACCCGCAGCGGCTCCGCCCCCGCCGGTCCACGGGAGAACGAGTACGCCCCGCCCCCGCCCCCGGCGCCGGAAATCCCCGCTCCACCCGGGCCGCGCTCCAGCGCGTACCGCCGGTCCTTCGCGTACCGCCGCCGCCCCGTCCAGCCGGCGGCCGTCAGCGGAGGCTGCTGCTCGTCGCGCCTGGCCTGCGCGAGTCCCTTCGTGTAGGCGGTGTACGCCTGGGCGCTGGTGAACCACGTCTCCGGCGCCTCGCCGAAGGCGATGGCCCGCTTGGCGAGGACGTACCCGAACTCCTCCGGCGTGAGATACCCGAGCTTCTGGGACGAGGCGCCGTCCTCGCGGTAGGCGTCCAGGAGGAGCCATCCCGCCCCCAGATAGGTGGTGGCGGTGTCCGTGAGGATCTCGTTGTCGCGCGTGCCGGGGAACGTCAGATCAAGCCGGTGCAGATACACGTGCATGACCTCGTGGGCGAGCGCCGCGCCGATGTCCCTGCGATGCGTGCGGAACCGGTCGTTGAGCTCGATGAAGTACTCGGGCCCCGCGGTGAGTTCGACGTTCGCCGCGTGTTCCATCGCGCGGAAACCGACGATCATGCGGGCGTCCGGCAGCCGGAGGTGCCGCACCATCTCGCGGGCCACGCGCTGCACGCCCAGGTACAGGTCGTCCTGGTCGGAGAAGGCGACGTCGGCGGGCGTGATGCTGGTGTCGAAGGTGTGGACGCCGTCGTAGGACAGGCGTTTGTAGAGCGCGGTGATCGCGGAGCGCACCGTCTCCAGATGGGGGTAGCCGTGCACCACCGGCCCGCCGTCCGCCATGCCGGCACCCCCAGGAGACGTTTTCAACCCGCCTCCACTGTAAGGCCGGTCCCCGGCGGCAGAATGGGGCGTCGTGGCGGCTGCTGGCCGAAAACCGCCCCTTGCTCTATGCGGACACTGATCTCCATAATCCGCAACAACGCTTTGGCGGGCTCATGCCATTCTCGCGTTCGTCGTGGAGGAGGCAGCGGGTCCGCCGACGCGCGTACCCCCCACGAACCCCCCACGAAGGGAAGCCCGTTGAACACCAAGCTGCGTGGAGTCAAGAGAGCCGCCACCCTCGGTGCCATCGCCCTCGCCACCGTCAGTCTCCAGCCCGTCGCCGCCTCCGCGGCCCCGCACCCCGGCCCCACCCCGGGTGAGCGCGTGGTCGGCGGCACCCCCGCCGAGCAGGGCGAATTCCCGTTCATGGTCCGTCTGTCGATGGGCTGTGGCGGCGCGCTGTACGCCAAGGACATCGTGCTGACCGCCGCCCACTGCGTGGACGGCTCGGGCGACAACACGAGCATCACCGCCACCGGTGGTGTCGTGGACCTGGAGAGCCCCGACGCGATCACGGTGAAGTCCACGAAGGTCCTGCAGGCGCCGGGTTACAACGGCAAGGGCAAGGACTGGGCGCTCATCAAGCTCGAGAAGCCGATCGACCAGCCCACGCTGAAGATCGCCAAGGACGACAAGCTCAACAACGGCGACTTCGACATCGCCGGCTGGGGCGCCGACAAGGAGGGCGGCGAGCAGCAGCGCTACCTCCTCAAGGCGAAGGTCCCGTTCATCAGCGACGCCGACTGCGAGGCCGCGTACGGCGCCGACCTCACGCCCGGTGAGGAGCTCTGCGCCGGGAACCTGGCGGAGGGCGGCACGGACACCTGCCAGGGTGACTCCGGCGGCCCCATGTTCCGCAAGGACGAGGCCGGGGAGTACGTCCAGGTCGGCATCGTCAGCTGGGGCAACGGCTGTGCGCGCCCGAAGTTCCCCGGGGTCTACACCGAGGTGTCGACGTTCGCCGGTGACATAGAGAAGGCGGCGTCGGAACTCTGAGTTCTCGCTGTACGCGGGGCCGGACCAGCCACTGGTCCGGCCCCGCGTTCGTGTCGGCACGGCCCGCCCCGCGGGGCGGACACCCCCCGGCTGCGGACCCCCGTTAGTCCAAGACCTGCCTCCCCTTTGTCCATGGGCGCACCCGTCCCTTCCGGCGCAGGGTGACCGCACCGAGATCCGTCCCACGGAGGGGTGCCATGCAGCCGTCAGACACGTCCGGCCCAAGCCGCAGAGCCGTAGTCGCCACGGGCGCGCTGGCCGGGGTCGGCGCCGCCGTCGGCCTCGGGGGCGCGGCAGCCGCGTCGGCGCGGCCCGCGGCGGCGGGCGAAGCCGTCCTTCGCTCCGCCGACCTCGAGGTGCGCGTCGCCACCGACTTCCCCCGCGTCGTCTCGTACACGGACCGCGTATCCAAAGCGGTCCTGCACGCACAGCCGGAAACCGTCACCACGCTGCTGGTGGACGACGTCCCGCACACCCCGACGGTGACCGTCACCGACCAGGGGCGCGACCGCGTCGCATACGTCCTGGCGCTCGGCGGCGGCACCTCCCTCACCGTTGAGATCGCCCTCAAGGGCCGCCAGGTGCACTGGCGCGTGACGGAGATCGACGACACCGATGCCTTGCGCGTCGGCACGCTGCGCATCCCCGGACTCACCCTCCTCGCCGTACGCAGCGACCAGCCGGGCGCCACCCTCCTCGCCGCCAAGGTCCAGCTCGACAAGGCCAAGAGCGGCGACACGGAGGTGAAACCGACCCCGGACACCGCGGCGGAAGCGGCCACCGGATGCGCCTACGCCGTCGTCGCGCACGACACGCTGGGCGGCGCCGTCGAGACCAACACCGTCTACGACAAGCCCACCACCGAGGCCGGGACCACCTGGGACAACGGCAGGCTCCGGCGGGAGACCGTCAGGAAGAGCGGCTACGTGGAGGCCCGCCTCGCCCCCGGCCAGTGGACGCACCGCGCGGCCACCGCCGCCGTCGGCGACACCGAACCACTGCCGTACGCCACCGTCGTCATCACCGGCGACCGCAACGGCGACGGCAAGGTCGACTGGCAGGACGCCGCCATCGCGTTCCGCGACATCATGGTGAAGCCGCTCGGCGCGGACGAGCAGCATCTGCGCGTCGTCCCGCACATCCCGTTCAACTTCGCCTCGCAGGCCACGAATCCGTTCCTCGCGACCCTCGACAACGTCAAGCGGATCCACCTCGCCACGGACGGCCTGCGGCAGTACACGCTGCTCAAGGGCTACCAGTCCGAGGGCCACGACTCCGCCCACCCCGACTACGCGGGCAACTACAACACGCGCGCGGGCGGCCTCGACGACCTCAACACCCTGGTCAGGGAAGGCAAGAAGTGGAACAGCGACTTCAGCGTGCATGTGAATGCCACGGAGTCCTATCCCGTCGCGAACGCCTTCTCCGAAAAGCTCGTCGACAAGGGCAATGAGCAGTGGGACTGGCTGGATCAGAGCTATCGCATCGATCAGCGGCGCGACCTGGTCTCGGGTGACATCGCCCAGCGGTTCGGTGATCTGCGGGACGAGGCCGACGGCGCGCTCAACGCCCTCTACATCGACGTGTTCCGCGAGTCCGGATGGACCTCCGACCGGCTGCAGCGCACCCTGCGCGAGCAGGGCTGGATCGTCACCAGTGAGTGGGGGCACGGCTTCGAGCGCTCGTCCGTCTGGTCGCACTGGGCGACGGAAACGGATTACGGTCCCGATACCTCGCGGGGCATCAATTCCCGGCTCATCCGCTTCGTCCGGAATCACCAGAAGGACGTTTTCGCCGACAAATGGCCGACCCTTCTGGGCATTGCCCGCATGGGCAATTTCGAGGGCTGGGTCGGCAAGACGGACTGGTCGTACTTCTACGATCTGATCTGGACCGACTCACTGCCCGCCAAGTATCTCCAGGCCTATCCCATCAAGTCCTGGGGCGAGCACGAGATCAGTTTCTTCGGGGAGAGCGCGACGACGGTCTCCGACACGGGCGGCACCCGCCGGATCGTGACCGACGGCCGTGTCGTCTACGACGGGGGCAGCTATCTGCTTCCCTGGGAGCCGCGCAAGGCCACCGACCCCGCGAAGCTCTACCACTACAACCCCCAGGGCGGTAAGGGGAGTTGGCGGCTGCCCCGCGGCTGGTCCGGGCTCTCCGAGGTCGCGCTGTACCGGCTCACCGACCAGGGCCGGGTCTTCGTCGCCGATGTCCCGGTCCGCGGCGGCAAGGTGACCCTCGACGCCAAGGCCAAGCAGCCCTACGTCCTCTACCGCCGGCGCGCCGCCGCGCTGCCCGACCCCGGCTGGGGGCAGGCCACCCCGCTGCACGACCCCGGCTTCAACTCCGGTTCGCTGCGCGGCTGGAAGGTCTCCGGGCCCGCCTCCGTCGAGCTCAGCAAGCTCGGCGACCACGAGCTCGTCATCGCCCAGGGTGGCAAGGCCGCCGTCGGGCAGCGGCTGCGCCGCCTGAAGGCGGGGGCGTACGTCGCCTCCGTACAGGTCGAGGTCGGGGAGAAGGCCGGCGACGAGCGCAGGGCCGCCCTGGAGGTGCGCACCGCTGATGGTGTCACCGCCGCCAACTGGACGCGGACCTCCACGGCGGGCAACTACGTTGCGGCCGACCGCAAGCACGGCACCCGCTTCCAGCGGATGTTCGTGCCCTTCACCGTCCCCGGCGGCGGCGGACCGGCCGAGCTGACACTGCGGGCCGACGCGGGCGACGCGCGCGTGCGCTTCGACAACGTACGCGTCGTCCCCGCAACCCGTGGCAGCTCACTCGCGGAGGGCAAGCTCGCCGCCGAGGACTTCGAGCACGTTCCGCAGGGCTGGGGGCCGTTCGTGAAGGGCGACGCCGGGGATGTCACCGACCCGCGCACGCACATCGCGCAACGCCACGCCCCCTACACGCAGCGCGGCTGGAACGGCAAGGCCATCGACGACGTCATCGACGGCTTCCAGTCCCTCAAGTCCCGCGGCGAGAACGCCGGGCTCGTCTACCGCACCGTCCCGCACACCGTCCGCTTCGAGGCGGGCAAGCGCTACCGCGTCTCCTTCCGCTACGAGAACGAGAAGGCGGGGCAGTACGCGTGGATCACCGCCGTCGACGAGCCCGCGGCGCGCGAGACCGACCGCAAGGAGCTGCCCGTCGCGACCCAACCCACCGTTCTGACCTACGAGTTCACCGCACCCGCCAAGGGTGAGGCGTGGGTCGGGCTGCGCAAGAGCGGGGACGACGGCACTGCGGAGTTCACCCTCGACGCCTTCGAGGTACGCGAGATCTGAGGCGCCCTCCAAGACGCCATGAAGAAGCCGGAGAGGCCGTCCGCGGCCTCTCCGGCTCAACCAGTCCCCTACGACCCCTACGGCATGCGCGGGACCGGGGAGAGCGAGAGCTCCCCGGCACCCGCCCCCTCCATCTCGAGCACCCACACCTCGTTCACGCCCTCCCGCAGCACCGGCCCGGGAACGAACAGCGAACCCTGCGGGCCCACCGACCAATAGCGGCCCACATTGAAGCCGTTCACCCAGACGAACCCCCGCGTCCAGGACGGGAGTTCGACGATCGCGTCCCCCGGCCGCCCCACCACCTCCACCGTGCCCCGGTACAGGCCGGGCAGACCCGCCGCCGCATCTCCTGACGCCGGAACGCCCCGCACGGCCGAGGGCACGTCGAACGCGTCGAGCCGCAGCCCCCTGGCCGCCACCCCGTGCAGATACTGCCGCTCGTGCAGCACCCCGCCGGTGATGCCCTTCGTCTCCCCGGTCCGCGGCCCGTAGTTGACCCTCCCCAGCGACTCCACCCAGAGCTCCACGCGCGCGTGCCCCGCGACGGGCTCGGGGAGCGCCGGCTCCGCCTCGCTGAGGACACCGGCCCGCACCCCGTCCACGTACACCACGGCCAGGTCCCGCAGCCCCCGCACCCGCAGCGGGTACGGCTGCCGCGGGCCCGGCACCGTCACCGTGTACTGGACCAGGCCGCGGTCGACATCGAGCTCCTCGAAGGTGGGCGGCACGGCGTACTCCGCCAGAGGGCCGCCGAGCGACTCCATGACCGCGGACAGCGGCGCCCACTCCGTGAGGGCGACCCGAGCGGACTCCCCGAGCGCAGGCAGCGGCGCGGGCGGCTCCGGCAGCGGGCCGTCCGCGTACGCGGCGAGCACCTCGCGGAAGAGCCAGAACTTCTCCGTGGGGCGCCCGACCTCGTCGATGGGCGCGTCATAGTCGTACGAGGTGACGTCCGGCTCCAGGACACCGTCATGGAGCGCGCCACCGCCCCGGTTCGCCCCCGCCCACCCGGCGAAGTTCGTGCCGCCGTGCGCCATGTAGAGGTTCACCGACGCCCCGCACTCCAGGATCTCGCGCAACGCGTTCGCGGCGTCGGCGGCATCCCGCGTGACATGCTCCGCACCCCAGTGGTCGAACCAGCCGCACCAGAACTCCATGCACATCAGCGGCCCCTTCGAGCGGTGCCTGCGCAGCGTCTCGAAGCCCGCGCGGGCCTGCGAGCCGAAGTTGGCCGTCGCCAGGATGCCGGGAACGGACCCACCCGTCAGCATGTGGTCCTCGGGGCCGTCGGACGTGAACAGCGGCACGGTGACGCCCTCGGAGCGCAGCAGATCGGCGAGATGACGGAGGTAGACCTGGTCCGAGCCGTAGCTGCCGTACTCGTTCTCCACCTGCACCATGACCACCGGGCCGCCCCGGTCGTGCTGGCGCGGGACGACCTCCCCCAGGAGGCGGCCGAACCAGCGGTCCACGTGCCCCAGATACTCCGCGTCACGGGTCCGCGCCCGCGGACCCACCGCACCCGTCAGCCAGTGCGGAAGCCCGCCGTTCTCCCACTCGGCGCAGATGTACGGGCCCGGCCGGACGATCGCCCACAGGCCCGCTTCGTGCGCCGCGTCCAGGAAGCGGCCGAGCGCCCCGACGTCCCTGAACTCCCCGGGGCGCGGCTCGTGCAGGTTCCACGGAACGTACGTCTCCACGCAGTTGAGCCCCATCGCCCGCAGCATCGCGAGGCGGTGGCCCCACTGCGCCTCGTGCACCCGGAAGTAGTGCAGCGCACCGGACAGCAGCCGTACGGGCCGCCCGTCCAGTTCGAAATCGTCCTCGCCCACCCTGAAGCCGTTCATCGTGTCCCTCTCGCTCACGTACTGCTCCGCCACGATCACCTCTGGCGGGCGGCAGGGTCCATGGACAAAGATCTAGGCGGGTTGGACGCAGCGAGCGGGCCGCGGCCCGGATGAAAGGGGCACCAGCGGATGTACCACACGTGGATGCGGTATTTCACGCCGAGCCCGGCCCACCACCGCCTCGGCCTCGCCTGCCTCGGCGTCGGCCTGCAGCACGGCCTCCTGCCGACCGTGGGCCCGCGCACCCTCGACCACCACGTCGCGGTCGTCGTGAGCGCGGGCGGCGGCTGGTTCCAGGGCCCCGACGGCCGGCGCACGACGGTGACGGCGCCCGCGCTGATCTGGCTCACCCCCGGAGTGCGCCACCACTACGGGCCCGACCCGGAGAGCGGCTGGGACGAGTGCTTCGTCGACTTCACCGGGCCCGCCACGGCGACGTACACCGAACTCGGCTACATAGAACCCAGCCGGCCCGTGGTGCCGCTCTCCGACGCCACCGGGGCGCGGGCCGCCGTCGGGCGCATCGCGCGCGCCGCACGCCGGGGCAACCCGCTCCTGGAGGTCGAGACGGGCGCCGCCGTCCACGAACTCCTCGTCGCGCTGCGCAGGGCCCGCGCCGACATCGCCCCCGACGGCGACCCGGTCCTCCAGGCACTGGCCCGCGATGCCTTCCAGCCACTTTCCGTCGCCGAGCACGCGGCACGGCACGGCATGACACCCGCGGAGCTGCGCACGGCGGTGCGCAGGGGCGCGGGCTGCAGCCCCAAGGACTACCTCCTCGGCATCCGCCTGGGCCGCGCCAAGGAGCTGCTCGCCGCCACGGAACTGCCGGTCGCGGCCGTCGCGCGCCGCGTCGGCTACGACGACCCCGCGTACTTCTCACGGCTGTTCACGCGCCGCGTGGGCACGGCACCCGTCCGCTTCCGCGAGCAGCAGGGGCGTGCCGTCCCGGGCGGCTGGTCGCAGCAGATCCCCGACCCGGACCACCCGCCGATTTTGCGCTCTTCCGCCGTCGGCGGCGAAGGACCGGCAACGTAGGCTCGTCGACCATGACCACCAGCCACACAAGTGACGCGAACGGCGCCGGGGCCACAGACGCCACGGACGCAGCCGTGGCCGCCGAGCTGTCCCGCCTGCGCGACAGCATCGACAACATCGACGCCGCCGTCGTCCACATGCTCGCCGAGCGCTTCAAGTGCACCCAGCAGGTCGGCCACCTCAAGGCCAACCACCACCTGCCGCCCGCCGACCCGGCCCGCGAGGCCCGCCAGATCGCCCGCCTGCGCGAGCTCGCGGAGAACGCGAAGCTCGATCCGGCGTTCGCCGAGAAGCTCCTCAACTTCATCATCGCGGAGGTCATCCGCCACCACGAGACGATCGCCAAGTCGTCGTGACGCGGGCCCGCGGCATCGCTCAGGGCTGAGCCCCGATGTCCGGGCACCCCGCATCACCGGCGCGGGGATCAGGCAGCATGGACCCATGTCCGTACTGACGCGCGACGAAGCGCAGACCCGAGCCCGGCTCATCGACGTCCAGCGGTACACGGTCGAGCTCGACCTGACCCGCGGGACCGAGACCTTCGACTCCCGTACCGTCATCCGGTTCACGGCGCTCGGGGAACCCGCGGCCACGGTCGACACCTTCGTCGAGGTCAAGCCCGCCGAGCTGCGCTCCGTCACCCTGGACGGGCAGGCGCTCGACCCGGCGGACCTCGACGGGAACCGGCTCGCGCTCACCGGACTCACCGCGGGCGAGCACGAACTGCGCGTCGACGCGGCCATGCGCTACTCGCACACCGGCGAGGGCATGCACCGCTTCACCGACCCCACGGACGGCGAGACGTACACGTACACGCAGCTGTTCATGGAAGACGTGCAGCGCGTCTTCGCCGCGTTCGACCAGCCCGACCTGAAGTCCGTCTTCGAGCTGACCGTCACCGCCCCCGAAGGCTGGACCGTCCTCGCCAACGGCGTCACCGAGCACGTCGGCGGCGGCACCTGGCGAGCCGCCGCCACCCCGCTGATCTCCACCTACCTCGTCGCCGTCGCCGCGGGCCCCTGGCACTCGGTGCGCACCGAACACCGCGGGCTGCCCTTCGGCATCCACTGCCGCCGTTCACTCGCGCCCTTCCTGGACGCCGACGCCGACGAGATCCTCGACGTGACGCGCGCCTGCTACGACCGCTACCACGAGAAGTTCGAGGAGCCCTACCCCTTCGACTCGTACGACCAGGCGTTCGTCCCGGAGTTCAACGCGGGCGCGATGGAGAACCCCGGGCTCGTCACCTTCCGCGACGAGTTCATCTACCGCTCCGCCGTCACCGAGACCGAGCGGCAGACCCGCGCCATGGTCATCGCGCACGAGATGGCCCACATGTGGTTCGGCGACCTCGTCACCCTGCGGTGGTGGGACGACATCTGGCTGAACGAGTCCTTCGCCGAGTACATGGGCTTCCAGACCACGGCCGAAGCCACCCGCTTCACGGACACCTGGACGGACTTCGGCGTCGCCCGCAAGTCCTGGGGATACGACGCCGACCAGCGCCCCTCCACCCACCCCGTCGCCCCCGACCCGGACGCCGTGCCCGACACCGCGTCCGCGATGCTCAACTTCGACGGCATCTCGTACGCCAAGGGCGCATCCGCCCTGCGTCAGCTCGTCGCCTGGCTCGGCGAGAAGGACTTCCTCGCCGGCATCAACACCCACATCGCCCGGCACAAGTTCTCCAACGCCACCCTCGCCGACTTCATCGAGTCCCTCGCCCACGCCACCGACCGCGACGTGCACGCCTGGGCCGACCAGTGGCTGCGCACCACCGGCGTCGACACGCTCACCCCGGCCGTCACCCACGACGCCCGCGAGTGGACCCTGGCCGTCGACCGCGACGGCAGCCGCCCCCACCGCATCGCCGTCGGCGTGTACGACCGCGACCTCACCGACACCCAGGGCCTGGTCCTGCGCGAGCGCTACGAGAGCGACGTCCCGCACACCGGCGCCGCCACGCCCCACGACGGCGGCCGCCCCGCCCTGATCGTCCCGAACGACCAGGACCTCACGTACGCCAAGATCCGCCTCGACGAGGTCTCCATGGAGACGGCCCTGCGCAGCCTCTCCCGCGTCCCCGACGCCCTCACCCGCGCCGTCCTGTGGAACAGCCTGCGCGACATGGTCCGCGACGGCGAACTCGACGGCATGACCTACCTGGAGACGGCCCGCGCACACCTGCCCGACGAGACCGACCTCGCCCTCGTCCAGGGCGTCCTCGCCTTCGCCACCACCCACATCGCGGGCCGCTTCCTGACCCCGGAGCGGCGGACCGTCGCCCTCACCACCCTCACCGAGCTGTGCCGCGACCTGATCCGGCGCACGGAGGACGGCTCACACCCGGGCCTGCGGCTCACCGCCGTACGCGGCTTCATCGACGTGGCGACGCGCCCCGACCCGCTCCAGGAGTGGCTCTCCGAGGGCACCGTCCCCGGCGGCCCCGAGCTCGACCCCGAGCTGCGCTGGCGCGTCCTGACCCGCCTCGCCGTCCTGGGCACCGCCGACGAGCCCGCGATCGCCGCCGAACTGGAGCGCGACCCCAGCGCCACCGGCCAGGAGGGCGCCGCCCGCTGCCGTGCCGCACTGCCCGACCCGGCGGCCAAGCGCCGCGCATGGGAAGCGATGTTCGCGTCCGACGACCTCTCCAACTACCTCCTCACCGCCACCGCCCAGGGCTTCTGGCAGCCCGAACAGGCCGACCTCGTACGGGAGTACATCCCCCGCTACTACGAGGACGCGGTCGCCGTCGCCGCCCGGCGCGGCCCCGCCATCGCCGACGTCGCCGGACGCTGGGCCTTCCCGGCATCCGCGGTGGACGCCGAGACGCTCCGCCTGGGCGAGGAGTGCCTCCGCGGAGCCGACCTCATCCCCGCCCTGCGCCGCAAGCTGGCCGACCAACTGGACGACCTGGCACGGGCGTTGCGAGTGCGGGAGGCGACGGGGGCCTAGGCCCCGCCGGTACGGGGACCAGGTCCGGGGACCCATGCGGACCTGGCCCCAGCCGACGATCGCGCGAGCCCACGGGCCCGCCCAGGCTCGAAGATCCCTCACGAGATCCTCAGGAGCCCGCCGTGATCGTCATCACCGGTGCCACCGGAAACGTGGGCCGCGCCCTCGTCACCCAGCTCACCGCCGCGGCCACCCCGGTCCGCGCGCTTCGACCCCGCCGCCGAACCGGCGGACCTCGCCCCGCTGTTCGACGGCGCGTCCGCGCTCTTCCTGCACGCGGCGGCCGTCGGCGAGCACGGCGACGCGGTCCTCGCGGCGACCCGCGAGGGCGGCGTCCGGCACGTCGTCAAGCTGTCGTCGGGAAGCATCGGAAAAGGCGCCAACGAGACCAACCCCATCCACGTCATGCACGCGGACCTGGAGGAGCGGGTGCGCCGCAGCGGTCTCGCCCCGACCTTCCTGCGGCCCAACGCCTTCGCCACCAACTCCTTCCAGTGGGCGGACCGGATACGCGCGGGCGACACCGTGCGAGGGCCCTTCGCGGGAGCCCGCCGCGGTGTCGACCGAGGAGCAGATCCACGCCATCGGGCAGGCACTCGGGCGCGACCTGCGGTTCGTCGAGGTGCCGCCGCAGGACGTGACCGCGGACATGTTCCCGCACGTCCCCGCGGGGATGCTGCCGGCCATCCTGGCGGCCTTCGCCGACACCGTCGGTGTCGCGCCGGAGATCACCTCCACGGTGAGGACGGTGACGGGCACACCGGCGCGGACCTTCACCGCGTGGGCACGGGACCACGCGGACGACTTCCGGGCCCGAGCCACCGGCGTGTCATGAGGGCCGCTTAGCACCCCTGCCCGTGCCGGCACGCTTTCTCCGCGCGGCAGTACCACTTTCGGGTTCGGATCGTTGAGCTCTCCGGGCGTGCCGTCACTTCGGCAGACAGGCTGGTTGTCCCCGCCCGAGCGCACCCGAAGGACGTCGCCCATGAGCACTCCGCCGCCCCTCGCCGGAGGAGCCCAAGGCCCTGACGCGCTGCGGCCGTTGCTCACCGCCGCCCTCGACGCCCTGCACACCGGGGCGACCGCCCGCGGGGGACCGCTCCCGGCGGGCGGCCCCACCGCGGTGGCCGCCCGGGTGCGCGAGGCCGCCGGAGAGATCCTGCCCGACCGCGGCGCGGGCCCCGATACGGCCCTGCGCACGCTGGTCCACGCCCTCGCCGAGGGAGCCGCCGACCCCGCGGACGCCCTGTGCGCCGCCCATCTGCACTGCCCGCCGCTCGCCCTGGCCGTCGCCGCCGACCTGGCCGCCTCCGCGCTCAACCCCTCGATGGACTCCTGGGACCAGGCGCCCGCCGCCTCGGAGATCGAGGCCCTGGTCACCCGCGCGCTGGCCACCGAGGCCTACGGACCCGGCAACGGAACCGGCAGAGGAGACGCCCTCGTCACCACCGGCGGCACCGAAGCCAACCAGCTCGCCCTGCTCCTGGCCCGCGAGCGCACCGCCGCGCACGGCCCCGTCCAACTCGTCGTCGGCGAGAACGCCCACCACTCGCTCGGCCGCGCCGCCTGGCTCCTCGGCATGCCGGAACCGGCCACCGTCCCCGCACCCGCCGGTGTCCTCGACCCGGCCGCACTCGACGAAGCCCTGACCCAGCTCACCGGGCCACCCGGCTCGTTCCTCGTCGCAGCCACCGCGGGCACCACCGACGCGGGGCTCATCGACCCCCTCGACCAGATCGCCGACCTCTGCGCCGAGCACGGCGCCCGCCTGCACGTCGACGCCGCGTACGGCGGTCCGCTCCTCTTCAGCGGCGTACGAAGAGAGCTGCTGCACGGCATGGAGCGCGCCGACAGCATCACCTTCGACCTGCACAAGCTCGGCTGGCAGCCCGTCGCCGCCGGACTGCTCCTGGTCCGCGACCCGCACGACCTCGCGACGCTCGGCCACCACGCCGACTACCTCAACGCGGACGACGACACCGAAGCGGGCCTCCCCGACCTCCTCGGGCGTTCCCTGCGCACCACGCGCCGGCCCGACGTGCTGAAGATCGCCGTCACCCTCAAGGCACTCGGGCGGACGGGCATCGGCGCACTCGTCGACCAAGTCTGCGACCAGGCCCAGGAGTTCGCGGCTCTCATCACCGCACACCCCGGCTTCGAGCTGTACGACAGGCCCGCCCTCAGCACGGTCCTGTTCCGCCCCGTCGGCGCCGACGACGACCACATCGCGTACGTCAGGCGCGAACTGCTCGGCCAGGGGCGCGCCGTGCTCGGGCGGGCCACGATCGACGGACGCCGCTGGCTCAAGGCCACCCTGCTCAACCCGCACACCCGGCCCGGCGACCTCGCCGAGATCCTGAAGCTCGTGGAAGGAACCACCCCCCGATGACCGGCCAGAACGACAAGCCCGCCCCGCCGCTCACCACCCCCGAGGACCCCCGGGACCTGGTCGGCATCGGCATCGGCCCCTTCAACCTCTCCCTCGCCGCCCTCGCCCAGCCCCTGGCCGGACTCGACACCGCCTTCTACGAACAGCGGCCCGCCTTCCACTGGCACCCCGGGCTCCTCATCGATGGCGCCAGCCTCCAAGTGCCCTTCCTCGCCGACCTGGTGACCCTCGCCGACCCGGCGAACCCCTGGTCGTTCCTCAGCTACCTCAAGACCCGTGAGCGGCTCTTCCCCTTCTACTTCGCCGAGCGGTTCCACATCCAGCGCGCCGAGTACGACGCGTACTGCCGCTGGGTCAGCGAGAACCTGACCTCGCTGCACTTCGGGCACCAGATCGACGCGGTGCGCTGGAACCCCGAACGCGACCTCTTCGAGGTCGACTTCACGCAGCTCGACGCCGAGGGCGAGGCGGAGGCGCTCGGCCGGACGTACACGAAGAACATCGCCGTCGGCGTCGGCACCGCACCCCACATCCCCGAACCGCTCAAGCCCCTCGCGGACGCCCCCACCGTCCCCGTGATCCACTCCGCGGACTATCTCCTGCACCGCGACCGGCTGCTCGCCGCCGAGCACATCACCGTCATCGGCTCGGGCCAGTCCGGCGCCGAGGTCTTCCTCGACCTCCTCAAGCACCGACCGGTGGGCGCCGAGAAGATCCACTGGCTGGCCCGCACCGAGGCCTTCGCGCCCATGGAGTACTCCAAGCTCGGCCTGGAACACTTCACCCCCGACTACACCCGCTACTTCCACTCCCTGCCCGAAGCCGTGCGCGACGGACTCGTCCCCCACCAGTGGCAGCTCCACAAGGGCATCGACGCCGACACCATCGCCGCCATCCACGACGAGCTCTACCAGCGCACCCTGCACGGCGGCTGGCCCGACGCCGTCCTCACCCCGGGCGTCTCCGTGCGCACCGCGGGCCGCGTCGCCACCACCCGCGTGGAACTCCACCTGGAACACGTCCAGCAGGGCACCCGCTCCCGCCTCACCACCGACGCGGTCGTGCTCGCCACCGGCTACCGCGAGCGCCCCCTGGACCAGCTCCTCGCGGGCCTCGACCCCTACATGCGCCGGGACTCCTCGGAGCGCCCCCGGGTCGACGAGCGGTACCGCCTCGTCCTCGACCCCTCCGTCACCGGCACCGGCAGCAACATCTACGTACAGAACGCCGAACGCCACACCCATGGCGTCGGCGCCCCCGACCTCGGCCTCGCCGCCTGGCGCAGCGCCACCATCCTCAACGCCCTGACGGGGAAGTCCCCCTACCCCCTCCCGCGGCGCACCGCGTTCACCAGCTTCGGCCTCCAGACACCGGAGGGCCACACCTCCGCCGTCGGCCGCATCGGCGAACAGCGCGGGAATCTCGTACGCCTCAAGGGGTGACCCGCAGGGCTGTCCCAGGGCTGACCCGCAGGGCTGTTCTCAGGGCCGGGGGAGTGCCAGCTCCCCGATGGGCGCGACCACCCGCCGCGTCCTCGGGCACGACCAGACCGCGACCCCCTCCACCACCCCGGCCCGCAGCGGATGCGCGTCGGGGTGTGCGGGGCACTCCGGCCACACCGCGGGCTCCAGCTGGGCGCACAGCTCCTCGACCGCCCAGTCCTGCACCTGGTCCGCGACGTCCGCGACCTGCTCCGCCGCGCTCTGGTGCGCCGCGACCGAGACACCCTGCCCCGAGCCGTCGGACGCGTACACCATGACCACGTCCTCGCCCAGGCCCAGGAAATCCGTCTCCTCGCCCACCGTGGCCCGCACGGCGCAGGTGGCCGAGAGATCCCGGAGCACCGGGTCGAGCGCTGTCCCAAGTACGTCATCCATGACCGGAATTGTCCGCCCCCAAGCGCCGTCGCGCCGCTGAATATTCCTGCGCGAAATACGGCACACGGCGAAATACCGGAGCCGTCCGCCCTGTTCGGACGAGCATGATCACCGACTCCACGGCCTCCTGGACCGCAGCCTTCCGCTCCGCCGTCGTCAGCTCCCACGAACGCATCGACCTCTTCGAACTCCGCGCCTTCTCCGGCCAGACCCTCCGCCAGATCATCCGGCTCGACGGCGGCGGCAGCGCCCTCCGCATCCGCCTCAGCAACCGCTACGGCAAGGAACCCCTCCACATCGGCGGCGCCCGCCTCGCCAGACGCACCGAAGGCAGCGGCATCGAGTCCGGAAGCGACGTGCCCCTGCGCGTCGGCGGCGCCGAGGACTTCACCGTCCCGGCCGGCGAGGAGATCGTCAGCGACGCCGTCGAAGGCACCGTGGCCGCCGGCGACGAACTGGCACTCAGCCTCTGGCTGCCCGAGGACACCGGCCTGTCCACCTACTCGGCGGTCCCGCTGCGCACCGGCTACGCCGTGCCCGGCAACGCACTCTCCGCACCCACCCTCGACGGCGCCGAAGGCCTTCAGGAGCTCGCGACCCGCCACTTCATCAGCGGCGCCGACGTCCTCGCCCCCGCGGGCACGCCCGTCATCGTCGCCTTCGGGGACTCCTGGTTCGAGGGCACGGGCACCACGCCCGACACCGACCACCGCTTCCCCGACCTGCTCAACGACCGGCTGCGGGCGGCCGGGAGCGAGGGCTGGGTGGTGAACCAGGGCCTGTCCGCCAACCGCCTGCTCACCGACGAGATCGGCGAACACGCCCTGGCCCGCCTGGAGCGCGACGCCCTGGACGTGCCCGGCGTCACCCACGTCCTGGTCCACTTCGGCCTGAACGACCTCGGCATCCCGGGCCAGGAGGCCTACCCCGACCCCGCGCCCATCCCCTCGGCCGCCGAGCTCATCACCGGCCTCACGGCCCTCGCCGACCGCCTGCACGCGGCGGGCCTCACCGCGATCGTCACCACCGTCGGCCCGTACAAGGACACGATCTTCGAGGGATACTCCACCCCGGAGGGCGTGGCCGTCGCCCGCGAGGTCAACGACTGGATCCGGGGCGCCGAAAGCCCCTACGACGCCTACGCCGACCTCGCCGCCGCCGTCGCGGACCCGGCCGACCCCGACCGGATCCACGACGACTACGACAGCGGCGACGGCCTGCACGTCAACGACGCGGGCGCACAGGCCCTCGCCGACGCCGTCGACCTCACCACCCTCACCCGCAGGCAGCTCCTGAACGCCTAGAAGACCGGCGTGCCGTCCCGGGTCAGCTTCCAGTCCACCGACGCGAACTGGCCTGGGTCGACCGTCCCCTTCGCCTGCACCCACTGGATGATCGTGTTCCGGATCTCGTCCGAGTTCGCCCACAGCTGCTTGGCGCCCGGCACATGCGGGAAGTTGCCGCCGCCGCTCGCCCGGTAGTTGTTCACCGCGAGCACGAACTCGGCCTTCGGGTCGAGCTCCTTGCCCTCGAAGCTCAGCTTCGCGATGCGCGAGCCCACCGGCTTGGCGATGTCGATCTCGTACGTCACGCCGTACAGCGCGTCGTAGTTGTAGTCCGGGGTGTTGCCGGCGTTCGTCAGCTTCGCCGGGTCGACCGGGGCACCGGCCGCCGTCTGCACGTAATAGCGCGCCGAGAACTCCAGGTAGTCCTTGAGCTGCGCGCCCGTGATGAGCCGCGCCTCAAGGGTGTTCTCGAACGGGTAGAGCCCCGCCGCGTCCTTGATCGTCACCTCGCCCGCCGGGATCCCCGCCGTACGCGAGAAGCACGAGGCCTGCGAGAGCACGGGCAGCGCCGCGTACTGGCCGCCCTTGAGCGCCTCCTTGACCGTCTCCGCCTGGACATGGCTGATCAGATCAATGATCGCGACATCCTTGTACGGGCCCTCGGCCGTGCTCATCGCCTGCGTCGAGGTGCCGATCACCTGGTTGACGTACGCGACGACCTTCTTGTGCTCGTCCGAGAGGAGACGGGTGACCTTCTTGTCCTCCGCCGCCGTGTTCGAGTTGAGGACCTTCGCGCCGACCTTCTCCACCGTCCAGCAGCCCTTCGACCACACCAGATCGAAGTCGAACAGCGTCAGACGCTGGCCCCACTTCAGCGGCTCGGACAGGACGACCTTCTTGCCGGTCTGCTTGTTCTCCACGAAGTACTCGGGGATCTCCGTGTGCGCGTGCCCCACCAGGATCGCGTCGATACCGGGCACCTGCTCGGCCACCAGACCCGCCGCGTTCTCGATGTACGGGAGCTGGTCACCGTACGAGGACGTGCCGCTGGAGCCGGAGTGCGCCGAGACGATCACGACATCGGCGCCCATGGAGCGCAGCTTCGGCACCCACTTCGCCGCCTGCTCCTCAAGACCCGGGAACGTCATCCTGCCCTGCACGTTCGCCTTGTCCCAGATCGCGATACCGGGGTTCGTCAGACCGAGGACCGCCACCTTCACGTCCCGGCCGTGCGGGGTACGCAGACGCTTCATGAAGTACGGCGGGAAAGCGGGCTTCTGCGTCTTCGCATCCAGGGCGTTGGCGCCGAGCAGCGGGAAATCGCACTGCTCCTCGAACTTCCGCAGCACGGGAATGCCGTAATTGAACTCGTGATTTCCCAGCGCCGCAGCGTCGTAACCGATGCTGTTCATCGCCTGCGCCATCGGGTGCACCGGGCCGTGCTCGGCCGTGATCGGGTCGATCTTGGCGTAGTAGTAGGAGAGCTGAGTGCCCTGAATGGTGTCGCCCGCGTCGATGAGGAGCGTGTTGCGGCGGCCCCTCTCCTCGCGGATCTCGTTCACCAGCGTGGAGATCTTCGCCAGGCCCACATCGTTGTGGTCCTTGTCGTCGAACTCCTTGTCCGTGAAGTAGTCCCAGTTGAAGACATTGCCGTGCAGGTCCGTCGTGCCCATGACGGTGAACGAGTACCGCTTCTTCCGCCGGGCGGGCTTCCCTGAGGCCTGCGCCGACACGGAAGGTGCGGCGGCCACGCCACCCGCGAGCGCCACGCCCGTGGCTGCGGCGGACTTGCCCAGGAACTTGCGGCGGTTCAGCGGCATTTCGTACTCCCCTTGGACCCTGTGGGCCTGTGATCGACCGATGTAACGCGCGTAGATTCTGACCCCGACCGCCCCACCGGCAACAGACCCCGCAGGTTTCGATCCGATGACTGTCCGGTGCCGCCCCCCAGTGCGAGAGTGGCCGCATGGACGAGACCACCCCCACTCCGGCCCCCTACGGCACCCCCGGCGCCCCGCGCCTGGCAGTGAAAGGCGAAGCCCACCTCGAGGTCGACCCCGAGATCGCCCGCATCGGCATCACCGTCAGCGCCCGCGGCACCGACCGACGCGACGCCCTGAACGACCTCACCCGCCGCAACGCCACCGTCATCGACCTCGTGAAGACCTACGGCGAATCCGTCGAGACCCTGGAGACCGGCGCCTTCTCCATCAGCCCCGAACTCACCAAGCACGGCCGCGGCGAACGCATCCGCGCCTACCACGGCCGGGTCCACATCACCGCCGAACTCACCGACTTCACCGCACTCGGCGAGCTCACCACACGCCTCGCCGACCTCGAACTCACCCGCGTCGACGGCCCCTACTGGGCCCTGCGCCCCGACTCACCCACCCGCCGCGACGCCCGCCAGCAGGCCGTCAGGGAAGCGGTACAACGCGGCAGGGAATACGCGGAGGCACTGGGGACCACACTCGCCTCCCTCGTCGAACTCGCCGACATCGGCGCCGAGAACGCCCAGCCCCTGGGCTACGGCGCCCCGGCATCCGCCATGCGCACCGTCGCGTACGGAGGCGCACCCGACATGGGCGGCCAGGAAGCCGCCGCCCTCGACCTCGAACCCCAGCGGCAGCACGTCTACGCACAGGTCAACGCACGCTTCACGATGACACCGCCGAGGCTCTAGTCACGGGGGCCCACAAGAGTTGTGGACACCGCGGGGCGCCCCGTAAATCGCTCATCAGAGCAACGCCCCGCACAATTCAACACTTGTCAATAACCTTTCACGCAAAGGTTGTTGAGTAGTCATGCTCAGCCAATTCTCTACCGGCCGGTAAGGCCTAGGCTCGAACCATGCGCCGAGCAAAAATCGTCTGCACCCTGGGCCCCGCCACCGACTCGTACGACCAGATCAAGGCACTGGTCGAAGCCGGAATGGACGTAGCCCGCTTCAACCTCAGCCACGGCACGTACGCCGAGCACGAGGAGCGCTACCAGCGCGTACGGAAGGCCTCCGACGAGACGGGCCGCAGCGTCGGCATCCTCGCCGACCTTCAAGGCCCGAAGATCCGCCTCGGCCGCTTCAGCGAAGGACCCGTACTCCTTGAACGGGGCGACGAGTTCACCATCACCGTCGAAGAGGGCATCGAGGGCGACCGCCAGACCTGCGGCACGACCTACGACGGCCTCGCCGACGACGTCACCCCCGGCGAGCGCATCCTCGTCGACGACGGCAAAGTGACCCTGGAGGTCACCGCGGTCGACGGGCCCCGCGTCACCACCACCGTGGTCGAGGGCGGCATGGTCTCCGACCACAAGGGACTCAACCTCCCCGGCGTCGCCGTCTCCGTCCCCGCCCTCTCCGACAAGGACGAGGCAGACCTGCGCTGGGCCCTGCGTTCAGGATTCGACGTCATCGCCCTCTCCTTCGTCCGCAGCGGACGCGACATCGAGGCCGTGCACCGCATCATGGACGAGGAAGGCCGCCGCCTCCCCGTCATCGCCAAAGTGGAGAAGCCGCAGGCCGTCGAGGCCATCGACGACATCGTCGCCGCCTTCGACGCGATCATGGTCGCCCGCGGCGACCTGGGCGTCGAGATGCCGCTCGAACAGGTGCCGATCGTCCAGAAACGCGCCATCAAGCTCGCCAAACGGAACGCGAAACCAGTCATCGTCGCGACCCAGATGCTCGACTCGATGATCGACAACTCCCGCCCCACCCGCGCCGAAGCCTCCGACGTCGCGAACGCCGTCATCGACGGCACCGACGCCGTGATGCTCTCCGGCGAGACCAGCGTCGGCAAATACCCCATCGAGACCGTCCGCACCATGGGCCGCATCGTCGAAGCAGCCGAGGAAGACATCCTCGCCAAGGGCCTCCCGCCGCTCACCGAGCGGAACAAGCCCCGCACCCAGGGCGGCGCCGTGGCCCGCGCCGCAGCCGAGATGGGCGACTTCCTCGGCGCCAAATTCCTCGTCGCCTTCACCCAGTCCGGCGACACGGTCCGCCGCCTCTCCCGCTACCGCTCACCCATCCCACTGCTCGCCTTCACCCCGGACCGGTCCACCCGCTCGCAGCTCAACCTCACCTGGGGCGTGGAGACCTTCCTCGGCCCGCACGTCGAATCCACCGACGCCATGGTCCGCCAGGTCGACGAACTCCTCCTCAAATACGGGCGCTGCGAGAAGGGCGACGTGGTGGTCATCACCGCGGGCTCCCCGCCCGGAGTCGCGGGCTCCACCAACCTCGTACGCATCCACCACATCGGCGAGGACGACAGCCCCAAGTAGGTCAATCGTCTGCGGGAGTCGAGGGGCCGCTCCGGGGCGAGCGGCCCCTCGCTTTTGTGCGAGCGTGTCTAGGGCGTCACGATCGCGAAATTCGGGTCCGGCTTGTCCACTACGCCGAGCAGCTCGGCGAGGAGTTTCGCGTCCCCCTCGACCTTGATGTCACCGAGCCCCTTGCCGCCCAGCATCGCGAGCAGCTGAGGCTTGGTCATCGTCAGGGTGACGCCCACGTCAGGATCCCTCTTCGTGTCGCTGCGGTAGGTCAACACACCGTTCCGCAACGTCAGATGCCAGATCTTGCCCAGGGCCGGAAGGCTCCAGTCCATGCGCAGCTTCAGGTCCCACGCCTTCGGACCGTTCACGCGGACAGCCACCGAGTCGATCAATTGGTCCACGGAGAGTGCCATCAGCATGTCCGCGCTCGCCACGGAGGTGGGGGAGTCCTGTACGCCTTCGCGCAGCTCCTGCGCACCCGTCAGATAGAAGTTGCGCCACACGGCGTTCTCCGAGGCTTGCCCCAACATGACGTAGAGCTTGGCGAGTTCGGACTTGGCGGCCTTGTGCCCGGGATCCGCGAACACGACGTGGTTGAGCAGTGTCACCGCGAACCGCAGATCACCGCTGCCCGCGAACGCCTTGGCCTTCGCGACCGTCGCCGTACGGCCCCCCATCGCCTTCACGTACCGCTTGGCCTCCTCGACCGGCGGATGCTCCCACAGATGCGCGGGATTACCGTCGAACCAGCCCATGTACCGCTGGTAGATGCCCTTCACGTTATGGCTCAGCGACCCGTAATACCCACGATTCGCCCACACCCCGGCCAGCGCCGGCGGCAGCTCGATCTCCTCGGCGATCTCCCGCCCCGTCATCCCCGCATTGATCATCCGCAACGTCTGATCATGCATATACGCGTACAGATCCCGCTGCTGCTCAAGCAACTCGACGATCGTCTCCCCGCCCCACGTCGGCCAGTGATGCGAGGCAAAGGCAACATCCACCCGCCCGTCGAAGAGGACCACCGACTCGTTCAGGTAGTGCGCCCACTGCCGGGCGTCCCGCACCTGCGCACCACGCAACGTGATGATGTTGTGCATCGTGTGCGTCGCGTTCTCCGCCATACAGACGGCACGCAACTCGGGGAGCACGAAATTCATCTCCGCCGGCGCCTCGGTCCCCGGCGTCATCTGGAACTCGAACCTCACCCCGTCGACCGTCTCGACCTGACCAGTCTCGGTGATGTCCTTGGTCGGCGGAATCAACCCGATCGACCCCAGGGACACGGTCTGCCCAAGCCCACAACCAATCTGCCCCACAGGCGACTTGGGCAGCAGCGCGCCGTACATGTACCCGGAACGCCGCTGCATGGCCGTCCCGGCGTAGACATTCTCCGAGACGGCGTGCTCCATAAAACCGTCGGGAGCAAGGATCGGCACGTCACCGGCCCCATCCGGCAGCACGCCGCGGCACCCGCCGAAATGATCGACATGCGGATGGGTATAGATGAGCCCGGTGACCTTCTTGTCGCCACGGTGCGCGCGGTAAAGCTTGAGCGCGGCGGCGGCGGTCTCCGCGGAGATCAGCGGATCGATGACGACGACACCGGTGTCACCCTCGATGATCGTCATGTTCGACAGGTCAAGCCCACGCACCTGATAGACACGCTCAGTGACCTTGTAGAGCCCCTGCTTCGACACGAGCTGCGACTGCCGCCACAGGCTCTTGTTCGCGGACTTGGGCGCGTCCTTCTTGAGGAAGCCGTACGCGTCGCCGTCCCAGACGACCTGCCCCTTGCCGTTCTTCACGACCCCCGGAGTCAGAGCGGCGATGAACCCCTTGTCGGCGTCGGCGAAGTCGTCCCCGCCCTTGTCTGTGCCCTCGCGGTCGATCGCTGAGGCGGTCTGGGGGTTCATGGCCACGGCTGCCGCGGCGGCACCCGCGGCGGCGGCGACGAAGCTGCGGCGGTTCAAGGGAGTCATGGGGCCGAAGATCGCAGCGGGGGATGGGGCGGGGCAAGGGTTCGCCGGGGATTTGGGGCAGCTCCCAGGGAGGGCGGGGGAGGGGAGTGACGTGTCCTATTGCGCGGGCGGGGGTCGGGTCAGTACTTGGGGCCTACGTGGGTGTCCATGAGGGCTACGGAGGCTCTGCGGGCGACGGAGATGTTGTACGGGTTACCGTTGCGGGTGCAGTTCCTCCACTCGACGCCGAGCTTGTCGAGGGTGTCGGTGTAGAGCTTCCGGATGTCGTCGGAGACATTGGTGAACCAGTACCGCGGGTACTCGTAGCGCTTGCGCTCGCCGCTGATCATGCGGGTCGTCCAGTTGATGCTGCGGCAGCCGTCGGAGTGGATGAGGCCGCGGATGAACTCCCAGGGGTGGGCGTCGACGATCTCCTGCTGCCACAGTTCGAGGGCGATGACGCGCTCGTGCTTCTTGCCGGGTCCGTGTTGGGGGAAGAGACAGGGCCAGTGCTTGCTCCAGCAGGTGACGTACTGGCAGCCCTCGCTCTGGACGCGGCAGACCTTGTTGTCCGGACGCACTGACTGGATGGCGTTGGCGCAGGCTTCGATGAGACCGGGCCACGCGTCGGCGCACGCGATCCGCAGGGAGTAGACACCTTGCCTCTGGAAGCTGATGCAGCCGTCGCCGAGGTAAAGGCCGAGCAAGTAGGAGTAGGCAGCCGGGTCTTCGGGCTTTCTGGGAACGTCGCAGCACCTCGGACACGGAGCCGCCCGATTCATCCAGTCGAGCGGTTCGATGCGGGTCTGCCAGGAGCGGATCGCAGCGCGCGATATGCCGGTTTCCTTGCTGACGGAGTTCAGGCTGCGGCCTTGCCCGACCAGCACCAGGGCTCGCTTTCGCATGCCGATGTCGTACATATGGCTGAGCGTGGCTGGATCTTGCTGACCCTGTGGGGGTTCGAAGGTGCGTTCACTGCGACGAGTGAAGATCGCCAACCTGCTAGGGAACCTTCGATTCGAAGGTAAAGTGCCCCGGGTGGGATTCGAACCCACGCTGGATGGTGTTTGAGACCACTGCCTCTGCCGCTGGGCTACCGGGGCATCCTTCAGAACGAAGGTTAGCGGTGACCCGCCGTGCCTCAAACATACAGGAGCTAGGTAGGCTCAAGGCAAGCAGTAACCTGCCCCGCACCTAGGAGCCCCCGTGACTTCCCCCGAGTCGCCCCAGCCCGTAGCCGATGACGACGACAAGTCGCACGTGCCTCCGCTGACGACCCGTGTCGTCATCGCCGAGGACGAGGCTCTCATCCGGCTCGACCTCAAGGAGATGCTCGAGGAAGAGGGTTACACCGTCGTAGGCGAGGCCGGTGACGGCGAGAAGGCCGTCGAGCTGGCCCGCGAGCACAAGCCGGACCTGGTGATCCTTGACGTGAAGATGCCCGTCATGGACGGCATCTCGGCGGCCGAGAAGATCGCCGAGGAGTCCATCGCCCCGGTACTCATGCTGACGGCGTTCTCGCAGCGTGACCTGGTCGAGCGGGCCAGGGACGCGGGCGCGATGGCGTACCTCGTGAAGCCCTTCAGCAAGACCGACGTGGTGCCGGCGATCGAGATGGCTGTCTCGCGCTTCGCGGAGCTGAAGACGCTGGAGAGTGAGGTCGCGGACCTCACCTTGCGGCTGGAGACGCGGAAGCTGGTGGACCGTGCGAAGTCGATCCTGCAGACGGAGTACGGCCTGACGGAGCCCGCCGCGTTCCGGTGGATCCAGAAGACGTCGATGGACCGGCGTCTGTCGATGCAGCAGGTCGCGGAGGCGGTCATCGAGGACGCCGACGAGAAGAAGGCGGCGAAGGGGCAGTAGCAGCCCCCTCCGGCATACGTACGAAGGCCCGCACCCCGAAGCCGGGGTGCGGGCCTTCTCGCACGTCAGTGAACCGTTCAGTCCTCGCCGAGGTACGCCTTGCGCACGGACTCGTCGTGCAGCAGGTCGTTCCCCGTCCCGGAGAGGACGATCTTGCCGACTTCCATGACATGACCGTGGTCGGCGAGCGAGAGCGCCGCCTGGGCATTCTGTTCGACGAGCAGAATCGTGGTGCCCTGGGACTTCAGCTCGGCGATGGTCGCCATGATCTTCTGCATCATGATCGGCGAAAGGCCCATGGAGGGTTCGTCGAGCATGAGCAGTTTCGGCTGGGACATGAGTGCGCGTCCCATGGCGAGCATTTGCTGTTCGCCGCCGGAGAGTGTGCCCGCTGCCTGCTTTCTGCGTTCCCCGAGAATGGGGAAGAGTTCGTAGGCGCGCGCGATGTCCTTTTCGATGGCGGCTTTGTCACTGCGTAGATATGCGCCGAGTCGCAGATTGTTCTCGATCGTCATGCGCGGGAAGATGTGCCGGCCTTCGGGGGAGTGTGCGAGGCCGAGGGCGACGATCTGGTCGGCGCGGTATTTCCGCAGTGCTTTCCCGTTGAATTTGATGGAGCCGCCGACCGGCTTGAGCAGTCCGGAGAGGGTGCGCAGTGTGGTGGTCTTGCCTGCGCCGTTCGTGCCGATCAGCGTGACGACCTCGCCGGCCTCGACCTTGAAGGAGATGCCTTTGACGGCTTCGATCTTGCCGTAGGCGACCTTGAGGTCCTCGACTTCGAGCAGTGCGGTCATCGGCTGGTCTCCTCGTCGCCCGTCGCGTCGGCTTCCGTGCTGCCGGGGGCACCTTCGAAGGGTTCGCCCAGGTAGGCGGCGATGACGCGGTCGTCCTGCTGGACGGTTTCACTGTCGCCCTCGACGAGTTTCTCGCCTTGGACGAGTACGGCCACGCGGTCGCACAGGTTGAAGATGAAGCGCATGTCGTGCTCGATGACGAGGACGGCGATGCCCATGTCGCGGATGGCGAGGACGAGTTCCTCGGTGGCGCGGGTCTCCTGCGGGTTCATGCCGGCGGTGGGCTCGTCGAGGAGGAGCAGGCCGGGCTCGCTCGCGAGTGCCCTGGCGATCTCGAGCTTGCGCTGTTCGCCGTAGGGGAGGTTGCGGGAGAGGTGTTCTGCCTTCTCGGCGAGGCCGACGAACTCGAGGAGTTCGAGGGCGCGGGCTTTGGACTTGGCTTCGGCCTTGTGGAAGCCGGGGCCGCGCAGGAGGGCGGACCAGAGGCCTTCCTTGGTCCGTGTGTGGCGGCCGACGAGGACGTTCTCGAGGACCGTCATGTTGGCGAAGAGGCGGATGTTCTGGAAGGTGCGGGCTACGCCGGCCGCGGTGACCTTGAAGGATTTGCTGGGCAGGACCTTGCCCTTGTACCGGACTTCGCCCTCGGTGGGGATGTAGAGGCCGGTGAGGCAGTTGAAGAAGGTGGTCTTGCCGGCGCCGTTGGGGCCGATGAGGCCGACGATCTCGCCGCTGTTGACGGTGAGGTCGACGGAGCGTACGGCGGTGAGGCCGCCGAACCGCATCGTGACGCCCTTGGCGTCCAGGACGGTTTCCCCGGCGGGTGTCGCGGCGGGGCTGTCCTTGCTGGTGGTGGTGTCGGTGGTCATGGCTCAGGCCCCTGTCTTGCTGAGGACTGTGGGTGGCGGCGTGTCGCCTGGGGCCAGTTCGGCCTCGTGGAATTCGAGCTGGCGGCGGCGGTTGGGGATGAGGCCTTCGGGGCGGAAGCGCATGAGCAGTACGAGTGCGAGGCCGAAGGCGAAGAGCTGGTAGTCGCCGAGGAACGACAGTTTGCTGGGGATGAGGTAGAGCAGTGCCGCGCCGACGAGGGGTCCGCTGATGGTGCCCATGCCGCCGAGGACGACGGCGGCGAGCAGGAACGCCGAGTTGGGCGGGACCGTGTTGGCGAACTGGTACTGCTCGGGGGTGACGGTGTAGGTGACGTGCGCCTGCACGGTGCCGGCGAGTCCGGCGAGCGTGGCGCCGAGCGCGAAGGCGATGAGCTTGACGCGGAAGCCGTTGATGCCCATGGCGAGCGCCGCGGTCTCGTCCTCGCGGATGGCGACCCAGGCGCGCCCGATGCGGGAGTCGCCGCTGCGCCGGAAGACCAGCACGACGACGAGGGTGATGAGCAGCATCAGGAAGAAGTAGTTCGCGAAACGGCCGATGGCGACGCCGAGGATGGTGTGCTCGATGCCCAGGTCGAAGCCGAGGATCTTGAGGTTCGGGATCGAGGAGATGCCGTTCGAGCCGTTGGTGATGTCCGGACCGGACGTGCCGTCGGAGTTCATGGCGACGAGCCGGAAGATCTCTCCGAAGCCGAGGGTGACGATGGCGAGGTAGTCGCCGCGCAGCCGCAGGGTCGGTGCGCCGATGAGTACGCCGAAGATGAGCGATGCGCTCGCCCCGACGAGGATCGCGCCCCAGAACGGCAGGTGGACGTCGAAGGGCGAGGACGGTGAGCCGGAGACCATGGATGCCGCGTAGGCGCCGACGCCGAGGAAGGCGACGTATCCGAGGTCGAGGAGGCCCGCGAGGCCGACGACGATGTTCAGGCCGAGCGCGACGGTGGCGAAGATGAGGATGTAGACGCCGATGGTGGCGTACTGGTCGTCGCTCTGCGTGAACGGGAAGGCCGCGGCGGCGGCGAAGGCACCGGCGAGTGTGATGTTGCGGTGCCGTGCGGTGTACGTGGAGACCTGGGCGACGAGCCCTGCCTTGGACAGCGCGGCGAAGCTGAACGCGACGGTGACGAGGAAGCCGATGAAGAGCTCGTCGTACTCGGTGCCGATGCCGTAGGTGAAGACGAGCAGGCCCACGGCGAGTGCGGCGATGATGACGAGGATCTCGAGGTAGCTGGGCAGCTTGCGCGCGGTGGGCGGGGCCTCGGCGGCGAAGGCACCCTTGAAGATGATCATGGCGTTGCGCGCGCGGTGCTTGAACTGCTCGCCGCCGGTGTCCTCCGTGTCGACCGCGTAGGTGTGCGGCCGTACGAAGGGCAGGGCGAGGGCGCCGACGAAGGCGCCGAGGGTGGCGATGGCGGCGACCCAGCCGCCGGGTTCGAGGTTGGCGAGTCCGCCGAGCTGGTAGCTGATCGAGAGGACCGTGTACCAGGTGGTGACGAAGGCGGCGAGTGCC
Source organism: Streptomyces sp. NPDC032198 (assembly GCF_040636975.1). NCBI lineage: Bacteria > Bacillati > Actinomycetota > Actinomycetes > Kitasatosporales > Streptomycetaceae > Streptomyces > Streptomyces sp. NPDC032198. Next base: position 278,342 of record NZ_JBEZVL010000001.1, on the reverse strand, counting down.
GCGTACTTCAGGGCCGCGTCGGCTCCGGCGGGGGCGAGGGCGCGTGCGCCCTTGATGCCGTAGGAGGCGAGGCCGAAGACTGTGGTGAGGATGCCGGCGATCAGGACGAGCACCTGGAGGCCGCCGGGGTAGCCGTAGACGGTGAGGTCGCCGGGGAATGCGGCGGTCCAGGTCCATGCCATGAACGTGGAGACGATGGTGAGGATGCCGCCGCCGGTGGCCAGTGCGCGGGCGGGGCCTTCGGGGATGGCGATGAGGCCGGTGGTGGTGTGGTTCTGCTTGGGGGTGGGCGCGTCGGCCGCGGTGGTCTGTGTGGTCATGGTTGTCACGCCCTGTCCGCGACGCGCTCGCCAAGGAGACCTTGTGGCCTGACGAGGAGTACGACGATGAGGAGTACGAAGGCCCAGACGTCGGCCCAGGACTGCCCGCCGAGCTGGCTCATGCCGGGGATGTCGTTCATGTAGGCGGTGGCCATGGCTTCGGCGATGCCGAGGACGAGGCCGCCGATCATGGCGCCGTAGATGTTGCCGATGCCTCCGAGTACGGCGGCGGTGAAGGCTTTGAGGCCCCAGAGGAAGCCCATGCGGAACTGGACTTCTCCGTAGCGGAATCCGTAGGCGACGGCGGCGATGCCGGCGAAGGCGGCGCCGATGGCGAAGGCGACGACGATGACGCGGTCGGTGTTGACGCCCATGAGCTTGGCGGTGTCGGGGTCCTGTGCGGTGGCTTGCATGCCGCGTCCGACGCGGGTCTTCATGACGAACCAGCCGAGGGCGAACATGCAGATCGGGGCGGTGATCAGCAGGAAGATGTCGCCGGGCTGGATGGTGATGGACCCGAGGTGGATGGAGTCGCCGGGCATTTCGGGGAAGGTGCGGGACGATTTCGCGTTGGGGTACCAGGCCCAGACGGCCTGCTGCAGTGCGAGCGAGAGGCCGATGGCGGTGATGAGGGGTGCGAGGCGGGGTGCGCCGCGCAGGGGGCGGTAGGCGAAGCGTTCGGCTCCGACCGCTATGAGGGTGGAGACGATGACGGCGCCTATGAGCATCAGTGGCAGTGCGAGCCACATGCTGGTTCCGCCGGGCAGCCACAGCCAGACGGTGAGGGCGCCGAAGCCGCCGACCATGAAGATCTCGCCGTGGGCGAAGTTGATGAGCTGGACGATGCCGTAGACCATTGTGTAGCCGATGGCGATCAGGCCGTACATGGATCCCAGTAGCAGGCCGTTGACCAGCTGTTGCGGCAGTTCGTGCACCGCAGGTCCTCCGAGTCTTTCGGTGTCGTTCGGCCTGCGTGCGGTGGCGGTGGGCCTCGCTGGCCGTACGGCTTAGGTGACGGATGCGACGCCGCGCGGGGCGCTGCAAGAGGCAGCGCCCCGCGCGGTGGTGTCGTGGGCTGCGGGGTGGATCAGCCGGTGAACGTGCCGGATTCGACCGGCTTCCAGCCCTTGGCCGGGTCCTCGGTGGACTTCACCTGGTACACGGTGAGTTGCTTGTTGGTGGCGTCGCCGTACTTGTCGAAGGAGACCTTGCCGGTCACGCCGTCGAACGAGACGCCCTGCATGGCGTCGACGATCTTGGCGCGGGCGTCGTCGGGCAGCTTGCCGTCGTTGTCGTCGACGACCTTCTTGACTGCTTCGATGATCGCCCAGGCGGAGTCGTAGGAGTAGCCGCCGTAGGCCTCGTAGGCCTCCTTGTAGCCGGCCTTCTTGTAGTTCGCGATGAACTCCTTGGCGGACGGCAGTTCCTCGACGGGCTGGCCGACGGAGGTGGCGTAGTCGCCCTTGCCTTCCTTGCCGGCGAGCTTGACGAAGTCGGCGCTGTAGATGCCGTCGCCGCCGACGAGCGGGATCTTGGCCCCGGCCTTCTTCATCTGCTTGCTGAGGGGGCCTGCCGCGGGGTACTCGCCGCCGTAGTAGACGACGTCCGCGTCAGAGTTCTTGATCTTGGTGGCGACGGCGCCGAAGTCCTTCGTGTCCGGGTTCACGTGCTCGGTGCCTGCGACCTTGCCGCCGAGCTTGGTGAACTCGTCCTTGAAGGTGGCGGCGAGGCCGGCACCGTAGGTCTTCTTGTCGTCGACGACGAAGACCTTCTTCTTCTTCGCCTTGTTGTACAGGTACTGCGCGGCGAACGGGCCCTGGATGGCGTCCGTGGTGGCCGTACGGAAGTAGGCCTTGTACGGGCGTACCTTCTTGCCGCCGTTCCAGTCCTGGCCCTGGGTCATGGCCGGGTTGGTGTTGGCGGGGGAGACCTGGACGAGCTTCGCGTCGTCGAAGACCTTCTGCATCGACTCGCCGACGGAGGAGTTCAGGGGGCCGACGGCGCCGAGGATTTCCTTGTTGGCGACGAACTTGGTGGCGTTGGTCTGGCCCGATGCGGGCTGTCCCTGGTCGTCTGCGGCCTCCACCTTGAAGGTGATGCCGTCGACGAGCTTCTTCTCGTTGGCCTGCTTGGCGGCGAGCTGCACGGAGTTGCGGATGCCGAGGCCCAGCGCGGACAGGTCGCCGGTCAGTGGCGCGTCGACGCCGATGACCACGGTGGTGCCGCCGCCCCCGGCGTCATCCTTGTCCTTGTCGTCGCGTGAGCCACAGGCGGTGAGGGTGAGTGCCCCCGCGGTGAGTGCAGCGGTGATGGCTATGAGCGAACGTTGACGCACGATCAGTCCTTTCCCCTGGCACGGCCGTCCCCTGTTGGGTGGCCGAGTCGAGCGCAGAACCGAACTGACAGGAATCCGGTGGGCGCGGTGACTGGCCGTGACTCTAAGGGGCGCTTTGTTCCTGGTGGAGTGGTCAGGCCAAAGGTGTGACGCTCTTGTTATGCCACGGAGTATTCCGGGCTGGAACTCAGGGGGCGGTTGGGGCGGAATAAGCCATCTTCGGTGCATCCCGCATGCTGAGAACTTGCAGGACTGTCAGGGTGTTTTACTCATGACATCAGTGTTCGGGGGGCATGCGGCTGTCAGGGCCCTGGAAAGATCTTTTGCGTACCTCTCACCGAGGATGAAGCTCTGCAGCTGCTTTGCGCGCACATTACGCAGTGTTACGACCAGGAAAGGGAGTCCGGCATTCCGTTGCACATTTCCGCATTCGCGAATGTGCATCGTGATGCGTGCCGTCCGAGGGCTTCCCGTTTTCACGTCGAATGGGGTATGGGGCGTGACGGTGACCGACAGCGCCTCCGACGGCTGCGTGATCCGTCTGACGGCCACGGGCGGCCCCGAGTCCTGGCTGACGGAGACGGTGAAGCTGAACGTGGCGTCACCGGCCTGTGGGTGCGTCATGTCGCCCCTGTAGGTCACGGCCACGGTCTGCGACGGGTAGAGGGGTGGCGGCGGCGCCGGGGGCCGGGGGCGCGTCAGATAGAGGCTGAGCCCGGCGGCCCCGACGACCACGGCCGTGGCGACGGCCAGGGCGGTGCGGCGGTGCCGGGTGAGCAGCGGGCGGGGCCGTACGGGATGGACGGTGACCTGGTCCAGATCCTGGCTCTGACCTTGGCCCTGGCCCTGGCCCCGGCTCTGGTCCGTGGCGGCGGCGCCGGTGTCGTAGGTGTTGTCGCCGGGCTCGATGGGACCGATGGCGTTCACACCCACGGCCCGCCGCTCGGCTGCCCGTGGCGGTAGCGCTTCGCGCACCGCTCACGGGCCTCCCGGGTGAGCAACTTCCGTCCCGCGTCGGCCCCGTGGCGGCTGCGCTCGGCGCGGGCCAGGTCGAGGGTGTCCCGCAGGATCAGGTACTGCCCGTTGGAGAGGCCCATCGACTGGTAGTCGCCGTAGGTCTCCTTGCCCGAGTCGTAGATCTGCCGCCCCCACTTGGTGATCAGGGCCGTGCAGAGGTCCTTGGGGGAGGTCGTGGCGGGGGAGGGGTCGGGGGAGTCGGCGGGAGGTGAGCTCCCGCATCCGGCGGCGACGAGGGCGGCGAAGGCGAGCGCACAGAGCGGTTTCCGGTGCCTCATGCGCTGACGCTAGACCGGCGCCCCACGCTCCGACAATGCGTAGGGCGCCCGCCCTCAACCGTCTTATCCGGCGGAGCCGTTGGGCTCCACGTCGCGCAGCAGGCAGGTGAGCCGCGCGGTGCACACCCGCTTGTCCTGCTCGTCGGTGATGACGATCTCGTACGTCGCCGTGGAGCGGCCCCGGTGCACGGGCGTCGCCACGCCGGTGACCAGGCCCGAACGCGCGCCGCGGTGGTGCGTGCAGTTCAGGTCGACGCCGACGGCGAGCTTCTTGCTCCCGCCGTGCAGCATCGAGCCGACCGAGCCGAGGGTTTCGGCGAGCACCGCGGACGCGCCGCCGTGCAGCAGGCCGTACGGCTGGGTGTTGCCCTCGACCGGCATGGTGCCCACGACGCGCTCGGCGGAGGCCTCGACGATCTCGACGCCCATCCGGTTGCCCAGGTCGCCCGCGGAGAAGAGGGCGGGCAGGTCCACGCCCAGCGCGGCGTACTCGTCGATGACCTCTTGCGGGAACTTCACGCTGTGCTGCTCACCCATCGGGCCCGGCTCCGTTCGTCGTCCTCACCAGTCGCTGAGCGAACGCTCAGTCGGTGCCCTATTGTTCCAGGCGCACGACGACGGACTTGCTGGCGGGGGTGTTGCTGGTGTCGGCGGTCGCGTCCAGCGGGACCAGCACGTTCGTCTCCGGGTAGTACGCCGCCGCGCAGCCCCGGGCCGTCGGATAGTGCACGATCCGGAAGCCCGGCGCGCGCCGCTCGACGCCGTCCCGCCACTCGCTCACGAGGTCGGCGTACGACCCGTCGGCGAGGTTCAGCTCACGGGCGTCATCGGGGTTGACCAGGACGACCCGGCGGCCGTTCTTGATGCCTCGGTAGCGGTCGTCGAGGCCGTAGATCGTGGTGTTGTACTGGTCGTGCGAGCGCAGCGTCTGCAGCAGAAGACGCCCCTTCGGCAGGTCGGGGAACTCGACCGGCGCCGCGGTGAAGTTCGCCTTGCCGGTGGCCGTGGGGAAGCGGCGCTCGTCGCGCGGGGCGTGCGGCAGGGCGAAGCCCGCCGGGTCGGCCACCTTGGCGTTGAAGTCCTCGAAGCCGGGGATCACGCGCGCGATGCGGTCGCGCACCGTGGCGTAGTCCTTCTCGAACTCCTCCCAGGGCGTGGCCGAACCGGCGCCGAGGACGCGGCGGGCCAGGCGGCACACGATGGCCGGCTCGGAGAGCAGCTGCGGGCTCGCGGGCTCCAGACGGCCGCGCGAGGCGTGCACCATGCCCATGGAGTCCTCGACGGTCACGAACTGCTCGCCACTGCCCTGGAGGTCCCGCTCGGTGCGCCCGAGCGTGGGCAGGATCAGCGCACGCGCGCCCGTGACGACGTGCGAGCGGTTCAGCTTCGTCGACACATGGACGGTCAGCCGCGCCTTGCGCATCGCCGCCTCCGTCACCTCCGTGTCGGGCGACGCCGCCACGAAGTTGCCGCCCATCGCGAAGAACACCTTCGCCTTGCCGTCCCGCAGCGCCTCGATCGCCCGGACGACGTCCAGGCCGTGCTCGCGCGGCGGCGCGAAACCGAACTCCTTCTCCAGGGCGTCGAGGAAGGCCGGCGCGGGCCGCTCGAAGATGCCCATCGTGCGGTCGCCCTGCACGTTCGAATGTCCGCGCACCGGGCACACGCCCGCGCCCGGACGGCCGATGTTGCCGCGCAGCAGAAGGAAGTTGACGACCTCGCGGATGGTCGGCACGGCGTGCTTGTGCTGCGTCAGGCCCATCGCCCAGCACACGACGGTGCGCTTCGAGGCGAGCACCATGGCGAGCGCTTCCTCGATGCGCTCGCGCGTGAGGCCGGTCGCGGCGAGGGTCTCGTCCCAGTCGGCGCCGCGCGCGGCCTCGGTGAACTCCTCGTACCCATGGGTGTGTTCGCCGATGAACTCCTCGTCGACCGCGCCCTCCGTCTCCAGGATGAGTTTGTTCAGGAGACGGAACAGGGCCTGGTCGCCGCCGAGGCGGATCTGCAGGAAGAGGTCGGTGAGGGCGGTGCCCTTGAGCATGCCCTGCGGGGTCTGCGGGTTCTTGAAGCGCTCCAGGCCCGCCTCGGGCAGCGGATTGACCGTGATGATCTTCGCGCCGTTGTTCTTCGCCTTCTCCAGGGCGGAGAGCATGCGCGGATGGTTCGTGCCCGGGTTCTGCCCCGCGACGATGATCAGATCCGACTTGTAGAGGTCCTCCAGGAGGACGCTGCCCTTGCCGACCCCGATGGTCTCCGTGAGCGCGGAGCCGGACGACTCGTGGCACATGTTCGAACAGTCGGGGAGGTTGTTCGTGCCCAGCTCGCGGGCGAACAGCTGGTACAGGAACGCCGCTTCGTTGCTGGTGCGGCCCGACGTGTAGTAGACGGACTCGTCCGGGCTGTCCAGGGCGGCCAGTTCCTCGCCGACGATGTCGAAGGCCCGCTCCCAGGAGACGGGTTCATAGCGCTCGGCGCCCTCCGCCAGATACATGGGGTGGGTGAGGCGGCCCTGCTGGCCCAGCCAGTACCCACTGCGGGTGGCGAGGTCGGCCACGGGGTGCGCGGCGAAGAAGTCGGGCGTGACGCGCCGCAGCGTGGCCTCTTCGGCGACCGCCTTCGCGCCGTTCTCGCAGAACTCCGCCGTGTGCCGGTGCTCCGGCTCGGGCCAGGCGCAGCCGGGGCAGTCGAAGCCGTCCTTCTGATTGACCCGCAGCAGGGTCAGCGCCGTGCGGCGCACACCCATCTGCTGCTGGGCCATGCGCAGCGAATGCCCGATGGCGGGGATGCCCGCCGCGGCGTGCTGGACCTCCGCGACCTGCGGCGCGTCCTGGACCGGATCACCCTTGGGCGACTTCCTTGCCATGGTCGGCTCCCCTTCGAGCACGTGCGTGAGCTATGTCTCCGATCCTCCCACGTGCCGCTGACGGCGCGGTCGCGGGTGAGGGTTGGGCCTGAGTGTCAGTGGGGCGTGGCAGGATCGGGGACGTGGCAGAAAAAGCAGCGCAGAAGAAGTCCCAGACCGCGACGAAGCCCAGTGGCGAGCAGCGTCCGCGCCTGCTCCTCATGGACGGGCACTCCCTGGCCTACCGGGCGTTCTTCGCGCTGCCCGCGGAGAACTTCACGACCGCGACGGGCCAGCCGACGAACGCGATCTACGGCTTCGCGTCGATGCTGGCGAACACCCTGCGCGACGAGGCGCCCACGCACTTCGCGGTCGCTTTCGACGTGTCGCGCAAGACGTGGCGCTCCTCGGAGTTCCCGGAGTACAAGGCGAACCGCTCCAAGACCCCGGACGAGTTCAAGGGCCAGGTCGAGCTGATCGGCGAGGTGCTCGACGCGATGAACGCGGTGCGCTTCGCGGTGGACGGCTTCGAGGCGGACGACGTCATCGCCACGCTCGCCACCCAGGCGGAGGCGGCCGGATTCGACGTCCTGATCGTCACCGGCGACCGTGACTCCTTCCAGCTGATCACCGACCACGTGACGGTGCTGTACCCGACCAAGGGCGTATCGGAGCTGACGCGCTTCACCCCGGAGAAGGTCGAGGAGAAGTACGGCCTCACGCCCAGCCAGTATCCGGACTTCGCGGCCCTGCGCGGCGACCCGTCCGACAACCTCCCGGGCATCCCCGGAGTCGGCGAGAAGACCGCCGCGAAGTGGATCAACCAGTTCGGCTCCTTCGCGGACCTCGTCGAGCGCGCCGAAGAGGTCAAGGGCAAGGCCGGGCAGAACTTCCGCGACCACCTGGACGCGGTGAAGCTGAACCGCCGCCTCACGGAGATGGTGCGCGACGTAGAGCTCCCCAAGGAGGTCACCGACCTGGAGCGCGCTCCGTACGACCGCACGGCCCTCGCCATGGTCCTGGACACCCTGGAGATCCGTAACCCCTCGCTGCGCGAGCGGCTGCTCGCCGTGGACCCCGGCGCGGAGGAGGCCGAGGAGACCCCGGCGGAGCCCGGCGTCGAGCTGGACGGCACGGTGATCGGCGCGGGCGAGCTCGGCCCGTGGCTCGCCGAGCACGGCAAGGCGGTCCTCGGCATGGCCACGGTCGACACCTGGCAGCTCGGCACGGGCTCGGTGACCGAGGTGGCCCTCGCGGCGGCTGGGGGAGCGGCGGCCTGGTTCGACCCGGCCCGCTTGGACGAGTCGGACGAGAACGCCTTCGCGGCTTGGATCGCAGACCCCAAGAAGCCCAAGGTCCTGCACAACGCCAAGGCCACGATGCGGGTCTTCCCCGAGCACGGCTGGACGGTGGACGGCGTCACCATGGACACGGCGCTCGCCGCGTACCTGGTCAAGCCGGGCCGCCGCTCCTTCGCCCTGGACGCCCTGTCCCTGGAGTACCTCGGCCGGGAGCTGGCGCCCGCGTCGGCGGCCGAGGGCCAGCTCGCCTTCGGTACGGAGGAGGACGACCAGGCCGAGGCCGACGCGCTGATGTCGCAGGCCCGCACGATCCTCGACCTCGGCACTGCCTTCGGCGAGAAGCTGCCTGAGGTCGGCGCGGGCGATCTCCTGACGGACATCGAACTGCCGACGTCCACCCTCCTGGCCCGCCTGGAGCGGCACGGCATCGCGGCGGACCGCGCCCATCTCGAGGCGATGGAGCAGCAGTTCGCGGGCGCGGTGCAGCAGGCCGTGAAGGAGGCACACGAAGCGGCAGGCCACGAGTTCAACCTCGGCTCGCCCAAGCAGCTCCAGGAAGTCCTCTTCGGCGAGCTGAACCTCCCCAAGACGAAGAAGACCAAGACCGGCTACACCACGGACGCGGACGCCCTGGCCTGGCTCGCGGCCCAGACCGAGAACGAACTGCCGGTCATCATGCTGCGCCACCGCGAGCAGGCGAAGCTCCGCGTCACGGTCGAGGGCCTGATCAAGTCGATCGCCGCGGACACCCGCATCCACACGACCTTCAACCAGACGGTCGCGGCGACGGGCCGTCTGTCCTCCACCGACCCGAACCTCCAGAACATCCCCGTCCGTACGGACGAGGGCCGGGCGATCCGCCGCGGCTTCGTGGTGGGCGAGGGCTTCGAGTCCCTGATGACCGCGGACTACAGCCAGATCGAACTGCGCGTGATGGCCCACCTCTCCGAGGACGAGGGCCTCCTTGAGGCGTTCGGCTCGGGCGAGGACCTGCACACCACGGTCGCCTCGCAGGTGTTCGGCGTGGAGGGCTCCGCCGTCGACGCCGAGATGCGCCGCAAGATCAAGGCCATGTCGTACGGCCTGGCGTACGGCCTCTCCGCGTTCGGCCTCTCCCAGCAGCTGAACATCGAGGCGGGCGAGGCCCGTGCGCTGATGGACACGTACTTCGAGCGGTTCGGCGGCGTGCGCGACTATCTGCGCCGAGCCGTCGACGAGGCCCGTGCCACGGGCTACACGGAGACGATGCTGGGCCGCCGCCGGTATCTCCCCGACCTCAACAGCGACAACCGCCAGCGCCGCGAGATGGCCGAGCGGATGGCCCTGAACGCGCCCATCCAGGGCACGGCCGCGGACATCGTCAAGATCGCCATGCTGAACGTGCACCGCGCCCTGACGGAGGCGAAGCTCGACTCCCGCATGCTGCTCCAGGTCCACGACGAAATCGTCCTGGAGATCGCTCCGGGCGAGCGCGCCAAGGTGGAGGAGCTCGTCCGCCGCGAAATGGCGGGCGCGGCGTCGCTGCGGGCTCCGCTGGACGTATCGGTGGGCGTGGGCCCGGACTGGGAGTCCGCCGCGCACTAATCCACCCACCGCGGACCCGGGGCTGCGGCGGCGGCCCCGGGCCCGCGGTGCATTTCAGCCCCTCCAGCGTTCTGTATTTCAGCCCCTCCGGCTGAGGAGCGGGGCCTGGGGCGGAGCCCCCGGGAGGGTGCCCGCACACGGCAGGGGGATGTGAGGTCTGGGGCGGAGCCCCAGGAGGGTGCCCGCACACCGCAGGGGAAGCGCGCCCCCCGTAGGCCCCCGGCCAGACCCCTCACTCGCGTGGCCCCCGCCCCCGAGCCCCGCCAAGGCGCCCCGGCCACGATGACCGCATGGCCCTTCACCTGCGAAAGTGCCGCATAGCGATAGCCACGGCACTGGTCAGCACTCTCCTCAGCCCCCTCCCCGTAAGCGCCGCCAGAGCAAGCACGGCGCAACGCGCGGCCTTCTGCACGGCCCGCAGCGACTCGCCCCTCGCCGCCCAGCTCTCCCGTGACATCCGCGCCGTCCTCACCGCCCGCCGGGGCACCGTCGCCGTGGCCCTCCACGACCCCGCCACGGGCCTCAGCTGCGCCCTCGGCAGCAGCTACCGCTACGACACCGCCAGCATCGCCAAGGTCATGATCATGGAGGTCACCCTCCGTCGCGCACAGGACTGGGGCCGCGGGCTCACCGCCTGGGAGCGCCGCAAGATCCGCCCCATGATCACCCGCTCGGACAACACCGCGGCCCGGCGCCTCTGGGCCGACCTGGGCCGGCCCTGCATCGCCCGCTTCCTGGGCCGCGCGCTGCTCGGCCCGACCTCACGCGCGTACGGCCTGAAGCAACTGAACGATGTGCGGCGCGACCAGCGCTGGGGCGTGCCCGCCGGAATGCCGCGGGGCACCAAGGCGTACATCAAGAACGGCTGGCTGCCTCGCTCCACGCACGGCTGGCGGGTGCACAGCATCGGCGCGTTCACCAAGGGGAGGACCAAGGCGGGGAGCAGGACCGGGGCCGGCACGGCGAACAGTCGCGACCGCGACCGCACGTACCGCATCGTTGTTCTTTCACACGACAACCCCACGATGAAGTACGGAGTCCGTACCATCGAACGCGTTGCGCAAGCCGTGCACCGCGCCCTCAACAAGGGGCGTGCGGCAGGGCAGGAGCTCACCCCGGAGAACGAGATCAGCGAAGTGGCCGACGGCTCGGCCCCGGCCGGTGCCCCGCCCGAGGCCCCACCCGAACAGGACACGGCCAACCGGTGAAAATCGGGCACGAACGGGTGTCTGGGCGCCGGAAGTTGTCGTAGTGTCGCCTGAGTCGGCCCGCTGGGGAGCACAACGGGGAGCAGCACAGAGCGGGCGGCGACACGCACAGTCGTCAAGGGGAGGGGATCACGGTCATGGCGCCGGTATTCGGCAGGCGGTTGCGCAGAGGAGCGGTGACCACCGCGGTGGCCGCGGCAGCGGTGGCCGCGCTCGCGGCGTCCCAGGCCCCGGGCGTGACGGACGTCCCTCGCGACGAGCGGACGGGGGCGTCCGGCTCCACGCCGCCACCGGAGGACTCCGCGACCGGCAACTCCCCCTACTACACCGACCTGCCGCCCCTGAAGACCCCGGTCCCGCCGACCGGAGCGCCCACCGGCAGCGACGAGAAGACCGACGCGGGACTCCCGGCCACCGTCCTGGACGCGTACAAGAAGGCGGAGGCGTCCCTGGCCACCTCCAAGCCCGGCTGCAAGCTCCCCTGGGAGCTGCTCGCCGCGATAGGCCAGGTCGAGTCCGGCCAGGCGCGTGGCGGTCGCGTGGACGCGAACGGCACGACGAACGCCCGGATCCTCGGCCCGGTCCTGAACGGCGACGGCTTCGCCAAGATCACCGACACCGACGGCGGCGCGTACGACGGCGACAAGACGCACGACCGCGCGGTCGGCCCCATGCAGTTCATCCCCTCGACGTGGGACACCTGGGCGCAGGACGGCAACGCGGACGGCAAGAAGGACCCGAACAACATCTACGACGCAGCGCTCGCCGCGGGCAGCTACCTCTGCGCGAGCGACCGCGATCTGTCCGTCGAGGCCGAGCTGCACAAGGCGATCCTCAGCTACAACCACTCGACGGACTACCTGAACACGGTCCTGTCGTGGCTGGAGCACTTCCGCAAGGGCACGCACGAGATCCCCGACGGCACGGGTGACCTGCCGGGTGACCGCAGCGACGGCAACGGCCCGGGTGCGAGCCCGAGCCCCACGCTGACGCCCACGCCCCCGGCGTCCGGTTCGCCCTCGCCGAAGCCGCCCAAGTCCGGCGACGACAAGCCCTCGAAGCCCTCCAAGCCCTCCAAGCCCGGCCATGGCAGTGGCAGTCCGACCACGCCTCCGTCGGGCGGCGACGGTGGCACCGGGACTCCCAAGCCCCCCTCGCCCACCGACCGGGTCGCGAGCCTGAAGGACGCCGGCACCGGCAAGCTCACCGCGACGGCGGGCGACGCCTTCGCCGAGCGCGTCGAGGTGCGTGCGCAGTCCACGTCCGGCGCGGGAGTGGCCAAGGCCAAGGTGAAGTTCACGATCGTCGGCGACACCGACGCGCGCTTCCCGGGCGGCGCCACGAGCGTGACCGTCACCACGAGCGCCTCGGGCAAGGCCACCGCCCCGGCGCTCAAGTCAGGTGAGAAGACCGGTGACTTCAAGGTCCGGGCCACGGTCGTCGGCCGCTCGCTGCCCGGCCTCGCCTACACGGCGACGGTCACCGCGCGTCAGGCCGATGCCCTGGCCAGGACCAGCGACAAGGCGCTGACCTGCGCGCCGGGCGGGGAGTTCGCCGACCAGGTCGAGGTCAAGGCGACGTACAAGGGGAAGGCCGCCGACCGCGTGGCGGCCACCGCCACCATGATCAAGTCGGCGGCGGACGCCACGGCCAACGACAAGGGTCCGTACTTCAAGGGCGCGGACGGCAAGCCGGTCCGCACCCTCAAGGCCCTGAAGACGGACGCGAACGGCGTGCTCAAGCTCCCCAAGATGTACGCCGACGACGCGGCGGGCACGTATCTGCTCCGCGTCACCACCGAGGGCGGCGCGACGCTCACGGTCGAACTGAAGGTGGCGGCGCCCGCGGCCTAGCCCCAGGCAGCCTCCGCACCGCAGGCATTGCAGGCACAGCACGCATAGCACGCACAGCACGCACCACATAGGAACGCCCCCTGCGCCCGCCCGGCGCAGGGGGCGTTCGGGTGTGTGCAACGTGTTCTCATCTGGCCGTCGCGTTGCTACGGTGCCCCAGCCCTGACGCCCTGTCAGTTCCCCGCCTCGGGAGGATCCGCATGCGCGCTCTCATTGCCGCCGCGACCGGTCTTGCCGTCGCCCTCGCCCTGGTCATGACGATCACGGCGATCGGCGCCCCGCCCGGCGAGACCTCGCCCGAGCCGCTGCTCACCACCGTCCCCAAGCACCCCTGACCGTCAACCGCCCGTCTCCGTAGGGAGGGCCGCCGCGATGCGCCGCAAGGCAAGCCTGATCCTGCTCGCCTTCGCCGTGTTCTTCACGGCGATGTCCCCGCTCATGCGCTGGTACGCCTTCCCGCGGCTCGCCAAGATCCCGCCGAGCCAGTACCAGGAAGCGGTGCTCGAGGCGAAGAACCCGACGCTCATCGACTACGGCACGATGCGGGCCAAGAAGATCGACAAGGTCACCATCGTGCAGACCCTCAAGGGCAACGTGGAGGCCTCCGAGAAGATCGAGAAGAGCGCCGACCGCGACGTCGTCGTCTGGGACGCCCTCTCCTACGTGCAGGACGGCGACGGCAAGATGGTCTCCAAGGTCCCCGAGCGCTACATCTTCGACGCGCACAGCCAGGAACCGGTGCACGCCACGGGCGAGATGGTCGACGGCGACCCGGTCAAGCGCGAGGGCATCGAGTTCAAGTGGCCCTTCCTGACCGAGAAGCGCGACTACGAGTACTTCGACGCGCAGGCCCGCGTCACCAAGCCCATCCACTACAAGGGCACGCGGACGTTCCGCGGCGTGGAGGTCTACTACTTCGAGCAGACCATCCCCTGGACCAAGGTGCCCTTCCCCAAGACCATGCCGGTCAAGGGCATCACTCCGGAGTCGCTCGCCAAGACGGGCACCACCCGCTGGTACACCACCGTCCGCAAGTTCTGGGTCGACCCGACCACCGGGGCGCCCGTGTACGGCGAGGAGATCCAGAGGAACGAGCTGCGGGGCGGCACGCTCCTGGGCGACCGCGACAAGGTCACCGTCTTCGCCGGCCACGTGAAGATGCGCGAGGACTACATCAAGGACACGGTCGCCCTGGTGAAGTCCCAGCGCGTCCTGGTCCTCCTCATGACGGCCTACCTCCCCTGGGGCTTCCTCGGCCTCGGCCTGCTCCTGCTGGCCCTCTCCCTCTGGCTGGAGGCCCGCGGCCGCAGGCCGGGCGACCCGGAGGCCACGGCGGCGCCCGAGCCGGAACCGGTCAACGCCTGAGCCGCGCGTTGGTGAACCGCGTCGCCCGGGCGGCCGCCGGATCCTCCGGCCACGGATGCTTCGGGTACCGCCCGCGCAGCTCGGCCCGCACCGCTCGGTAGCCGTCCCGCCAGAAGGAGGCGAGATCGGCGGTGACCGCGGCGGGGCGGCCTGCGGGGGAGAGCAGGTGCACGAGGACGGGTACGGCGCCGTCCGCGACGCGCGGGGTCTCGGCCAGCCCGAACATCTCCTGCAACTTCACCGCGAGGACGGGCTGTTCGGGGTCGGCGTAGTCGATCCGGATCCTGGACCCGCTGGGCACCGCCACCCGCTCCGGGGCGAGCGCGTCGAGCCGGGTGGCCTCGCCGGTCGCCCACGGCAGGAGCCGGTTGAGGGCCTGGCCCGCGTCGATGCGCCGCAGGTCGGCCCGGCGCCGCGCCTTCGACAGCTCGGGCTCAAGCCACTCGTCCACGCGCGCGTGCAGGGCGCTTTCGGAGACGTCGGGCCAGGGCGCCCCCAGATGCCGGTGCAGAAACGCGAGGCGTTCCCGCAGCTCCCGAGCACTCTGGGACCAGTTCAGGAGTGCGGTCCCTTCCTCCTTGAGCCCCGCCAGGAGCCCTTCCCGTACGAGTCCGGGGGCGGGCTTCTTGAGGGGCCGCACCGTCAGCTCCACGGCACCCAGCCGCTCGACGTGCCGCGCGACGATGTCCCCGTCGGCCCAGGCGACCTCGTCCCCTTCCGTGTACAGCGGCGCCGCCGCGCTCCGGGCGACGTCCTCGTCGATGTGCCCGCCGAGCAGCACGCGCGCGTGCCCCGCGCCCACCGGCCGGTCGGCCACGGCCACGGCGATCCACTCCGCACCGGTCAGCGCGGACCCCGGCCGCACCTCGGCACGGGTCCCGTTGACCATGAGGTACGTCCCGTCCCCACGCGCCTGGGCGACGCGCTCGGGGAAGGCGAGCGCGGCGACGATCCCGGCGGCGCGGTCGTCCCCGGGTCCGGCCTCGCGCCCGTCTCCGGTGCCGGTACCCGCTGCCGACGTCAGGCGCCGTACCTCCGTGCGCCACCGCGCCGCGTACCCGTCCTGGCCCCGCCGGGCGGCGCGCCAGGCCGCCGCGAGGTCGTCCCCGTACTCACGCGGCGGCTCCTCGCTCAGGAGGGCCACCACCTCGGCCGCGCGGCGCGCCCCCACGAGCGGGACCGCGTCGAGCAGGGCACGCGCCAGCCGCGGGTGCAGCCCGGCCCGCGCCATCCGTGCGCCCCGGTCCGTGACCCGCCCCGACCCCGGGGACACCGCCCCGACCGCCGTCAGAACGGCACGCGCCGCCGCCATCGCCCCACCCGGAGGCGGGTCGAGCAACGCCAGCCCGGAGGCGTCAGGATCCCCCCAGCAGGCCGCCTGCAGGGCGAACGCGGCAAGGTCGGCCAGCTTGATCTCCGGCGCCGGAAAGCGCGGCAGACGGGCGTCCTCGGCCTCCGCCCAGCACCGGTACACGGCCCCCCGCGCCTCACGCCCCGCACGACCGGCCCGCTGCCGGCCCGACGCCTGCGAAGCCCGTACCGTCGCCAGCGCGCTCAGCCCGCGCGCGTGGTCGACTCGGGGCTCACGCGCGAGCCCCGAGTCGACGACCACCCGCACCCCTGGCACCGTCAGCGACGACTCGGCCACCGAGGTCGCGAGGACCACCCGCCGGGTGCCGTCCGCCGAACCCGCGAGCACCGCGTCCTGCACCGCGGCGGGCGCACGCCCGTGCACCTGAAGCACCTCCGCGGAGGCGCCCCCCAGCTGACCCGCCACCCGCGCGATCTCCCCCACCCCGGGCAGGAAGCACAGCACGTCCCCGTCCCGCTCGGCGAGCGCCCGCCGCACCACCGACGCCACATGCGTGAGCAGCGCCGGATCCACCCGCATCCCGTGCGGCGGCCGCACCGGGCGTGCGGGCGGCGCCCAGACCACCTCGACCGGATGCGAGACGCCCTGGGCCTCCACCACGGGCGCGTCCCCGAGGATCCGCGCCCACCCCTCCGCGTCGGTCGTCGCGGACGCGGCCACCAGCCGCAGCTCGGGCCGCAGCGCCGCCCGCACGTCGACCAGGAACGCCGCCACGGTGTCCGCGTCCAGATGCCGCTCGTGACACTCGTCGATGATCACCACGTCGATACCGGTCAGCTCCTGGTCCCGCTGCAGCCGCTGCAACAGGACACCCGTGGTGACGACCTCCACGCGTGCGCGTGGACCGACCACACGCTCACCGCGCACCGTGTAACCGACGCTCTCCCCGACCTTCTCGCCGAGCAGCCACGCCATCCGGCGCGCGGCGGCCCGGGCGGCGATGCGCCGCGGCTCGGCGACCACCACACGCCGTACGGGCGCGTCCCCCAGCAGCCCCGCCAGGGCCAGCGGCACCAGCGTCGTCTTGCCCGTACCGGGAGGCGCGCACAGCACGGCGCTGCCCGGCCCCTCCAGAGCGGACCGCAGCGCGGGCAGCGCACTGCGGACGGGCAGGTCCAGGGCTTCGTTACGGAGACGGATCACGCACTCAGTCTCGTACGCAGACGAAGATCGCCGACCCCGGGATCAGATTCCCGCGCAACGGGGACCAGCCGCCCCACTCCTGGGTGTTCCACGCGGGCCACTCCGGCTCCACCACGTCGGTGAGCCGGAAACCGGCGGCCACGATGTCCCGCACCCGGTCGCCGAGCGTGCGGTGGTGCTCCACGTAGACGGCGTTTCCGTCCTCGTCCTGCTCCACATAAGGAGTGCGGTCGAAGTACGAGGCCGCGACCGAGAGGCCCTCGGGGCCCGGCTCGTCCGGGAACGCCCAGCGGATCGGGTGCGTCGCCGAGAACACGAACCGGCCGCCGGGCCGCAGCACACGGTGCACGTCCTTGAGGACGCGCACCGGATCGGCGACGAACGGCATCGCCCCGTACGCGGAGCACGCGAGGTCGAAGCTGCCGTCGGCGAACGGCAGCGCTCCCGCGTCCGCCTCCACCAGCGGCACCCCGCCACCGATCCGCAGCGCGTGCTGGAGTTGCCGGTGGGAGAGATCGAGGGCGACCGGACGCGCGCCCTGCGCGGCGAGCCAGCGCGAGCACTGCGCGGCACCCGCGCCGATCTCCAGGATGTCCTTGCCCTTCAGCTCCTCGGGCGGACCGAGGAGCTCGGCCTCCACCTCGTCGAGCCCTTCGGGACCCCACACGAAACGGTCGTCACCCAGGAAGGTGCCGTGCTCGATCTGGTAGTCGTCCGCGTTCCTGTCCCACCAGCCGCGATTGGCGCGACTGCTCTCCGTGACATTCGCGTCACGGCGGGTGGCTTCCGGTTCGGGCGTCTCGGGCAGCTCGGACTCTTGGATGATCGGCTCCATCGTCGTACTCTTCCGTCTGGCTTGGCGCGGCTCGTCGCAGCGGGATGGTGGCGGGGCGGTCCGCAAGCGGTCGCGACAGGGTGCTGTGCGGCCCATGTGGCCTTACGCGACAGCATTTGTGCCGGGTATGCGGCGTTCCGCCCCGGGTGTGCGCCTTCGCGCATTGACCCTGTCCGGCTGCCCCCGTATGCTACAAGTTGCGCTGCGAGCCTGCCGTCCTCAGACATAGCAGGGTGCGCTCGCATCTGTTGTATGTCCCCTCGGTTGTCGAGGCGCCTTCCGTTTCTTCGGAAACTCAGGAATCGGCGCTTCCAAGGCTGTCCGGCTTCTTCAGAGCGAAACCGGTTCCGGCGCTAGCAGTACCTACGACTCACTGTCCGTACCGGAGCCCTTTCCCACATGACGAGCAGCACCGAGACCACCTCTACCACGCCGCAGGTAGCGGTCAACGACATCGGTAACGAGGAAGCTTTCCTCGCCGCGATCGACGAGACGATCAAGTACTTCAACGACGGCGACATCGTCGACGGCGTCATCGTGAAGGTCGACCGGGACGAGGTCCTGCTCGACATCGGTTACAAGACCGAAGGCGTCATCCCGAGCCGCGAGCTCTCCATCAAGCACGACGTCGACCCGAACGAGGTCGTCGCGGTTGGTGACGAGATCGAGGCCCTGGTTCTCCAGAAGGAGGACAAGGAAGGCCGTCTGATCCTGTCCAAGAAGCGCGCTCAGTACGAGCGTGCCTGGGGCACGATCGAGAAGATCAAGGAAGAAGACGGCATCGTCACCGGTACCGTCATCGAGGTCGTCAAGGGTGGTCTCATCCTCGACATCGGCCTCCGAGGCTTCCTGCCGGCTTCCCTCGTCGAGATGCGCCGCGTCCGCGACCTCCAGCCCTACGTGGGCAAGGAGCTCGAGGCCAAGATCATCGAGCTGGACAAGAACCGCAACAACGTGGTCCTGTCCCGCCGTGCCTGGCTCGAGCAGACCCAGAGCGAGGTCCGCCAGACCTTCCTCACGACCCTGCAGAAGGGCCAGGTCCGCTCCGGCGTCGTTTCCTCGATCGTCAACTTCGGTGCGTTCGTGGACCTGGGCGGCGTCGACGGTCTCGTGCACGTCTCCGAGCTTTCCTGGAAGCACATCGACCACCCCTCCGAGGTTGTCGAGGTCGGCCAGGAAGTCACCGTCGAGGTTCTCGACGTGGACATGGACCGCGAGCGCGTGTCCCTGTCGCTCAAGGCGACGCAGGAAGACCCGTGGCAGCAGTTCGCCCGCACGCACCAGATCGGGCAGGTTGTTCCCGGTAAGGTCACCAAGCTCGTTCCGTTCGGTGCGTTCGTGCGCGTCGACGAGGGCATCGAGGGCCTGGTCCACATCTCCGAGCTGGCCGAGCGCCACGTGGAGATCCCGGAGCAGGTCGTCCAGGTCAACGACGAGATCTTCGTCAAGGTCATCGACATCGACCTCGAGCGTCGTCGGATCTCGCTGAGCCTCAAGCAGGCCAACGAGTCCTTCGGTGCCGACCCGTCGGCCGTCGAGTTCGACCCGACCCTGTACGGCATGGCCGCGTCGTACGACGACCAGGGCAACTACATCTACCCCGAGGGCTTCGACCCCGAGACGAACGACTGGCTCGAGGGCTTCGAGACCCAGCGTGAGGCTTGGGAGGGTCAGTACGCCGAGGCGCAGACGCGCTTCGAGCAGCACCAGGCCCAGGTCATCAAGTCCCGCGAGGCGGACGCCCAGGCCGAGGCCGAGGGTGCTGCGGCTCCCGCGTCCTCGTCCGGCACCCCGGCTGCCGGTGGCAGCGGCGGTGGCGGCGGCGGTTCGTACTCCTCGGAGTCGGACGACAACTCCGGCGCCCTGGCGTCGGACGAGGCGCTTGCCGCTCTGCGCGAGAAGCTGGCCGGCGGCCAGAGCTGACCGCGCGCCGCTCTCTCTAGGCGGTAGCTGAACGCTGCGGGCCCGCATCTCTTCGGAGGTGCGGGCCCGTTGTTCTGTTTCGGGTGCGGGTGCGGGTGCGGGTGCGGGTCCGGTGGGGCTGGTCGCGCAGTTCCCCGAGCCCTTAAGGGCTCGTCCCTTCGGGACGTTGCCCTTAGGGCGTTACCGGGATGTTCGTCAGGCCCTTGCCGCCCGTCACCGTGTTGCTTGCGTACACCGTCGTCTTGCAGCTGCCGCTGAAGTTGGTGACGTTGATGGCCAGTTGCTTGTCGCCCGTCGAACCGGTCAGGTCCGACTTGTTGCCCCGGAACACCGTGCCGCAGCCCCAGCCGGACTGCTGGCTGTGGGTCTCGTAGCCGCTGTTGGTGGTGTTCTTGCCGGTGTTGTTCTCGATGACGTAGTTGTTGCCCTTCACGTCGATCCACGAGTCGTCGTAGTTGTTGCCGGTCAGGCCCTTGCCGTCGAAGGTGTTGCCGGTGATCTTGCCGCCGGTGGTGCCTTCCTTGAGGTCGACGGCCTCACCGCCCACGTCGGGGCCGATCGTGTTGTTCAGCACCTGTACGTTGTCGCTCTTGTCGGAGAGCGTGTTGGCGCTGCCCACGTAGACGCCCTCTCCCATGCCGCGGTCGTCGTTCCCGGTGTCGTAGATCTTCGAGTTCTTGATGACGCCGTCGGTGCTCGACTTCCGGAAGTGCACGCCCTCCATGTCGAGGCCGTGCACCGTGACCGTGTCCACGGTGACGCCCTTCGCGGAGTCGATCATGATGCCCTTCTGGCCGCCCGTGACGGTGATGCCCTTCACCGTCCAGTAGGAGGCGCCGTTCAGATGCAGGCCGTATCCGCCGCCCGTCGTGAGCACGGCTTTCGAGGAGCCGGTCAGGGTGATGCGGGCGCCTGAGCTCGCGGCCGTACTCGTCGTGAAGTTCCCGGTGTACGTGCCGTCGGCGAGGTGGATCGTGTCGCCCGGGGAGGCGTTGGTGAGCGCGGACTTGAGCTCGGCCGCCGTGGAGACCTCGATGGGCGCGGCGGCCGTCGAGGCGGGGGAAGCGGTGGCCGCGACGGCCAGGCCTCCGGTCGCTCCTGTCGCGGCCGTTGCGGCGAGGACGGTGAGTGTGGAGATGAGCGGGGTGCGTCGGGTGCGCATGGGGGTACCCCTTTCCGGTTCTTGTATATGAACACTGGGTGCGCATATGAACGTAGAGCTGAGTCATGTTCGCGTCAAGGTCTGGACTAACCGGCCTGAGCCGGGCGCGGACTCGGCGGTCGGCCTGAACTCGGAGCCCCGGTGCGGGTGTTCAGTGAGGGGCGATAGTCGTACGCCGTGAAGTGAGAAGCCGCTGTGAAGAGGCGAGGGAGGGAATGCCTGCGCTCTTGAGGGCGTTCTGCTGTACGAGTCACGACGAAGAGGGCGAGGAGCGGTCACAGTGCTTGATCCGCAGGGTTTGTACGCATGGGAGCCGAAGGGCCTTGCCGTCGTCGACATGGCGCTCGCCCAGGAATCGGCCGGACTGGTCATGCTCTACCACTTCGACGGCTACATCGACGCGGGTGAGACCGGCGACCAGATCGTCGAGCGGCTCACGGACAGTCTGCCGGGTCAGGTGGTGGCGACCTTCGACCACGACCGGCTCGTCGACTACCGCGCGCGCCGCCCGCTGCTCACGTTCCGGCGTGACCGCTGGACCGACTACGAGGTGCCCGCGCTCGACGTGCGGCTGCTCCAGGACGCCACGGGCGCACCCTTCCTGCTGCTCTCCGGGCCCGAGCCCGACATCGAGTGGGAACGCTTCGCGGCGGCGATCGGGCAGATCGTCGAGCGGCTCGGCGTACGCCTCTCGGTGAACTTCCACGGCATCCCCATGGGCGTGCCGCACACCCGCCCCGTGGGCCTCACGCCGCACGGCAACCGCACCGACCTGGTGCCGGGGCACCGCAGCCCCTTCGACGAGGCGCAGGTGCCGGGCAGCGCGGCGTCGCTCGTCGAGTACCGCCTCCTGGAGGCGGGCCACGACGTGCTCGGTGTCGCCGCGCACGTCCCGCACTACATCGCGCGCTCCGCGTACCCGGACGCCGCCCTCACGGTCCTGGAGGCGATCACCGCCGCGACCGGTCTCGTGCTGCCGAGCGTCGCGCACGGCCTGCGCACCGAGGCGCACCGCACCCAGACCGAGATCGACCGGCAGATCCAGGAGGGCGACGAGGAACTGGTCTCCCTCGTGCAGGGACTTGAGCACCAGTACGACGCCGCGGCCGGTGCCGACGCGCGCGGCAACATGCTCGCGGAGCCCATGGACATTCCGTCGGCCGACGAGATCGGCCAGGAATTCGAGCGCTTCCTCGCCGAGCGGGAGGGCGACGCGTAGCGGGACGCGGCCATGGAGGGGGCAGGTGCAGCGCCTGGCCGGGAAGGCGGAGCGTGAGGCCACCCCCTAAGCTGCCGGTCATGCTGAAGGTGGGCCTGACCGGCGGTATCGGCGCCGGCAAGAGTGAAGTATCGCGTCTCCTCGTCGCGTCCGGAGCCGTCCTGATCGACGCCGACAAGATCGCGCGGGAAGTTGTGGAGCCGGGAACTCCGGGCCTGGCGAAGGTCGTTGAAGCCTTCGGCCAGGAGATCCTCGCTCCGGACGGCACCCTCGACCGGCCGAAGCTCGGCTCGATCGTCTTCGCCGACCCGGAGAAGCTGGCCGTCCTGAACTCGATCGTGCACCCCCTGGTCGGCGCCCGCTCCGCCGAACTGGAGCAGGCGGCCCCCGAGGACGCCGTGGTCATCCACGACGTGCCGCTGCTCGCGGAGAACGGCCTGGCACCCCTGTACGACCTCGTGGTCGTCGTCGACGCGAGCCCCGAGACCCAGCTGGAGCGTCTCGTGGGGCTGCGCGGCATGAGCGAGGAGGACGCCCGCGCGCGGATGGCCGCCCAGGCCACGCGCGAGAAGCGTCTGGAGATCGCCGACGTCGTGATCGACAACGACGGCCCGCTGGAGGGTCTCCGGGAGCGCGTCGACGCCGTATGGGCGGACCTCGCGCTGCGGGCGCGGGCGGCCTAGAAGGAGGCGGGGGCGTGGTCGTGCTGGCGGTGGTCACCGCCTTGGGCGGCCTGGTCGCGCTGCTGGCCGGTGCCCACGGCCTCTGGCGGACCCGGCACCTCACGGACGCGGGCGAGAGGGCGCAGGCCCTGGTCAAGGCGGTGCCGCCAGGGGCCGAGCGGCCGATGCTGCAGTTCGAGACGGGGGACGGGCGGGTCGTCGAGGTCGTGTCACCGGTGCCGCCGAGCGGCAGGCAGCCGCTCGCCGCGGGTGACCGGGTGCGCATCGCGTACGACAGCGACGACCCCCGGGAGACCGTCGTGCTCGGCCGTGAGCGCAAGGGCATCGACCGGGGGTTCGTGGCGGCGGGGGCGGCCGTTCTGGTGCTCGGGCTGGTGCTGGCGGTCCTGGCGGTGTGAGGGTGGGGCTCGGGCCGGGAAGAGATGCCGGCAGCGGAATAGGCGTCGGCGCGACGGGCGTTGACACAGTGCAGCGAGGGAAGGAGTCACGCGTGCCCGAAATTACCCCGGAGACCCATGTCATCGACTTCCGAGCGGCGGAGCAGCTCCTTGCCGCGCGGGATCCCAGAGGCGCCGTGAAGCTGCTCGACACGGTCATCGCGGCCCACCCCGAGAACACGGCGGCGCGGCTGCTGCGGGCCCGCGCCTTCTTCGCCGCCGCCCAACTGCGCGCCGCGGAGCTGGAGTTCAGCATCGTCCTGGAGCGCGAGCCGGACAACGCGTTCGCCCACTTCGCGCTCGCCCGCACCTACGAACGTGCGGCGCGGCCGGACCAGGCGCGGCGCCACTTCCGGCTGGCCGCGGCGCTCGATCCGCAGCCGGAGTACCTGGCGGCGGCGCGCTTCGACGACGGCGGCGACGCCGGCGGGGGCAACGGCAGCGGCGGCGAGGCGG
The DNA here is from genome assembly GCF_040636975.1 of Streptomyces sp. NPDC032198. Taxonomy (NCBI): domain Bacteria; kingdom Bacillati; phylum Actinomycetota; class Actinomycetes; order Kitasatosporales; family Streptomycetaceae; genus Streptomyces; species Streptomyces sp. NPDC032198. The sequence goes on along the minus strand of NZ_JBEZVL010000001.1, from coordinate 255,009 downwards.
GCTAGCCGGTCCGCGGGGGCTCGTACGGCGGGATGTCGCGGCCCGGCTGATAGTGCGGGCCCTGGTGGATATGGCGCACGATCATCGCCATGTCGGCGGTGACGATCAGCCAGAGCACCCCGCACGCCGCCGCCCACTCGGGGCGTCCGACCAGGGCGAAGGCGACGGTGCCGAACGTGGCCCAGATCAGGCCCCACACGCTGAGCCAGAAGCGCATGCGCAGCGGACTGCGCGCGGTCACCGGTTCACTGCCTGTACGCATCACGAGAGGTCATCTCCTCCCTCTCCCTGTCCTCTCCACCCCTTGTCCCTTACACGTCCCCGTCTGGATCCCTGAGCGTCTCCACCTTCCAGGATCCACCCCGGGGCGGTGGACCGGAAGGGCCCGAGGCTTCAAGATCGTAGATGTGCCGATCGGGGGCAGGACTGTTCGGGGGTAGGACTGTGCTGGACGTACTGAGGAACCGGGCGAGGACGGACGAGCGGCTCGCCGCGTGGCTGAAGGATCTTGAGGGCGCGGAGGAGCCACGGACCGAGGCGGTGCTGCCCGCGGCCGACGAGCTGGCGGACGAGCTGCTCGACCTGGCCGTGCCGCACGAGGACATCAATGACCTGCTGGCCCTGCGCGAGCGGCTGATGGGGGACGCGGGGGCGCGATGGCTGCTCGACCGCACCGTCGACGCGACGGTGCGGGACATGGGGAAGCCAGGTGCGGCCCCCGAGTACGCCCCGCTGCCCGCGGAGTCGGGCGCGCTCGGAACCTACTTCTACGTGTACGTGTTCACGGCGGCACTGCCGTACGTACGCGCGTATCACCGGAGCCGCGGCATCCCGGACGACATCTCCCGCCGCACGCTCGCGGACCTCGGGCGGCACATGGCGGTGCACCGCAGGGCGCGCGGTGGCCCCGGGCTGCTGCACCCGGAATGGAACGCCCTGCACTTCCGGGGCGAGCTCTATCAACTGGGCCGGCTGCAGTTCCAGCGTGCCGTGCTGGGGGAGCGGATGGGCGGGGCGGTGGCTGCCGCGGGGCATTCCGCGGGGAGGGGCGACCCGTGTCTGAACCTCCACATCACCGACTTCCGGGGGCCGCTCTCGCCGGAGGCCTGCGACCGGTCGGTGGCGCTGGCCCGGGAGTTCTTCGCGCGGCACTTCTCGGAGGAGCGGTATGAGACAGCGATATGCCACTCCTGGCTGCTCGATCCGCAGCTGAAGCAGTACCTCCCGGCGGACTCGAACATCGTCCGTTTCCAGGACCGCTTCCGCCCGGCGACCGGGTACGAGCGGGAGGTCGACGACACGGCCCCCGTCGCCTTCGTCTTCGGCGACCGCGATCTGCCCGTGGCCGGACTGCCCAGGCGGACGAAGGTCGAGCGGGCCGTGGGCGATCACTTGAGGGCGGGCGGGCATTGGTACGGGGGGCGTGGCTGGTTCCCGCTGTAGAGCGCGGGGCTCCGGGGAGAGGTGGGAACGGGCCCTCGGAGCGCTTCGTTGAGGGGGCATGACTGTGGAGATGCGTGAGGGACACGAGGGAACGGGCCCCGGAGCGATCACCCCGGACGGCTGCGCGGTGGAGTTGTACACGCGCCTGGCCGTCGGTGACGAGCCCGACGTCATCGCCGGCGCGGTGCCGGCCGGGGCGCACGTCCTGGAGCTCGGCAGTGGTGCGGGACGGGTGACGCGTCCCCTGCTGGAGCGGGGGTTCCGGGTCACGGCGGTGGACGAGTCCGCCGAGATGCTGGAGAAGGTCTCCGCGATCGAGGGACGGGTGCGTACGATCCGCAGCCCCATCGAGGAGCTCGACCTGGGGGAGCGGTTCGAGGTGGTGATGCTCGGATCGTTCCTCGTGCACGAAGGCGACGAGACGGTCCGGCGCGGGATGCTGCGGGCCTGCCGGAGCCATGTGACGGACGACGGCTGTGTGCTGATCCAGCGGGAGGGCGCGGATTACCACACGAACCTGCCAAGAGAACGGGTCGACCCGGGTGGGTACACGGTGCGGATCGTGTCGGCGGAGCCGGTCGGGGACGGGGTGAACGAGGTGCACGCGGAGTACATCTTCCCGGACGCCGTATGGACCCAGACGTTCCGTGCCCGGCCGCTCACCAAGGAGCAGTTCGAGCAGACGCTGGAGGAGGCGGGGCTGCGGGTCGACAAGTACCTGACGGAGGACGGGATTTGGGTGCGGGCGGTGCCGGTCCGCTAGGGGGCAGTGGGTTGGCTGCCGTGTCGTGGTGCTGATGTGGCCCGGCGAAGGGCCTGGCGTGCGCGGGCGGGGAGCCGGTGCGGGGCCGGTGGCCGGGCGGCTTGGAACCGCGCGGAGATCGGGCGGAGATCGGGCGGAGATGGTGTGCTGCCGGGCGATGAGTTCTGCGGGGCGGGCCGGTCTATCACGGTGACAGCACAACAGCCCCTGCTCACCGAGGAGGTCACCATGACCACGGCCACCACCTCCACGTCCGTCAGCTCCGCCACCACCGTCACCTCTGTGGGCGCCGCCCCTTCCGCCGCAGGTCGTCGCTCCGTCCGGATCACGCTGCGCACGCTCCAAGTGGTGCTGGCCCTGTTCTTCGGGCTCGCCAGCGGGGTGCCGAAGCTGATCGCGCACCCGACGGCGGTCGAGGCCTTCGAGAAGCTCGGGTGGGGCGATCCGGGGATGTACACGATCGGGGCGCTGGAGGTGCTCGGCGGGATCGCGCTGCTGGTGCCGGTGCTCAGTTCCGTCGGCGCTACGGCCCTCATCGGGCTGATGATCGGTGCGTTCATCGTGAATGTGACCGCGCTCGGCGGGGAGAACGCGGCCACGCCGCTCGTCCTCATCCTGCCGCTGGCGTGGATCGCCTGGGCGCGGCGCGGGCAGACGACGGAGCTGCTCCGGCTGCTCCTGCGACGCGGGGAGTGAGCCGGAGAGTCACGCGGGAAGTCACGCACCTGCCCCCGTCCCTGTGTTGAGGGCTCATCCGCACCGCGGTGAGCCCTCAACACAGGGACGGGGGTGTTTTCAGCCCTCGAAGCCGCGCAGCTTTTCCATGTCGCGGCGGTCGCGCTTGGTGGGGCGGCCCGTTCCCCGGTCCCGTACGCCGGCGGGGGCCACGGCTTCGCGGGGCGGCGGCGGAGGGCTGTTGTCGACGTAGCACTCGATGGCCACCGGCGGGCCGACGCGCTTGCGGATGAGGCGCTTGACGACGACGACATGTTCGCGGCCGCCCGCGTGACGCAGGCGCACCTCGTCGCCGACGTGCACGCCGTAAGCGGGCTTCACGCGCTCGCCGTTGACCCGCACATGGCCGCCCTTGCAGGCCGCCGCGCCCATGGAGCGGGTCTTGACCAGGCGTACGGACCAGATCCAGGCGTCGATGCGCACGGAACCCCCGGCCGAGGCCGCACCCGTACCCGGGCTCGCGGCCTTACCCGGGCCCGCAGTCACACTCGCGCCGCTGCCGTCACCGCCTGCATTCTGCGAAGCCATGCCCCGACTTTAATGCCTGCCCGGTGGTTCGGGGCCGGGGTCGCGATGCCTCACGCGGCACCCCGTGGCACGGCCGCCGCGCCGGGCAGGCGCGGTGCGGAGGTTGTGCGGCAGCAGTGCGGCATCCCTGCCCGCACGGCGAGCCGTTCGGAAACCGTTCCCCTCGGAGTCTGATAATTCGGGCTATTCGCCGCAAAGCGGGACGCAGACCGAGGGGTGCCGCCCATGAAGCTCGAAGCCACTGTCGACGACCTGATGGACACGTTGCGCGCCGACCTCGTACGGCTCGCCGAGATCCCGTCGATCGCCTTCCCCGGCTTCCCGGACGCACCGGTGCGGCAGGCGCACGATCTGCTGGTCGAGCTGCTCAGGGGCGCGGGCGTGCCGACCGTCGAACGGCTCGATCTGCCGGACACCGCACCCGTGATCTACGGGGAGATCCCGCCACCGACACCCGAGGCGCCGACGGTCCTGCTCTACGGCCACTACGACGTCCAGCCGCCCGGCGACGAGAGCCTGTGGAAGTCGCCGCCCTTCGAGCCGACCCCGATCGAGGGGGGCCTGCGGGCCCGCGGTATCGCGGACGACAAGTCCAATGTCATCGCGCATCTGGGGATGCTGCGGGCCTACGGCGGCAGGCCACCCGTCGGGATCAAGATCGTCATCGAGGGGCAGGAGGAGTACGGCAGCGCCTTCGACGACTATCCGCCCACCGATCCGGAGCGGTTCTCCTGTGACGCCATGGTGGTCGCCGACCTCGGCAACCTCCGGCCCGGCACCCCCACCCTCACCACCGCCCTGCGCGGCGCGTGCGAAGTCGTTGTGGAGGTGCGCACCCTCGACGAGCCGCGTCACAGCGGGGAGTTCGGGGGCGCGGCTCCCGACGCGCTGCTCGTGCTCCTCAAGGCCCTGGCCACCCTGCACGACGTACACGGCGATGTGGCCGTGGAGGGGCTGCGGCGCGAGGACTGGAGCGGCACCAGCTACACCGAGGACGAGTTCCGTTCGCTCGCCGGGGTGCGCGAAGGGGTGCCGCTCGTCGGCAGCGGCAGCCTGGGCGAGCGCCTGTGGAGCGGCCCCGCCATCACGGTGATCGGCCTGGACGCGCCCAGCGTCGAACACGCGGCGTCGGCGGTCGTGCCGTATGCGCGGGCCAAGTTGAACCTGCGCTTCCACCCTCGGCAGGACCCGAAGGAGGCGCGGGGCAAGCTGGTCGACCACCTGCGCTCACTCAAGCCCTTCGGCATTCCCCTCGCCGTCACGCCCGGCGACACCGGCCCGGGCTACGAGGCCGCCACCGGCGGACCCGCCTACCGCGCCGCCCGTGCCGCGCTCAAGGAGGCCTGGGGCGAGGACGCCTCGTTCGTGGCGACCGGCGGCTCCATCCCTCTGGTCAACGGCCTCGCGAAGGCGGCACCCGGCGCCGAGGTGCTGCTCTTCGGCGCCCAGGACAGCATGTGCAATCTGCACGCCCCGAACGAGCGCGTCCTCTTCTCCGAGCTGCGCAACACGGTCGTCGCCATGGCGGCCTTCGTGCGCGAGTACGCCGCCGGTTTCCCCGGCACCGACAGCCCGGCGGAGAGCGGCGCATGAGCACCACCGCGACCGATCCCGGCACAGAAGAGCCGCAGCACAAACGGAAGTTCACCTTTCCCAGCGCCCTGACCATCCTCGCGATCGTCACCGTGGCCGTCTGGCTGCTCGCCTTCCTCATTCCGTCCGGCGCCTACGACCGCAACGACAAGGGCGCCCCCGTCCAGGGGAGCTATCACCGCGTCGACTCGGGTCAGACCTTCGTCGACCGGCTGGGCGACCTCTTCCTCGCCCCGGTCAACGGCCTGTACGGCATCCAGGACGAGAAGTCGGGCGTCGTCGGGCCCGACCTGGCCGGTGAGCTGTACGGCAGCGCGGGCGTGTTCCTGTTCGTCCTCGCCATCGGCGCGTTCATCACCGTCGTCTTCGCCACCGGCGCCCTCGACCGCGGCATCGGCCGCCTCGCCCACCGGCTGCGCGAGCGCGGCGCGATGCTGATCGCGGGGGTGATGCTCGTCTTCTCCGTCCTCGGCACGGTCGAGGGATTCGCGGAGGAGACACTCGGTTTCTACGGCCTGATCGTGCCGCTGATGCTCGCCCTCGGCTACGACCGGATGGTCGCCGTCGGCGCGATCATCCTGGGCGCCGGGATCGGCGTGCTTTGTTCGACGGTCAACCCGTTCGCGACCGGGGTCGCCTCCTCGGCAGCGGACATCTCGCTCGGCGACGGCATCGTGCTGCGGTTCGTGATGTGGATCGTCCTGACCGCGGTCACCATCGCCTACGTCATCCGCTACGCGAAGCGCGTACAGAAGAACCCGGAGCGCTCCCTCACCGGCTTCCTGCCCGGTGACCGTGAGCAGACCGCCGCCGACGCGGGCGAGGTGCCGGAGCTGACCCGGCTGCACAAGACCGTGCTCGTCGTGGTCGCACTGGTCTTCGCCTTCATGATCTTCTCGGTGGTGCCCTGGTCGAGCGCGCTCACGGGCAAGGCGGACGCGAAGCCGTACGGCTTCGAACTCGGCTGGTCCTTCCCGCAGTTGGCGGCGCTCTTCCTGTGCGCGGCCGTGCTCGTCGGGTGCGTGGCCCGGATGGGCGAGCAGCAGCTCAGCTCGACGATCATCCAGGGCGCGGCCGACTTCATCTCGCCCGCCCTGGTCATCGTGCTCGCCCGCGGCGTCACGGTGATCATGAACAACTCCAAGGTCACGGACACCGTCCTGCACTCCATCGAGGGCATCGTGAAGGGCACCTCGTCCGGCCTCTTCGCGATCATCGTCTTCGTCGTGAACCTGCCGCTGGCCTTCCTGATCCCCTCCACCTCCGGCCACGCGACCCTCGCCATGCCGATCCTCGCCCCGCTCGCCGACTTCGCCGGGGTCTCGCGCTCGGTCGTCGTCACCGCCTGGCAGGCGGCGAGCGGCTGGATGAACCTGTGGGTCCCGACGACGGCCGTGACCATCGGCGGCGTCGCGCTCGCGAAGGTCGGCTACGACAAATACCTGCGGTTCGTCTGGCCGTTGCTTGCCATCCTATTCGTCCTGATCTGCGCCTTCGTGGCGCTTGGAGCGGCGCTCACATGACAACAAACCCGTCGGCACCTCCATCAACCGCTGCGGCGCGCCCCTCGGCCGCGGCCTACCGCAACCTCGCCGTGGCCACGGTCGGTTTCACGCTCACCTTCTGGGCATGGGACCTGATCGCGCCGCTCGGCAGCGACTTCGGGGAACGGCTCGGGCTCTCCTCGTTCGCCCAGTCCCTGCTGGTCGCCGTGCCGGTCATCGTCGGCTCGCTCGGCCGCGTCCCGGTCGGCGCACTCACCGACCGCTACGGCGCCAAGCGGATGTTCCCGCTGATCTCGGCGCTCACGATCGTGCCGGTGCTGCTGATCATCCCGGCCAGGGACACCTACGTCGCGATGCTCGCGGTCGGCTTCCTGCTCGGCCTGGGCGGCACGACGTTCGCGATCGGCATCCCGCTGGTCAACTCCTGGTTCCCGCCGGCCCATCGGGGCTTCGCGCTCGGCGTCTTCGGGATGGGCATGGGCGGTGTGGCGCTCTCCGGGTACTTCACGCCCCGGATCGCCAAGCACGGCGACAACCTGCCGTTCCTGGTCGTGGCGATCGCGCTCGCGGCCTTCGCGGTGCTCGCGGCGCTGCTCATCACCGACCGCCCCGACCGGCCGGTGCCGACGAGCCCCCTCACGACCCGCCTCGGGGAGGCCGGGCGGCTGCGGGTGACGTGGGAACTCTCGGCGTTGTACGCGATCGGCTTCGGCGGCATCGTCGCCTTCGGGGTCTATCTGCCCACGTACCTGAAGACCTGGTATGACCTCTCGCCCACCGACGCGGGCACCAAGGCGGCCGGGTTCGCGCTGGTCACGGTCGTCTTCCGGCCCATCGGCGGCTGGCTCTCCGACCGGATCCACCCGGCGACGGTCACCTCGGCCGCGCTGGCCGTCGTCGCCGTCTTCGCCATCGCGCAGGCCTTCGAACCGTCACTGAATCCGGGCGGCACGGTCTGCTTCCTGCTCATGGCGGCGGGGCTCGGCACGGCGAGCGGCAGCGTCTTCGCGCTCGTCTCGCAGGTGACACCACAGGCGCAGGTGGGGTCCGTGACGGGCATCGTGGGAGCGGTGGGCGGCCTGGGAGGGTTCGTCCCGCCGCTGGTCATGGGCGCGATCTACAGCGCCAAGAACTCGTACTCCATCGGCTTCATGCTGCTCTCGGACCTCGCGCTCGCGGGGTGCGTGTACGCGTACGGGCGGATGCGGGGGCTGCGCGCCGGGTAACCGGTCACGGGGTACGCGCGTCCGATGGCCGATGGCCGGTGATGCGCCCGGCGGGCGGGATATCTTCGGTCGATGGGCCTTTATCCGGAGATCGAGCCGTACGACCACGGCATGCTCGAAGTCGGCGACGGCAACCGCGTGTACTGGGAGGTCTGCGGCAATCCGCTGGGAAAGCCGGCGGTGGTGCTCCATGGCGGGCCGGGGTCGGGGTGCACGCCGTTCTTCCGGCGGTACTTCGACCCTGACGCGTACCGGGTGGTGCTCCTGGACCAGCGCGGCTGCGGGCGCTCGACGCCGCACGCGAGTGATCCGCGTACCCACATGAGCGTCAACACGACCAAGCACCTGCTGGCCGACCTGGAGTTGCTGCGGCGGCACCTGAGGATCGAGCGGTGGCTGGTGTGGGGTGCGTCCTGGGGCTCCGTGCTGGGGCTCCGGTATGCGCAGACCCATCCCGACCGGGTGTCGGAGCTGGTGCTCACGGGGCTTGCCACCGGAAGCCGGGCCGAGGTCGAGTTGCTCACCCGGGGTCTTGGGCGGCTCTTCCCTGAGGCGTGGGAGGCGTTTCGGGACGGGGTGCCCGAGGAGGAGCGGGACGGGGATCTCGCCGCCGCGTACAACCGGCTCCTGGAGTCCCCCGACGCGGAGGTCCGGGCCGCCGCCGCACGGGCGTGGACCGACTGGGAGACGGCCTTCGCACTGGCGGCGCCCCGGTCCGTTCCCCGGTACGAGGACGAGACCTTCCGGGCCGGGTTCGCCCGGACCGTCACGCACTACTTCGCCCATGACCACTGGCTGGGCGGCGACGAGGTCGTGCTGCGGGACGCGGGGGCGCTGGCCGGCATCCCGGGGACCCTGGTGCAGGGAAGCCTCGACTTCGGGAATCTGATCGGGATCCCCTGGCGGCTTCAAGGGGCCTGGCCCGGCAGCGAGTTGGTCCTCGTCGGGGACGTGGGGCACAACGCTGGGGCGCGGGGGATCGCGGAGGAGCTGGTGCGGGCGACGGACGGGTATCGGTCGGGCAGGGGCGGCCAGGCATAGCCCGTACGGCGTTCGAGGGCCTGCTCGGCGATGGCGGCAGGGGACTAGTCCTCTTCCTCCTCGCCGAAGAGGTGCCGCACCGTAGACCGGTAGTTGGTCCGCACGTGGGCCAGTGCCACGTCCCGGGCGCGTCCCGCGTCCCCCGAGGCCACCGCCTCGTACAACTCCCGGTGTTCCACGAGCAGATGCGCCCACTCCTCGTTGCGCCGCGTCATCCACCGCAGCCGTCCGTCCACCGGCTCCATGACCGAGGTCAGCAGGCCGTTCCCCGCCATCGCCAGGAGGCGGTCGTGGAAGCGCGTGTTGATGTCCGTGATCGCCTCCCCGTCCGCCGTGCGCGTCGCCCTCGCGGCGCTGTCGAGCAGCGCGGAGAGCTCCGCGAGGCCCTCCTCCGTGGCCCGTTCCGCCGCGCGGCCCGCCGCGAACACCTCCAACGCCTCGCGCAGCTCGAAGAGTTCGGTCACGTCGGTGCGGGTCAGGCGGCGCACCACGGTCCTGCGCGGGGTCTCGAAGGTGACGAAGCCCTCGGCGACCAGGGCCCGGATCGCCTCGCGGACCGGGACCCTGGACACCCCCAGGCGGTCGGCGAGCTCCCGTTCGACCAGGCGGTCGCCCGGGCCGAGGCGTCCGGCGATGATCTCCTGCCGCAGCTCGGCGAGCACGCGTTCGCGTACGGCGGCCAGCGGCTGCTCCACGGTCGTCATGGTGTCCATCATCGCCGAACGCCGCATCGATTTACCGATTCGTAACCGTACGGACATTGCCGGGCGCCCCCGGGAGCGGGAGCATGACGGAATCTTTGGTATACCAAACTTTGGTATACCAAAGCGCGCCGCACCTCCGTCCCCCTTCGCAGGAGGCCCCGTGTCCCTCACCCAGCGCGCCGACGCCCCGGGCGCCGACTCCCCGAGCGCCGCGACCGAGTTCGTGCCCGACCCCCGCCTCACCAACGAAGACCTCGCCCCCTCCGCCGAACGCAAGTGGAAGGTCTTCGACCTCTTCGCCCTGTGGATGTCCGACGTCCACAACCTCGGCAACTACACCTTCGCGGCCGGTCTGCTGGTCCTCGGCCTGAACGTCTGGCAGATCTTCACCTCGCTCCTCGTCGGCTTCGTGCTCATCTACGCCGGGATGAACATGATGGGGCGCATCGGACAGCGCCACGGCGTGCCGTTCCCCGTCGTCAGCCGCATCAGCTTCGGCGTCTGGGGCGCCAACATCCCCGCCCTGATCCGGGCCGTGATCGCCATCATGTGGTACGGAATCCAGACCTATCTGGCCTCCATCGCGGTCAACGTCATGCTCATCGCCGCCTTCCCGAGCCTCGAGTCGTGGACCGAGCACTCCTTCCTCGGACTGCACGCCCTCGGCTGGTGTTCGTTCGTCACGCTCTGGCTGGTGCAGGGGCTGATCATGACCCAAGGCATGGAATCCGTACGGAAGTTCCAGGACTTCTGCGGGCCCGCCATCTGGGTCGTGATGATCGCCCTCGCCGTGTGGATCCTCTGGAAGGCCGGCTGGACCATCTCGCTCACCAGCACCCCGAACCCGGTCTCCACCGGTGAGCAGGTGCGCCAGTGGTTCGGCGCGATCGGCCTGATCCTCGCCACCTACGGCACGCTGATGCTCAACTTCTGCGACTTCTCGCGCTTCGCCCCCGACTACCGCACCGTCGAGCGCGGCAACTTCTGGGGCCTGCCCATCAACTCCACGGCGTTCGTGATCCTCTCCGTCATCGTCACCGCGGGCAGTCTCGAGGTCTTCGGCAAGGCCATCACCGACCCCGCCGAACTGGTCGCCGAGATCGGCAACACCTGGGTCCTCGTCGGCGGTGCCCTCACCTTCGCCGTCGCCACGATGGGCGTGAACATCGTGGCCAACTTCGTCTCGCCCGCCTACGACCTCGCCAACGTCTGGCCGCAGAAGATCACCTTCAAGATCGGCGGGATCATCTCCACGGTCGCCGCGCTGCTCGTCACGCCGTGGAACCTCTACTCCAACCCGACCGTCGTGAACTACTTCCTCGGCGGCCTCGGCGCCTTCCTCGGACCGCTGTTCGGGATCATCGCGGTCGACTACTTCTGGGTGAAGCGCGGACGCATCGACGCCGAGGCGCTGTTCAAGGCCGAGCCGGGATCGCCGTACTACTACAAGAAGGGCGTCAACCCGAAGGCCCTCGCCGCCTTCGTGCCGACGGCCGGATTCGCGGCGGTGTGCGCGCTGGTGCCGTTCTTCGACTACGTCGCGCCGTACTCCTGGTTCATCGGGACGGCGACGGCCGCGCTGCTCTACGCCGTGCTGTGCCGCGCCGAGCGGACCGCCGGGGCCGAGCCCGTTGTCGAGCCCGCGCCCGAGGTGGAGGCCTAGTGCGCATCGTCGTCACCAACTGCAACACCACGCGGGCGATGACCGAGGAGATCGTGCGGGGTGCCAGGGACGCGGCATCCCCCGGCACCACCATCACCGGTCTCACGCCCGCCTGGGGGCCGGAATCCGCGGAGGGATGGCTCGACAGCTACCTCTCGGCGGCCGCCGTCCTCGACACCCTGCGCCGGCACGAGGAGCCGTACGACGCCGTGGTCATGGCCGGGTTCGGCGAGCACGGACGCGAGGGCGCCCGGGAGCTCCTCGACGTGCCCGTCGTCGACATCACCGAGGCCGCCGCCCATCTCGCCTGTCTGCTCGGGCGGCGGTACGGCGTCGTCACCACCCTCGACCGGGCGCGCGGCCAGATCGAGGACAGCCTGCACACGGCGGGCGTCGCGCAGAACTGCGCCGCCGTGGTCGGGACCGGCCTCGGTGTCCTGGACCTCGGGGACTCCGAGGTCACGGTCCGCGCCTTCCTCGCCGCCGCCGAACGGGCCCGCGACGCGGGCGCCGAGGTCCTGGTGCTCGGCTGCGCGGGGATGACCGGGCTGCAGGAGAAGGTCGGCGCCGCCCTCGACATGCCGGTGGTCGACGGCGTGGCGGCGGCGGTGAAGCTCGCCGAGTCGCTCGTGGGGCTCGGCCTGACCACGAGCCGCGCCGGCAGCTACGCCAAACCCCTGCCCAAGGAACGCACTTGGGCGCAGCCGTCAGAGTGATTCTTCGGGTGAACTGCCGCCCGTTCGGCGGTGTGCGCGACCTCGCGCGGGCCGCGTGACCGCAGACTCCGGGGAACGCGCCGGGCCCGTCCGGCGTCGAGCAACTGGAGGTGCCCGGTGTCGCAGCCGCCCTTCCGATCACCTGAGTGTGAGTGTGAGTGTGAGCTTGGCGGTGACCACGGTCTTGGCCGTGACGACGGTCTTGGCCGGGACCGTCGCCGTTCCCGTTCCCGTGGCGTCCGCCCCCGCCTTGCCCGGCTCCTCGCCGTCGCGCTCCTGGTGAGCGCGGCGGCGTCCGGCGGCGCCCAGGCCGCGGGCGCCCGGCCCGGATCGGCTCCCGCGCTCGCCCCCGCACCGGCGGACACCGCCCCCGGCACCGCCCCAGGCACCGCCTTCTGGATCGACCCGAACAGCGCCGCCGCCCACCAGGTCATCGCTTGGCGGCGCCAGGGCCGGACCGCCGACGCCCGGCTCATGCAGCGCATCGCGTGGCGCCCCCAGGCGATCTGGCTGCACAGCGCCAACCCCGGGCCCACCGTCCGCGCGGTCACCCTCGCCGCCACCGCGGCGCGGCGCACCGCCGTGCTCGTCGCGTACTTCATCCCGCACCGCGACTGCGGCGACTACTCCGGAGGCGGGGCGGGGAGCGCGGCGGAGTACCGGCGCTGGGTCGACGAGTTCGCCGCGGGCATCGGTGACCGCCCCGCGTACGTCATCGTCGAACCGGATGCCGTCGCGCAGAAGATCGCCGGCTGCGCGAGGGCCGACGCCCGCGAGCGCTACGGCCTGCTCGCCTACGCCGTCGCCCGCCTCAAGGCCCGCCCCCACACCAAGGTGTACGTGGACGCGGGTAACTCCGGCTGGATCCCCGAGGAGCGGCGCCTGGTCGCCCCGCTGCGACAGGCCGGGGTCGCCAGGGCCGACGGCTTCGCCGTCAATACGTCCAACTTCAAGACGAACGGCGCCAGTTCGGCGTACGGGCACCGCATCGCGGCGGCACTCGGCGGTGCCAAGCACTTCGTCGTGGACAGCAGCCGCAACGGCAACGGCCCCTACACCGGCGTCGGTGACCAGGCCTGGTGCAACCCGCCGGGCCGCGCCCTCGGCACCCCGCCCACCACCGCCACCGGCGACCCCGCCATCGACGCCTACCTGTGGATCAAGCGGCCCGGCGAGTCCGACGGGACCTGCCGGGGCGGGCCGAGGGCGGGGCAGTGGTGGCCGCAGTACGCGCTGGGGCTGGCGAGCAGGGCGCGGGGTTAGGGGAGGGCGCCGAGTGGTGACGGTCCGTTCTATGGAGCGGCCGGTGTCTCGGGGACCACGGCCGTGGCGGTGACCTCGACCAGCTGGCCGGGGTAGCCCAGGCACGTAGTGCCGAGCAGCGTCGACGTGTGCGGGCCCTTCGCGAGCAGGTCGGAGGCGCGGATGACCTCCCAGGCCTCGCTCAGCGGGCCCGGCTCGTCGCTCACGACGTACACCGTGCTGGCCACCACCTGCGTCAGGTCACTGCCGATCGCGCGCAGGGCCTCGTCGAGATTGGCGATGACCTGTTCGGTCTGGCGCACCACATCACCTTCCCCGACGAGTTTCCCCTCGGGATCGAGCGGCACCGAACCCGCCATGAAGGCGAGCTTGGTGCCGGCCTCGACGAGGGCGGCGTGGGCGTATCCGGGCGGCGGGAAGAGGGTGGGCACGACGGTGCGCTGAGTGATGGTCATGGACCCGATCCTGCGGGAGGCGGGTGCGCGGGCGCATCCGAATTCCGTTCCGGCTGGGGATGGGAAGGCGAGCCGGGGCGGTGCCTCGGTTTGGCCTCGGTTTGTGCGTCAGGTGGTGTTCCAGGTTGTGTGTCAGCGCACCGCAGCGGGTGAAGTCCCGTTCCTTACAAGCAGGTTCGAGGAGCCCTTGCCGTCCGCCCGTGCCGTCCAGATGTCCTGCTTCCTGCCCTCCGTACCCGGCAGGGCGTATGCCACGGTGTCGTCGTCCAGCCAGGCGGCCTGGTCGTCGACGCTGCGGGTCTCGGCGATCGGGTGCTCGCGCATCGTCCGCAGATCCAGGACGTACAAGCGCCAAGGGTTCGAAGTCCCCTTCCGTACGCGCTTCTTGAAGGCGATGCGCGTGTTGTCGGGGGAGAGCGACGGGCACTCCACGTTCGTGCGCAGGGTGCGCGCCGCCCACTTCTTCATGTCGCCCTGGATCAGGTACGTCTTGCCCTTCGTCGAGACGGTCGCGTAGAAGCGGTTGTCGTCGTCGGCGAAGGTGACGCCCCAGAAGTTGACGTCGGGGGAGTGGTAGCGGCGGCCGTCGAGGGTGAGGGGGATCTCCTCCATGTTCTTGATCAGGTAGCCCGTGCGGGTGTCCAGGATCGAGGTGCGGGTGGAGAAGGAGGAGCCCGCGTAGGAGTCTCCCGTCGCGAACATCGTCCAGGACAGCATGTGGCCCGATGCCGAGACCCGGGCCCGGTTGGGGATGCCGGTGAGCGCGATGCGGCGCTTCTCGCGGAGCTTGTCGTCCATGACCAGGGCGTACGACGTGGGCGGGATGCCGGGGCGCCGCTGGAGGCAGAGCGCGGTGCCCCCGGCCGCGTAGAAGCGCTCGCAGGATGGGCCGCCGGGGGTGCGGTGGCCCTTGCCGGAGGGGGTGGCGGTTCGGGCGAGGCGGCCCGCGCCCGTCTCCGTGCTCCGGTAGTAGAGGTGGCCCGCGTCGAGCCCGAACTCCGAGGTGGCGGCGGCCGGTTCGGCCCGGTCGGCCGCGTGCAGGGTGTAGCCGACGGCCACAGTCGCGAGGACGGCGGCCGCCGCGGCGACGGCGATGACGCGGGCGCGCAGGGAGCGGGGAGAGTGTGCGGGGCGTGGGGTCAGTGGGGCCTGTGGGGGTGCGGTCATGCCGGCCTCTCGGGGGATTCGGGGCGGGGGAGCAGCAGCGTCGCCCCGCCGAGTGCCACGGCCAGCGCGAGCGACGCGCAGGTCAGCGCCGGGCCGATGCCCCACAGCGTCCAGGCCGCGCCGAACCCGGCCGCCGCGACGAGACGGGCCAGGGCCTGTCCCGTCTGCAGGACCGCCATGCCGCTGGCCCGGCGCCCCTGCGCGAGCACGGGGGTGGCGAGCGCCATGAGTACGCCGTCGGTGGCGGCGTAGAAGATGCCGAGCAGGAGCAGTACGCCGATGAGCAGGGCCCAGCCGTCGGTGGGGGAGAGCAGCAGGACGTATCCGCCGAGCAGCGCCACGTGCCCGGCCAGGAACGGGACGCGGCGGCCGATGCGGTCGGCGAGGCGCCCGGCGGGCACCGCGAGCAGCAGATAGACCGCGGCGGCGCCCAGTGGCAGGAGCGGGAACCAGCTCACCGCGAAGTCGAGCCGCCGCTGGAGGAGCAGATAGAGGAAGGCGTCGCCGATGGTGGCGGCACCGAGGAGGGCCGCGGCGCCGAGGATGCGGCGGAAGGCGGGCACCCGGAGGATGCCAAGAATCCTTTCGGGCTTGGTGGTTGACGGGGGGACGGGCTGCGCGGGGCGTCTGGGCTGTGTGGCCTGCGCGGGGCGTGTGGGCTGTGTGGGTCGTGCGGGGGCCTGGGGTTCGCCTCGTCCCGGCACGAACGCGACCAGCATCAGCACGCCGAGCAGCCCGAAGCAGAAACTGACCACGAACACGGCGTCGTACGCGTCCGCCGTCGCCCAGAGCAGCGCGAACGCGGCTAGCGGACCGAGCAGCGCGCCCGTCGTGTCCATCGCGCGGTGCACGCCGAACGCCCGGCCGAGGGCGTCCGGCGGGCTGCTGAGCGAGATCAGCGCGTCGCGCGGCGCGGTCCGCACGCCCTTGCCGATGCGGTCCGCGGCGAGCGCCGCGCCGATCCCGGCCGTGGCGCCGCCCGCGAGGAGCAGGCCGAGCCGGGACAGCGCGGAGAGGGCGTAGCCGCCGCCCGCGACGAGCTTGTGCCGCCCGCCGCGGTCGGCGGCGTACCCGCCGAGGAGCCGGACGAAGGCGGTGACGCCGTTGTAGAGGCCGTCGAGGAACCCGAACTGAAGGGGCGATAGCCCGAGTTGGAGGACGAAGTAGAGCGGAAGGACCGCCGTGACCATCTCGGAGGAGATGTCGGTGACCAGGCTGACCGCGCCGAGGGCGATGACGGGACCCGCGACGCGGCCACGCTTGGACTTGGACTTGGACTTGGACTTGGCTGTGGGCTCGGGCTCGGGCTCGGCTTCAGCCTGGGGCCCTGCTTTGGCCTTGGCCTTGGCCTTCGCGACCGCGTCCGTTGACGCCAGATACATCTCGGCGGCTCAGCGGCACTTGTAGGACGGGCTGCTGTCCTTCGTCGAGCCGTCCGTGCCGACGAGGTTCCAGGAGAATCCGGTGTCGGTGAAGTTCAGCTTCACCACGCCGAAGGTCTTGGTAAGCCGCTTCTGGCTGTTGGGCTGGACTTCCTCGATCTTGTACGGGTTGGCGCCGCCCATGCCGCCGAGCAGCTCGACGATGCCGTTGGCGTCCGCCTTCCCGTCCGGGTTCTGCGGGGCGAAGCGCTCGTAGTGGTGATCGTGGCCGTTCATGACGAGCTCGGCCTTGTTGGCGTACAGCAGCTTCCAGACCGGCCTGCTGACCGGGTCGTTTCCGTGCTCGCCCGAGGAGAAGAGCGGGTGGTGCCAGTACGCGGCCACGCACTTCTTGGAGTTGGCCGCGAGGTCGGCCTTGAGCCAGTCGATCTGCGACTTGTCGTCGAAGCTGTTGGAGTCGAGGGCGATGAAGTGCCAGTTGTCCTGGTCGAAGCTGTAGTAGCTCTCGCCCTTGGGGTAGGCGATGCTGCCGAAGTAGGACTTGTAGCCCTCCAGGGCGCCGTCCGGGTCGTACGTCTCGTGGTTGCCGGGCACCGGGCGCGTCTTGTCCTTGAACGCGCCCCAGCTCGTGTCGTAGTAGTCCTCGAAGTCCTGCTCCCGGGCGTCGTCGTACTGGTTGTCGCCCATCGTCATGACGAAGGAGGGATTGAGCCTCTCGACGAGCGCGGCGGTCTTCGGGTGCGCGCAGCCGCTGTCGTCCGAGGTGCACTGTTCGGCGATGTCTCCGGCGGCGACGGCGGTGAACGCCGCCTTCGTGTCCGGGCCGCTCGGCGCGGCGTCGGCCTCACCGGCAGGGGACCAGAGGAGGACTCCGCCGACGAGCGCGAACGAGGCGCCTGCTGCCAGCGGGACGGCCCAACGGGCCTTCCTCTTGTGGGAGTTGCTGCGGGATTCCGTGGTGCGGGGGGTGGGCGGCATGTCCGTCTCCTAGGTCGGCTGGGGGCCGTGAGCGGTGTGGGGACCGGTTCCGCAGGCATCTTGTCGAGTAGGCATGTTCGCGTCAATAACTTCAGCCGATAATTGTTAGGAAAGTTTCCTACCAGCAATTGCCACGGGATGGCCGGGGGGACGGCTGGCCTAGGCTGGCGTGCGGGAATGACGTGCGAGTGACTGAGGGTGAGCTGGGTGGTGAACGTGCTGGCGGGGGGTGCCGCGGGGGGCTTGGGGGCTGCTGTGTCCTCCGCCGGGGCCGCTGCCGGGTCCTCTGTCGCGTCCGTTGCTGAGTCCGCTGCTGAGCAGCAGCGGCTCGGGGAGCTCGTGCGGTCCTGTGCCGCTGTCTTCCTTCCGGCCGAGGTGCCCAGGGAGGGGCGGGTCGTGTTCTGGGCGCCGGAGGGGGAGCTGCCGGGTGCTGCGGGGGGTGGTGCCCTCGACGGTGCCGTCGAGGGGGAGATCCCCGTCGTACGCCCTCACGGCAAGGGTGTCCGTACGCGTACCGTCCCCGCGCTGATCCTGCCCGTGGCGGAGGCCATCCCGCTCCTGCTGCACGCCGCGCCCACGCCCGCACACCCCGCTGTGGCCTGCTGGACCGCCGCCGCCCGGCACGCCCTGCACCTGGCCGCGCGGGGCAGGCTGCTGCCCGGCCTGACCAGCGGTGACCTCGACGCGTGGCGGGCCGGGCCGCTGGACACCGCCGACGTCGCGCAGCTGCGGGGTATCGCCGCGGCGATGCCGGCCGAGGCGCACGCCGTACCCCTGCCCGGCAGTGGGCCGCTCCTGCTCCCCGAGCCGTTCGCCCTGGTCAGGGCATTCGTCGACGCGGTGGTGGACACCCTGCCGCGTACGCCCGCCGCGGCCCACGCGGTCGGCGCCCCCTTCGCGGCGCGCGAGCCGCAGCGGCTGCCGGGCGCGCGGGAGTGGGCCGCCGAGGTGGCGGCCGGGATGGACGCCGGGGTGCGGGTGTCGCTGCGGCTGGATCTGCAGGCGCATGAGGTGTTCGACGGCGCGACGGACGACGGGCGGGGTGGCGGGGAGACGGGTGACGCGGCCGAGGCGGGTGCCGCGGGCGAGGCGGGCGAGGCGGGCGAGACCGGGGTGGGCGCATCGCGCGAGAGCATGGCGAGCCCGGCGGCCGCGGTCGTGCAGGTGCACAGCCTCGCCGACCCCACCCTCGTGGCGGACGCGGCCCAACTCTGGGCCGGGGCGGACCACTTCGGACCGCGTGCCCGCGTGGACACGCTGCTCGCGGTGCGGCGCGCGGCCCGCGTATGGCCGCCGCTCGCCCGCCTCCTTGAGCGCCCGCGCCCCGACGTACTGCCGCTGAGCGAGGGGGAGTTGTACGAACTCCTCGGTGCGGCGGCGACCAGGCTCGGTGCGGCGGGGGTGGCCGTGCACTGGCCCCGTGAGCTGACGCGCGGCCTGACGGCAACCGCTGTCGTACGCCCCGCGCCCGGCACGGCGGCCGACAACTTCGACTTCTTCAAGACCGAGCAACTGCTGGAATTCCGCTGGCAGTTGGCGCTCGGCGCCGACGACGGTGAGGGCGACGGCTCCGGCGGGCCTCTGACCGAGGCGGAGATGGACATCCTGGCGGAGGCGCACCGCCCGGTCGTACGCCTCCGTGACCAGTGGGTCCTGGTCGACCCCGAACTCGTACGCAAGGCGCGCAAGCGGGATCTGGGCCTCCTGGACCCGGTGGACGCGCTGTCCGTCGCGCTGACGGGAGCGGCGGAGGTGGACGGCGAGCGCGTCGAGGCCGTCCCGATCGGCGCCCTGGCCCGGCTGCGGGAACGCCTGACCGACGACCTGAGCCCCGTCACCCCGCCGCCCGCGCTCGCCGCCACCCTCCGCGACTACCAGCTCAGGGGCCTGGCCTGGCTGGACCGGATGACGTCGCTGGGCCTCGGCGGCTGCCTCGCCGACGACATGGGCCTCGGTAAGACGGTCACGCTGATCGCCCTCCACCTGCACCGGGCCAGGCCGGAGCCGACGCTGGTGGTCTGCCCGGCGTCGCTGCTCGGCAACTGGCAACGGGAGATCGAACGGTTCGCGCCGGGCGTCCCGGTGCACCGCTTCCACGGGACGGGCCGCAGCCTGCCCGGCGACGTGGCGGGCGGTTTCGTCCTGACGACGTACGGAACGATGCGGACGAGCGCGTCCGAACTGGCCGACCACGCCTGGGGGTTGGTGGTGGCGGACGAGGCGCAGCACGTCAAGAACCCGCACGCGGCGACGGCCAAGGCGCTGCGCACGATCCCCTCCGCGGCGCGGGTGGCGCTCACCGGCACCCCGGTCGAGAACAACCTCTCCGAACTCTGGGCCCTGCTGGACTGGACGACGCCGGGCCTCCTCGGCCCGCTCAAGTCGTTCCGCGCGCGCCACGCCCGGCTGGTGGAGGGCGGCGAGACCGCCGAGAACGACGAGGCGATCGCGCGCCTCGCCCGCCTGGTCCGCCCCTTCCTCCTGCGCCGCAAGAAGTCCGACCCGGGCATCGCCCCGGAACTCCCTCCCAAGACGGAGACGGACCACCCGGTGACACTCACCCGCGAACAGGCTTCCCTCTACGAAGCGGTCGTCCGCGAGACACTCGCGCGCATCGAGGCGTCCGAGGGCATCGCGCGCCGCGGCCTGGTCATGAAGCTCCTGATGGCGCTGAAGCAGATCTGCAACCACCCGGCGCAGTACTTGAAGGACGGCGCGATCACCACCCGCGGCGGCCGCTCGCGCTCGGGAAAACTGGACCTCCTGGACGAACTCCTCGACACGATCCTGGCGGAGGAGGGCGCGGTCCTCATCTTCACGCAGTACGTGGAAATGGCCCGCATCCTGGAGTCGCACCTGTCCGCACGCGGCATCGGCACGCAACTCCTGCACGGGGGTACGCCGGTCCCGCGGCGGGAGGAAATGGTGGACCGCTTCCAGTCGGGCGAGGCCCCGGTGTTCCTCCTCTCCCTCAAGGCGGCGGGCACGGGCCTGAACCTCACCCGGGCGGGCCACGTCATCCACTACGACCGCTGGTGGAACCCGGCGGTCGAGGAACAGGCCACGGACCGCGCCTACCGCATCGGCCAGACCCAGCCGGTCCAGGTCCACCGCCTCATCACCGAGGGCACGGTGGAGGACCGCATCGCCGAACTCCTGGCAGCGAAACAGGCGTTGGCGGACGCGGTCCTCGGCGAGGGCGGCGAGTCGGCACTCACGGAACTCTCGGACGCGGACCTGGCGGACCTGGTGTCGTTGCGGAGGATGTCGTGAGGGGCGGTGGCGAGGGTGGCGCCGGTATGGGGGGCGGTGGCGAGGGTGGTGCCGGTATGAGCGGCGGTGGGCGGCAGGGCGGTACCGGTATGAGCCGTGGTGGCCGGCAGGGTGGCCGAGCCGGGCGCACGGGCGGGATCGCTGCCAGTGCTGCCGGTGCTGCCAGTGCTGCCGGCGGGCGCACGGGGATGACCTCAGCGAGCCGAGCCACAGGTGCGGGCCGTGTCTTCCCCCCACTGCCTCAACACCCCGACCCCCACGCCCCGTTCGCCACCTCCTGGTGGGGCAACGCCTGGATCGGCGCGCTGGAGGGGACATCGCTCGACGCGGGGCGCCTGGCCCGCGGACGCGCGTACGCCCGCGAGGGGCACGTCGACACGATCACCGTCGCGCCGGGCCGGATCGTGGCGTACGTACACGGCAGTCGCCCGCGCCCCTACCGTGCCGAGATCCGCATGCGCACCCTCACGCCGGAGGACTGGGACAGATTCCTGGACGCGGTGGCCACGGAACCCGCGCACATCGCGGCGCTCCTGGACAAGGACATGCCGCACGCGCTGGTGGATGCGGCAGAGCAATCAGGAGTGCAACTCCTCCCCGGACCAGGCGACTTGGTGCCGTCCTGCACCTGCCCGGACCACGGCCGCCCCTGCAAGCACGCGGCGGCTCTCACCTACCAGACGGCCAGGCTGCTGGACGCCGACCCCTTCGTACTCCTCCTGCTGCGAGGCGGAGACGAGCAGGCGCTCCTCGACGAGCTGGCGCAGCGCAGCGCGCACGAGGCGGCGCGCGAGCAGTCAGCCACCCAGCAGGGCGCGACGACGGAAGCGCTCCCGGGAACCCTCGCGAGGGACGTCCTGGCCACGGACTACCGCCCGCCGCTCCCGGCCCCGCTCCCACCCCCCGCCCACCCGGGCGAACCCCCGCTCCTGCCCTCACTCCTGGGCTCCCCGAACCCCACATCCCTGGAGTTCCTGGCCACGGACACGGCATCAAGGGCCCACGCGTACCTCACCACCGGCGCCGCCCCTTTCCCGGCGGCCGACGCCTGGCACGACGCGGTCCGCCTGGCGGCCTCCCACCCGGGTCTGACGGGCCGCCGCAGCTTCAGCCGCCAATTCGCGGAGCTGGCCGAGTCGGTGGACCACACCCCCGCGGACCTGGCCCGCGCGGCGGCGGCCTGGCGCCAGGGCGGCGAGGAGGGCCTGGCGGTCCTGGAATCCCCGTGGGACCCCCCGGCGGGCCCGTTCGACCGAGCGAGGGGCGCCCTGATCGCGGCGGACCTCCCCCGCATGACGATCCACCGAAACCACCTCACGGACGCGGCCGGCGCCCTACAACTCCGCTTCGGCAAGGACGCCCGCTGGTACCCCTACCGAAGCGAACCCTCCCGAAACGACTGGTGGCCGGAGGGAGAGGCGGACGAGGACCCGGTGGGAGCCCTGAGCACGGCGATCGGTCCGTAGGCCCTAGCTCCTTAGCTCAGCCGATCGGTCCGAGTGACTCCTGCGTCATGCGTCCTGGAGCCCCTGCCGGATGGACGCGACCGGCAGTCCAGCTCCGTGAACCAACTCGCGCAGCTTCGCCTGAGTCTCGGCATCCGTCGAGTACACCACCGTGCCCACCATGCCTCTGGTCAGCAGCACCTTGTAGGTGTTACGGATCAGCCGGTCCACATCCGTGTCCGGAGTCGACTTCTTGAAGACGGGGTCCTTGGACGCCGTGCGGTCGGTGACCCACTGATCCCCGCGCCACACAAGGTCAGGGCCGAGGATCACTCCGCTCCAGTCGTACTCGAAGCCCTGCGCCGTATAGACACAGCCCACCTGCCCGAACCCGGCCGGATCGGTGGCCCACAACGCGGCGGGAGGTGCACCTCCGACAGCCCGGTCGCCGAAGACGTTCCAAGGACGTTCCCAATCACCGATGACGACATCGGTGGGAAGCGCCTGTCCCGGCGGCACCTTCTTGGTCCACTTCCAGCAGTAGCCCGCGGACATGCGTGCGCCATAACCCTGTGCCCGACGGCCGGCGAGGAACTCCTCCATCTCCTGCGGACTTTCAGTCACCATGAGCTGCATCTTGTCGTCGGGTTCCCACCGCAGGGTTCCACCGGACTCGAGCCCCAACAGCCGGACGACCCACCGCAGGTAGGCGTCACTGCCACCACAGCGGAATTGACTGTCGAGTGCCACCACTTGGCAGGCAAGTCCCTTCTTGGCGGCGGTCGCCTCGATCTCCGCGACGGTCCCCATCTCCCCGGGGCGTACGACTTGGTGCTCATCGAGGAGGAAGACCGGCACGCGCGCCGCGTCGATCAGCTCGTCGATCTGTGCCTTCCCGGTGCGGTTGGCCGCGGACGTGTACCGGTTGGCCGAGGTCTCACGCATGCGATGGGCCTCGTCGCAGATGAGGACGTCCAGGCTGTTGCGCTCGGCGGTCATAAAACTGTTGAAGTACTTGAAAAGGCTCTGCACTTCACGCTTTCGCGCTCCTGCCACCTTGCGCATGGTGGTGGTGAACGAATTGGATCCGGTCGCATGCAACGCGGTGATCCCTTGCCGATACAGCTCACCTAGTAGCGACAGCGCGATGACGCTCTTGCCGGTGCCGGGCCCGCCGGTGACGACTACGACCTCCTTGTGGTCGGACTGGTTCGCCCGCCGCACGGCATTGAGCACCATGCGGTACGCGACCAGCTGCTCGTCCAGCAAGACGAACTGCTCGCGCTCTCGCACTTCTTGAGCTGCGACGGCCATCAGTTGTTTCGAGGGGCCGACCTTCCCGGCCAGCAACTCATCGGCAGCCGTCGCGCCGGAATCGGCCCCCAGCCTCGTCCGGAGATAGTCGATCAACTCCCCCCGCCGCGCACCGATGAACAACTGCCCGTACGCATCCTGCTCGGCTTCGAACAGTCCGCCGACCCCGAACTCGGTGGCGTTGTGCAGATACGCGGCTCCGGAGATCCGATCCGGATGATCCGCCAGTGCCCCATTGAAGGAGACCAAGTAATTGCAGTAGCCGCGCACTTGGTCGACTGGATTGAGTACAGGGTGGGCATACGCGTCCACGCGGCACAGCGACGGGTCGTCGTCATCCGGTTCGGCACTGCTCCACTGCTTGAGCTCGACGACGACGTACGACGGCTGCCCGGTATGCGGATGTACCCCGGCAAGCACCGCGTCGGCCCGTCTACTGTTGAGCGGCAGCCCGTACTCAAGGAGCATCTCCACTTGCCCGAGCCCGGCGTCGTTGAGCGCGCTCGCGAGCACTGGGATGCTGCGTTCCCACGAACGGACTTCCGAGGGGCTTGGCTTGTGGCCGTGCATGTGGACGAACTGCTCGGTCAGGCGGAAGAAGAGAGCGCCGGACAGGCACTCGGCGGCGACCGCGGCGGCGGAGTCGCGGAACAGCAACGGATGCTCCCAGGCAGCACGAAGAGACTCGTGCGGGTGGGGGCATGTCCTTCGTGACCCCGCCTGAGCGGAGCGGAAGCCCGGCGGGCCGCGATGACGATTACTCGAACTCTATCGCGAGCTGTTGTGCGACGGCCTTCTCCGCGGGCGTGATCACCGGAGGGAGCTTCTTCCTCGGAGGTTTGGCCAGTGGAGAGTCCGCGACTGTGCCGGAGATCAGTTCACGCAGTGCATTGCGGGTGATGGTGTCCTCCGAGTAGAGAACGACGCCGCGACGTCCTCGCGTCAGGAGTACGTGATAGGCGTGTCGGACCAACTGGTCCACCCGCTCGTCACTCACCCATTTCTCTTGAAGCTTGCTGTCCCGCGTCTTCGCCCGATCGACGACGAACTGCCCGTTGCGCCAGAGCAGGTCCGGGCCGAGGATGACTCCGGTCCAGTCGAACTCGAAGTTCTGCGCCGTGAAGATACAGCCGACCTGTCCGAATCCGCGCGGGTCCGTTGCCCATTGGCTGGTCTCCGGCACGTCGTCGAGACTGACTCCCTCCTTCGCGTTCCACGGTCGGTGCCAATCCTTGATCTGTACTTCAAGAAGGAGTTCGCCGTTCGGTGGAGTCTTCCATTCCCAGCAGAATCCGGCTGTCATGCGGGCCTGCAGGTTGTCCTCGCGGATTCTGCGCTCGAGGAAGGTCTCCATCTCCTCCGGGCTCTCCGCGAGTCGCACGTCGATGAGTCCGTCCGGTACCCATGCCGGGGCAGTGGTCGCCTTGAGGCTGAGCAGTTTCGTCACCCACTCGCGGAAGGCGATGCTGCCTTCGGCCCGGAACATGCCGGGCAGTTCAATCACCTCGTAGTCGCATCCGCATGCCTTGGCACGTTCGACGAGGTAGTCGACGGTGCCTACTTCCTTGGGGCGCAGGGACTGCCAGTCGTCGAGGAGGAAGATGGGGGTCTCCGCGACATGAATCAGCTCGTCGGCCTGACAGAGACCGCGAGCCTTCGCCGCCCTCTTGACGTCACGCCCGTCCGATTTCAGGCGCACTCGATGGGCTTCATCGCAGATGAGGACCTCCACCGAATCCTCCGGCAGATGTCCGAACTGCTGGAAATAGCGATAGTCCTTGCGGGACTGCCGCTCTGCCGTCCCCTTCCGTCCGTAGGGAGCGGCGGCGACTGTCGCGTCGCGCAGATTCTTGGTGAACGAACGTGAGCCGCTGGCATGTACGACGTTGCGCCCCTCTTGACGCAAGGTGCGCAGCAGTTCCACGGCGACTGCGGTCTTTCCACTGCCGGGGCCACCCTGCACGATGATGACCTTCTTGCGCCCTTTGCCGCCACTCGCACCGACCTCCCGGTGAACTTCCTGGAAGGCGATCTCCTGTTCCTTCTGGAGGGCGAAGACCGGATGCGGGCTTCCCACGCGGCTGAACGCCTCACTCGACGACGGTGCCTCGTATTGCTGCGCCTGGCAGAACACATCGGCTGCCTGTGCGCCGGACACCCCGCCGGCAAGTCGGGTGGAGAGGAATCTCCTGAAATCCTCACGTTGATCTCTGGTGTACAGCTGTCCGTGAGTGCTCCGCTTCAGATCGAAGAGCGAGCTGACTTCGTGGCTGGCGTTGTGCAGCAGCGCGACTCCGGCGATCCTGTCACGTTTGCCGTGCAGGGGCACGAGACGCTGGATGAGGTACTCGCAGTAGCGCTGCACCTGGCGTACGGGATGAAGCTTGGGCTTGTCGTATCCGGCGTCCACAGCAATGGGGTTGCCGGGCGAAACCTCGGCCTTGTGCCACTGCTTGAGTTCTATGACGACGTACGACAGATCGCCGGTGGTCGGATGCTGGCCCGCCAGGATCACGTCGGCTTCGCCCGCCATGCCGGGAGTCGAGTACTCGATGAGGACCTCGACATCGTCGAGACCACGGGAGGTCAGCGCCTCGACGACTTCTGGAAGGCTGTGTTCCCACGAGGCGATGAGCCCGCTGCCCGGTTGCTTCTTGCGGGGGTGCGACTGCACGTACTCATTGATCAGCCGCTGGGTGAGCGGGAGAGTGTCCTGCCCGACGGGCACGATGAGCGGGCGCAGTTCGGCGGCTGATTTCCGGAGCAGCAAAGAGAATTCCCCACGGGCACGACGGATCTCGTGCGGGTGGGGGCATGTCCGATGAGGGAAGCCCGTCGGGCCGCAATGGCTGCTCTTACATTAGCTCGCGGTGAGGCTGACGTACGAGGAATTCGAGCGGCAGCGTGCGGTATTGGGGCGGGCCCTCGGGCCCGCCCCGCCTTCCGGTCAACCCAGAAGACGCGCCGCGTTCTCCACACACGTCCGCACGAGGTCGGCACCAAGGCCTGCCGCGACGCCGATGAGGACGTCGCGGAGCCAGGTGCGGCGCTTGGGTGTGTACTCGACGGAAGCCATACGGATGCATCCCCTTCGGTGAAATCGGGCGGTAGGAGGGCTCCCACCGGGAGCATCCACACGTCCGTACCAAAGGCCTCTGCACACGCAAGCCGCGACTCGTACACCTCAAGGAGGTTCGGGGCGCGGATCAACCGTAGCGCACGACTTATGGACCAAGGGCTGGAGTTGACGCCGCTCGCCCGCAGCAAGTCCCCTCCGCTCGCCCTGTTCTCAAGCGCGGGCCCGGCGTAGATTCCGGGACTCGATGTCGTGATCGTCGCTTGGGGGAGCTGTGGACTGGGGGACGCTTGTCGCGGCGGTGAGTGGTGGCTCCATTGCCATTACCGGCACCGTGCTGGCCGATCACCTGCGTAATCGCCATGAGACCGGCCGCGGTATCAGTGCGCGGCGGCGTGCGGTGTACATCGAGTTCATCAGCGCTGCCGAGGCCTGCCACTCACGGTTGCGTCAGATCGCGCAGGCGGCCCCCGGCGAAGGTGATGAGGGAGGCGATCAGAGAGATGACCTCGACGTGGTCACTCGCGCTGCGCTGGCCGAAGCGGCGATCTATGAAGTGCGCGAACGGCTGTTCATCGACGCGAGCGCTGACGTCGCAGGTGCGGGCCAGGTGATGTTCGAGCGGCTCCGCACGCTTCGGAGTGTGGTCGCGACGGGCGCCTCGCAGACGTCCCCCGCCTTCCACGCCGCCTATCACCCGTACATCGGGAGCGTCTGGAGCTATCGTGTCGCCGTCCGGAAAGAACTCGACGGCCAGTCCCTCTCACCCGCGGCATTCGGTTGGGCCGGGTGGGACGGCAGGGACCGGTGTCCGGTGTGCCAGGGGCCGGCCGGTGGCGGGGTGTGAGGGTGCCTGATGCGCGCGGGTTCACCCGCGGTTCATCGGCGCTTGCGGGGGGATCCTGCCTTCGTCAGAGCAGGCTCTCGTCTCGAACCGTCCAGCCTGTGCCCAACTCGCGCCGCAGAGCCTCCGGTGCCGCGTGCGCCTGTTGTTTGAAGAGCTGGAGCTCTTCATCGGACCACGGTGACGGGTTCGGTGGGTGGTCCCAGTCGATCGATGACTGATACCGCTGGGACAGCCTGGCCAGCTCGGTCCGGAGCGCCGGGGTTATCGGCAGCCGCTCGAGCTCGCAGGGGTAGCCGTACGGGCCGGCCATGTCCTCTGGCCACAACGGCGTGTCTACGCCCGCCTCGAAGAAGAATCGCAGGTGGTGCATCACGCGGCGTCCTCTCCGGCGGCTGGCGGCCGTGAGCTGCTGCCGTCGCTGGGGTCAGGGCGGCGGGTCCACAGGGATATGTCACTGCTCGTCGCTACGGCGATGGTCTCGCCGGACGGAGAGAAGCCGAAGGCTCGCAGTTCCGAGTACGTGGAGTGGAAGATGTGCCACCACCGCTCTCCGTGCGGGCCGGAGTGGGGGAGTCCGCCGTCGCCCGAGAGGAGCACACGGTCGTTGGGCCAGTCTGGAGCGACGGCCTCCAGGGTCCACCCGTCCCTGGTCGTGGTGTGCAACCCGCCGCCGAAGAGCCCTGCGATGCGTACGCGACTGCCCGCGATCGGTCCCAGCCCGGGGCAGGCCAGGTCGGCGACCGCGTCGGGGGTGCTGCTCTCGGGGTCGGGGTCGCGGTCCCTGGCGATCTTCTTCCCGGTGACGGCGTCGAAGAGACCGTGACCGTCGCGAGAGACCACCATCACCAGGTCACGGCCGCTCTCGGGGTGCGAAGCGAAGCCGATCCCGAGGAGTCCGCCGACAGGGGCGCCGTATTTGTACTCGAAGACGGGCCGCCAGGGTTCGGGCGCGGGTATCACGGGAGCGGCCAGGAGCCGCTCCCGCAGGGCGTGTTGGTAGGAAGAAAGCCCCTGTTCAGGAGCGAGTTGCTCCACTGGGGCTGCACTCTTGAGCCTCTTCGTCATCCTTCATGATCTCGCTTCGGTGGCTGCCCCTCGCAACCGGATTGCAATTGAGTGGCCCGGCTCGGTGCGGGCGTGGTGGGGTGGTGGGGATGAGTGCCATGAATTTCGCCGATGACGACGTTTTCCTCGCTCACGTCACCGAGCGGCTGGCCACCCTCAGTGGGGTCCAGGCCGTCACCCTCGGGGGCTCGCGCGCGCAGGGTACGCATACGGCCGAGAGCGATTGGGACATGGCCGTCTACTACCGGGGTGCCTTCGAGCCTGCCGAGCTGCGTGCCCTCGGCTGGGAGGGTGAGGTCTTCGGGGTGGGTGACTGGGGCGGCGGTGTCTTCAACGGTGGGGCCTGGCTGACGATCGACGGCCGGCGTGTGGACGTCCACTACCGCGACCTCGGTGTCGTGGAGCACGAACTGGCCGAGGCGCGCGCGGGGCGGTTCCGCTGGGAGCCGCTCATGTTCCATCTGGCCGGAATCCCCAGCTACTTGCTGGCCGCCGAGTTGGCCGTCAATCAGGTGCTCGACGGTGAACTGCCGCGTCCCGCCTACCCGCAGGCCCTGCGCAAGGCGGCCCCGGAGGCATGGCTGGGCCGCGCGAGGGCCACGATGCAGTACGCCCGCTCCAACAACGCCCCACGCGGCCAGCACACCGAGGTCGCGGGTGCCATCGCCGTTGCCGCGATGCAGGCCGGTCACGCGGTACTTGCGGCGCGGGGCGAATGGGTCACCAACGAGAAGCGGCTGCTGGAGCGGGCCGGGCTGCGGGGGATCGACGGCATCCTGGCGGGGATTGGGCGGAGCCCGGAAGCCTTGGAGGCTGCCCTCGCCGAGGCGCAGTTGTTTTTGCTGGCCGCTGTGTAGAGAGGCGGTGAAGGGGGGGCAGGGGGTGGAAAGGGGGCAGGGGGTGGAAAGGGTGCAGGGGGTGCAGGGAGTGGGGGAAGGCTGCCTTTCCTCCACCGTCCTGGGCGAGTGCCTGTCGCCGTAAGCGATGGGCTCCGTACGTGAGGGGCTCCGTACGTGAGGGGCTCCCGCCCGTCGAGCGGTCGGCGACCGTCACATCGGTGAAACGCCGCCGTTCCCTTTTCTCCAAAGTCGGCGTTTACGGTTGATCGCAAGCCCAGGCCGATGTCGTCCGGTGGCACGTACCCGTCAATGCCCCCAACCCCGCCCCACTCCGCCCCCGCCCCCGCCCCCGCCCCCGACGACGACAGGAACACGGTGAGTCCGGTGATCCTCCGAGTGGCTTCCGCGCGCGCAGCTTCCCTTCCGCCCTGGCTCGGCCATGCCCTGCGTACGCAGCGCGGGCCCGTGCCGTGGCACGCCGTGCTGCGGGGCGCGCTGGCCGCGGGGCCGTTGCTGGGCGCGGGCGTGGTCTTCGGGCGGGTCTCCGTGGGGGTCGTGGCCGCGCTCGGAGCCATGCTGGCCGGGATCAACGACCGGCCCGGGAGCCGTCGGGTCGCCGTCCGGCGCCTCGGACTGCCCGCGGTCGCCGGCGCGGGCGGGCTCATCTTCGGGGCGTACGTCACCGGAGCCCCCGGAGTGGCGGGGGCCCTCGGAGTGGCCGGAGCGCCTGGAGTCCCCGGAGTGGCCGGAGCCCCCGCAGCCCTCGGAGCCCCCGGAGCGGACGCAGCCCCCGGAGCGGCCTATCTGCTCCCCCTCCTCTTCGCCGTCCTCGGACTCCTCGCCGGAGCCTTCAGCGCCGTCGGGCCCGTCGCCTCCGCCTGCGGTACGCAACTGCTGGTCGCCGCAGCCATCGGGGCCGGGATGCCGTTGCCCGAGCCCGGATGGCAGCGGGCCCTGTTCTTTCTCGCCGGGGCCGCGTGGCTGATCGTGCTGCGGCTCGCGCTGCCGTCGCCCGACGGCCGGAAGGGCAGGGTGGGCAAGGCCGGGCTCTACCGCCTCGATGGCGAGCGCACCGCCGTGTCCGCCGTCTACGAAGCCGTCGCCGCGCTCCTCGATTCCGCGGGCACCCCCGAATCGACCGCCCGTCGTGCCGCACTCACCGCCGCGCTCGACCACGCCCAGGACGCCCTCTCCGGGCCTCGCCTGCGCCGCCACGCCAGCTCCGCTGCCGAACGGCGGCTGCACGCGCAGTACCGTGCCGCGCTGCCGCTCGGTGAGGCGGCGACCGCGCTCGCCTGGGCCGGTGAACCGCTCCCGGCGCGTACGGGAGAGGGGCCGCGCCGCCTCGCCGCCGCCATCCGCGACGGCGCGCCCTGCGGCCCGCTGCCCGCGCCCGCCCGCTCCGGCGCCGGGCTCCGTGCCCTCGATGACGCGCTGCTGCACGCCGCCGAAGCCTTCGACAGCGGCACCGCGGGGCCCGCGAGGGCGGTCCACGGGCGCGGCCTCGTCGGCGTACTGCGCAAGGCGGTCGGTCCCGGCGGGCGCGAGTACGGCGTGCGGGTCGCGCTCTGCTTCGGGGCGAGCGCCGCGGTCGCGCAGGCACTGCACCACCCGCACTGGTACTGGCTCCCCGCCACCGCCGTGTTCCTGGTCAAGCCCGACCTCGGGCCGCTGGCGTCACGCGTCCTGTGCAGAGCCCTCGGCACCGTCCTGGGGGCCGTCCTCTTCGCGGCGCTCGCCGCCCTGCTGCCACGACCCGCCGGGCTCGTCGCCGTCGTCGCCGTGTGCGGCGCGCTGATCCCGGTGGCCACCCGGCACTTCGCTGCCCAGACCGCCGTCGTCACCGTCCTCGTCCTCGCCCTCGTCATGGTGGGCGGGGAGCCGCAGGCCTCTTGGGGGCGGATCGGCGAGACGCTGCTCGCCTGCGGGATCGTCCTGCTCGTCGGGCATCTGCCGTGGCCGGTGCAGCGCGGCGGGCGCGTACAGGACCGGCTCTCGGCCGCCCGCGCCTCCGCGCACGCGTACCTGCGGCACGTCCTGAGCGGCACCGTCGGCGAAGGGGGGCCGGCGGGCGCCGACCACCGCGCCGCCCGCTGGGCCCTGCGGCGCGAGGCCTACCGGACGCTGGCCGAGGCCCGCGCCGCGATCGACCTGGCGGCCGCCGAACTCCCCACAGTGGCCCGGCACTCCGAGGGCTCGGCTCAGGTGGCGGCCATCCTCGAACGCCTCGTTGACACCACGACCGCCTGCGCGGTGCACGTCGACGACACGGGACACCTGCCGCGGCGGCACGCCGAGCGCCTCGACACGCTGCTCGCGGAACTCGGCGACGAGCGCACCGACGTACTCACCGCGGTGGCGTGACCGACCACCTCGCCCGGGCCCAGGCAGGGCGCAGGCCGGCCTCAGAAGTCCACGCGCACCCGGTCGTCGAGCCGCGCCACCGAATCCTGCGCGAACTCCTTCACGTAGTCCTCGCGGATCTCCTCGATCGAGGCATCACGCTTGTGCGCCTGCGACGACGGATACAGCAGGATCAGCTCGTACGAACGCTCACGCTCGATCTTGCCGTTCGAGTCCCGCCACTGGCCGCGGCCGTCCTGCACCGTGAGCCCGTCGGGGAACGACGGCGTGACCTCGTCGTCGATGAACTTCATGAACTGCTTGTCGGTCACATCGGGGCCGCCGTCGGGGCGTTCGGTCCCGAAGAGGAGACGCGTCTCGGTGTACGCGTCGCCACGGGACACCTGCGACGTGGTCGTCCTGCCGGGCGCTTGCGTGTCGGTGTCGAACGAGGCGTACGCGACCGGGGCGCCGACCGCGAGGACCGTGGCCGCGGCGGCGGTCACCGCGAGGCGGGTGCGGGAGATGCGGGAGAGGGCGAGAGGCATGGCGGCTGATCCCTTTCGGCGGGGGGGGGGCGGGGACGACGGCAGAGCGGTTTCTGCCGGCGCACGGCAGATGGATCTCCGCGCACGGTAGACGGATCTCCGCGTACGGCAGAAGGATCTCCGCGTACGGCAGAAGGATCTCCGCGCACGGTGAATACGTTGATCCATAACGGGCGCAGACGGTAGCGGACACGCCACGCTCCCTGCCCTCCCCCTCCCGGCCGCCCGGCTGGATATCTCTCCCCTCCCGTAAGTCGCCGTCTTCCCAGGAGACACTCAACTCCCATACGTTTCAGTCGACGTGACCGGAGCGGTGGAGGGGCGGCTGGCATGAGGGCACGTACTGGGACAGGCCTTGCCATGGCGGTCGTCGCCGCGGGCGCACTGGCGTTCGGAACCGCGGGGCCCGCGAGCAGCACCGCCACAGCAGTCGCCGCCGATCCGGCACCGCAGTCGCCGTACGCGTCCACCACCGGCGTCGGCGTCCACAACGCCTACGAGAAGGCGAAGTACCCGTACTTCGCCGACGCCCTCGACTCCGGCGCCGGAATGCTCGAACTCGACGTGTGGACCAACGTGTTCGGCAGCGGCTGGCGCGTCTCGCACAGCAACCCGCTCGGCAACGACAACAACTGCGAGAACGCCGCGAGTCCGGCCGAATTGCGCACCAAGTCGCGCAACCAGAGCCTCGCCGGATGCCTCGCGGACATGAGGAGCTGGCACGACGCCCACCCCGGCCACCGGCCCATCCTCCTGAAGGTGGAGCTGAAGGACGGTTTCCAGGGCAGGAACGGACGCGGGCCCGCCGACCTCGACACCCTCCTGAAGAGCAAGCTCGGCGACGCGGTCTACCGCCCCGGCCAGCTCACCGGCGGCCACGCCACCCTCGACGATGCCGTACGGACCGACGGCTGGCCCCAGCGCAGCGCCCTCGCGGGCAAGTTCATCGTCGAGCTCATCCCCGGCACCGTCGAACAGGGCAACCCGGCCGACACCCTGTGGACCGACCGCGAGTACGCCACCCATCTGCGCGACCTCAAGGCGGCCGGACGCCTCGGCGATGCCGCCGCCTTCCCCGCCGTGCTCGGCGCCGAGGCGGGCGACCCGCGCGGACGGTACACGGACACGGCGATCCGGCCCTGGTTCGTGCTCTTCGACGGCGACGCGGCAAAGTACGCGGGCGGCACCATCGACACCAAGTGGTACGCCGACCGGCGCTACCTGGTCGTCATGTCCGACGCCCACAACGTCGCCCCCGCCATCGACTCGGTGAACCCGACCGAGGCCCAGGCCAGGGACCGCGTCGCCCTGCTCGCACGGGACAACGCCAGCATCGTGTCGTCGGACTGGTATCCGCTGCCGGGCGTCCTCTCGACGGTGCTCCCGCGCGGCTAGACCGACAGAGCGGATGAAGCCGACAGAGCCGACAGAGCCGACAGAGCCGAGAGAGTCAGTACGGCCGCCGCCCCGGCTAGCGTTCGATCCGTATCCACACCGGCGCGTGGTCCGAGCCCGGCGCGTTCCGACGCTCCGCCGGATCCTCGTCCTCCACCGACGGCAGCGCCGTCGCCGTCGAACCCGGCACGCCCGTGCCCGCCGCCTTGACCAGGTTCAGGAAGCCGCGGCTCACCAGGACGTGGTCGATCAGCTCGCGGCGCCCGGCGTGGATGCGGGAGTACCGCTGCTCGGGAAGGATGAGCGGGGCCACGTTCCACAGCCGCTGCGCGTCACCCTTGTCCGGCTTGTCGAAGCCAGGGGTGCCGATCTCGGAGCCGGGCGGGCCGAGCAGGATCTGGGTCGTCGCCGCCGACACCTCGTCGTTCAGGTCACCGAGCACCACGACGTCGTGCTGGCGGCCGTCGCCCTTCAGGAGACGGCCGGCCACGGACCGCACCAGCGTGGCCTCGGCCGCACGCCGGTACAGCGCGTACGCACCGAAGCGGGCCCGCTCGCCCTCGTCCCTCGGCTGGAACCGGCCCCCGCCGTACGACAGCAGCTTCGACTTCAGATGGCAGACCGCCACGTCGAAGAAGAAGGCGCGCGTCGTCACCGTCACCGCGAGCACCCCGCGGCCCGCCCGCGAAACCGGCCTGCCCGCGTCACCGGACTGCACCGGGCGCAGCGGTTCGGGGAAGCGGTCCTCGTCGGCCACGACGAACACCGGCAGGGAGCTGAGGAAGCCGACGCGGATGCCGCGCTCGTCCGCGTGCTCCGAGAGCGTGGTGTGCCAGGTGCCCTCCAGCATCCCGGCAAGATCCGCGAGGGCCTCCGGGTCGCCGACCTCCTGCACGCCGAGCACGCTCGGGTTCAGGACGTTGATCGTCGCCGCGAGCGAGGCCAGCTTCGCCTCGTACGCGGCCTTGTCCTTGGGCCCGAACCTGCCGCCGGGCCGGTAGAGGTTCTCCAGGTTCCACGTGCCGACGAGCATGGCGGCTCCAACTGTTCGCGAGGTCAGCGGGTTGACGTCAGCGTGCTCGCGAATCCGGCGACGCGACAGGGCGCGGGATGCGCACTCCCCGTACCGTGAAGAGATGACGCCGCCTCCCGCGCACGGCCCCGCCGACCTGGTCATCACGGGCTGCACGGCCCTCGTCCACGACGAGGAGGGCCGGGTCGGATTCCTCGACGACGCGGCCGTCGTCGTACGGGACGGGCGCATCGAAGCCGTCACCACCACACCGGCGGTCGCCGGACTCCAGGCCGCCGAACGCATCGACGCACGTGGTCAGGCAGCCCTGCCGGGCCTGATCAACTGCCATACGCACGCACCGATGGTGGCTCTGCGCGGCATCGCGGAGGACGTGCCGGCGCACGAGTGGTTCAACGACTGGATCTGGCCCATCGAGTCCAATCTGACCGAGCGCGTCGTCGGGCTCGGCGCGCGGCTTGCCTGTGCCGAGATGATCCGGGGCGGGGTGACGACCTTCGCCGACCACTACTTCGCGATGGACGCCGTGGCCGACGCCGTCGCCGGGAGCGGGCTGCGCGCCAACCTCGGGGCCGCCTTCTTCTCCTCGCAGGGGCCCGAGGGCCGCGCCGCCTCCCTGGAGTTCGCGCTGCGGCAGCGCGGCGCCGCCGACGGTCGCATCACCACCTCGCTCGCCCCGCACGCCCCCTACACCGTCGACGACGCGGACCTCGCCGCGACCGCCGAACTCGCCCGCGAACACGGCCTCTTGGTCCATCTGCACGCCGCCGAGAGCCGCGCCGAGACCGACCACAGCCTGGACCGCCACGGACACACCCCCATCGAGGTCCTGCACCGCACCGGGCTGCTCGACGTCGACGTCCTCATCGCGCACGGCACCGGCATCCTCGACCGCGACCTGCCCGTACTGCGGCAGGGCACGGGCCGCATCGCCGTGGCGTCCGCGCCGCGCGGCTACCTCAAGTTCGGCTGGGACACCACGCCCGTGCGGGCCCTGCGCGAGATCGGCATCCCCGTCGGCCTGGCCACCGACGGGGCCGCATCGAACAACAGCCTGGACGTATGGGAGTCCATGGCGCTCACCGCACTCGTGCAGAAGTCCACGGAGCGCGACCCGGCCTGGCTGACCGCGCGCCAGGCGCTCGACCACGCCACGCTGCAGAGCGCGCGGGCCGTCGGCCTGGGCGACGAGATCGGCAGCCTCGCGCCGGGCCGCCGCGCCGACATCATCCTGGTCGGCCTCGACGGGCCGCACACCCAGCCCGTGCACGACCTCGCGGCCACGCTCGTGCACAGCGCCCGCTCGGCGGACGTCACCACGACCATCGTCGACGGCCGGATCCTGATGCGCGACCGACAGCTCCTGACCCTCGATGTGCCGGGCATCGTCGCGGAGTTGGGCGCGGAACTGCCCGCCCTGATCGACCGCGGCCAGGGGAAGCGCATCCAGACCTACGAGGTGTGAGGGGCGGGGGCCGAGAGCGGGCCTAAGGAGGCCGCTGCCTAGGCCGGCACCATGCCCCACGCCCCGCAGCCGGACCCCGCCGACGGCCTCGTCGACGACCCGTACGCCGCCTACGCGCGGCTGCGTGACACCGCGCCCGTGTACCGGATCGCGGGGCCCGACGGCAGCCCGGCCTGGCTGGTCACGCGGTACGACGACGTACGCGCCGCGCTCGCCGACCCGCGGCTCTCGCTCGACAAGAGCCATGCGCTGCCCGGCGGATACCGGGGCTTCGCACTGCCGCCGGCCCTGGACGCGAACCTGCTCAACATGGACCCGCCGGACCACACCCGCATCCGGCGCCTGGCCGTCAAGGCCTTCACGCCGCGACGCGTGGAGAGCCTGCGCGCGCCGATCCGTCGTACCGCCGATGAACTCCTGGACGCCGTCGCGCCGGGCCCTCGGACTGCTCGCGCTCCCGGTGACCTTCTAGATTCTTTTGAGTTTCTCCGCCGCGACCGATGAGTTCCGACGACCGCGCAGGTCACCCCTCGGAGAAGCACGGATCCGAGGGGCGGGTCCGCAGGAGGGACTGAGGGACCATGGGACTTCCCGACATCGTCACGCGCGCGCAGTGGCTCGCCGCGCGCCAGGAACTGCTGGCCAAGGAGAAGGCGGAGACACGGGCGCGTGACGCGCTCAACGCCGAGCGGCGGCGGCTTCCGATGGTCGAGATCGGCAAGGAGTATCTGTTCGACGGTTCCGACGGCAAGGCGACGCTGTTCGATCTCTTCGACGGAGACGCCCAACTGATCATCTACCACTTCATGTTCGCCCCGGAGTGGGAAGCGGGCTGCCGCAGCTGCTCGGCCTTCCTCGACCAGATCGGCCACCTGGCCCATCTGCGGGCCCGCAGCACGAACTTCATCGCCGTCTCCCGTGCGCCCTTCACCAAGATCCTGCCCTTCAAGGCACGGATGGGCTGGACGGTGCCGTGGTACTCCTCCCACGGAAGCGACTTCAACCACGACTTCGACGCCACCGTGGGCGAGGGCGCCGAGTCCTTCGAGCAGCCCGGCCTCAGCTGCTTCCTGCGGGACGGCGACCGCGTCTTCCACACGTACTCGACGTACGACCGCGGCACCGACTGGGTCGCGTCCTACTCCAGCCTCCTCGACCTCACGGCCCTCGGCCGCCAGGAGGAGTGGGAGGAGCCGAAGGGCCGGTCGACGGGGCTCGGCGCGCCCGCGGGCAGCAGCCGGCTGAAGTACCACGACGAGTACGGGATGTGACGGACCGACACGAACGGGTGTCTGGTCCGTCACGTTGCGAGTCCTTTCCACCCCCCGGTGCGTTCTACTCGACAAGAGTCCGTGAGGACTGCCAAGGGGGGAGCAGAAGGACAATCATGAACAGCCGAGTGGTACTTGAACGCTTTCCGGCCGGTGGGCCGCGAGGATCGTGGCCCGCGGAGGCCTTCGCGAAGGCCCGCCGCATGGAGGGCCAGCAGGCCGAAGTCGTCATGGACCTCGCCTCCGACGCCTTCCTGGTGATCGTGCGCGAGACCGAGGTGACCGACGTGGGCGACATAGCCGCCGCCGCGTAGCCCCGGGCCTGCCCCTCAGCGCTCGGCGCACCCCTCAGTGTTCGGCGCACCCGTCAGCGCTCGGTGCGCTCGTTCGATGAGGCGGCCTTCGGGATCTTCGCGGTGAACTGGTCGGCCTGCAGCGCGTAGAGCTCCGCGTACACCCCGCCTGTGCGCAGGAGTTCGTCCGGTGTGCCCGACTCCACCAGACGCCCTCCGTCCAGGACATGGACCAGGTCCGCGTGGCGCACCGACGCCAGGCGGTGAGTGATGAGGATGACGGTCTGGCCCGTCCCGGCGAGGGCCCTGATCTTCTCGAAGACCTCCAGTTCGGCGCGGGCGTCGAGCGCCGCCGTCGGCTCGTCCACGATGAGGATGCTGCCGCGCCGGTACGCGGCGCGCGCGATGCCGAGCCGCTGCCACTGACCGCCCGACAGCTCGTGCCCGCCGGTGAACGCGCGGGCCAGCAGCGTGTCGAGCCCGCGCGGCAGATCGGCCACGACGTCCCCGGCACCGGCCTCACCGACCGACACGCCGATCCGGTCGTCCGTGAGTGGCACGGACGAGCGGCCGATCGCGATGTTCACGCGTGCCGTGAACGGCCAGCGCTTGAAGTCCTGCGCCACCATCGCGATACGTGCCGCAAGCTGATGCCGGTCCGCGGTCGCCGCGTCGACGTCGTCCCACAGGATCCGGCCGTCCTTCGGCGCGTACAGACCGGCGAGCAGCTTCACCAGCGTCGTCTTGCCGGAGCCGTTCTCACCCACCAGGGCGACGATCTTCCCGGTGGGCAGGGTGAGGGAGACGTCACTGAGCGCGTCCCTGCCCGAGGTCCCCGGATAGCGGAAGGTGACCTTCTCGAACCGGATCTCCCGTGGGTCCAGCGGCAGTTCGGCGCCGCCGACCGGGATCGCGCGCTCC
Source organism: Streptomyces sp. NPDC032198 (assembly GCF_040636975.1). Lineage (NCBI taxonomy): Bacteria > Bacillati > Actinomycetota > Actinomycetes > Kitasatosporales > Streptomycetaceae > Streptomyces > Streptomyces sp. NPDC032198. The sequence continues at coordinate 216,719 of NZ_JBEZVL010000001.1, read as the reverse complement.
GTCGCCTCCTCGAAGAGCCGCTCCAGGTCGCCGACGAACAGGGCGTCCTCGTGCAGGGAGTTGACCTCCAGGACGAGCGTGTCGAGATTGGACGCGCCGGTGCGGATCGCGATGACGGCGGTACCCGCGACCGACAGTGCCATCGCCCCGGCGAGCAGCAGCCCGCCGAGCGTCGCATACGTCGCCGCGGTGGCCACGCCCGTCCAGGCCGCCGCGATCAGACCCGTCCGGGCGGCGAGCCGCGCCAGGCGTGCCTGCTCCTCCTCCGCCACCTCCGACATCGCCCGGAAGTGCCGCAGCAGGAAGGGGCCCACACCGTGCACCCGGATCTCCGGGGCCGCCTGCGCCTCCGTGAGCAGGCTGCCGATGAGACGTCCCGCGCGGGCGTGCTGCACCCACGCGTGGAAGGAGACATAGCGGCGCCGGGCGATCGTCAGGGCGCTCCACGCGCTCGGCAGGGTCATCGTCACCAGGAGCGGAAGCAGCACCGGGTGCAGGACGGTCAGCACGCTCGCCGCCGCGATCAGCGAGATCATCGCGTTCACCACGCGCGTGGAGATGCCGATCATGCGCCGGGCCGACGAGGCTCCGTACTGCGCGGTGTCGAGCAGTTTGTGGAACGCGTCGTCCTCGATGGCCGAGAGCTCCACCGACGCCGCCTTCTCCAGGTACTGCTCGGTGGCGACGCGTTCGACCTTCGGCTCCAGGCGCCCTGTCGCGTACGTGGACGCGGCGCGCAGCAGCGCGGCGACGAACAGCACGGACGCCATCGTGACCAGGGCGGGGGCCGCGCCGCGCAGCCGGTCGGTGATCGGGGCGTCGGTCATCAGCCGGCCGAGGACGCTGTTGACCGCGAGGAGGCTCACCGCCTGGGCGAGTCCGCGGCCCACCTCGGCGCCGATGACGACGCGCGCGGCCCGCCGGTCGGCCTGCCGGGCGAGCCGGAAGCTGGCGGCGAGGAGCGCGGGAAGCCGTTTCAGCATGGACCGGAAGCCGAGTTGGAGGAAGGCCTCCTCGTACTGGGCCCAGCCGGTGTCGTAGCGCAGGGGCCCGCCGAAGAGCAGCGACTCGGACTCCGAAGTCCCGTGGGGGATGCGGTAGTTGTTCTGTTTGTCGTTCGTGTGCTTCTCCTTCTCTGCCTGTGTCGCGTGCGGCTTGCAACCCCGGGCAACTGTTGCCGGTTCGCCGGGGCGGCAGTGCCATACCCCATGCAGGCAACATCGCACCCGCGCAGGCAAGGGAGTTATTCCGTGACCGACACTCTCCGGACACCCCAAGTCCCTTACGAGCACGGCCTGGACGGGGCCGAGGAGCGCTCCACGAGGAGTTCGCGACCGGGGACATCCCCGGCTTCGTCCACCGTGGCCTTCTTCGGTGACGGCGGCAGCTTCGCGGAGGCGGGGGCGCGGCGCGAGCTCCGTCCGCACCTGGGCAAGCTGTTCGCCGACGAGGGGCTCGTGACGCGGCAGCTGGTGGACGACCTCCTGAAGCACAAGTGCCTGGACGGCGTCTGCGGGAGGGTGCCGCCCTGGGGCGGCGGTGCGGGTCTAGGCGCTGACGGCCCGTGACCACCCCGGTGTGGTGCCCGTGGCCCTGCACCACGCCAGATACAGCGGAATGGGAGGCGTATAGGGAACCTCGCCCCCGGAGGGGCTGTGGATCAGCGAGGGAGCGCTGCGGGCGCCGGGCACCACGGCTCCGGCGGCGTAATACGCGGGCGACGGCCACTCCAGCGCGACATCGGAATCCGCAGGCACGATCCACCACCACCGGGCCCCGGCCGCGTCCCCGTCAGCCCCGGCGTCCTCGTACACACACCCCACCCGAGGCAGCCGTGCCATCAGCCGGGGCCCGAACCGTGCGGGCACCGAGACCGCGTCACACCCGAGCGGCAGCGACATCCCGGCCGGCACGGCGAGCCGCGTCGGCGCCGGTGGGGGCGAGGCGGCGGCGCTCCGCCTCCGTTCGAGGCGGACCAGCGTGTCCAGGTCCCACAGCCGCCGTACCGTCACCGTGCTCACACGCCCCCTGTCCACGTCGTCCTCACGCCCGCACCCTCATTCACGTCACGCCCGCAGTTCCGCCCATACGGTGAGGCCTGCTCCGGGACCCTCGTCCCGCACACCCCACGCGTTGCTCACCGCCTCGACGAGAAGCAGTCCCCTCCCGTGCTCCTCGTCGGCGTCGGGCCCCTCCTGGGCGGGCCGCGGGACACCTGATCCGTATCCGTCGTCACGCACAGCTATGCGCAGTGACCCGGGTTTCGTGCAGAGCTCGCAGATGATCCGGTGGCTCGCGGTGTGCACGATGGCGTTCGTGACCAGCTCGGAGACCACGAGGGCCGCGGCGTCGCGGGCTTCCTCGCCTATCTCCCAGCCCAGGAGCTGGGCGTTCGCCAGCCGTCTGGCCTGTGAGGCGGAGCCCGGCCGTGGCACCAGCGCGAAGCTGACGCAGAGCTCGGAGCCGCTCTCGACCCACGCGTCGGCAGTCATGCCAACAGGGGCTTCGGCGGCAGCGGTGTGTAACGGCGCGGGCGGAGTCACGCCATCCACTATCGCCCCGCCGGGAACACCTTGGCAAGACCCACTCTGAAAAGTGCACAGTGGCGTGTTCCTTCGAGACGGCACGTGGCACACTGCACGCAACGGCTCCAGGTGCGGAGTGAATTGGCATGTCATGGAGTACGTGGAGGTAGGACGTGAGCGAACCGCGGTCCGCGCCGACCGTCGGCCAGGTCGTCCTAGGCCGTCGTTTGCAAGACCTGCGTGAGCGCGCGGGTCTCAAACGAGAGGAGGCCGCGCGGATTCTCCGCGTGGCCCCCGCCACGGTCCGCCGCATGGAGATGGCCGAGGTCGCGCTCAAGATCCCGTATCTCCAGCTCCTCCTGAAGTCCTACGGCGTCGCCGACGACGAGGCCGACGCCTTCGTGACGCTCGCCGAGGAGGCGAACAAGCCGGGCTGGTGGCAGCGGTTCCACGACATCCTGCCGGGCTGGTTCAGCATGTACGTCAGCCTCGAGGGGGCGGCCAGCCTCATCAGGTCCTACGAACCGCACTTCGTGCCCGGTCTGCTGCAGACCGAGGAGTACGCACGCGGTGTGATGCGCTCCGGAGCGATCGGCCAGACCAACCCCGACGACATCGAGCGGTACGTGGCACTGCGCATGGAGCGCCAGTCGCTGCTCACCCGCGAGGACGCGCCACGGGTCTGGATGGTGATGGACGAGACCGCCCTGCGCAGACCCGTGGGCGGTTCCGATGTGATGCGAGAGCAGATCGACAAGCTGCTCGAAGCCGTCGAACTTCCTCATGTGACGTTGCAGATCGCGCCGTTCGCGGCGGGTCCGCACCCGGGCACGTACGGACCGTTCGTGCTCTTCCGCTTCGCCATGGCGGAGCTGCCGGACATGGTCTACAGCGAGTACCTGACCGGCGCCGTCTATCTGGACGCGCGCACCGAGGTGGCGACCCACCTCGAGGTCATGGACCGCATGGCGGCGCAAGCCGCGACGGCACATCGCACAAAGGAGATCCTCCGGGACCTCCGCAAGGAGCTGTGAATGGATCGACACCGAGCCGGTACGCGCCCCGGGGGCAAACCCGGGGCCGGATCCCGTCCCGAGTCCCGGGACGACTCCCGGATATACAACGGCATGCCCGCCCGTGAGCTCGGCAGCGAGGGCTGGCACAAGCCGTGGAGCGGCGGCAACGGCGGCAACTGCCTGGAGGCCATGAAGCTGGCCGACGGCCGGGTGGCCGTCCGTCAGTCGGCGGATCCGGACGGCCCGGCGCTGATCTACACGCACGGCGAGATCAACGCGTTCATCCAGGGCGCGAAGGCGGGGGAGGCCGACTTCCTGCTGTCGTGAGCCCAGTCATGAGCCCAGTCATGAGCCCTGCCGTGAGCGGGTCCTGAACCCGTCGTGAGCCGTCACCCGTGCCCGGGGGCGGCTCACTGTCGTGACCGCACCCCGGCTCACACCGTCATCGGCCGGTCGTACGGGCCGATCGGCGCCGCGAGATCGGTCGTACCGGTCAGCCACCGGTCGACCGCGGCGGCGGTCGCGCGGCCCTCGGCGATCGCCCAGACCACCAGCGACTGGCCGCGAGCCGCGTCCCCGGTCGCGAAGACCCCCGGCACGTTGGTCGCGAAGTCCGCGCCGCGGGCCAGTGTTCCGCGGTCCTCGACGGCCAGGCCCAGCTGGTCGACGAGGCCGCCCGGGGTCCGCTCGGGCCCGGTGAAACCGAGCGCCAGGAGCACCAGATCGGCGGGGAGTTCACGGTCGGTGCCCGGGAGGGAGCGGCGGTCCGCGTCGACCCCGGTCAGGTGCAGGGCGCGTACCCGGCCCGCCGTGTCGCCGGTGAAGCGGAGGGTGGACGCCGCGAACAGACGCGCGTCGGCGTCCGCCGCGGGGGCGGTGCGCAGCTCCCCCGCCTCCTCGTGCGCGACGGAGAGGCGGTAGAGCTTCGGGTACGTCGGCCAGGGCTCGGCCAGTTCGTCACGTGCGTCGGAGGGCCGTTCGTAGATGTCCAACTGCGTGACGGAGGCGGCCCCTTCGCGTACCGCCGTGCCCAGGCAGTCCGCTCCGGTGTCCCCGCCGCCGACGATCACGACGTGCTTGCCCGCGGCGGACAGCGGGGAGGTGTCGAAGTCTCCTTCGCACACGCGGTTGGCGAGCGGGAGGTACTCCATGGCCTGGTGGATGCCGCTCAACTCGCGCCCCGGCACGTCGAGTTCGCGCCAAGCGGTGGCGCCCGTGGCGAGCACCACCGCGTCGTGCCTGGTCCGCAGCTCCGCGGCGCCGATGTCCCGCCCGATCGTGACGGACGTACGGAAGACCGTGCCCTCGTCCCGCAACTGCGCGAGCCGCCGCTCCACGTGGTGCTTCTCCATCTTGAACGCGGGGATCCCGTACCGCAGGAGCCCGCCCGCGCGGTCGTCGCGCTCGTACACGACCACGGTGTGCCCGGCGCGCGTCAACTGCTGTGCGGCGGCGAGTCCGGCCGGGCCGGAGCCGACCACGGCGACCGTCCTGCCGGAGTGCCGGTCCGGGGTGCGGGGCGGGTTGAGACCGTCCGCCCAGGAGCGGTCGGCGATGGCCGCCTCGACGTTCTTGATGGTGACCGCGGGCTGATTGATCGCGAGGACGCAGCCTGCTTCGCACGGGGCGGGGCAGAGGCGGCCGGTGAACTCGGGGAAGTTGTTCGTGGCGTGCAGCCGGTCCGCCGCGGCACGCCAGTCGGCGCGCGAGACGAGGTCGTTCCAGTCGGGGATCAGATTGCCCAGCGGGCAGGCGTCGTGGCAGAACGGAATGCCGCAGTCCATGCAGCGGTCGGCCTGCCGCTCGATGATGGGCAGCAGCGCGCCGGGGACGTACACCTCGTCCCAGTCCTTGACCCGTTCGCCGACGGATCGGCGCGGCCATTCCTGGCGGGCGGTGGTGAGGAAGCCTTTGGGGTCGGCCATGGCCGTCTCCCTCGGGTGCTTTCGCAGGCTTTCGGCCACTGTACGACGAGTGGCCGGGCGCGGCACGCCCGCGGGCGGCGGGGGCAGTCGTCCCAGGTCAGGGGCGGTCGGACCGTGTGAGGCCGGGCCTGGTCAGGTGAGGGCGAGGAGGAAGGACGCCGACGCGGCGAGCGAGGCCCCGACGCGGATGTGGTTCCACATGGTCCATTCACGGACGTACGTACGCCAGCGGTCCGCGTTCTCCGGTGCCTGCGGGTCGAGCTTGGCGAGGGCGTCGTTGCGGGGCACGTTCGCGGCGATGGTCACGCCGAACGAGCCGAACAGATACAGCGCGCTGCCAAGGAGCAGTTCGACGGTGCCGTCGTCGGGCCAGAGCACGAACGTGACGACGGCGACGACCGCGCTGAGACCGGCGGCGCCCATGAACACGGTCATGAACCCGGCGGTGACCGCCTTGACGTTGATCGACTGCATGGCCGCGATGCCCTGCGCCGGGGGCAGCGCGGCAAGGCCCTGCATCACGAACGTCGAGAACGCGACGAACGCTCCGGCGACCAGACCGCAGGCGAGCGCGCCCAGCACGACGAGCACGAAATAGGGTCCCTCGATCATGGCAACTCCCGCGTTGTGTAAGGCAGCCGTCAGGTGAGTGAGCCGCGATGATCCTCCATGGCACGGCCCCGCACCACAAGTGAATTGCCCCGACCGGGGAGAGCGCCATGCGTGGGGCGCGCGGGGGCATGTGCGGGCGTCTGGCGGGGGCCTTGAGGCCTTGGGGGCTTGAGGAGGCCTGGGGGAGGGCTTGGTGGGCGATCCAGGGCCCGCAAGGGTTTCGGGCAGGCGCCTCAGACGGCCATGTCCTCCTGTCGCCCAGGTCCCTGCCAGGACCGGAGCGTTACCTCGACCGCCGGGGCGATCCGGCGGCGGGCCTCGCCGCGGGGGACTCCGCTCATGAGGAGACGGTCGTACGGCGTCTCCGTGTGCCGGACGGCGGCCACCACCGCCGCCGTCACCGCGGCGCCGGACAGGGCACGGCCCGCCGCGCTCCGGCCCACCCGCCCGCTGCCCCGCACGGACGCGTGCGCGGCGATCCCCCGGGCCCGCTCGTCGGGGCACCCCGGGAAGAGCCGCCGTATCTCGTCCGCGAAGGCCGCGGTGAAGCGGACGTCCTCCAGGGCCCGGCGTGCCGCGTCCCGTGCCCGGCGGCGGGCCCGCGCCTCGGCGTCCGCGAGGCACCGCTCCTCGGCCCGTGCGAGCGCCGCCTCCTCGACGAGGACGCCCTGCCGTTCGTACCGGCCCTGGCGGCGGTTGAGGCGGACGACCACCGCGGAGAGCCCGCTCCCCTCGCGGGCCCGGCGTGTCAGCGCGGTGTCGCCGCGCGGCAGGAAGACGAGGTGGTCCAGGTCGGCGCAGTCCAGACAGTGTGGCTCGGCGTCCTCGACGACCAGCAGGGAGAGCGGGCCGCCGCGGCACTCCGCGCAGTGCCGGCGCCTGAGGGGCTGGATGGCGAGAAGTTCTTTCCGGGCGAGGGGAGTTGGTGCCATGAAGGATTCATTCCCCCTGGCGCCGGGTGCGTACCGCCGCGGGAGCGGGGCCGGGGTCCGGCGATACGGCGGGGGGAGGGTCCGGCGCCAGGGCGGGGGCGGCCCGGCATCATGGGACGGGTGCGACTCGAAGCGATCACCTGGGAGCGGCTCACGGACACCCTCGCCGACCGGCTGCTCGACCTGAAGACGGCCGATGCGGGCCCCTGGCCCCGCATCGCCTTCGACGGGGCCCCGGCGGGCCGCCCGGGCGAGCTGGCCCGGAGCGTGGCCGACGCGCTGCGGGTGCGCGGACGGTCCGCGCTCGTCGTCGGCACGGAAGGCTTCCTGCGTCCCGCCTCGCTGCGTCTCGAATACGGGCGCGAGGACGTGGAGGCGTACTACAGCGGCTGGTTCGACACCGGCGCCCTGTGGCGCGAGGTCTTCGGGCCGCTGGATCCGGGTGGCACGGGGCGGGTGCTGCCCGACCTCTGGGACCCGGAAGCGGACCGCGCGACGCGCAGCCCGTACGTCCAACTCCAGTCCGGGGCACTGCTGTTGCTGCACGGGCCGCTGCTGCTCGGCCACTGGTTCCCCTTCGACCTGACGGTCCACACGAGCCTCTCGCCGGGCGCCCTGCGACGACGTACGGCGGAGGGCGAGCGCTGGACCCTGCCCGCCTACGAGCGGTACGAAGCGGAGGTGGACCCCGGTGCGGTGGCCGACGTCGTCGTACGGGCGGACGATCCACGGCATCCGGCGTGGAACGGCTGACGGCGTGAGGCGAAGGGGTCGAGAAAGTTGTTGAGGGAAAGCCCTTTTATATGCACGTGCATGTAGTTAGGGTCGGGGCATGGCAACGACAGCGCTCCACTTCAGCGAATCGGTCCGCACTCTCCTCGACGGCAAGAACTTCGCCAGCGTCGCGACCCTCGGCCCCTCAGGGGCGCCGCAGAACTCGGTGGTGTGGATCAAACGCGAGGGCGACACCGTGCTGTTCTCCTCCACGGCGCGGCGGCAGAAGGTCCGCAACCTCGAACGCGACCCGCGCATCAGCATCTCGGTCTTCGACCTGGCCAACCCGTACGTGTCGACGGAGATCCGCGGCGTCGCCGAGGTGCTCCCCGATCCGGAGAAGAGGCTTCCGCACGAGCTCTCGCACAAGTACCTGGGCATCGACCCGCCCGGCGAGAAGGACGAGGAGGCCCGGGTGATCATCAGGGTGACCCCGGAGAAGATCGTCGGGTTCTCCGTCTGAGCCTGAGCCCTGATGTGGCCCGGAGTCCTGATGTGTCCCGGAGCCGTTGTCCCGTCAGGGGTGCTCGCCTCCGGAGTGCGGACCTCCGGGGGTCCGGCGAGAATGAGGGGCGCCGGGACTGGCGGTGCCTCCGCGCCGCGCCGGCCGTCCGGACCGGGAGGCACCTCATGACCACCGCCGGAGACATCATGCACCGCGGCGCCCAGTGGATCCCCGCACACGAGACCCTGGACCGCGCCGCACAACTGATGCGTCAGCTCGACGTGGGCGCGCTGCCCATCAGCGACGAGAACGAGCGGCTCTGCGGAATCCTCACCGACCGCGACATCGTGGTCGGCTGCGTGGCCATGGGGCACGACCCGTCCCGGGTGACCGCGGGTGACATGGCCAAGGGCACGCCGCGCTGGATCGACTCGGGCGCGGGCGTCGACGAGGTGCTCCAGGAGATGAAGGGCAGCCAGATCCGCAGGCTGCCGGTCATCGAGAACAAGCGCCTGGTCGGCATGATCAGCGAGGCCGACCTGGCGACGCACCTCACCGACGACCAGCTCGCGGGCTGGGTCGAGCGCGTGTACGCGAAGAGCTGAGACGCGCGAAGCTGAGACGCGTGAAGGGCTGAGTCGCGTGAAGGGCTGAGACGCGTGAAGGGCTGAGCCTAGAGCCAGCCGTTGCGCCGGAAGCCGCGGTAGAGCGCGAAACAGGTGGTGGCGATCAGGCCGACCACCAGGCCGTAGCCGTACTTCCAGTGCAGTTCGGGCATGTGGTCGAAGTTCATCCCGTACACACCGCAGACCATCGTCGGCACGGCGATCACGGCGGCCCAGGCGGTGATCTTCCGCATGTCCTCGTTCTGAGCGACCGTCACCTGGGCGAGATGGGCCTGGAGGATGGAGTTCAGGAGCTCGTCGAAGGACGCGATCTGCTCCGTGACCCGCTTGAGGTGGTCGTCGACGTCCCGGAAGTACGCCTGTATCTCCGGGGCGATCGCCCGCAGCTGCTGGGTCGAGAGGATCTGCAGGGGGCGGCCGAGCGGCACCACGGCGCGCTTCAGTTCGAGGAGTTCGCGCTTGAGCTGGTAGATCCGGCCGGGGTCGGCGCGCTCTCCCTCCTTGGAGAACACGTCCATCTCGACCTGGTCGATGTCGGCCTGCACCGCGTCCGTCACGACGAGATAGTCGTCCACGACGTGGTCCGCCAGGGCGTGCAGGACCGCCGCGGGGCCCTGGGCGAGCTGCTCGGGCGCCGATTCGAGCTCCTCGCGCAGCGGGCCGAGCGAACCGTGGCGGCCGTGCCGCACGGTGATCACGAAGTCCGCGCCCACGAAGACCATGATCTCGCCGGTGTCCACCACCTCGCTGGTCGCGGTGAGTTCGGCATGCTCCACGTAGCAAACGGTCTTGAACACGGCGAACAGTATCTCTTCGTACCGCTCCACCTTCGGCCGCTGGTGGGCGTGGACCGCGTCCTCGACGGCGAGCGGGTGCAGGTCGAAGAGGTCGGCGATGCCCGCGAACTCGTCCTCCGTCGGTTCGTGCAACCCGAGCCAGACGAAGCCGTCGCCGCTCTTGCGGACGCGCTCGACCTCCTCGACGAGATCGCGGCCGCCGTCCTGGCGCACTCCGTTCCGGTACGTCACGCACTTGACCACTGCCGAGCCCAGGGGGGAGCGGGCGGGGTGGCTCAGGTCGACGCGCTTGTGCTTGCGGACGAACCGGGCGACCCGCGCGACTTTCCGCAGGCCGCCTACCTTGCGGAGGTTCCCTACCTTTCGCAGGTTGCCTGCCATCGACATGCGTGGCTCCTCGTTCTGGTGACGTGATGTGCCAGTGTGCCAGCACGTCCCGACCGCGTGGTCGGAGCCTGTGGGAACGGAAGACTCCGCTCCGGGTACTCGGGGCTGCCTCCCCGGAGTAAGCAGGACAATCGTGATAATTGCCGTATGACGCTCATCGATGGCTATCTGACCGGCAAGAGGAATCGGCACACGGAGGGGGCGGGTGCGGGTGCGGGCGCGGCGGGTTCGGGGCAGGGCTCCGAAGCGGCCTTCTCCGCGCTCTTCGACCCCACGACCTTCCGGCACGTCGAGCGGCTGGGCATTGGTCCTGGGTGGCGCTGCTGGGAGGTCGGTGCGGGCGGCTTCTCCGTCGTCTCCTGGCTCGCGAAGCGGGTCGGGCCCACCGGGCGGGTCCTCGCGACCGACACGGACATCTCCTGGCAGACGTCGGCCGCACGGTCACCGGTGGAGGTGCGTACGCATGACGTGGGGGCGGAGGGGCCGCCCGGCGGGGGCTTCGACCTTGTCCATGCGCGGCTCGTTCTGGCCCGGGTGCCGGACCAGGAGGTGGCGTTGCGCTCGATGATCCGGGCTCTGCGTCCGGGGGGCCGCCTGCTGGTGGAGGAGGTGGATCCGGCCCTGCAGCCGCTGTCGTGTCCGGACGAGCACGGGCCTGCGCAGCAGTTGGCGAACCGGCTTCGGGGGGCGCTGCTCGCTGAGCGCGGCGCTGACGTCCCGTACGGGCGTGGGCTTCCCCGTCTGCTTCGGGCGGCGGGCCTGCGTCAGGTGGAGGCCGACGCGTACTTCCCTTTGAGCTCGCCTGCGTGCGTGGCCCTGGAGACGGCCACGATCCAGCAGTCCCGCAGGGCGCTGACAGCAGCGGGCCTGGCCACGGACGAGGACATCGCCGACCACCTGGCGAACATCGCCACCGAGCCGATGGACCTCGCGACGTCCCCGTTGATCTCAGCCTGGGGCCGCAAGCCGTAGCGCTTCCCGGCCCCCGGGGTAACGCAACAATCGTTTCCCACCCACCCACCCACCCGATTACCCGGGAGCGTCGAGCAGTTGAGCCGGAAACGCAGGGGAGTCGGAACCCCAGCCCTGCCCCCTCGCCCCGATACCCCGCAGACGACAGCGCACGCGAGGGGACGTGTCGGTATGTCCGCCCGGAGCACGGCGCGTGGGACTTCCTCGCCGAAGTGGCGGGGCGTGTAAGCCGTGTTGGCGAGGACGGACATGTGGGCGCGGTCCCGCCTTCAGGGCGGGCGGTGCCGGAGCTGGCGCGCTCTTGCAGTCGGCAGCGCTGGCGAGGGGGCGTGGTGGTGTGTCCGCCCGGAGCACGGTGCGTGGGACTTCCTCGCCGAAGTGGTGGGGCGTGTAAGCCGTGTTGGCGAGGACGGACATGTGGGCGCGGTCCCGCCTTCAGGGCGGGCGGTGCCGGAGCTGGCGCGCTCTTGCAGTCGGC